>CAJLCI010000071.1 GCA_905205065.1 uncultured Eubacteriales bacterium | reverse complement strand
GTACGGGTCTCTGTCCGGTAGCGTACCTCAACCTCCACATCCTCAGTGAGGATATCCTGAGTTTCAAAAAATAATATATCATGGACATCAATAAAATACTCGGTCCCCCCCAGGAAAAAAGAGAACTCGGAGCTGCCGTCGTAAAGCATAGCAACCGTACTTTGCAGCCTTAGAATTCTATCGTCAACACTATTACACCGAATTAAAATTTCCTCCTCACCCACCGATATTTCAACTCTCAGCTTCAATACTTCACCCCCCGGCTTCAATGTAATTAAATTATAAAACATTATTAAATAAAAGTAAATAGAAATAATCTAACAGGTTAATTTTTTTCCCTGAAAGGAATGAATCACCATTTTAAAGATATAATTTGCACATAAGAAAAATGTCCGAAAAAAATTTCAATAGATTGAAAGCTTTTTACGGACAATTACAGACGATAAATTAGATAAAATTTAAAATATACTTTATGAAAAAAAGTAAGCTGTTCCCATCGGCTTGAGGACACGGGTCAGCTTACTTTTTCTTTTTATTTAATATGAGGACAAAAATTGTTACAAGGTGTTTCAGTGGATGATTAGTACCAACGGAAAAAGTGAGAGAAAACTGTCTCTTCCAAAGGAGAATGCCTTTCCACGCAAACAACTTTACTTGAGAACGCTTTTGCACATGAACTTCTTTGCGCGCTAACGCATTTGCACCTGAACGTCTTTACAAACGAACACCTTTACATGCGGGCATCTTTACACGCGAACACTTTACTTGCAAACGTATTTACTGTGATCACCTTACAGCCGACGTCTTACAGACGCAGTCAACTCGCTTTTATTTATAAATACGAACAATAAACCGATTTCAGCAATAATTTCAGCAATGAAGTGCAGCAGCCCCGATAATACCCGCATCATTTCCTAATTCAGCAATTTTTATAAGAGTCCGCTGCGCGCTGTTACTTGAATAAATCCTCAGTCCGATTCTCGGAAGAAGCATATCCAGCAATCTCTCTTTTTCATTTGATATACCTCCGCCTATTGAGAGAACCTCTGGGCAGAAAATATTAATAATATTGATAATACCACACGCAAGATAATCTATATATGAATAGATTACCTCTGCGGCAACCAAATCTCCCTGACGCATAGCGTTAAACGCTGTGCGACCGTTTACAGCATTAGTATTACCGTTGCACATTGCCCACAATATTGTATCCTGATTGCGGTCCATTGCTTCCTGAGTCATTTTTATCAGAGCTGTAGCGGAACTGTAAGCTTCCCAGCACCCTTTAAGTCCACATGAGCATCGGCGGCCGTTTGCCACGATAATCATATGTCCAAGCTCCGCTCCGGCATAGTTGAAACCGGTGTAAATTTTATTATCAATTATAACTCCGCCGCCCACACCGGTTCCGAGCGTAATCATAACTGAGTTAGACGTACCTTTTGCGGCACCGGCAACCGCTTCTCCCTTCGCCGCGGCATTCGCATCATTTTCAATATATACCGCTTTAAAAGGAATTCTTGCCTTAAGCTCTTCTGCAAGAGGATAATTAAGGAAGGGAAGATTGTTGGCATACACTACAATTCCCGTATCATGATTTGCGGTACCCGGCGTTGCAATACCCGCATATTCTATATCCTCCACTTTGAGCCCCGCCTCATCGAGAAGATCGTAGCAAAGCTTTGCCATATCGTCAAGAATTGCGCTCGGCTCACGGGTAGCCATTGTAGGCGTGCTTGCCTTTTTCAGAATTGTAAAATCATCATTTACAATTCCGGCCGCAATGTTAGTTCCTCCGAGATCAATGCCAATATAATACATTTTAAATCCTTCCTTTCCGACGACCCCGAACCTCCGTATTATTCCCGACGGCGCTCAGACAGCATATCACTGAAAGCAACTCTGCC
>CAJLCI010000070.1 GCA_905205065.1 uncultured Eubacteriales bacterium | reverse complement strand
ATTGCTCCGCCAGGTATCGCCCCAGCGTGGACGTCCCGGAGCCGGACGCGCCGTAGATGTGGAGGAGAGGCTTCATAATGATATTTCCCTATTTGTTTAACTCATTATATGCTTTTTTGACGATTTGAGCCATTAGTAATCTTCGCTGACTTAAAAATTCTGGATATGTCAGTTTCTCAAAGTTTTCCGGCAAAGCGTTTTGTGCACAAGTTCGTTTATATCCTTCTTCTCCGAGTTTTTCACGGTAACGGGTAACGTATTCTACAGGCGGTGCATCAGATATATCAATATTGGTTGTATAGTCCAAATAGGTAAAGTTCGCAATTTGATTTCGGTCACGGTCATTGTCATATCCGATTTTTTCCAGATAATGTTTAGGGAAAATGTGATGTTTATCTATAGAGTTTTTATTTCCGTTTGTACCGAGCACAAAATATTTCGACAGAGGGGCAGTACTGAAAAGCATTGGTGTTCCCAAAACATTAATTGCGGCAATGTAACCATACCAAGCCGGAGACGTAGCAGAAGAACTATTTAACTCTGCGGGCAGAGAATATCTGAAATAATCATCCGTGAACCGATTTGATATTTCGTTATCTAAATACGTCACAAATTGATTTGCTGTGTGTATACTCCTTAAATCAGCAAATTGCTTCTCAACTTCAGTCTCGGTTGACCCTGTGTAGAACCCTGTAATAGTGGACATAAAAATCCATTTACAGATGATTTTTTGCAGTTCAACCGAGGATACTTTATATTCATATTTTCCAATCAGATACAAAACATAGCTGAATACTACTGCGTTTGAGGATGCCACGAGACTTCCCTTTAAATAGCCAGCAGATGTAAACAGATTCATAAATGCATGCCAGTTGTTTAAATTCGTAGCCATGTCCAAGGACGCTTTGAAAATTGACAGGTTCTCTTTACGTACATTTTGGGTGATTTCACCGGTTTTAAGATTTTTGCCTCGTAGCAGCATGTAGGCATATCGCAAACGCGCTCTTCGGAAACCAACACCTACGGCTACTCGGATAAGATGGGAAGGATCAACTTGAAGAATCTGGTTGTATGAAGTACCATTGGCAGGCTTTCTCGATTCTGAACAAAAGTTGTTGATTTTGTCGTAAACTTCGTTATCGTAAACAGCGATTAACGTTTCAATGAAATTCTTTTCCGTTAAATTTTGTCCGCCAGAATTAACACGTACAAAAATGTCAGCGACATCCTCTTCATCTGCCTTGGCGTTGATTTTTAAGGTGGGCAATGAATAAATTCCCAAATTCAGCAGATCATTTATATTTTCTTCAATTAAATCCTCTTCATCTTCTGTGAGTTGAGGCTGTCCGTTCTTTATGCGGCCCTCATTTGCAGTTTTGATATATGTTTTTCTGAATTTGGAAATGCTATGTTCCTGGTCCGCGGAAAATACACTACTGATTTCACTGATCCATTCAGGATCGCGCTCAAACGCCTGTGTCCATACAGCAAATTCACGTGTCAAAGGATTAAAGGAAATTCGGATTTTACGTTCTGCATAATTCTTGTCTCTGATCGTTACCCCATACATTGCTGCAAGTAACGCAGTTAACCGCTGCTGCCCATCAATGACAAGATCATCCGGCTGTTTATATACCTTGTCGTTCTTTCCGATTTGTGCAGTATTCGCGTAATCATCCGGCGAAGCCCAAAGCATAATATAGCCAATGGGATACCCCTTCATCATAGAGTCAAGTAATTCACGTACTTTATTATCTTTCCAAACAAAAGGGCGTTGAAGGTCTGGCAGACCAATTCGTCCGTTCTTCACATCATTCAGCAAATCAGATACTTTGCTGGGAATATTATCAAAAAGCTCTCGTCCCATAATTTATACTCCTTCGTCAGAAGTCAATGGTTTTATTTCACCAGCAAACATACCGTCTCCACGTGCTTCGTCTGCGGGAACAGGTCTACCGGGCAGAACTTGGCG
>CAJLCI010000069.1 GCA_905205065.1 uncultured Eubacteriales bacterium | reverse complement strand
GAAAACATTATACCATTCATTTTCTTCTTTTTTTAAAGAAAATGGGTCATATCACTTTACAACGCAGAAAAATTAGGAATATAATAATAAAAAATACTTGACAAACTCAGAATCGTTTATTATACTGTAATTGTTAAATGGTTTAAGAATATTGTCAAATTTGTTTTTTAAAATTATGACATTGGTTAAAGTAACTTGGTCGAACTTTTCTCGTAAGGGATGAGTCCGACCTTTTTGTATTTTTAAGGTAACTTAAAATATATCAAGAAAATAAACGCGGTAATCATAAGATTGACCGACCTAATTTCTGTAAAAGAACAGGATAGGTCGGTCTATTTATTACTGACAAAAGAAAAATCAAGAATAGTATTCTTGACAAGCAGTAAAGCGCTGAGGTGTAGTGATGGAGGATCTGGAGCTAAAAGCGCGAACAGAGTACGATATTAAATTATGAAATGGAGGGATTCAAAAAAGAATTATTCGGAAAATAGAATTTTCCAAACAGCACCTGCTGATTGCAACGGAATTTATTCCGTTCGGTGCAACACCGCGAAGGTTCTGCCTTGGACTTTTAAAAGTCTTATGCGGAGATTTACTAAACAAAAATTATACAGGAATAACAGAGACAGTATCTCATTGATATGCAGAATCTGCGCTGTTATGGGACATTCGCAGAAGTACTATACAGAAATTGCGCGGAAACGCGCCAAATTTAAAGGAGCTATTATGCCTGAAAGGAGTTTTTTAATGTCAAATTATTATTTTAATTTATTATCACAGGCGCAAAAGCTATACCGTCATAACAGGCAGGGAAGCTATAAAACAAGAGAGCGCTATTTTGAGGCTTACAAGCGTTTTCTAAAATTTATAGGTTGTGAATACAATCTTCAAAAGCTTGCGAATATCAGCGGAAAGCATTTATCCGGATATATAAGCTATATGCAAAATATCGGGTATTCCGCCGCAACAATTAAAACCGATTTAGCGGCAATTCGATTTTGGCATGACAAGATTCCGGCAGCAAAATATGTTCTTCCGGGAAATTGTGAATTTTGCCTTGAGAGAAGAAAGTTTTCAGGAACAGACAGAACATGGTCCGCCGGTGAATTAAACCGAATGATTGCCGAATGTTGGAAAGCAGGTCGTGAGGATTATGTAGCAATGTTAATACTTGCACGTTATGCAGGACTCAGATTACACGAAGCATTGAGAATTGATACCGCAGCGGCGAAAAAAGCAATCAGAGACGGAATTATAACTGTAAAGGGTAAGGGTGGAAAGATGCGCGAAATACCTATAAATGAAAGTATAAGTATAGAGCTTGGAAAGCTTTTAAAGGTAACATCGCCCGGACAAAAGCTGTTTGTGCCGCCGGATAAGACTACACATATTGTTAAAACAGAATTTCAGCAATTTATTTTGAAAAACAGAAGAAATGCCGCAGATGGAAACAGAATGTCGCCCCTTACTTTTCATGGATTAAGACATACCTATGCTGCCGAAATGTATAAGGCTTTCGTTATGAATGGGAAAGATGAACATACCGCAAAGCTTGAGGTGTCACGGCTTTTAGGTCATGAGCGTAAGGATGTGACAAATATTTATCTTGCAAGTGTTAAAAGAGCGGAGGAATAACATATGTTGTGCTTTCATAAGAAAATCACAATAGGAGAAAGCACACAGATTAAAAAGATAAGTATTATTGTATTGCGTTTGTGCATAAGATTAAATATAAGAAATAAAGGGGTGTGGGAATGAAACAACCAAAGCTTAAATATCATTTTCACAATCCCAATCCGCCGGACAAGTCTGCCGAATACATATTAAAAATTTTAATGCAGGTCAATGCTGTAAAGGCGGAAAATGCCGTGAAGTCAGCACAGGAAAAAATTAAAAATGAGGATTGATTATTGTCTTTGATTCGTATATAATATAATTAGTTTAGGAAAGGAGCCTTTATTATGCTGACGAGAAAACAAATAGAACAAATTGTAAAATATTTGCTTAAGCGTTATGACGC
>CAJLCI010000068.1 GCA_905205065.1 uncultured Eubacteriales bacterium | reverse complement strand
GTTTTTATCTAATTTTGGAATTTCTTCGGTTCCTTCTTTGCAAAGAAGGAACAAAGCATTGGCTAAACGGCGCATTTTTCCGCAGGATGTCCCCTATAAAATGCGGCTGCTCCCTCTGTGCCCCACCGCTGCCGGTCATTACTGCATCAATTTTTCAACTGCGCAAAGTAATTCGTAAAACTGCTTTTGCTTTTCCTGCGGGTAACTGTTGATTTTATCATAGCATCGCATCGCAAAGCTGGTCGGCTTTGTCGGTGGCTGAATATTCTCAAACAAATCAGAAAAAGAGATTCCCAGCCCCTCCACAATTTTTTCAAGGCTGGTAATCGTCAGGCTCTTCTCTCCGCGTTCTACCTGCCCGATGTAAGTTGGGTGCAAGCCCGCACGCTCTGCCAATTCTTCCTGTGTCATTTTTTTGTCTATGCGTTCTGTGCGAATCCGTTTTCCCAGTTCTTTCGTCATATTGTTCAAAGTATCACCCCTATTTATAGATATAGTCTATAAATATTCTTTCCGCCTTTGAACAGACTATTGACTTTATCGTCGCGTAAATATATACTTTAGTTGTTATAAGCGCGTTATTCGCACTTTTAGTATTTATTTGTGGAGGTTATCATGATTTGCAAAAATGTAAAAGCGGCAATTTCCTCGTCACTTGCGGCTCTTTTGCTTGTCGGTCTTGTGGGTTGCAGTGGAACCAAAACGCTGAACGGACACTATACAGCCGATGTATCGACATACAATTTTCCCAAAACGCTGAACTTTGAAAGCGACGGAGATTGCGATTATAACGATACCCTTGGCATCACATATAAAATTGAGGACGGAAAGCTCCGTTTCTATTTGGGTGCTATCTCGGAAGCCTATGACTTTTCTAAAAACGGAAATAAAATCACATTGTCAAAGGATGGCGAAAGTGTAACGTACACCAAGGACTGATTCAATGAAAAGAGGTCGGAAATGAGAAATCGAACTTCTATTGTAATACTATGTAGCATTACTGTTTCTGCTTTATTAAGCGGGTGTGGTGCATCAAATAAAATTCCTGATGCCACTATCAAAACTGCTATACAAGATTCTACAAATATCTACTCTGACTATAATCTTGCGATTCAGGAACTTTCCTTTCTATCCCGAAATTACGATAAAAAAGAAAAGACTGAAAGCGTAACCGTCACAGTGAATGCAGAGAATGCAGATAGCACTTATACCGCCACCTATGATATATGGGGTGAATTAATTGATAAAACATGGAATATAACCAGTGTCACGCCAACTTCTGAGGAAATCAAGCCCAAGGCCGTATTATCTTATGAAGATATTTCACTTCTATCTGATAAAATTGTCGAGTCTGTGCAGGGTACCAAGCAGGCTGGTAAATTCACAGACACTTGTACTATGCATATTGATGAGTGCAATATTAGCAGTGAGCCTTCCTCAGATACTGCAAATGCGAATATAACTCTCGTTGCAAATACTCAGTGTTTCAACGTATATCGTGATTGTTTAGCAATATTTAATTATACTCTTGATGGGTGGAACCTTTCTGATATTTCCTCGGGCGATTATACGATTCAACTGAATGAATCCGGACTGGTTGGAAACTGGGCGCTTGATGAAACATCAAAAAGTAACTTTACATATTTAAATATTGACCATACTTCCGGAGATTCATTTTATGCAACTTTGTATGCAGGTCACCATGATCCGTATATAAAAAGTAATAGTTATGAAATAAATATCGATGAGATTTCCGAATTCAAGTTTACAACGAATCCTCTCTTCAACTTCTTATATAATACCCGCAACGGAAGAGAATTTACCCCTTATTTTGAATGTCATAATGACTCCGGTGAATTATTGGGATTCTTTGTCATTTATCCCGAGAATGATGAGTATCCGATGCCGCGTATGAACGGTTCCGGCCCGCTTGGATATTTGATAAAGCAGTAAATTGTCACATTACAACTCGCAACAAAAAACACCGCTTACCTTACGGCAAGCGGTGTCTTTTTATCAAGTTATCTGACTAATCAGACCAGCTCGATGATA
>CAJLCI010000067.1 GCA_905205065.1 uncultured Eubacteriales bacterium | reverse complement strand
ATATCTCAATCAATGATCTGCTTGTCTGCATAAAAAGCAGTCTTCGGGAAATAAAACCGGTATACCATGCCGTATTACCCAAAAACGCGCTGTTTTACAGCTGTTGCCCGGAAACCGGAAATTTCTCCGCAGCGATAGAATATCCGTACTCAAAAGCCACCGTTACATATATGGCGACCGAGTACCCGGACTTCCCGCTGCCGAAGCTTGTATTCGGCTTTAAGATAGGCGGCAGCGGTAAAATCCTACGGGTATATTTAGGCGTTGCCGAAAACGGAATACTGAGAGAAAATTCAAAAATGTTTGTTTATCCGTTTTCAAATGTCAGCGACGACTTCTCCTTATGTACCGGAGGAAATGTGCTGCCGGCAATTAAATCCCCCTATTCCCTTTCCAATATGCCGGACTATATTTTAAGTATGCCGGATAATGACGATCACTTCGAGCCGAAAAACAACAGACTGCATCTCGGTCATAGGGAGCTGATGGAGCATTTGGCAGATAAGACGCCCGAATACTATTATTCGGATGTTCTTATTCCATCGGGTAAAACGCTTGCGGATTTTTACGAGGAGGTGTCGTTATGATGAAGACACAAAACCAAAACTGTCGCATAGGAGGAATCGCTTAATGGCAGCAAGACTTACAATCGTTCCGGAGCTGCTTATAAAAAATCTGACGGCTCTGCCGACAGAAAAGCAGGATGAAAACTTTGAGAACCTCAAAACACATTCACCGGGAGCAGCTTATCTTTGCGAAAAGATTTTGTTTCCCTTAATTCACGGGGAAAAGCTCAATACGCGCGAGCTGGATATGTCCGCCTTTTCTGTTACGGATATTCCAAAGGTGGCCGAGTATTACGACGAGCATTTTTCATATGACTGTGACGAAAACGAGCAACTTGTATATTTCTGCAAAAAATTATGCGAAAAAGTGCCGCTTGCTCAAAAAACAGAATTTATATAACGGAGGCTGAGTATGTGAATATGTTTAAAAATTTTTCCGATGTGCTTTCAGAAAGCTTGAATATTTTAACCGTCTTAAAAATCTTTTATGACTGCGGAATTCCGTTTTCGGATACAGATATAGAAGCAGAGTTCCTATTCGACATTATTCTTGACGCAATGTGTTCATTGGGCTGTTGGTTGGACTATAACGAGGAATACGACTGCGATCTATGGTATATCTGTCCGGACGAGCTTAATGAATTTACGGAGCTTGCCGCCGAATACGGAACAGCACACGGCTTGAAATTTTCGGAGAATTACTGGTTTTGCAAGCTTAAAAAAAAGGTAGAATCGGAGCTGGAAAGTTTCCGGAATGAGAATGGTTATAATTATTGTGAGTGCGAGCATGTAATTCGGAGCAAAGACAGCTACATAAAAGTAACGCTTGGCTGCGATAATTTAACGGATATGGAACTCCTTAATGCGGCACTTTCCCTTTACCTCTTTTTGAGGAAGTCAATAAAAACGCTTTCGGAAAAGCTTAAAGCCGAAAAGCCTAAGATCATATCTATGGAACAGCCGCAGGAAAGGATGGCAGCATAATGAATAAAGAAAGAGTTTCCATACACATTTCAGATTCCGCGCAAATATTTATAGAGCAAACGGTCGGCGGCACAAAGGTCACAAAAAGCGCTCAGCTTGACGATATTCTTCTGTGCCTGCAAAGCAGCATAAAGCCTGCTGCGTCGGCGTACAGTGCGGTATTGCCGCCGAGCACCCTATTTTACAGCCATTTGACGGATACCGACGCGTACTCCGTGGCGCTCGAATACCCCTACAACACAGCCGACATTACATATATGGAAACGGAATACCCGGACTTTCCGCTGCCGAAGCTCGTGTTCGGCTTTAAGGTAAACCGTGACGGCAAAATTCAGGCGGTATATTCAGGCGTTACCGAAAACTGCACATTGCGCGAAGACACACCGATGTATTTTTATCCGTTATCCAATGTAGATGCCCATAACTTTCAGCTTTGCACAGGAGACAATGAATTGCCGGAAATATCTTCCCCCTACCTGCTCGGCAACATTATGGATTACATTTTAGGTCTTCCGAACAATGACGATCATTTTCACCGTGAGTACAACAGACCTGAACTGTGCCAGCGCGAGTTAATGAATCATCTGTCAGATAAGACGCCCGAATACTATTATTCGGATATTCTTATTCCCTCGGGTAAAAC
>CAJLCI010000066.1 GCA_905205065.1 uncultured Eubacteriales bacterium | reverse complement strand
GTCTGTCATATAATCCGTCAAATGCTACGCTGTCATGCATATTACCGGGGTTTACCGTCACATCCATTACATATCCGTTTTTATCACAGCCTGTCTGTGCCGTATACGCAAAGCACTTTTTATGCTCGCCCTTGTGAAATACTCCGCTTTCAGGGTCGGTTGTAGATTCCGAAATTTCCTTTTCCTCGGGCGGTTTAGTTTCGTCAAAAGGCTTCTTGCCGTGGTCGTTTCGCTCTTCGTTAATTTCTTCCATCAACTGCTTTTCGTAGATCTTTGCCGCCTGCGGTACCGCCTTTTTGACCGCTTTCTTTAAATTGGCGTTTGCTTTAATATGCGTTCCGTCTACAAATACAGCTTCGGGTGATAAATATCCTGCCGTTTCTATTTCGTTTAATATCCAATAAAATATTTCTTCTATTGTTTTTTCGGTGTATCTATGCTTGAAATTATAGCTTACGGTTGAAAAGTGCGGTATCTGTTCGTTCATCAGATATCCCAAAAACCATCTGTACGCCACATTCATTTTAATTTCTTCTACCGTTCTTCTGAGTGACGGCAATCCGTATAAATGCTGTATTAACACCATTTTAAATATTACTACCGGGTCTATGCTTGGTCTGCCGTTATCTGCACAGTATAAATCTTCCACTATGTCATAGATATGGCTGAAATCTACTGCGCTGTCTATTTTCCTCAGCAAATGGTCTGCCGGCACAAATCCCTCTATGCTGAATATTTCAAGCTGGTCGCGGTTTTCTCTTCCCTTTACTATCACTTTCATCACCGCTTCTATTATACCATATTTACGTAAAAAAGCCCAGCTTTTGCTGGACTTTTTCGACAGACTGACACAACCGCCGAAACGACGGTTGTGTTTTTATGTAAAAAGATAATTGAAAATATATTTTTGTATGGTATAATGGTATTCGTCTGCGGGGGGGTGCTTTGATGAAAGAAAAATATTATATAGCGGTAAATACCGGCGAAAAATATCCGCTTTTAAAGGACACTCTTAACTATACCGAATTTTTCAGTGAGGCTATGGTTTTTAATGATATTGTGGCTGTTTATGAGTACATAGAACGGCACGGACTTGAAAAACTCGCAACCGTTATTAGGGCATAAAAAATCTGCTGACTTCTTACGAAGCCGGCAGATTTTTTGTTTAAGCGCCAATGTAAAGATCAATATCCTCAATAATATAGTTTGTTCCGGTTGTATGCAATGCCTCGAAACAGGAATAAAGATACTCCCAAACATGATATTTCCCAAACAGTTCTGAAAGCTGCTTTCCCGTAAGATGCTTTGCAGCCTTGTACTGCTCGGCGCAGAATATTATAAACTTTCCCTGAGCACTCATAAGCTATACCTCCTCCGGGAATGAAAAACTGCCTGTATTGCGTTCTTCATCATACATATTAAAGAGCGTTAACGGGCTGAAATGCCATAGCTTGGTTTCTTCCTGTTCCAAAAGTGCATAAACCTTTGAAGCATAAAATTCCTCTGTTGCTGCCACCTCACCACAAGAATAGTTTTCTGCTATACGGTGGACAATTTCCGGAACAATTATACCTAATATCGCGGTGAAGCTTTTATCATTCATAAACATTCCTCCGCCGGCAGAACACCGTCAAACTTGAGATATGCCAGCGCCTTATCAGAAACCAGCACCAGTTGGTTATACAGTTTCTTGATTTTAAGCGCTTCCAGAGTTTGAGCTTTTGAGAGCACACCGGCAGTATAAAGAGAAAATGTCGTATAAACATCATCATTCGCAACCGGTCCGAAAATAAAATCGTAGCTTTCCGGGAGACTCTCTCCGGCTCTGTTTTTTGAAACAAAATCAAGCCATCCTTCATCGGGATTATCAAATCGCAGCAGCGAGCATTCGGAAAATGCCTTTTCCTCATCAAGTGTGTATATGCTGACGCACATTTTACCTTCCTTGCGTCTGCGGGTCACCTTGTCTGCAAATCCTATTGCCTGTGCCTTATTCGTTGTTGTGTAAAATCCGAATCCGAAATCAAGATAACGGTTTTGAGGAATAAGCTTTGGTTTTTCTACTATTACATTGCTGCCGTGATATACTGTCATACTATCCCTCCGAACAAATGAATTTATGCAGTCGCTTTCTTACACTTATTATTATAATCATCAAATAATAATAAGTCAATTAAAAGCTACTGTTGATCGCCTGCCGGCACAATAATCAGCTTGCCGTCAATCTTTATAAATGCCTTCGGTGTTTTGAATAATTCGGAGTATTTCCGTATCAGCTCATCGGGCAGGC
>CAJLCI010000065.1 GCA_905205065.1 uncultured Eubacteriales bacterium | reverse complement strand
CCCATAAAATCGAGATTTTAACTCGATTTTATATAATTGCATTTGCTAATGCAATTGTTCAGTAGACATTATATTAAACAAATAGGGGGAGGAAATAACTGTTTTTTCAGACTTAATAATAAACGGAAGTTTAGGTGAAAAGTCATGAAAAAAGAAAAGTATAAATTAGAAGACATTGATTTCAGGATAGTTAAATATTTTGACGCATATATTAAGCAAACGCTCAAATACACAAAAATAGATTTTATTAAACAAATCTCGGATAAAAGAAATCACGATGACTTGCTGAAAGAATGGAAACATAAGGATGGCGAAACGGCTGATTCTCAAAATGACAGATACATATTCGGTGAAGTGCGTCTTGACAATTATATAATCGGATTTGAGTCGGAAATACTGTTTAAACAGATAATGCATTTAACAGAAAAACAACGGGAAGTTTTATTAAAAAACGTAGTTTTGGATATTCCGATGGAGAAAATTGCACAGCAAATGAAAATACAGGAGAATAAGGTTTATAAGCATAAGAAAAATGCACTTTCAGCACTTGCTAAAAGGATAAAGCCGGATGAGATATAAGAAAAGCTCAGAAGAAATTCTGCCCGACAAAGGAATGATATTACAGTTTATCAACGGAAAAGATATATCTGATGAGGTTATAGAGTTTTATGATAAATATATCATTAAAATATCCGAATTGATGATAATTGATTCCGAATATAATATAGAAGTAAAATATATAGACAGCGATTTAATGCAGGATTTGTATTTAAGTATTCTTGAATGTTTGCCGAATTTGAGAAAAAATATAATAAGGCATTTAGATAGCGATGATGATTTTTTAATCAAAATGAGTATTTGAAATTTAATGAGAAAAAGAATAAAAATTTTTCCCGAAAAACGCCCTGTCAAACTTGACAAACGGGAAATTTGTGTTATATAATGCAGACGGTGCCGAAAAAGCACCTTTCTGTCTTCTTTTGAGGAACGCGGTAAGTCAGCCGCGTTCCTCTCTTTTTTACCATCTTGCAAGTATTTTACCGTATATAAGCTTGCGCTCGCTGCTGTATTTGGTTATGACTATTACCACCTTATCCCCTATACGGAAATCCGCGTCGTACTGGTCGGCGGAATAGCTGCACAGACAGTCAAGGTCGTCCTCAAGGCGGCAGTAAACTCCGCCGCGATATTTTCCCATTATTACCGAAGCGCGCCTTGAAGCTATCGGGTGGCGCAGCTCTGCTCCGTCAAACGGGTGGGGCTGCGCTTTCTTTATAGATACCGAAAGTCTCATCGTATCCGGATCGTAGCTTTTTAAAATTGCTTCTTTGGTTTCTCCCGCATGGTATCTTTCCCGCAAATCCGGTATCGCGGCGTATGACACATCCCTTGTGGCAAGCGTTATATCAAATCCGCCTACCGTGCAAAGCAGATGCCATTGACCGACCGCCAATATATCGCAGCTTACCTTTTTCCCGACTTTGGGCGGGAGCTTTAGGTAATTGTGCCGTCTTATCATTAGCGCCTGAGTTCGCGAAGCTACGCAAAAATCTCCCTCTCTGTCAATGTCCGTTATTACATAGTCTATTTTGGCGCCGCCCATTGAACGCATTATATGAGACGGCATTTCGCCTTTTTCATACCACATTTCGTCCTGCGGTATTACAACCTTCACTCTGTAATCTATAACCACAAGGTATCTGAGTATCCTTTCCTCATACTTACCGGTTTCGCTGTTCTTTACCTTAACCGTTTTCGTTTCCAGTCCGGATACCGTTCCCGTAAGCAAAGAGCCGCCCCTGTAAGACGCATAAATCGAGTTCCATTCCCTGCGTTCCTCTTCGGATAAATCCTTATCCAGTTCGGCTAAATTAAGCCTTCGTATATCCATTTAATTCCCTCCGTAAAAAGTATATTTTGTATTTTCTTTTACAGCAAAGCGGCAATCCGGCGGTACGGTCAGGCGCTCTGCCTGTTTAGTTCCTTCAAGGACAAATATTACCGTACCGTATTTCCCTGCCATTCCGCCGAGCATTGCGTTTACAACCTGCTCTCTGCCATCTGTCACCACACAAATATCATATCGGCAGAGCTTTTGTTCGCGCTCCTTGAAGAATGTAAGCGAAAAGGGCGGCTGACCGCGGCAATATATTTCAGGCGGGCGCCCGCATACTGCCAGCATTACCTCAAACGCGGTTTCGGTATTTCTGTCACAGATCAAAAGTGTATCATCGCAATAGTATTCTCCTGTTTTTATCAGCCTACGGTTTACCTCAAGCTGATGGAGCGACACCTCAAACGAAT
>CAJLCI010000064.1 GCA_905205065.1 uncultured Eubacteriales bacterium | reverse complement strand
AGTGCTGTGAGGCTCTCGGAATAAAGGGCGTCGTCCCGTTTCTTGACCGTATGATGGTTCTGGATTACATTATTGCGAATGAAGACAGACATCTTAATAACTTCGGTGCAATCAGGAATGCCGAAACGCTTGAATGGATAGGAATGGCGCCGATATATGACAGCGGTTCTTCGCTCGGCTATGATAAAATTCCGGCAAAAATACGCTCCGGCAGAGATGTTGTTTGCAAGCCGTTTAAAAATCATCACAGTGAGCAGCTAAAGCTGGTTTCGGATTTCGGATGGATAGATTTTGAAAACCTTTCGGATGTGGGCGAGGTTATAAAAGAGGTTCTGTCATCGGACGGCGCGGAGGAATATATTGACGAGAGCCGGATAAACGCAATAACCGACGGGGTTGAGAAAAGAATTGAAACGCTGCGACAGTTGGCTCTCTTAGAGCGCCCGGTTCAAACGGATACCGCAGAGGATGATGTGGCGGAGGATATAGCCGAGGATTATACAATGAATATGCTGTGAAAAAATCGGCCGCTAAACATACTCAGCGGCTGATTTTTATACCTTTTTTACGGCAGAAAGAAAAACAAACGGCGGAGAAATTTATAAAGCAAACAGATAACCTCTTGACTTGTAGGTTATCTGTGGGATATATATTAAGAGGGTGCGCCGGTTCGGTGCAAGTGATATGTTCAAACGAGGGGGAAATATTGTGTATGAAACCAAGATTGTTTACGGCGACGACCTGCGCAAAATGGTTAAAACCGTAAAGGGTTTTAAAAAACGCGATTGTTTCGGCAGAATTGAAAAATTTTTGCACGGTACAGACAGAACGCGTGTATGCGCTCTTTACGGTTTGAAAAGAACGGGAAAAACAACGCTGTTGTTGCAGACCATTGCAGAAATGTCTGAAGAAGAATTCGGCAAATGCTTTTATGCAGAAATGAACACCGAAAACACAATGGCTCAAATCACGCGGGATTTAGAGAAGATGTTTGATAACGGCTATCGTTACGCTTTTATTGATGAAGTTACCCTTATGAAAGACTTTATTGATTCCGCCGCACTTTTTTCGGATATCTATTCTATGATGGGTATGAAAATTGTTCTTTCCGGCAAAGATTCGCTCGGCTTTTGGTTTGCACACGATAATGAATTGTATGACCGTGTGCGTATGATTCATACAACATTTATTCCGTTCAGAGAGTACAGCCGCTTGCTCGGAATTGACAGTATTGACGAATATATCAGGTACGGCGGAACATTACGGCTCGGTGAAATCAGCTTTGGTGATCCCGATGTATTGGCAGCGGACGCATCATTTCGTGATGATGAATCAACACGCAGATATATTGATACGGCAATTTGCGAAAATATTCAACACTCGCTTGAATACTTTGAAAATGGAAAATATTTTTGGAAGCTGTATGAGTTATACTCTGCCAAAGAACTTACTAATGCCATAAACCGCATTATTGAGGATATGAACCATAAGTTTTTAAAAGAGGTATTAACGAGAGATTTTGTATCCTCCGACCTTGGTATATCTGCAAAAAATCTTCGCAAGGAACGCGATCCGGAAAAGCGTACCGACGTTCTTGACAATATAGACCGCAAAGCTGTTACCGAACAAATGATGAAGCTACTCGGTATTCGTAATAAAGAAGAACAGCAAATAGAAATTACTCAGTCACATCTGACGCAAATCAAGCAATATCTTAAAGCAATGGATCTGATTGTGGAATGCCCTGTCCGCAATGCCGAAATGGGGCTTGAAAAGGAAGAACGCATACTGTTTACTCAGCCCGGTATGCGCTATTGTCAGGCACAGGCGCTTGTGTATTCGCTGATGCAGGATGAAACCTTCGGGCAGCTTACGGAGGATGAAAAAACATTCATCACCGACCGTATTCTCGAAGAAGTGCGCGGCAGAATGCTTGAAGATATCGTGCTGCTTGAAACTATGAAAGCGCTCGGAAGAAATTACGATGTGTTTAAATACCAGTTCGCAACCGGCGAATACGATATGCTTATCTACGGAAGAAACGAACGCGGCTGCGCTGCATATGAAATAAAGCACAGTGATAAATGCGTAAGTGAGCAGTCAAGGCATCTGCGCAATGAAAATATGCTCTCGCTTACCACTCCGCGCTTCGGCACATTAGAGGGGCGCTATGTGCTGTATCTCGGTGAAAATAAGGATACCGAGGACGGCATTGCCTACCGGAATGCCGAACAGTTTTTGAAAGCATTGCCGGAAATTTCGCTTACAAGCGGACTTGAAGAAACCGAATCCGAGGATGAAACAGAGGGCATGCAGCCGACTATGTAAAATTAAAAAGTGTCACAGCAGTCAGCCGTTCAGGAATTACCGAACGGCTGATTTTTTATATCTTTTTTACGGCAGAAAGGAAAATATTATGCTCAAAAGAAAACCGAAAGTATTAACGCCGGAGCAGGCAGAGGAAATCCGCACCAAGGACTTCTTCGATATGATCCTGCCCGGCACTATTAGATTTTTATCCGACCATTATATCGTAGGCGACAGCTATCGCTGTGTATGGGCGATTCGTGAGTATCCGCCCACTACCGAGGAACAGGCAATCCTCTCGCAGCTTGCCGACCGCAACGGTGTGACCTTGCGCATTTACCATAGGC
>CAJLCI010000063.1 GCA_905205065.1 uncultured Eubacteriales bacterium | reverse complement strand
CTATTTGAAAATGTATATGTGTTGGAGTAAGCCTGAAACAAGAGTCCGCGCAGAATAACAATAAAAATGAATGTTTTTAAAAGGAGTAAGATTAAGATGAAAAAGTACATACCCATAGTCCCTACCGAAAGTGAAAATAACCTTTGCCTTGAAGTCCTTTATTCCAAAGGCGGACACAACTGGTTTAACGGCGATAACGAACGCCGTGGCTATTATCTTCACTGTACGCCCACGCTGCTTAAAACCGATCGGTTGAGTAACGGTACGGAATATTCCACAAGTACGGTTACACTCGGTAAAGGGTATAAGCTTATGCTAAAAGAAGTGGGCAGAAAATCTCAAAAAGCCGAGGAGGAAGCTAACCGACTTGCCGAAGAAAAGGTGGATTTTATCGTTGATAAGGTTTGCAAACGATACGGATTAGAGCTTGCGGCATAAAAACAACTGAATATCTGTAAGAATCAGATTACTTTATTACTCAAAAACAGGTGGCTGACTCTTACGGTCACCTGTTTTAATATGAAGGGAATTTAATTATGCACTTTTATAATTTGGTGACTGTAAAGAATATTCCGCCTGTTCCGAAACCGGAAAATGCCGACAGAACAGAAAAATTGTTGGATGAGACCGCTGCACGGAAAATGAAAAAACTGTTGGCTGCACAGAAAAAAGAACCCGACAATTTTTACATCTCGTTGTGCATAAAAAACTGCGAATTATCCGGCAATCAATTTTACCGTGCGGTTTTAAGCAAAATCGGAAATGTTATGGAACCGACAAATATATATACGGAAGATCCTAAATATCTTGCGTTTTATCCAATGGAAGATGAATTGCGGCAACGGTTTAATACAAAGAAAACAGATTGCGTAAAGCTTCCGGACGGCAGAATTCGCCCTATTAACCTGAATTTTAAAATTATAGACGGCGTTGTTCACCAACAATATGCAGGTCGGTTAAAGCACACAATAAGGACCAAGAAGGCGCGGAAGTTGAAAGCATTGCCGGATTATCCGCTTAATAAGGCTTTTAAGTCTGCCGAAGAATACTTTGAGTATTGCGGACTCGTATATGACGCAGAGTATAAAGAATACGGCTGTTATATGAATCCGTGCGGATATTGGGATTGGTATGTTATAGGCGGCAGAAGACCTGATGTATTTCTTGTGCCGGAATCCTGCCGCGAATATTGCAGTGTGGATATAGAAATGCCCGACAACAAAACAGAAGCACCCGCAGGTTATCGCTGGGTTGCCGCAGCAAGAAAAAAGGACATAAACTGGAGACTGATGCACAGAGAATACCTCAAAAGTAAAATGCAGTGTTTTCGTGCTTATCGCGATTTCTTTATAAATAAAAAAATACAAGGTAATTGCATAGGAAAAATCACAGATAAAGGAATTGCGGGTTTCGGCGAAATGCTATATCTTGCCGGAGAGTCCATGTATGAAAATTTTGTGCGGAGAAACATAGTAAACCAAACACGATATAAAGCGCGTTTTTGCGCCTTTTTGGATGAAGACAATTGGGTTGACAGCGATTTTAGCGGAAATTCGGAAAACAGATATATAAAGAAGCTTGACGAATTTATTGATTCGCTTGACGATAATACGGTGCTTGTCGCCGTGGATTGTCATAACTGATTGTATTATGTGAATACCGAACAGTAAAAAGAAAGGAATTTCAGTATGAACGAAATGATGAAGGTGTTATACATACAGGTCAGAAAAAGACCGCAGGTAATAGAAATCAAGCATACACTCAAAGAAATGCAAAGGTTGGTAGGCGGAATAATAAGCGCTTACAGTCCGTTTGATGACGGCTCGGTAATAATTCTGAATGATACCGGCAAGATTGACGGGCTGGAATTTAACCGCGTTGTATACAATGAAAACGGCGAAATAGAAGACATAATCGCAGGAGATTTCTTTATTTGCTATGCTCCACCGGACAGACCGGATTTTTCGAGCCTGCCCGATGAGCTGATACGGAAATACTCCGAATTATTCAAAACACCGAAGGCGTTTATAAGGATTGACGGCAAGCTGATTATTATGCCGGCAGGCGATCAACAGTAGCTTTTAATTGACTTATTACCGAACGGCGGTTATAATAAAAATAAAGGGAAGTGGTTATTGTGCCTGAATTAAGTAGATTTTATAATATTGTCATTAAAATGATTTTCTCTGATGACGGACAGCATAATAAGCCGCATTTTCATGTGTACTATGCTGAGTATGATGCGTCAGTGGGTATTGACGGAGAGCTTTTAGCCGGGAAATTACCGGTAAAGCAATTAAAACTGGTTCAGGCTTGGGCAGCTATCCATGAGGAAGAATTATACGCCGCGTGGAATAAAGCTGTCAGAAACGAGCCTTTCGGAAAAATCGAACCGCTTAGATAAAGGAGCTGATTTTATGTATATTGTTGACGGCATAGCTTATGCAGGCGAACCCGAACCGATAATAAAGGTTAGCGGGGTACGGCCTATGGAAAATCATAAGCTGTGGGTAAGGTTCAATACCGGTGAAACTAAAATTTTTGATTTTAAGCCGTTACTTGATATGCCCGCATTTGCGCCTCTTAAAAGCACCGAGCTTTTTAATCGGGTTTATATTGATTACGGTGTAACGGTATGGAACGACGGAGATATAGATATCGCTCCCGAAAAAATATATCGCGACGGCGTACCGTGTGACAATCAAATAGGCGTGTGAAAATAAAAATCTGCCGGCTTCGCAAGAAGTCAGCAGATTTTTTATGCCCTAATAACGGTTGCGAGTTTTTCAAGTCCG
>CAJLCI010000062.1 GCA_905205065.1 uncultured Eubacteriales bacterium | reverse complement strand
TTTATTTCCCGAAGACTGCTTTTTATGCAGACAAGCAGATCATTGATTGAGATATTTTTAATACGTTTAATGCCGTTTCTTCTTTCCTCAACCGCTATTTCCGCACTGTCCGAGATATGAATGGATAATCTGTCGCGTTTCATTATGCTGCCATCTTCCTTTCTTTCTGTTTTTCATAGGAATTATTTTCGCCGTTTTTTTGTCCGTCAGCCTTTCAAGCTCCCCGCAGGAGACTTCTGCAAAATTCAGTATAGAGGCGACGGCTTTTATCATACTTACTGTCTGGTAGAATTCCGGACCTATATATACCTTCAAAAAAGCCTTTCTTGTTGACGAGACATTGTAATCCCAGTCATACGAATAATCCCCGATAGAGCGCATTTTATTGTTTATGTGCGTTTCAAGGCGGCTTATCCAAAAGTTGTTGCCTTTAGGTATGCCGTTCATGCTGCCGTATTTCAGCGCAAGACCGATATATCTTTTAAGGCAGCCGTTTCTGAAAACCATTACCGTAAAATCCGTTTCATCACTTTCGTCCTCGTCAATATATCCGTCCATAGAAAGCAATGCTTCAAAAAAGGTGTTATATTCGCTGTCTGAATGAATTTCACTGTCCGTTACGGAAAAACCGTTGTCATACAGTATCTTATCCATGGCGAGAACAGAAATGTCATGGTCTATATCTCCTATATAGCTATCAAACACAAAACCACCCCTTTAGATAAAGTCCGAATGTGAATTGAGCGGCGGAGTATACGCTATTTTTGAATACAACTCAAAAAGCGCCTTGTTTTCCGGTCGTTCTGCGGCAACATTATCCTTGTAATAGTCGCATACCGTTTCAATATCCGTGCGGTCAAACGCAGTCATATTAACCTTGCCGGTATATACCTCTTTTCCCTGCGTTTTGGGGAGTATTACCGCCTTGTAAAGATACGCAGCGCCCGAAGATATTTCTTTGAGCCTTTTAAGGTGATTAACCTGCTTTTTTGAGGGGATAGCTCTGAGATTCTTCATAAACAGCTCCGGTACTATTTCCGCCAGCATTCAATAATTCCTCCTCGGTTACAGTTTTGTACCTCCGTCATAACGACACCGCCTCGTAAAAATCCGCAAGCGTTTTGCCCGATGGAATAAGAATATCCGAATAATAATATTCGGGAGACTTATCTGCCAAATGCTCCATCAGCTCCCTATGACTGAGATGCAGTTTATTATTCTTATGTTGGAAATAATCATCGTTATTCGGCAGACCTAAAATATAGTCCGGCATATAGGAAAGGGCATGTATTTTTTTGATCTCCGGTAACAGGTTACCTCCTGTGCATAAGGAAAAATTTTTGAGAACATTTGAAAACGGATAATGATACATCGGGGTATCTTCACGTAATATGCGGCAGTTCTTGGCAACTCCCAGGCATACCTGCTGAATATACCCGTCGGCGTTTACCTTAAAGCCGAATACAAGCCTGGGCAGCGGAAAATTCCGGTACACCGTTTTCATATATGTAATATCTGCTCTGTCATACGGGTATTCAAGCGCCGCGGAAAATTTGTTGCTTTCATTGGAAAAACTGTGAAACAACGCATTTTTAGGCAGGACGATATTCCGGATTGGAATAAAATCCTTTGTACTGTCCTGAATACAGTGAATAAAATCATTCATTGTAATTCTTTTAACAGTTTTAATGCAGTTTTTTCTTTCCTCTACCGTTATTTCCGCGTCGCTCCAAATATGGATAGATAATCTGTCACGCTCCATTATGCAGCATTCTTCCTTTCTTTCTGTTTTTTCATGGGTATTATTTCCTCCGTCTTTTTCGCTGTCAGCTTTTTAAGTTCCCTGCATGAGTCTTCCGCAAAATTCAGTATAGAAGCAACCGATCGTACAAGGCATACGGTCTGGTAAAATTCGGGACCGACATATACTCTTAAAAAGGTTGTTTCAGCATATCGGACATTATAATCAAAAGCATAATCATAATCTCCCAAATCACGCATTTCGTATTCAATATAGTCTTTCAGCTTTTTTATCCAGAGGTTATCTGCTCTCGATATACCGTTCATACTGCCGTACTCTAAAGCCAGACGAACATATTCCTTTAAGCAGTGGTTGTGAAAAATCACTGCCGTATCGTCCGGGTGGCGGCAGTCATCACCGTAAATATACCCATTCAACATATTAATCGCATCATAGAAGGCTTCAACTTCGCTGTTTGAGTGAATTTCGTTTTCGCCTGTGGGGAAACCGTTGTCATACAGTATTTTGTCCATAGAAAGTACGGCAAGGTCGTGATCTATATCTCCTATATTACTTTTAAACACAAAGACCCTCCTTACATAAAGCTTGTACGGCAGCGGGAAGGAGCAGCCGCGGTTACTTTTTCATACAGAGAAGCGAGCGGTTCGGTTTTTGGACGCCAATATTCAATGTTATCCTTAAAGTAATCACATACTATTTCAATATCATTGAGGTCAAACTCAGCCATATTAACCTTGCTTGTATATACTCTTTTTCCCTGCATTTTCGGAAGTATTACCTCCGTATAAAGATACGCAGCCCCGGATGAAAACTCCTTAAGCTCTTTAAGATAATTAAACGGCTTTCTTGAGGGGATAGCTCTCAGATTCTTCATGAACAGCTCCGGCACTATTTCCGCTAACATTCAATAATTCCTCCTCGGTTACAATTCTGGTTTTGGGTTTTGAATAGTAGGTAATAATGCAGAAATACCGGTTACCTGCCGTTTTATGCCGGGAATACACATAACCGTACCCCGTTTCCATACAGGCGTTGCAGCGCGCCCAGTCCTCCGGGGAGATTTCTCCCCAGTC
>CAJLCI010000061.1 GCA_905205065.1 uncultured Eubacteriales bacterium | reverse complement strand
CGCTAAAGTCACTATTTATGCCGTTTTGCGGTTTATTCAGTAGACATTAATTAAAACAGTAAAATCACTCGACTTAATTCCTGTACTTGCAACAAATCCGGTTTTTCCGTCAATCGCAACGGAAAACCGAATAAGATGGGCCGGGCTATTGCCATCCGATTTCATATATTACACAACATATGAAAACAGCTCTTTCTGTAAACCAAAGCTTGAATACTACAGCGAAATACTTAACAAGCTTTCCCTAAAGCCAAATGAATGTGCTATGGTTGGAAATGACGTTGATGATGACATGCCGGCTTCTGAAATAGGAATGAAAGTTTTTTTGCTTACAAATTGCCTGTTAAACCGTTCTGGAAAAGAAATATCAGTCTATCCTCATGGAGACTGGAAACAGCTTAAAAGCTTTATAACTTCAATTAAATCGAATAATATATAAATTACCTAAAATACGCATAAGGTATTATAAGCAAAAATAAATTCATAGGTTTTAGCCCCATGTTATAACATCTTAGTATTCAATAATAAGCGTAGTTCCGTTATAAGGCGTTCCGGCGGCGGATCAATCCGTCATCGAAAAAGTGTATGAAAACCGCCGCCTGTATAGTCGAAAGTTTTTACTTGCAGACAGGAACATCTCGTTTTTAGTTATATAAAACGGCGGTACAGATTTACCCGTGGCTGCCATTGTTTTCGTTTTCTGCAATAATGCAAAATACGAGAATAGCTGACCATGGTTTTAGCTGTGCCGCAATTCTATATTTAAACAGTTGATCGTTTTAGCGTATTTTTTTCACAGGTGGAAATGAAATGCAGCATTATAAACATCATATAAGATACATTCCTGAAAACACCGCAATTAAAATATAAAAGACAACATTATTGGCATAATACAGTCCCTAAAGTTTTTTTAAACTCTAAATAAATACTGTATTTATAAAATTTCAGTAGTTGATTTAATTACCAAACT
Source organism: uncultured Eubacteriales bacterium (assembly GCA_905205065.1). GTDB lineage: Bacteria > Bacillota > Clostridia > Oscillospirales > CAG-272 > UMGS911. Next base: position 2,067 of record CAJLCI010000061.1, on the reverse strand, counting down.
ATTTGTTTCATAAAAGGCAGTCTATATTATAACGCAACAAACAAATAATCAGAAAGAAGAAAAAGCCTGTTTATATAAATATACATCATATAATAAAATCTAATATTTTAATGCTTATTTATTAAAATATTAAGAATTCTTTTTATTTAATATTTCGTGTATAATACCTATTGATTTATTACAATTAATGTCGTATAATTTCAATGTAGAAAAATATAACTTTATATTAGTCAACACATATGCCAAAATTTCCGAAGGGAGATTTACTCAGTGAATATACTTATTTTAAGCTGTCATACAGGAGAAGGACACAACAGCGCCGCAAGGGCTTTAGGGGAAGAATTGACTGCATTGAATCATAAATACGAAATTGTAGATCCGACTCTTATAGACGGAAACAAAACCAAAAGTCTTCCGTCAATCTGCTATAATACCCTTATAAAGAAAAAGCCGTCACTTTTCGGTGTGGTTTATAAAGCTGGTAAATGGTATGATTCCACGAAACTTGTTTCTCCTATCTATCTTGTAAATGCTACACATGCTAAAGCTATTTGGAGATACATTGAGGAAAATAAATTTGATGCTGCGGTTTGCACACATCTTTTTGGTATGGAAACTCTTACAGCTATACGGAAAAGACTCGGAAAATATATTCCTTCATATGGAATATTGACAGATTATACTGTTGTACCGTTCTTTTGTGACGCTAAAATAGACGGGTACTTTATTCCTCATGAAGAGCTTAAACACAGCTTGGCAATGCGCGGAATACCGGAAGAAAAAATTTTTCCGACAGGCATTCCTGTATCTGCCAGATTTAACAATAAACTTACCAAAGCAGAAGCCCGATTACATCTCGGAATGCCAAATGATAAACGAATTTTTGTTATAATGTGCGGCGGAATCGGGGGTGGAAATGTTATCGGATTATGTGAAAAAATGCTCGATAAAGTAGGAAATGATGCTCTGATTTATGTGCTGACCGGCCGAAACGATAAGCTCCGGGAAAGTGTAACTGAACGTTTTTCGGGAAATAGTAATATAATAGTACAGCCATTTACGACAGAAGCAAATGTTTTTATGAAAGCGGCAGATGTTTTGCTCTCTAAGCCCGGTGGTCTTTCATCAACGGAAGCTGCAGTCTCCGGCGTACCTTTAATTCATATAGGCGCTATCCCCGGCTGTGAAACTGATAATATAAAATTTTTTGAAGAACATGGTCTTTCAATTGCCGCCGCTGATATAGCTGACGCGGCAGAAAAGGCAGTAAAACTCGAATCTGATAAGGTTATTTTGGAAAGGATGAGAGCTGCCCAATCGAGTGTGATTAATCCTTATGCGGCACGCGATATAGCTCTTAAGATTACTCAATGAAAAATTTACTGATATGGAATACCGTCATCTGGGGCGGATTTCTACTCGGGTCAATTCCGTTTTGTTATTTTATCCCTAAATGGATAAAAGGAATAGATATTGTATCAAACAGTAAGGATCACAATCCGGGAGCATCAAATGTATTTTCGCTTTGCGGAATATCTATAGGTATAATATGTCTTTTTCTTGATATTGCAAAGGGAATTATGACACCATATTATATTATTCATAATCATATGGAGAAGAACCTTCTGTTTTCACTTGTAATGATTGCGCCTGTTCTCGGACACGCAGTAGGAATGTTTCTGTCTTTTCGCGGAGGAAAAAGTATAGCGACAACATTTGGTGTTATGATTGCTTTGCTCCCAGTATCAAAAATTGGAATTCTATTGGCTGTTATATATATTGTTCTTGCCGGAATTATTCGTATAAAGCCAAACCGCAAATGCAGTATAATTACATTTTCCATATTCGGAGCAATTTCACCTGTTATATTGACCTATTATAATCACTATTCTTTTGCTTTAGGGTGCATGGGAATTTCAATAATTGTGCTTTATAAACATTTAAAATCACACGATGTAAAAATTCAGAATTTGGAAAATCAAAGCAAAGAAAATCAGGATGAAGAAAGCGAGCTTGTAAAGGCAGGAAAGCTTTCATAATAAAATAAAAATTAATTATTAGAAGTTA
>CAJLCI010000060.1 GCA_905205065.1 uncultured Eubacteriales bacterium | reverse complement strand
TAATGATGCCTAAAAAGGACGGCTGGCAGGTTTGCCGTGAAATCCGCGAGGTATCATCAAAACCGATTATAATGATAACAGCAAAGGGAGAAGTATTTGATAAGGTTCTCGGTCTGGAACTCGGAGCAGATGATTTTATAGTAAAACCGTTTGAAATTAAGGAACTTTCAGCAAGAATTAAGGCGGTTCTCAGACGCTATTCTGCTCATGACAATCAGAAGGACGATGACGTCATAAAGTTTGACAATATTGAGATAAGTACAGACAAATATGAACTTAAGCTGAGAGGTAAATCTGTCGATATTCCTCCTAAAGAACTTGAACTCCTATATTTCCTCGCTTCCAACTACAACAGAGTCTTTACCCGCGATCAGCTGCTAGACAAGGTGTGGGGCTTCGATTATCTCGGAGATTCCAGAACGGTTGACGTACATGTAAAAAGACTGCGCGAAAAACTTGAAGGCGTATCTGACAAGTGGGTTCTTAAAACGGTCTGGGGTATCGGTTATAAATTTGAGCTTTTACAGTAATTTCCGATTGTAAAAATTCCATGCTGAACTGAAAAGAAAGCCATAAAGTAATAAAAAGGGACGCTGAAAGCGTCCCTTTTTTACAGTAAAAACAGAATCTATATTCTTTATCAGCAATAAAGAAACATATGAAACAAGAAAGCCCGCATATAGAGAAAGATATAGCTATTGATGATAAACGGTGCGATATATAGCCCGAACCTGAAGGAATGGTAAATAAATATGTACAGAAGCTTATTTTCAAGATATCTTGCCGCATTTCTGCTTATAATTGTAGTTGCGTTTTCTATTCTCGTCGCAGTAATCGGATCAATGATGTCAGATTATACTGATGAAGTGAACGGAGAAGTCCTTTCCCGTATCGCTGACAAATCAAAAGAATATCTCGAAATCGAATATTACGAGTCGGGAAAATCAAGTTTTAATCAATATGTATATTACGAAAGCAATATTATCAGAAGAATGATGTCTACATTGGCAGTGTTTAGTGATAATTCGTTTATATTTGTAACCGATAACGAAGGAATAGTACTGTTCAGCAACTGTGATGATATTGAAATTGAAGATACTGTTAATAAAGATAAGATGTCAGAAATAGAGGAAAACGGAAGCAGAAGATACCGAAGTAATAATCTGGACGGTCTTTTACCGTCCGAATGCTTAATTTGCACATCGGCAATAAATGACAACAACGAGAATTTCGTAGGTGCCGTTTTTGTCTGTATAAATTCATCTGTCCTTGATTCCTTTGAAAATACTATGATTAAGACTCTGGTCATGGAATGTCTGTGGGTACTTTTAGCCGCCCTCATAGCCGTCTACTTTATCAGTGAAAGAATTACAAGACCGCTCAAGGAAATGAGCGTTGCAGCAAAATCTTTTGCTTCAGGTCGGTTTGATGTCCGAGTGCCGGTTATAGGCCATAACGAAGTTGCCGATCTTGCTCAGGCATTTAACAACATGGCAGGATCACTTGCCAAGCTTGAAGATATGAGGCGTACATTTCTTGCCAATGTGTCACACGATCTGAGAACACCTATGACTACAATAGCGGGATTTATCGATGGTATTCTTGACGGAGCTATTCCTCCCGATAAGCATGAATATTATCTCGGAATAATAGCCTCTGAAGTCCGAAGACTGTCCAGACTTGTAACCACCCTTTTAGATATTACAAGAATTCAGGCCGGCGAGCGGAAATTCAACATGGAACCGTTTGACATCTGCGAAATGGCAAGGCTTATACTAATATCGTTCGAGCAAAGAATCGGTGATAAAAAACTCAACGTTTCATTTGACTGCGACAGTGAAAAGATGTTCGTCCTCGCAGACAGAGACGCCATATATCAGATAATGTACAATATCTGCGACAATGCCATAAAATTTTCCTATGACGGCGGCGAATATAAAATATCGATAATGTCAAAATCCGGTAAGGTTTATGTTTCTGTTTACAATGCGGGACAAGGTATAGCTGAAGACGAAATTGCATATGTTTTTGATCGTTTCTACAAGAGCGATAAGAGCCGCGGACTTGATAAAACCGGAACCGGACTTGGACTGTACATTGCAAAAACAATAATCGACGCCCACGGTCAGGAAATTTGGGTAAGAAGCGTATACGGTGAATTTTGTGAATTTGTATTCACATTGCAGGCAACACATGAGCCCAAAGAAAAAGAATAGATTGAAAGCTTTTTATACTCAAACTTTACAAAAAAAAGTATAAAACGACATATATGATTTATGCATAATTCAAATATGAATGATATACTGAATTTATTCTAATTAAGATATTTATAAGGATTAAGCTTATAATATTGCTTTGCGCCGACAAGCATACTGCCATAAGGTAAATCAAAATTAAATTTATACAGGCGTTAGTCTTTAGATAAATATATCTTTTTTCAGTTATATACACAAGGCTGTTTATTATTTGTTTATTATTAGCTTTGTATTCTGACATTGGCCGGACAGGGAGGTTTTCGGAAAATGGAAAATAAAATATGCAGTACCGAAAATTACTCGGCTCTTTTGTCGGACGGATTAAAGGAGAACGGCGACTGTATCAATGATAAAGAAAACAATAAGGCTTCTGCCGACAGGCGGGAAGTCTTATATGGAAACGGTGCATACAGCTCCTATTATACGGTATATAAGCAAGAGATTGCCCGAAAAAAAAGAGAAAATTCGCGTACTCATTATGCAAATACCGTTTTAAGCGTTCTATTCTTTATAACGGCTTTCATTTCTATACTTTCAGTAACTGTTGTTACAGTTATGTTCATTAAGGAAGGAATGCTTCTCAAAGAGCTAAAAAACGTTGTATTAAGCGGAACATCCGCAGAAGAGAGCGAATTTGAAGCTGAAGGAGAGAATTTGCAATCCCCCGATGCTTCTCGGGCATTGAGTACCGGAGGAACAGAAGTAAAAAAATACAGCGATCCGCAGATTATTACCAAAAGATTTACAGGTATGATCTGCACGCAGATCAGCGACAGCTTTATAAGAACGTACAGACTTCCGCATGGTGTTTATGTTGAAAATATAGATACAGACGGAACTGTTACTGTTTCTAACATCTATGCAGGAGATATTATTACAGAAATAGGCGGAACGCCGATTTATACAGTCAGCGATGTTTTTTCCATAATATTTGATAAAGTAGAAGCACAGAAAATGAGTAACATTGAGTTTTGTATCTACCGGAACGGAGAGAATATACGTCTTTCATGTAACGTATCTTAAAATCCGAATTAACTCATTAAGTCTTTTGTATTAACAGTTGTATTGATAGTGCAGTATGATTTTAAATTAACAATGCAAAGTATAAATTAGGCAATAATGTAAAAAGTCACAATTTGCATTGACTCGGACCGTGTGTTTTGTTATTCTGTATAAAACACTCTGCACACAGATTCAATTCTGTTCCTACAATAACCATTGGAATAAAATAAAAAAATGATATAATCCCCTTAGAGTAGACACTTGAAAAAACAAAAAGTTTTCAAGACTA
>CAJLCI010000059.1 GCA_905205065.1 uncultured Eubacteriales bacterium | reverse complement strand
CTTTGCCGCACATTATAGATATAGCGGCAAAGGATTATAACAGCGATTTAATAATAGACACAAATCAATATTGCATATAGAAAAGGGTGCGTCCTTTTTAATTTTGTATTGACAAGCCGATGGTATACTTTTCGTAAATTCCGATTTAGGAATAAAAACATATAAACTTCGGATTAAATTCCGAAATCGGAATTTGATATTGACTATTATATAAGTGAAAAACATCAAATCCTATATATAAATGAAAGCTGAGAGCCAAATCGGAAAATCCAATGAATAATCATTGACAAACGGCATACACTGTATTATAATTGAAATACGGAAAACGATTTTTCAAGGAGGAATTGTAATGGCTACTTCTATTGTTCAATTCAGAGTTGATGACGATTTAAAAAATGAGGCCACCAAAATATATGAGGAATTGGGAATCGATCTGTCGACTGCAATGAGAATGTTTTTAAAGAGATCAGTTATTGTGAACGGTATCCCGTTTAGTATGGTTGTCCCGAAAGACGAGTATAATGCTTCTGAAGCATTAAGCCTTATGAAAAAACTTAATGCAGGCGCAGTGAATAACGGAGTTTCGGAAATGACATTGGAGGAAATAAATTCAGAAATTGAAGCCTGCCGTAAGGAACGGAAAAAGGAAGGTTAATTTTAATGAAATATTTCGCTGTCATTGATACAAATGTTATTGTATCTGCAATGTTGAAAAGCAATTCAACTCCCGCTGCTGTTTTAAGGGAAGTTTTAACGGGAAATATAAGTTTGCTTGCGAATGAAGAAATTTTTGATGAATATACAGAGGTACTGAGCCGCAAAAAATTCGGATTTGATGCGGATACCGTTATCCTGTTAATGAATGAATTAAAAAAACAAGCAATTTATGTGGATAAAAAGCCTATTGATGAATATTTACCGGATCCGGATGATGCTGTATTTTATGAAATAGTAATGGAAGCACGCAAGGATGTTGATGCATATTTAGTGACGGGTAATTTAAAGCACTTCCCCGAAAAAGCATTTGTAGTTACACCTAAAGAAATGATGGATATTATAAGCAAAGAAAAGTAGTGTATTGTTTTGATTTTGTATTGACAAGCCGGTGTCGAATATAGTAATATATTATCGGTACTTATGTACCCTTAAAGGCTACCAAGCGGTAGGCGGTTGGCTCTTCTGAACAAAGGAGGGCTTTACTTTTCCCTCCGGAAAGGAGGGATGCCAATGGTTACTTATGATTCATTGTTCCTATTTGGTTCATTGATTACAGCAATTGTTGCATTAGTTATAAATATAACTAAAAAGAAATAAACCGCCATACCCCTGTTAAAAGTTGGCGATTTATTTCTCTAACCACAGGGCTAACCGTCTATTAGGTAGCCTTTCTGTTATTATTATAGCAATGTGTCGTTCGTTTGTCAACAGTTTTAGAAGTAAAATATGTCTTAAATAAAAACATTTTAAAAAGGTGCATTTATGTCTGGATTTATTCGAACCTATGTGGTATATATTGTGTCGGAAAGGAGAGTGAAAAGCGATGGAAAGAACCGTGACGGCTATAAACGCCGCAGCGACCCAAGAGAGAAAGATAAGAACGGCAGCCTATTGCAGAGTTTCAAGCGATTCCGCCGATCAGCTTCATTCGTTCTCGGCACAGGTAAGATACTATACCCGGCTTATCGGGGACAATGAGTGTATGGAGCTTGTGGATATATACGCAGACGAGGGGATAAGCGGAACAAAGACAAAAAATCGAGATGATTTTTGCAGGCTTATAAATGACTGCAAAAACGGAAAGATCGACCGTGTACTTACTAAATCGGTTAGCCGATTTGCAAGAAACACGGTCGATTCTATTATGTACGCAAGATTGCTTAAAGAAAACGGCGTGAGCATACTGTTTGAGAAAGAAAATATTGATACGGCATATATGTCAAACGAGGTGCTGCTTGCGGTGTCCGGCGCACAGGCCGAGGAAGAATCCATATCTATATCCAAAAATATGATATGGAGCATAAACCGCCGAATGAAAAACGGAACATATCTTGCAAGCCATACTCCGTACGGATACAGAATAGAAAACGGCGAATATGTTATCGTAGATAATGAGGCAGAGATTGTAAAACAGATATTTAAAAGCTATCTTTCGGGCGTTGCAAAGAAGACAATAGCAGATATGCTCAATTCAATGAATGTGCCTAACAGAGAGGGAACGCCCTGGCAGAGAAGCACGGTTGAGTATATTCTCGGAAACGAAAGGTATACGGGCAACGCTGTTTTTCAGAAGACATATACCGACGCGGCAGAGCCGTTTAAGAATAAGCCCAATAACGGTAAGGTGCCGAAATATTATGTTGAGGATACCAATCCGCCAATAATCTCAAAAGAAGAATATGAGGCGGCGGTACGCCTTACCGAAGAAAGAAGAAACAGAAAGCCGTATGAAAAAACAGCCGACCGAACACTCAACGGTAAGATTCGCTGCTCGTGCGGCGGAACATTCGGCAGGAAGACGGTTTCAGGAAAAGCATATTGGTCGTGCAATATTCATGAATCTGATTCGGGAAAATGTAATTCAAGGCGTGTGCCCGAAGACGATATATACGAGGCATATATAACAGCAGTAAACAAGCTGCGGGAGTATAGGTGCGAAATATTGCTGCCCGCAATACAGCAGACGGAAAACCTGTATATGAGGGCAGGCAACAGCACTCTTAAAATAAAGGAGATAGACAGGGAAATCGCGGAATTAAGCGATAAGAATATCCTTATAACAAGACTTCACTCAAAGGGTATTATACGGAGCTTTGAATACTCGGAACAGATATCCGCGGTAAATTCCAAGATAACCGCATTAAGAAAGGAACGCACAAGGCTCTTTGAGGAAAGAGATGAAAACGGCACACTTTCGGGGCTGAAAACGCTTAATAACAGGCTTACGGATTTAAAGAAACCGTTAACGGAATTTGATTCCGAACTGTTTGCCGAAACGGTTAAGGGCATTACCGTTCCGAACAACGGGGAAGTGCGGATAGAATTTGCGGGCGGGCTTACAGTATCCGAAAAAATACCGGACAGAAGAAGGTGCAGAGAAAAATGAAAAACAGGAAAATACCCTACGGCTACGAAATGAAGAACGGAGCGGTTGTAATAAACGGCGCTGAAGCGGAAACGGTTAAAAACATATTTTCGGAATATCTAAACGGTCTTGTATTAAAGGATATTGCCGCGACGCTTAAAGCGCAGGGTGCGGAATATCTTCCCGGAGAAACCGATTGGAATAAAAGCCGTGTTAAAAGAATAATAGATGACGCAAGGTACTGCGGAAACGAAAAGTATCCCGAAATAATATCCGCTGAATTGTATAGCGCAGCGACTGGTATAAAGCAAAAAAGAAACAGGGCTAAGGAATATACCGTTCGCAGCGAGGACAAGCCTGTTACGGACTCGGTGCGGTGTTCGCTTTGCGGCGGTAAGCTCAGGCATATAACGGATAACAGCAATAAAAAGGCCGAACGTTGGGTGTGCGAGGATTGCAGGATGACGGTATATAAAACCGTGACGAAAGTAAAGAAAGATATTACCGAAATAATAAACAGGCTTATACATTCCCCGTCACTCACGGAAAACGGAGAGGATAAAGGATATACCGAGTCGCAGGAGGTTGTTCTGAAAACGGCTGAAATAGAAAGAATGACAGCCGCGTCAGAGGTGGATATAACGGCTGTTCAAAAACTTATATTTGAATGTGCGGAGGAAAAATACAGAGAAAACGAAACTGCAAGACATATAACCGAGAGAATGAAAGCGGAGCTTATAAACACGGCTCCGCTTTCGGAATTTTCGGGTGAAATATTTCTAAGAACTGTAAAGGCGACGGTTATGGAAAAGGACGGAACGGTAAGACTTACTTTAAAAAACGGAACTGTTTTAGGAAAGGGGGATTCGTAATATGAATATTTGCGCACAGACGGGAAGAAAGGTTACGGTAATACCGCCGATAGCCGAAATGCAGGGGGAAAGCCGCATAGATATGCGCCCGAAAAGAGTAGCCGCATACTGCCGCGTTTCAACAGACAGGGAAGAACAGGAACACAGCTTTGAAACGCAGAAAGCCATGTATACCGAAATGATTATGATGAAACCCTCATGGCAGACGGCGGGCATTTATGCCGACGAGGGAATAACAGGCACCGTTGCGAAAAAGCGCCCCGGATTTATGAAGATGATTGAGGACTGCCGTAAGGGTAAAATAGATATGATAGTAACAAAATCCGTCTCAAGATTTTCAAGAAATAACCTTGACTGCCTGATGTATGTAAGAGAACTGAAACAGCTCGGAATACCTATAATCTTTGAAAAAGAGGGGATCAATACGATTCAGGTATCAAGCGAACTTTTGCTGACCCTGTTCGGCGCGCTGTCGCAGGCAG
>CAJLCI010000058.1 GCA_905205065.1 uncultured Eubacteriales bacterium | reverse complement strand
TGCAGTTCTTGGTAAAGGGCATTTATTCGCATAACGGGCTGTTCTATTTTCATACGCAAACAAAGAACAGTTCAAACGTACCGTTTGATACCGATTTTATCCGATTCAAGATTGTGGATAAGAAAGTAGCCAAAAGGACGGCTATTCAGGAAACCGTTATCGACCCGGTACGGAGTTATAACGAAATACTGGTTATCGGTGGCAAGAGTACCGTCCGTACCGTGTACACCGTTCCACAGTTCACTATCCCTGACGATAAGATATTAGTCATTGAACTGGTGGAAAAGAACGGGGGCAGACACCAAACTATCCGGGTGGAAAATTCGGATATAGTGGCAGCTAAAGTAATTAACGAACTTAAAATCAAATGAACATGAAAAGGATATGTTGTATTATATCCCTTTTTGCGCTGTGTCTGACTTTTAACCAGGCACACGCACAAAGATGTCTGCCGGGAATGAAAGGTTTGCAGGTTACGGGCGGCATGGCGGACGGTGTTCACTGGAACAGTAAAAGCAATTTCGCTTATTACTTCGGGGCTGCCATGAGTACCTATACCAAAAATGGGAATAGGTGGGTTATCGGCGGGGAATACCTCGAAAAGCATTACCCCTATAAGGATTTACAGATACCCGTAAGCCAGTTCACAGGTGAGGGCGGTTACTATATGAACTTCCTTTCAGACCGGAAAAAAACCTTTTTCCTCTCGCTGGGATTGTCTGCCCTTGTCGGGTACGAAACAAGTAACTGGGGTGACAAGCTGCTGCCCGATGGCTCGACCCTAACCGATAAGGACGGTTTTGTCTATGGTGGTGCGCTGACCCTGGAACTGGAAAGTTATATTACCGACCGGGTGGTGTTCCTGATTAACGCACGAGAAAGATGCCTGTTCGGTTCTTCCGTTGGAAAGTTCCATACACAGTTCGGTATCGGTCTAAAGATAATCATGTGATAAACTAACCCATTATATATAATGTATATGAGAAAGATTTTAAGCCGTATTTTGATGGGCTGCTATGTAATGGCCGCCATCTTATTTGTGGGTGCGTGTAATGACGATGTAGATATACAGCAGTCTTACCCGTTCAGTATTGAAACGATGCCTGTACCGAAGAAATTAAAGGTGGGTGAAACCGCCGAAATCAGGTGTCAGCTTCACCGGGACGGGCGGTATGAGGAAACAAAGTATTTCATCCGCTATTTCCAGCCGGACGGGACGGGAACGCTGAAAATGTCCGATGGGACGGTTCTACTGTCGAATGACCTGTACCCGCTTCCGGGTGAAACATTCCAGCTTTACTATACCTCTGCATCAACCGACCAACAAACGGTAGATGTGTATTTTCAGGATAGCTTCGGGACAGTACAACAGCTAACGTTTAGTTTCAATAATGACAGTTCTAAAGAAGAATACTAAAACCAGATTAGGCTTAAAGCGAATATAAATAAATTCGCTTTAAGCACTAACTAATATATTTTTTGTAAATTTGGCGTTATAATAAAATATTGTTGTAGAATTATGGAAAATACACTAGAAAATAGTAAATGTTTAGCTTCTTTGGCGGTTTTTAGAGAACTATATGATAATCAGAAAGACGTGTATGGAGTAATTTCCGAATTTCTAAAAGAAATCATATCCTCAGAAAATAAATATCAATTTGGACTTACAGAAATAACACTACTACTAAATGAAAGTTATGATTTTAAGATTCCTGAAGCAGTGGTAAAAACTTCATTATCCCGATTACCCTTTCTATCCAAGAGTAATGGAGTATATTCTGTAAATAAACCTATAGACCAAATAAGGAATAAGGAATTTCAAGAAAAGCAGAATAAAATTTACAACAGCAATAATAATGTTGTTAATCGTTTATTCATATATATAGAAAGCCAAAAGAAAGTCACATTATCGGAAGCTGAAAAAGAAATTATAGTGAAGTCTTTATGCTCTTTCATGCTTGATGAATCAACAGTACAAGAATATTCTGAATATATAGGTGCTTTTATTGTTCAGTGTAAATCAGAAGATACATTACTAGCACAATTAGATACTATAAAAGAAGGTGTAGTTCTATACACTGGATTAAAATATAATTCCAATTTAAATGATTTAGGTACTTGGAATACTCAAATAACAATTTTTATAGAAACAGAAATTTTATTTCATTTCGCTGGTTACAATGGAGAGCTATTTAAAATATTATTCAATGATTTTTTCACATTTGTAAAAGAAATCAATTCTCAAAGCATCAACAAGAACGGCAAGAAGAAAATACATCTAAAATATTTTTCAGAAGTAAAAAATGAAATAGAACGTTTTTTCAAAAAAGCAGAATTTATTATTAACGGAGAAGATACTTTAAATCCATCCAAAACAGCAATGGCTTCTATTGTTAATGGATGTAAAACTCCCAGCGATATAATCGAAAAAAAAGCACTTTTCTATGATTTATTAAAAACCAATGGAATAACAGAAGATACATATACGGAATATTATTCTGCTAAAAACCACAAATTCAACATAGAAGACCAATCTATAATAGAAAGCTTACAGTCTTCTATTGTCACAGATTACGATATAAGGGAAAATCTTAAATTTTTGAATTATGTAAATATACTCAGACAAGGTGCTTCTGATAGAAATTTTGAGAACATTGGCTATATTCTTTTGTCCGGGAATGCCACTACAATTCAATTGGCGTGGCATGATTTAATAAAACCAAATGGGAATGTTCCTCTTGCTACTACTTTAACTTTCCTAACTAATAAACTTTGGTTTAAATTAGGAAAAGGATTTGGTAAAAATAACTATCCTAAAACATTTGATATAATAACAAAAGCGCAAATTGTTTTATCAACACAAGTTAATGATTCAATATCATATAAATATGATTCTTTACAAGAAAAATTAAAGAAAGGAGAACTTAACGAAAAACAAGCATTGGCAACCATTGTGGAGTTAAGAAGAGAAAGCAAAAAGCCAGAAGACATAAAAGCTGATGATTTAAGTGATATATTAGATACTATATCAGAAAACAACATAGAAAAATATGTACAAGAACAAGAACTATTCAAAATACAAACACAAAAGCAGAAAGAAGAAAATGAAAATCTGAAAAAAGAACTTTCAAAAGTGAATATTAAGTATCAGCAAAAGGAACAAACAGTAGAATTGCAAAACATAAAATTAAAAGAATATGAACAAAGAATATTAATAATTGAAAATGATAAAATTAAAGATACATTCTTTAAAAAGAGAAAAGAGTATCAGATTAATAGAAAAAAATATGTAGATTGTAAATTGAAATCTTATTTAAAAGAATCATACAAAAACATACTATGGTATTTGATATTCATAGCAATTGCCTTTGCAACGCAAATAACCCAAACATATTTTAAAGATATAATACCTAATATTTTAATATTGTCAATTACATTTAGTGCTATTCTATTTTTAGTTCCTTTTATTCGTTCTTTTATAAAACACGATAAAATTTTAACCAGCATAAATTACATTTTTAGTAAAAGCAAACGCGTATATATAAACAGAAGAATTATTCATGATGCTATTTTATCCTATAATCATATGACTAAAGTGCCTATTATGGTATTAAAAAAAGCAGTAGACGAAATATAATTTCAAATATATTAAAGCTGAATGCAATTTCTATATTCATTCAGCTTTAATATATTTAAAATTACATATACTAATAGTTTTTTAGTCTTAATCTCCACTATACATTAATTAAGTATAACAGATACACTTCCTAATGCGCTTAAACAGCATTTTACATATTTTTCTTCTCCCGGTGTTTGGGTAATTCTTACCCCGTTTTTGTTTAAACTGTCCATGATGTAATAATTTATATTAAGTTATCAGATAATTAAAAGCGAAAGCAACACAATGAAAATAATCGCCATACAAAACAGGTAAACGGCGGAGATAAACAACCGGATTACAAGCCGGATGATAATAAATCCTATGATTAAAGCTATCCACATTCCGGCGGTACTGGTGGCTGCCTGATAGATGATAAAAGCCAATACAGCCCACCGTAAAAAAGTCTTTATGTTATTATATACTTTCATTGTTTTAATGTGTTGCGGGTGGATTGCTCCACCCGGTTAGTAATCAGGCGCAACGGAAAACAAAACCGTTATCCATCCAGTATTCAGTCATAAACAGGTCACGGGCAAAAGCCGAATAATCAAAGTAGGTCTTTGCGAACTCCGGCAGGTCGTAACATTCCTCTACGATTTCATAGGCGTAATCTTCCTCGTCTTTATACTCTCCCTGATATTCGTCCTCAAAGGAAGAAACAAGGTCGTCCGCATCTTCCTCGCTTATATCGCTGTTGTGGTGGTCGCACCATACGAAAAACGCTTCCTGCTCGGTTTCGCTTAGTTTCTCGATGGCATCCCGAAGCTCAAAGAACTTTTCAGAAAGCCAACTTTCGGAAATCAGGGCTTCGGGTATGTTCTCGATGTCCTGAAACATATATTCCGGGTCTTGCTCGTCCTTGTGCAGTTCCCGGCACGCTTCCATAAATTCGTCCTTGTCCGAATAGTCGGAAAGGTCTAACCACTTGCCGAAAAGTGAACCGTTGTTATACTTGTTGTAAGTACCTACATAAACTCTTGCTTCTGATAA
>CAJLCI010000057.1 GCA_905205065.1 uncultured Eubacteriales bacterium | reverse complement strand
TTAAAACGATAAGAAATTGAAAGCCGCAATTAGTAAAATCCCTGCCGATTTCACCTTTGAAATCGGCAGGGATTTAATATCTTTTTATTACTGTTGCAAGTTTTTCAAGCCCGTGTTTTTCTATATATAAATATGCGTCTACAATATCGGGAAAAGATAACGCCTCGGAAAAGTAAGAGGTAATCAGTAAAGTTCAACATACTGTGTGTAATAATCTTTGAATTGAACTATTCTCTTTACGGAATTATCGTCAGGAAAATATTCAAAGACTGTACTTGTATACTTTTTACGCATTCCTCTGCTGTCGTGAATATCAAAAAAGCACCTGTCTCCTATCACATAAAGATTAAATATATTACTGTTTTCAAGATTATCCGCATATTCAATTATATTTTTGGCGTAAGCCGGCATACCTTCCAAATCAGTTTCAATATCATCTACCATATATAATTTATAGACTTCTGTACCTGAACACTGAAATTCTTCTGTTTCTTCATAATCACCGTTATCATATACGATGTAAAAATGCTCTTTCCCGGAAGTAATCCATCCTCCCGAACTTCTTGACATTACTTTAAGAATAGGCTTTCTTGTTTCGATACGGTGCTTTTTTACTAAACTGCGAATTAAATAGACGGAGCTGACGATCGAAACAAATGCAAGAACAAAAGCTATAACTTTCAACCCGGTATTATTTTTCTTCATCAGCTCACACCCTAAAATCAGTACAACTCGACATGCTCCGTGTTGTACTTTTTGAATTGTACTATTCTCTTTACAGAATCGCTGTCGGGAAAATATTCATATATTGTACTGGTATACTTTCTTTGCATTGACCTGTTATCGTAAATATCAAAAAAATACCTGCCGTCGGTCACATATAAATTATTAAGAAGGGAATGATCAAGTTGCTCGGCATATTCTACGATAGCTTTGGTGCACTTCGGATAATTTTCTAAATTTTTCTTTTCGCTTTCGCTTAGAAAACTTCCCTCATTATACATACCCAAATCATATGTGTCAATATCCGATATTTCGAATTGATTTACTTCCTCATAATCGCCGTTATCGTATACTATATAATAATGCGGCTTGCGAGGAGTAATCCAACCAACAGAACTCATAGACATTACTTTAAGAATAGGCTTTCTCGTTTCAATACGATGTTTTTTCATTAAATCGCGAGTCAAAGATACAGTACAGATAACTGCGACAACAGCAACAACAAAAACAATAGCCCTTAAAATAATACTTTTATTTTTCATTATGTTTCACCTTTTTCTATATACCTAAAAGTATTTTCCGAAGCTGAGTTAAATCAGCAGAATCCAGAATACCGTTTTTGTCAATGTCAGCTGTATCAAAGTCAATACCGGTCAGAGTCATAACTCCGGCAATATGCTTTTTTACCCGTATAAGATCTATTATATCCACCGTTCCGTCTCCGTTTGTATCCCCGGATTTTCTTGTGAAATCAGCATCTGTAACCGTTACTGTAAAGGTAGTTGTAATATCGTTTTCCGTTTTTGCCGTCACGGATATTGTTCCCGGAGCAAGAGCTTGTATAACGCCGAACTCATCAATTTTAATGACCGTTCCCTCTTCGTAGGTATAAGAAACATCTGTACCTGTGGAATTTGCCGGTGTAAATTCCGGAGAGATTACATATCTTTCCCCTACGGTCATAACAATATTTTGAATATTAACGGATGTCGGTGCTAAATTAACGGTAATTTCGCAGCTTTCTGTTTTATTCCCGTCCGTTGCGGATATTGTTGCTTTTCCATAACCTAATGCAGTCACTGTGCCGTTTGATGAAACAGACGCAACGGAATCATCCGACGAACTCCAAGTAAGAAGTGAAGATACTGATTCTGCATCGTTACCCGAAATATCTATCTTTTTTGCAGCATTAATATCAAGCTTTATGTCAGACGGAAAACTCCAATCGGTAAAATGATTATTGACAGTACCTCCGACCGCAGACGAAATATTTTCCGCCGAAATAGGATTATTTGTTCCGTCATAAGACGCAAGTAACCCATTTCCCGAGGTTTGGACTACAGAATCGGAAGCGCTTGTCTTTCGCCAACCGTCTTTATCAAGAGTTGAAACCTCGGCTTTGAAATCCACGGAAGTTCCTGCACTGTTACCGCAACTGAATTCAACGCGATAACCGTAATTCGGCATATAAATTATTGCGCTGAAATTATCATCTTCCACTTCAAGCGGTGTAAAACTGAAAGTATCGCTGTTAAAACCGAAATACTTATTTTCGGATATTTGCGCAACATTATTGTTCTCTCTATCATAAATATTTACTGTCAAAAAGCTGTTGCCCGAATACTTTATTTTTAAATTATCCGCCATACCGTTCTCTGTATCGTTCGTTTCCGCCTGCAAAGAATTTGTATCTGCCGGAGAAATATAGGCTTTACCGTTGATTGTATCGCACACATATTGAATCGGCGCTCTGCACATAGCCAAATCCATATGGTCGTATGAACCTTCATTTGCAAAATCTTTGTATTTTAAACGGTGTTTCCCATCAGTCGCCAAAGCAAATGCACTGGCTGCCAATACTATTCCATCGCCTTTATCTGATTCGGATATGTTTATTATTTTCGATTCTCCAAATGTATTCGTTTTGTAATGTGCAACAGAATATGTTTTAAAGCCTTTGCTCGTGCCTACTAATGTTGTATCAACACTTTGCAACACCGATACAATGTCACCTATATTATTCCGGAAGGCTTTATGACTGCGTTTATTACCGTCAGTAAGATTAGAATTGAGATTCGGACTTCTGTTTAAAATACTGTAATAGTCATTTAAGGTGGTAATTGCCTTGCTGTTTTTAAATTCATCTTCATACATCTGCGGCATAAGTTTTAAATATTCTATACTCGGCAAAAGCTGATAGGTTGTAGGTGAATTATGAACAGCCGCACGCACAAACAGATATGTAAATCTATATGCCCACCATTTTATGAACTTATTGTCAGTTATACTTTCTAACTGTTCGGCTAATATTTCATCCACCATATCCACTTTTCCGCTTTCCAGCGGATCAAGCGCATAATAGGTGCCGTATAACGGTGCTGCAATAAGAATTGCTTTTTCAACCTTTCTTTTATTTGCAACACTCTTTGCAATATATCTTGCCGCTAACAAACCGCCGGTACTGTGAGTGACAAACACTACGCTTTCATATCCGTTACCGTTAATATGGTTCTGTAGCTCGTTAGCCGAATCATTCAAGTCAGCAAGCCAGTTATACGGAAAAAACACCACATCGTAACCCTTGCATTGCTTTTTCAAAGTGTTTACAAGCAGCTTATATACTCCACCTTCGCCCGGGTTCATTTCGGTTCCGTAAAAATCCTTTGAAATATCCGGATGCACCTTTGAATTTTCTCCGTTTTTGTCAAGGCGCAAAATATCTTTCCGTGCACTTACTTCTCCTAAAATAACATAGTCGGTAATATCACTGCTTAATTTGTCCTGATCCGCCCAATATTCATTACCGTCTTCTGTGTAAAGCCGCGAGCCTAAATATCCCGGAAGAACATAAATTGCTTTTTTAGCAGACCTTAGCATCGACACACCTTGATCTCTGCCGGAAAAAGCATTTTTGTCTATTTCTATTCTTCCGTCGCCTGTCCCCAAAGCGTTGCTGCCTTCTAAATTGGCAAATTGAGAGAACGCCCAGTTATCGGGAATTTTAAAGCCTAAATTTCCGCTGAAGCCTGTTGACATATCCCCCACAAAGCTGCTGCAGGCATAGCCGGCATTGGATACACGGGTGCAAACATTTCTCGCACCGTAAACTCCTACCTTATAGCTGCTTTTTGAGACCTCATCATAAACCTTTTCAAAATACGGAATAACGCTGCCGGTTATCTGGTAATCCATCGCGTCAAAATCCACTGCAAAATAAATAATTGTATCAGCCGGAAGACCGAGATTATCTGCCGCCTCTATTGCGGATTGTGCGTCTGAAACGCCTTTTTCGGGTGTGAAATACTCAACCTTATTTGAGCTTGTTTGATAAATTGGGAAAAACCGCAAACCGGCACGCAGAATTGTTTTGGCTTCCGTTACAGTCAAAGCCTTGCTTATTCCGCCGCCGTAGGTGCCGGTCAAGTATCTGCCTATATATCTGTATCCGTTATCATAAAGCGTCTTTGCCTTTGCCGCATTAAGTATGGTGGCGCAATCCGCAGCTATGGCAGAACGTTTTGGATTGCCGCTACTGATAAACAGCGACATCCATGTATCCAGATTCACTTTTCCTGTTCTCGGCAGAGCATAATGAGCCTGAAAATCAAGAACAGCCTGCTGTGTAACGGGATTGAATCTTCTGTCAAATATACCGTCCCCGAAACCGTTAAGGAAAAGTCCAAACTGTACCAATCCTATTATTTCCGCAAGCTTAGCGTCTGTATAGTAGTTGCCGTTATAGTCCTTAGCCGCGCTCGAATTTCTTACATACGGTATTTGCGGGCATAATTCCTGCGTTTTAGCACCGAAATTACCGGTTGCCGTACCGACAGGCATACCCTCCTCTGCCTGTAACGCATATACCAAGGCCTTGCTTGTGCTTCTGCCGTATACTCCGTCGCACGGTATAAGCGCGCCTATATAATCCTCATATGTACGGTTAAATTTCTGCTGCATTGAACGGACTTCATAAGTACCGCCGTAATATGCGCTTAAAAGTTTAAACGAATCCATAGAAAGCAGCGCTTTCATAACATTAGGAGTAACAACGCCGTCGGGATTTATAAAGCCCGCGTCGGTTTTCAGTGAGATAACCGCTTCTTCCACCCGTGCGTTGAATATTTCTTCAAAGCTGACCTTACCTGTATCGGGGTCTTCCTTTAGATAATAACCGGGATTATAGCCCTTACACCAAAGTGCGCCCTGCAATATAGCGAATTTCCTGTCGGTAACTCCATCCTGCCTATGCAGCGGATTCTTTGCATACAGTGCTTTTGTAGACGGTCCGAAATTATCTGCAAGCTCGGTTATTCCCAATTCATGTTGGAGCGCTCTTGTAAGACCGTAAATAACATTCCAACCGGTTTTCCCGTTTTCCGTTACAGAACCGAAACCCGAAACATTCCCGTATTCCTGATTCAACCATTTCTGGGTAAGGAGTACCATTTCGTCAATTTTGGTTGCGGTTACTCTAACGGCAGAAAATGTTTGAGTTTCATCATTGTATTGCATTTCGGGGTTGTAATCATCCCCGATTTGAACATTTGATTTTGATAAAACAAAGGTACTGTCTTCTGAGAGATCCGAATTCGAGTAACTGCCACTGAAAAATTGCGCGGTTGTCATCAGAGAATTGGTGGGAAGCAAAACAAATAATATTGCCAATGCTAATGAAATAAGCCTGTTTTGAAATTGCCGTTTTTCTTTCATAAGAACATTCCTTTCTTTTTTGTTTAGGGGGTGTTTTCACAGCTGCCCATATACAGTATATCAAATAAGGAATATTCTGTAAATACCAATAAATAAAAAGACTCCACTCTTTTCAGAATGGAGCCGAAAACATTTGAAATTCCGTATTTCTAAAGACTTTCAATATTTTAAATAAAAGAAAATACCTATTAAATATTTTTGGCGCATTGTAAAATGAACCTGCAATAGTAAGAAAACAGAAAAAAGTATCCAT
>CAJLCI010000056.1 GCA_905205065.1 uncultured Eubacteriales bacterium | reverse complement strand
ATTTCATTATACATCATATAAACCTTATCAAGCTGTTTATCAATATGGTAGTGTCCGCAGTACCATATTTCGTAATCCAAGCTCCTTTCAAGTCTGCCGAGCCATTCCTCAGTTGAACGGTCAATATCGGGCTTGAATAATTTTTTGGATTTTGCTTTTTTAGGCTTTCGCTTTATTTCGGCATTTTGCTTTGTAGACATAAACATTTCAGTAGGAAGATAATCTATCGGGCAGGTATGCGTCATCATACCGTATATACTGTTGTTTTCCGCCGCAAGTCTTTCCTCCACACCTACCTTTATCTCACCCCTCGGCAAAATCATCGCTTGAAAGCGCGTGGCTTCCGCAGCCGCATAAAGCCGCAATAAGAAAAAATCCAATAATGACGATAAGAACTTTTTTCAAAATATCACACCCGTTTTTAAATCATTCGCGCGTTGTAAAATGAAGTTGAAATAAAAAAATAGGTCCATAGTGACGAACCTGTGGTAGAATTAGTTTGCTATAACAATCAAACAAAAGATTTTATAACGCAAAAAACATTTTCTTATTATTCAAACGGAGCTGAAACCACTTATACGGAAGAGGCGTTAATTGACGGTTCTCTGCAAAAAACATCGGAATTCACTTTGCCGTCGAATAACAATTATTACGCCGCAAGCCCCGAGCTGTCAAAATACCTTTCCGATGAATCCGTATGGAATTTAAACGGCGGTGAATGGAAAAACTATCTGATTCCGCCTTCTGAAATTACAGATAAATAGATATAGTATTTGTGACAAATAAAAATCCGAGATTAAATCATTTTGATAAATCTCGGATTTTTAATTTTTATAAATACCTTATGTCAAATTGCGGAATAAACCACAAAAGCTCCGTAATCACTATTGGCAGGATAGGTGATAGAACTACCGTCAGATTTAATTTGCCCCCAGGTTCTGTTACTTTTTGTGGGTTCGACCGTAGGATCACTCATATAATCAGCTCGATTCATCACATATGGAGTATCGCTTATGCCTATTGCAGCCGTGCCGCTGTTTGCAGCCGCACGAGCCTCTTCCATTGTGCAGGGCTTCCAGCCCATATAGTTATTGGTCTTAACGGTTTCAAAAACCTCTTTCATATCCCCGCCGGGCAGCGCGTCATTTCTTCTTTTCCCGCTCCATACAATACCGCCTGCAATTCCGTCATATTTATAATTAGCCGCCTTAACGCTTGAGCCGTGCTCGCTTTCAAGAGTATACGTAATAATCCGTTTATATCCCATAGCCTTACCGACGCGAACACAAGCACCGTAAAGGTTAATCATTATTTAGATTTTAACATATCGGGTCATTCGGGATTGCCCGATTTTCTTGATTTGTCCGTTTCTAACCATTTTGCTCAATACTGCTTCAACAGTTGTAGGGCTGACATCCGGCAGGACACTGCATATATCTGCCTTGGAAATCGGTACTAAACTATTGAGAACGGTTGCTTCAATTCGTGCGGTCTTTGTAATCTTCTTGCCATGAATAACAGCAAAGCGTTTGTCCAATTCTTTATAGCACATATAGAGTGTTGAAAGAAAGTTCTCGATAAAAGGAATATAAGAGTTCCGGTTTTCGTACCAACCGATGGAGGATTCTCTCAACGCTTCGTAATAATACACCTTATAGTTGTTGATCTGTTCCTCAAAGGAAACATATTTTCCTGCATCATAGCCGTTTTTATAAAGCAAGAGCAAGGATAATAGGCGTGACATTCTGCCGTTACCGTCTCGGAAAGGGTGAATGCACAGGAAATCAAGCACAACACAGGGAATCAGCAATAACTGATTGAAATTTGCATTATTCCGAGCCTCCATATAAGCCAACTCCAACTGTTCCATTGCCTCTTTTACCTCAGAGGCCGGTGTAGGCTTAAATCGAACTTTTCTGTTTCCGTCCTTGTCTTCCTCAATAATATAATTATCGCCCGTCTTATACTGACCGCCGTACTCGTAACCGGCAATCTGCATCATCATTTCGTGAAGTCTTAAAATATCGCTTTGACGCAGATCTAAGGTGTCATGACGAATATGAATCGCATTCAGGGCGTCTCTATAACCTGCAATTTCACCTTCCGTATGGTTTAATGGGGCGCTATTCTGGTTTACAATGGCAGCAATACGCTCATCACTGGTAACGATACCCTCAATGGCATTGGAACTTTTAACCGATTGCACCTTCGCTACTGCTTCCAGTTCAGTAAAGACCTTTGCATATTCTTCTTTTCTTACACCTGCCATTGTCTTTAATGAAGCAATACCGGATGTAAGGTTAATAAGATTTGCCGGCAATAAGCAGTTATTTAAAAAAGAATAATCAAACTTTCTCATATTAGTTCCTCCGTTTCTGCACATTATTATAGCATAGTATGTGCAGAAGCTCAAGAGTTAATGCACAATCAATCTTTAATTATGTGCAGAAACATTTTTACTTGCCAATGGTTATTCACCTTAAACAACTGAAGTTTGATCAGAATGTTTTCTCAGTTATTTAACCTTTCACCGAGGTAGCATTACCATCTTGACAGTATTCTGCCGTAAATCAGCTTTTTATCATACCAAACCTCGCTAAAGGGTATAAGGATTTTTATGGTATTATCTATCACCGTAAGGCAATGCGTATTTTTATCCCCGGACAGCTTTACCGAGTCCACCCCTACGGTTTTGCCCGTCAGCAATGATTCGGAACGGCACGAGGCATATATGCTTTCCCATGTCAGTCTTTTGTCGGCGGATATTTTACCGTCCAGTCTTGTTAAATTCAGCTTTCCGAATTCTTCTATGTTCATAAATTTTAATCTCCTCCCTTATAAAAACGGTAACCAGTTTTTTCTTTTATGCAAATAAATGTATCGCAGGGTATGCGCAGATATACGAAATCACCTGAACTACTTTATTCGGTTTTCAAGGTCCGCAAATCCTTTCGGATTTCGCCGGGGAGTATAGCACACAAAAGTTATTTTGTCAAATTTGACTTTTTATACTGCCTCTGACTTCCGATTCAACGCGGGATTTATATGTGCTTAAAAGAAGTGAAAAAATATCTGCCTTAATATCCCCTGTTTCTTCCTCGGAAAATGATACCGTGAGATTTTGGTTGCCGAGCAATCTTTTTAAAATACCGTTATTTGCCGCATTCATTATAATTACACTCCTGTTTTTCAACACTCTGTTTAACTGACGGAGTATTTAGCCCCTCCGCAGGGACATACTGCAACGGGCTGACTTCTGCCCGCTTGCCGTCCAAGCCCACGGCAAGTGTCTTTTAAAAGGATCATCGCGGACAAAGGCTGTCATACCTTTGTTTTTTGCGTTTAAGCAAACGTCGCTCCCCTGCTGTTTTACAGTATGCTTTCTATAATGCCCATAGGCATATTTTTCAAGGTTCATAAGACGCTTTTCTTGCGCCCTCTATATACATAGTCTTAATATATTCCGAAAACCCTCCCCCCTTAAGTAAAAAACGACAGCAATTATTAAAAAATAATCACTGTCGTTTTCATATATCCTGTTAGCGAAAAATCATTTAGGAATATGCAATTTGGCATACGCTCCCACCATCACTTTTTCAATGACGCCGGATTTTATCATATCATCTACCGTAAATGACAATTTAGTAGTAATCCCCTTATAACCCATTGCTTTAGACAATTCGTTTAATGACATTTTCCCATCACCTAAAGCGTTTATTATTCTTTGACGGTACTCCAATTTTTTTGGACTGATTATCATATTCGGTAAAAAGTACGGGTGAATCGAAAGCTTAACCGTAAGATAATTTCTGCCCTCGTCCATTTCAAACTCCGGATACGGTGAACCGTTATCGCGAAGTGCATTAAGCACAGTCGGATAACCGGTATTTCGCCCCTCAATCAGATGAAGTTCCTTTAAAAAATCACCGATTCGTCTGTTTCGGTATATAGGCGAAGTTATGTCATATTCCGAAATTCTTTTATCCGAAATACTTCTGTCGAATCCGGGGAAACTTGTTATTGAAATATTCTGCGGGGTTATTCTCACGGTAATCGGCTCATTTATTTGATAGGAACGATGATAAACAGCATTAGAAAGTAATTCTTCAACTGCCGCATATGGGTAATTATATATTTTTATTGATTCGGCTTTATCGGATTCTTTAATTATAGCTTCTTTCAATATATAGTTTTTAATATATGCCAGGGCATCCTTTAGCTGTCTTTGAATCGGTCCGGTGAATACCTTTTCCACCATATTGGTGCCTGTAGGATCCGGAATATCCACAACCTCAATCCGCGCATAACGGAAATACCGTTCAGGTTGCTCAGAAAACATAAGTATTCCTACATTCAGCGGTTTAATATTTTCAACCGGTCCGGATAGCAACTGCATATCCTTTGCAATTTTCAATGCATCTTCTTTAAGAGATATTTCATACAAGCTGCTTCCTATTGCCTTTAGATGCTGGCGCATAAGTCCGATATCCAAATCTGAAACATCTGCCGCAAGGTTAGCACGGTCATCAAACGGAATATCCGACGAAACATAAAACAACTGCTTTTCTTCATCTGAGGAAGCAACAATAGTGCTGCTGAATTTTCTGATATAGTAAAGCTTATTGGATTTTTCCGTGAACACATCCTTTGACGCTTTATACGGTCTTCCATAGCCGCCCGTAATCCAAACAACAATAATATATACACCTTGAAACAAAACCGGTTCAACCACAGGGTTGTATAGAGGCTCAATACAATGGCAAAATCCTATAAGTTCCTTTAAAATTCCGTCTATTCTGTCCTGTTTTATTCCTTTAACGGGAAATACCGGACTTCCGTTTTCTTCCTCAACACCGATAATTATATACCCACCGCCAACATTATCTATATCGTTCGCAAAGGCGCATATACTGTGAATTATCGGGTTAGGATTCCAGTCACTCTTAAATTCTATGCGTGTTGACTCAACAACCCTTTGATTTATTAAATCATCTATATTGATTGGAATAGACATATTTCCACCTTCGTACACTTTTCTTAATGCAATTATATCACCCGGCAAACAGTCCGTCAATACTTTCGATAAAATTTTATCGAAAGTTTCGATATTTACGCGTCGAAAGTGTCGAAGAGCGCTTGCAGCAATCAATTATCATGCCTTGATTTTAATTAAAAAATCATCTTCTACATTAAATCTCTATCTATGTACTTTAATTCAACACTATGCTCCGAATCTGTTATAGTTAATTCGGATATTCTGAAAATATATTTGCCATAGAAATCTATAACCGTACCTGATATATCCTTACCGTTTAAAAACTGTAATATTGTTTTTGTGTCAATCGATATATCCCTAACGCTTTCTCTATAGTTCATCTGCCTTCATCCTTTTTGCAAGTGTTGAAAGTGCATTTTTCTTGTGTTTATATACTTTATTCTCTCCAATTCCCATTTCATTTGCGATTATCTTCATTGGAGTATTGGATATATACTAAAAGAGTGGACAAGTATGATATAATAAAAGCACAGGAAAACAGCTAACCGAGGAGGAAACAAAAATGGCAGGCAAAAACCAAAAATACACACAGTAATTCAAGCAAACGATAGTAGATCTATATCACTCAGGCAAAACCTACAACCAAATAAAGGAAGAATACGGCATATCACATAATGCTTTGGCAAATTGGATAAAACAGTATTCTGAAGTAAAAATTGATGACAACACGGTTCTTACTGCAAAACAAATAAAGGAATTGCAAAAACGCAATGCTCAGTTGGAGGAAGAAAACCTTATATTAAAAAAGCCATTGCGATATTCACGAGACTTCTTCCCATCTTGTGTAAACCTCTGAAATGGTATAGAATAGAAATATC
>CAJLCI010000055.1 GCA_905205065.1 uncultured Eubacteriales bacterium | reverse complement strand
GATGAAGAAATATCTGTGGGAGATTATATTCTTACCGGAGGAGAGCTGCCTGCGTGTATTCTGATTGACTGCGTTTCGAGGCTTTGCGAAGGTGTGCTTTCTGATCCTGAATGCTATGAAAAGGAAAGCATCTCGTGCGGTATGTTGGAATATCCCCAATATACAAGGCCTGAAAATTTCCGCGGAATGAGAGTTCCCGAGGTTTTGCTCGGCGGAAATCATGCGGAGATAGAACGCTGGAGGTATAAAGCGGCTTTGGAGCTGACTTTGAAAAACAGGCCGGATATGATTTACTGATTTTTCTTTGACAGTTGGAATATACGCCTTTTAAGTGAAATTGAGAGGGAGAAGAGTTAAACTTTTACGGATGGTATTTTATGAAAAATGACAATGCAAATATAAAATCCAAACACAAGCTTGGAGCGTCGGGAACGGTTGTTCTGATGATGCTTGCAACTGTGGTTGCTAAAGGACTTGGACTTTTGCGTTCTGTTCTTATGGCTAAGTATTACGGAGCCGGTATGCTGTCCAATGCCTTTTCAGAGGCGTCGCATATACCGCTTACCTTTTTTGATCTTTTGTTTGCAACCGCGATTTCGGGATGCTTTATTCCTGTTTACAACAGCTTTAAGCGCCGTGAGGACGGAGGTATTTCGGAAGAGGCTGATGAATTTGCGTGCAGCTTTTTCAACCTTGTGTTGCTCGGAGCCGGAATTCTTGCGTTTCTCGGCATAGTGTTTGCGGATGTTATAGTCGGCACTTTGGGGCTTGACAACGAAACAAAGGCGCTTACCGTCAGACTTATGCGAATTATGTTTCCGATGATTATTTTCACGGGAACGGCGTATACGCTGACCGGTGTGATGCAGTCAAGGGGAGAGTATCTTCTTCCGGCGATGATCTCCGCGCTTTACAATGCTGCCGTCATTATTTATTTTTTGTTTTTTGACGGGCTTCTTGGGGAAAACAGAATATACGGATTGGCGGTTGCTTATCTTGTTGGTTGGTTTCTCCAGCTTCTTACACTGCTAATCCCTTTGCTGAAAAGAGGATTCAGGTATAGGCCGGTTTTAAATTTAAAAACCCCAGAAATGAAAAAGGCAATAAGGCTTGCGCCATCAATTATGGTCGGCTCATGGTTTATTCCGGCTGCCCTTCTTTCCGCGATGTTTTTTACATCTTTTGTTTCTGTTGATGGTGCTGTTACAATTTATGATTATGCCAATACCGCGTTTACTATGTTTGCGGGTACTCTCACATATTCTATCTGCAACTATGCTTTTCCGGAACTTTCGCGTCTCTCCGCGTCTGGTGATGATACGTCGTTTAATAGAACAGTAAGAACAGGAGTGCTTTCGGTATTTGCTCTGGTACTGCCCTTTATGGTGTTTGTAATGTTTCTTTCTCCGCAGATTATAGCTGCGCTTTATATGAGAGGCGAGTTTACAGCTGTCGGAGCGTGCGGTTCTGCCGGAGCTTTCAGAATATTGATTGCGGCTATGCCGGCTTTTGCCATTATGGAACTTGGCAGCCGAGTGTTTTATTCTAAAAATCTCGGAAAAGTTCCAATGAGAGCGGCAATAATAGGAATAATTGTTGATGTTGCCGTTTCATTTTTGTTTGTGGAATCAGGAATTACAGAGCTTTGGGGCGTCAATTCTGTCGCTTTCGCAACGGTTGTCGGATATTATGCAGCGGCGGCCGTGATTATCGCGGGCGCGGCGCGAAGAATCAAGGGACTTTTCAATGTGGATTTCGGATTTCAGGTGGCTAAGCTTTTTCTCTGCACACTGCTCTGTACGGCGGCGGTGTGGGGTACTCTTCGGATTATTTCCAAATTTGCCGGAGAACTCAATCCGTACGGCAGCGGCATGATGTACAATCTGATGATATGTGTAATAACCTTTATTCCGGCAGCTGCTGTATATTTAATATCACTTAAAGTATTTCGTGTTTCCTTCGTGGGGAATAAAGAGTGACTGATTTGCCGTATGAAGGTATTCGTATTTAAATTTGCGATACGCATATACAGGGAAGGGACGGGTGATTGTTATTAATCATGAGGCTAAAATGACAAAAAGGGACAGATTTATAAAGCTTTTTTCCGACAGTCTGATAATAGGCGCGCTTTCGCGTTTTACCGACTGGATTTATAAATGTATCGGCGAAAGTCTGATAGGCAGAATACTGACGGAACAGGCTTTCGGAAAAAGTTCGGAAAAGAGAGAAAGTACGGATGAAAATGAAAACGGTAAAATAAAAATAGGCTTTTCAATAAAAACCAAACGTTTTTTTATGCGTGGCTTTGAACAAAGCCTGCTGATCCGCATTTTTTCTAAATTTATGAATTCTCTTCTTGCCAAAACTTTTAAGTACTATGGAATATTCTCACTTTCCTTTGGCCTGATTACATGTTTGTCATCATTTGTAAGGGGACAGCAATCGGGAGGGCTGTTTGATGTCGGCTGTCTGTGCGTCGGAATCGGAATGATTGTTTTTGCCGTAATTATGCTTTTCTCTGATAAGACTGTCGGTGAGGCTCTGTGCGAAAGCAAATTTTCAGATTTTATTCTGTTCAGATTTCTCGGTTTCAGGCGGAATGATATTTCCGTGAACGGAAAAAAGCACAAGGGTTATACAGCGTGCGCTGCGGGGTTGCTGTTGGGATCTCTTTCATTCATTGTGGAACCGTACATTACAATTATAGCTCTTGCCGGTATTGCGGCTATGTATATTGTGCTGCTGTATCCGGAAATAGGCGTTGTCCTTATAATAACCGCTCTTCCTTTTTTGACAACGATGATGCTTGTCGGCCTTACATTGTGGACTTTTTTTGCTTTTGTTATAAAACTTCTCCGCGGGAAACGCACAATAAAATTTGAACGGTTTGATATAGCGCTTCTTATTTTTATGGGAATATATATTCTCGGTGGAATTGTTTCTGTTGATACGGCATCATCATGTAAAGCCTCTATGGTTTTTGTATGTTTTATGCTTTCTTATATTCTTGTTGTAAATCTTGTCAATACTACCGAAAAGCTTTTTCGCTGTATACACGGAATGCTGCTGTCCTCCCTTTTGGTATCGCTTATCGGGGTTCTTCAGTATGTGACGGGAAGTGCGGATTCATTATGGCAGGATACGACTATGTTCTCGGATATATCGGGACGGGTTGTATCAACCTTCGCAAATCCGAATGTTCTTGCAGAGTATCTTATCTTAATGCTTCCGTTTGCCGGAGCGATGCTTATTACTTCAGAAAATAAAACGGAGAGGGCATTTTATCCGCTGACATTTGCCTCTCTTGCCATCTGTCTGATATTTACATGGTCGCGCGGTGCATGGCTTGGTTTTATGGTTTCTGCAATACTGTTTGTGCTAATATGGTCGAGAAAATTTATGGTCGCGGGAATGTTCGGACTGCTTGCTGTTCCTGTACTTCCGTTTATTTTGCCTGATAATATTGTGTCAAGGTTTACAAGTATCGGAAATCTCGGCGATTCTTCGACTTCATATCGAGTCAGTATATGGCGCGGCGTTTCAAAAATGCTGAAAGATTATTTTTATTCGGGAATCGGAATAGGTGAGGGGGCCTTTTCAAAAGTTTACCCCAGATATTCTTATGCGGGCATTGAGCTTGCGCCGCATTCGCATAACCTTTACTTTCAGATTACGGTCGAGACCGGCATTGTCGCACTGATCGTTTTTTTCATTCTTATATTGCTCTTTGCACGCGGATCGTTCAGCTTTTTCTGCGGCAAAAAAGGAATATATACCTACGGCGAAAAATATGAAAAACGCATGAAGCTTTTTTCTGCCGCTGGTTTTTGCGGAGTATTTGCCGTTCTTCTGCAGGGGGTTACTGACTACGTGTGGTATAATTACCGTATATTTCTATTGTTTTGGCTGATAATTGGACTTACGTCCGCGATAGGCAGAACGGCCCGAGCTGATCGTATATATCGGGATGGACAACTGTAAAGTCTGACGGCTTTAAGCTATTATTGATTTGAGTTATTATCGAAAGGAATTAAGTCAATGGATAAGGACACGAGTGTTAGAACGTCCTCAGGGCGTAAAAAAATGCGTATAAATTTTATTGATATTATTTTAATTTTGATTATTGTTGCTGCGGTGGCAGTTCTCGGTTATATTATTTTGTCGCCTCAGATTAATATTTCGTCTAAGGCTGAGGCGGTAACTATTCAGTATCAGGTCGAAATTGTACACCTTCGAGAAGAGTGGAAGGACAACGTAGAAATCGGAGACGATTTTATAGATTATACTACTATGGAAAGCATCGGAACTGTCGTTGACGTACGATGCTCTGACGAAAAGTTTCTTTCGGTAAACAGAGATACCGGAGAGCTTGTATATGTAAGCTATCCGGATTATATTACAATGATTATAACTGTTGAGGCTGAGGCTGTGCCTGCCGGTATAGGATATGATGTAAACGGGGTTAACCTTCAGATAGGTCCCGACATTCATTTCCGTTTGCCGAATCTTTGCTATGAAGGCCCGTGTAAATCGATTCAGATAATTGATCCCGTCGTAAATGCAGGCGTCTAATTCAATATTTACATGCAGATGCTTTTGCACACAAACGCTTTACACGCTAAAGTCTTACAGACGCAGCCGTCTCGTCTTTAGTTATATTATTTAAGAAAGGATTCCTTTGTTTTACGAGAGGATATGGGTAAATGTTAAAATGTCACCGAATGATAAAATATCTAAAAAGCCTCATTTTAATATAATAGATTTACTGATTGTAATTATGGTAGTGGCTATAGCTGCCGCGGTTATCGTCAGATATGATATAGCCGATAAAATCGGAAAAGCGTCGTCCGAAGATAATGTTAGAATCACGCTGCTTATACGCTCGATCCGTGAGGAAGCATGCAACGCGGTTTCCGAAGGTGATTCTTTTATCTGGAATCAGTCTGAAAATTTAGTAGGAGAGATTATACGTAAGGAAGTGACTCCGGCGGTAGTTTACAGCGAGAGAAACGACGGCACTATAGTTAAGAACTACAGTGAACTTGCATATGATCTGAAATGTACAGTAGATGCCTCCGGATCAATGACAGAAAAGGGCTTTATGCTTGGTGGAACAAACTATCTTGCTCCGGGAATTACAATAACTGTCCATAATGAAAGTGTCGTTCTTTCCGCATTGGTCATGGCTGTGGAGTCGGTTAACTGATATTTCATACGGATGCTTTATTAATATTGCAGCAGCGGTTTTATTAGAATCGGTTAAATTATTGTAGAAAATTAAAAAAAATAAAAAACATTTTTGCCGTACTTGATTTTCGGTAAAAGCTTTGTTATAATATATTAAATGAATTATCAGATACATAAAACGGTTTGATGTATTTATTCGTAATTAAAATTAATACCTGTATACGAATAATTTCATGCTGTGTAGTCTGTAGAATTGATGGGAGTAAAAAAGTATGGTTTCACGTAATGTTACTATAATAAACAACATAGGACTTCATGCGCGTCCTGCAACCTTTTTCATTCAAAAAGCCAATTCTTACAAGAGTTCGATCTGGGTTGAAAAAGAGGATCGGCGAGTCAATGCAAAGAGTCTTCTCGGCGTTCTTTCGCTTGGAGTTGTAAAGGGAATGACAATTACTCTTATTGCGGACGGAAGCGATGAGGCTGATGCTCTTGACGGGCTCTGTGAGCTTATTACTTCCGACTTTGATGAATAAAATGTTTTGAGAAAGTCAAAGTGTAAAACAGAGGCATAATATCTTTTGGCGTCCTGCGCCTGAAAAGCATTGACCGCAGAGTCTGTCTACAGCGTCTGCGGCTGCTTTTTTATCATGGCGCAGTTTTGAGGGAGTAGTTATATTAAATGGCAGATGCTGATAAAAATTATGATTATAAATGCGAGAATGAAGAAGAAAGAAAAAAAAGGCTTCACCTGAAAGCGCTCGACGTTCCTTTTGTTCCGGGTG
>CAJLCI010000054.1 GCA_905205065.1 uncultured Eubacteriales bacterium | reverse complement strand
TATTTTTTATATTTATATTTAAATGTAATTTATTAATTTAAATACAATGTAGAAAGCTCTCAAAAGAAAATCATGAAAAAAACATGAACTGTTTTTCTCCAAAGACATAAGAAAATTCAATTTTGCGAGTGAATTTCTTATATTTTGCATTTTCACGCCTTGACAAATTATATTTCTTTATGATAAAATAGCTTGAATAGATTTACCATATTACATATTGTTTGCTGATTTAAAATTATTTTATCCAAAGCAACGAAAAAAGAGGAGATGTATCGTTTTGCCAGAATTTGAGGACAATAAATCAAGCAAGGTCATTACGGTTACATCGCTAAAAGGCGGAGTGGGTAAATCCACAATTACAGCAAATCTCGCATTCACTCTCGCTCAAACCGGAAAACGAATTCTTGCTATAGATTGTGACTTTAACATTCGCAATCTCGACCTGATAATGGGGCTCGAAGACAGAGTAGTCTACGATTTTGGAGACGCAGTAAAAGGTACTGTATCTCCCGAAAA
Organism: uncultured Eubacteriales bacterium; assembly: GCA_905205065.1. Classification (GTDB taxonomy): domain Bacteria; phylum Bacillota; class Clostridia; order Oscillospirales; family CAG-272; genus UMGS911. Next base: position 6,081 of record CAJLCI010000054.1, on the reverse strand, counting down.
AACAATAATTCCGGATCCGAGATGTCAATCCCTTTTTCTGTGCGCAGCACCGTACTCTGATTTTGAAATACCTTCTAAAAGTAAGTTTGACAGTCTTCTGTCATATTTTTCCGAATCGGGAAATTATGATTACATAATCATAGACTCTCCCGGTGATTCATATCCAGTTCTTTCGCTTGCATCTTCAATTTCGGATATAACTATTATTGTTACAACACATAACCCCGCTTCCCTGCGCGCGGCTGAAAGGACAGGCTCTCTCGTAAGAGAATTCGGAACAAGTGCATGCAATTTAGTTATAAATAATTTCTCTTATGATGAAACCCACCTTGGCTACAGACCGGGAATACTTTCAATTATCGACCGTGCAGGAATTTCCCTTTTAGGTATAATTCCATACAATGAGGCGATTCAACGGTATCAAGAAGAGGGAATTCTTATCGGTCAAACAGATCTCACAGAATGTAAATTTGCGTTTTCAAATATCGCAGCGCGTATTTGCGGAAATGAGGTTCCGCTGTTCAATGGTTTTTCCGCCGCGATAAAAAAACGATACATTGAAGCTCTCTAATTATTTAACTATAATTATTTTATATTAATAAATTATGGAAAGGAATAACTTTTCACATGGAAATCGCTTTAATTGCAGAAGATAAAAAGAAAGAGCTTCTAAATCAGCTCTGCATAGCATACTGCGGAATACTCAGTAAGCAAAAAATCTGTGCAACAGGTAAAACAGGTAAAATTGTATCAGAGGCGACCGGTCTTCAAATAGAATGCCTTCTTCCGGGTTCCCACGGCGGTGTTCAGCAAATTACTTCCCGTGTATCATATGATGAAGTTGACGTTGTAATTTTCTTCAGAGATTCTTCAGTCGAATCCAGCAGAAATGAAATATCCAATGAACTGCTGCGTCTCTGCGATATACATAATATTCCCGTTGCAACAAATATAGCTTCCGCCGAAGTAATAATAAGAGGAATCGAAAGAGGAGATATTGACTGGCGCGAGCTCATAAATCCAAACTCTGACTATAACATTCGCCGGCGTGATTACGAAGAACAGCTTCGCATTCAAAAAGAAAAAGAAAACGAACGGATAAGACGCGAAAATGCAAGGCAAAACCGACTTAAGCACCGCAAATCACACAAAGAAAACGACTTCAATTAAAAAATGAATAATCATGCAATTAGACATATAGCCACAAAAATTAAACAAGTACCTTTTCGGAGATAACTTTCTGAAAAGGTACTGCTAATATACAGATGAATTTTAAGAAGCTTTATTTTACATAATCTCTCACCTAATGTTTTTTTGCCAGTCATAGAAGGGTTTTATATGCCTATGCTTGCCGGTCTACCTGAAGACACTGTTGTCGAATATATTGATATGACTCAGTAATTTAGAATGACAGTGAATATGTACCGCTGCAGTTTTAATCAGTAAGAAAGGAAAATCTAAAAATGAAATTTTTGATCGCCTCGGACATACACGGTTCATCTTTATACTGCAGACAATTACTATCAAGGTATCAGCACGAGAAAGCAGATAAATTATTGCTTTTAGGCGATTTGCTATATCATGGACCGAGAAACAAACTGCCTGAAGAATACTCACCGCAGGAAGTAATTTCAATGCTTAATTCTTTAAAAAGCAATATTATCTGCGTTCGTGGAAACTGTGATTCGGAAGTCGATCAAATGGTTCTGGAATTTCCAATTCTCGCGGATTATGCAATCGTCATAAACGGTAAATCGGTAATATACATGACGCATGGACACAAATACAATGACGAGCAACCGCCGACTCTTTCCGTAGGAGACATCCTTTTATGCGGGCATACTCATATTCCCAAGTGTACGCTTCATAAGAATTTTGTCTGCATGAATCCGGGATCCGTTTCGATTCCCAAGAACAATAGTTATCATGGATATATAATATATGAAAACGATATTTTTGTATGGAAGGACATGGACGGAAATATAAAAAACCAATACCGACTGCAAACAAAATGATTTTATATTTCTTTGCAACCGGTAAAATAAATTTAAATAATTAATATGTTGTCTTTTTTTATTAGCGTGTGTCCGCATCTGTCACATTTATAAAACGCTTCGGAATTTATGAGTCCACATACAACACAAATTGATTTGTCTCCCTCTTTTTCCGGAACCACAGTAGGATATTTTGTCCCAAATATATGCACGGCTATATTTTCGCGACGGCAGAATGTGTCGGATGGAGGATCATCAGTATGAGGATAGCAATCATATATACGATCAAAAACTTCTTTTCCGTTACGTAATCTTATTTGTATTCTGCTTTTCTCTCCAAGGTAAGAAATCGGATGTGCAACACGAGAACTATATGCTGCCAGCTCACTTAATTTATAATCATAGATTTCCCCAATCCATGAACGGTCTTTTTTCAGCGGAAATAAGATGACAATGGCCGGTATAAGAATCATACCGAATATATTCAGCATTGTATAACTGGGTATAGCAGACATAAATTTATCATAATAAACTGCAAATAATATTACTTCAACCATATATACCGCAATAAGCAGACTTAACCGTATAATATATTTCTTTCGGGAAATCTTTTTTAAATCATCCGGTACATTTATTGTTATTTTCCCATCCATTTTTGACAGCCATGCCTTTCAATAAGTTTATCAGATTTATATAGGATTATAAACACATAAATGCGGTTTAAATATAATAAATGTGAATGTATTATAATTTGCGCCCCTGTCAACCTGGCAGTGGCGTATCAACAGAATCAGTGACTTTTTATTGATTATTTATATTTTTAATCGCTTTGATACAGCAGTGACGATACGATGCAAAGCCGGCGCCGCAATCATATTTAACACAAATTCAAATATAAAATTAATTCCGGCGCATCCTATTATAAGGAAATATATTACAGTACTTCCCTCGGATACAAAATTTGCAGACAGCGTGTCGCTCATTGTAAGTGCACCGAGAATAAAAAACCCCGTATTTACTATCGGAGCAAGTCCGGCAGATGTAAATATTGCCAAATACGGATGCTTGACATGCATAGCTTTATATACAAGTCCGGCAATTAAACCTGCAAGAATTGCTTTTCCAAAACAAACAACAGCGGTAAGAAACGGATGATCGGTAAAAAGAACAAAAGTAAAGTAATCGGCACCTGTCACACCCATAAAATATGTCACGGCACCAAAAACAAATCCGAGCCATGCACCTGCTTTCGGTCCGAGAAGAGCAGCACCGAGTACTATAGGTATCAGAACAAGACTGATATTGGTCCCGCCGAATGCCACCAGCTTAATTGCAGTTCCGGAAAGCTGAAATACAATTATAATTGCCGAAAGAATGGCAAGTTCCACCATTTTTAAGGTTGATGATCCTTTTTTGCTTGTTGTCATACAAGCCTCCTTACTGTCGTTCCGCCATTATGCGGATACGGCGCAAATAAAATAATATATGTAATATGCCGTTATATTAAATGTAAAGTTTGCGTCCACATACGTGTTCACAATACCTTCATTCCTTTCGGCAATTATTACCTGAACAAAAATCAATCAAAATGTTTTTTGCGGCTTATATCATTAATCGCTGCAAGTCCCATAAGCGTAAGATCAGGCACATATCTTACACACGGTAAAAGATACTTAAGGACAATTTTTGCCTGAGCTCCGGTAACAACGGCGCATGTATCCTCCGGCAGTGAAAATTCCCTTTTATATTCACTGATAAATCCGTTTACTGAAAGCGCCGCTCCCCGTATTACCCCAGCACGCATACAGCTGCATGTATTTTTCCCTATAAGAGATACGTCGCTTTCCGCCTCTACACCCGGCAAAAGCTCCGCTGTGGAAAGCGCATTCAAGCTCATACGGATTCCTGGAAATAGACATCCGCCGATATAATTTTTATGTCCGTCTATAACAGAAATTGTATTTGCCGTTCCGAAATCCACAATTATTACAGGGTACCCAAACATTTCAATTGCCCCTGCGGCATTTGCTACAAGATCCGCTCCAAGTTCGGCAGGATTATCAAGCTTGATTGAAAATCCGCTTTTTATTCCCGGACCAACAACAGTTATCTGGGATTTTATAAGCTTTGAAATGGCCCATATAACCTTTTCTGTCACAGAAGGAACAACAGATGCAATTATAACCGACTTTACATCTCCAATACAGCCTCCGTTCATCTCTGAAGTTTTTGATAACAAAAGAGCATATTCATCGCCTGTTCTTGAAGAGTCTACACCGAGATTAAATCGGCAGATAATCTTTCTTCCCTGTATGAATCCTACGACAATTTCCGAGTTTTCGATATTCACGGCAAGAAGCATCAATTCATACCTCTCATATTTTTTGTTTTATTTTACCATATTATAAAACAAAAATCAATAGATAATTATTTTATTTCAGTTCAAAATATTTTATCAGCTGCGTACTGCATGCCGGCAGTTTGCTTTTAAATGCGGATGCAGAGATCTTGACATTTTATTATCGTATTGCTACACTTGACATATTTTTGTTATCGTGTTATCATATATAATATATATTTTTTGTGCGTTCTCAAGACTGTATTATTAGTCGTTTCACAATATATATGAATTATTCAGGGCTGCGTTAGGCAGCATGGGGGATTGAGATGAAGCTTTTGACCGTTACTGTGCCATGCTATAATTCAGCGGCATATATGCGGCGTTCAATCGAAAGTCTGCTTGACGGCGGAGAGAGAATAGAAATAATTATAATAGATGACGGGTCAACAGATGATACCGGTAAAATCGCCGATGAATACAAAACAAAATATCCGCAGATTGTAAAGGTAATTCATCAACAAAACGGCGGACATGGAGAAGGCATTAACCAGGGCGTTACACATGCCGAAGGAATTTATTTCAAAGTGGTGGACTCCGATGACTGGGTTGATAAAGGGGCGCTGTCTACTGTCCTTGACGGTCTTGAAAGATTGGAAGCGCAAGGCGGGGCCGATATGTGTGTCTCCAATTATGTATATGAATACGAGGACGGACGAAAAAGCAAGCGAATCAGATATGAAAATATTTTTCCCGACAGCGGACAGATTGTGTCATGGAGTCAGACTAAGCGGTTCAGCTTAAAACAGTATCTTACTCTGCACTCGGTTATATTCAGGACAGAAATATTAAAGAAACAAAATTATAAGCTTCCAAAACATATTTCATATGAGGATAATCTTTTTATCTATGTTCCGCTGCCTGAGATAAAACGAATTTGTTATCTTGACGCTGATCTTTATCGTTATTTGATTGGAAGAGAGGGACAGTCCGTATCAGAATCGCAGCTTATAAAAAAAGCCGGAAACCAGAGAATTGTTACAGAGAAAATATTTGAACTGTATGATATTTATAAAATAAAAGAAGAGAATCCTAAACTGGGAGCATTTATGCTGCATGAGCTATGGCTTATGATGTCACTCGGAACACTCTTCACAAGACTTGGCAACAGCGACGAATGTGACAAAGATATGCTCGAAATGTGGCAGCGATGCGAGCAATTATACCCAAAGACTGTAAGAAAACTTAAATATAACAAGCTTCTTGTTTTTCTCTGTATTCCGGGAAGATTCGGACGAAACTTAAGCATAATGTTTTATAGAATTGCTCATAAAATCGTAAGTTTCAACTAAAAAATAGGACAAACATAAATCTCAGCATTTTTCCATTTAGACTATCATAAACAAAAGGTTTATAGTCTGATAGATGATAAGCCTTTTGTCTATTCAAGTCATGCGTGCGAGAAAAACATTTGTAAGCAATACGTATTAAAATCCGATTTCATCAAGAGTAACAGTAAAAGCGTCTAAAAGGTTCTCCATAAACCAGTCAAGTTCCGGAGAACCGTATTCATCAATTGCTTTTCGTATACTCAGAGCCGCGGAATCAAATTCTTTATTTCCCGAACGCTGTTCACTCAGACATTTAATATAGGCAGAAAGCTTATCCGCTGCCTTCACTAGTCTTCGCAGATGATTTTCTTCCTCATCCGGCTGAGTATCGCCTACTCCCATAATTCTTTCATATGTA
>CAJLCI010000053.1 GCA_905205065.1 uncultured Eubacteriales bacterium | reverse complement strand
GGAACATTGTTCCGTGATGCGAAATAGTAAGTTCAAGTCTTTCTGAACTTTTGATTTTTGACAGGGTTACATAAGCCGTTGCTTCATCATCAAAAAATTTATCAAATTTTTTGAGTTTTCGTTCAAACAGCAGCTTTAGATCTTCCTGAACTTCCATTTGACGTCCGATTGTCGTAATTTTCATAGAAACAACCTCTTTTCCTTAGCCGTGTTAGAAATTAAAGGATTATACAATTACAATATAAGTCTGTATTAATATGCCTTATGATAATCTTTATTTCCACAAGACAATTATAACATAAATCCATAAAAAGTAAATAGATTTTTTATTAATTCTATGTTTATTTTTATTAATCTTAGTATCTTTACATTACGCAATGTTTCACGTGAAACATTGCGGGCAAAGCTAAATTTGAATTGCGGATATCATGGTTCCGTTTAATTTTTTCTCTTTTCTAAAAGAATAAAAATTATTTGTATCGCATGCGGTACAAAATGAAGCAATATTTATATTATCAGGATTAATTCCTTCTTCAGTTAACAGCCATGCATTTAATAATGGTAAATCATAAAAAAATACAGAAATTCTATCTTTACGCCTTGAGATTATAAAGTCTTCCATTTTGTTTCCGATGCTGTCTCTGACGGCCGTTAGAAAATCATTTTTTACTTCAAAACAGCACGAATGAATTGCCGCGCCGACAGCAACTTGAATTTTACTTTTTTCAGCGCCATAGTTTGTCATTATGCGGACCGCATTTGCAGCAATTCCCGGAATTCCGTTTGATGGACATTTATCTGGTTTTGCAATTGTTCCGCGCCATCCGGCATGAACAGCGGCCGCGACTTTGTTGTGAGGATCATAAAGAATAATCGGAACACAGTCAGCCGTACGTACGGCAATTCCATAGCTGGAATCAGCATTTAAAAAAGAAGACTCTGAAATTACAAATCCGTCGCAATAATGCGGTTTATTTATATTATCATCATTTATATATATAATGTCAGCTGAGTGAATTTGTTTTTCTGCTTGAATTATTTCGAACGGAAGTATGTCAGTGTCAGAATTTCTGGTCGTAAAAAAATGATTCGCTGTTATGTTATCTGCTCTGTATAAAGCGTTTTTAGGCAAAAAGGAAAAATTATTTTTATAGTTGGGGAATTTCATACTAACCTCCATGTATAATGCTCATGTAATTTAATGTCAGTCTTAATGTCAGTCTTTCTAAATTGTTAATTGTGCTGATATTATAAAAGGGTATTAAATGACGGAGAAAAAAGAGAACCCTCCGCAGAAAAGCTTTTTAAAATTAATTAATACTTCTGGGTGTTGATTGTTGATTAAGTCGTATCTGTTAATGTTAAAGCAAATATTAAGTTTCTAAAAAACAAGTTTACAGGTAAATTCTAACATAATTATTTATGCGTGTCAAATAAAAACAATTATTTTAACATTTTAATGCGATAAAGTGTTGACAAACTGTTCCGCATAAGTTATAATATATTTACTATTTTTTAAAAAAGTTTATTCGATACTAAAGGAGTATTTACAATGAAGTTTACCTTGAAACGTGTATGTTCACTCGTTATGGCAGCTGTTCTTTTAATTTGCGGTATTTCATTAATATCATGCGGCAAAAAAGGAACAGATTACATAGTGCTTGATGAAAATTTTGGTGCAGAAAATTATGCGATAGGATTTCGCCGTGATGAGAATGCATTGACTCTTAAGATTCAGGAAATTCTTGATGCAATGATTGCGGACGGCGCTGCAGGAGAAATAGCGGTAAAATGGTTTGGTTCCGATGTAATGCTGCGCGATGTTGATTTTCCGCGTGAGATTAAGGAAATCGAGGGAGACACATCTCTTCAGTATATTCTCGATAAGGGAGAGCTGATTCTCGGTCTTGACGAAACATTCCCTCCGATGGGATTCCGTGATGAGAATGGGGAAATTGTAGGGTTTGATATTGATCTCGCCAAAGAGGTATGCAAGAGACTTGGCGTAGAGCTCAAGCTTCAGCCTATTTCATGGAAAGCTAAAGAAATGGAGCTGTCAACAAAAAAGATTGATTGTATTTGGAATGGCATGTCGGTAGACGAAGACAGAATCGAGGGCTTTAACCTTTCCAAGCCCTATATTGCCAACAAGCAGATTATAATAACATCAGAAAGTTCTGGTATCAAAACTAAAGCAGATCTTGCAGGAAAGAACGTCGGAGCTCAGGAAGGTTCTTCCGCACTCGGAGCCATTGAGGCTGATGCGGAGACGTTTAATTCATTTGCAAAGCTTACCGAGTATGAAAGCAACGATGAAGCTTATCTCGATCTGAAAGCCGGGAGAATAGACGCGCTGGTGGTCGATGAGATATACGGTCGTTATATGCTTGAACAGGATAATTGAGTATAAATATTAAATAAAAAAACCGGCATTTGAATTTTTCAGGTGCCGGTTTAATGAGCAGAGAAAAGCATTCATGGTGATATTGCCGAATCATAGTATAATAAACCGGTTTTTCAAATGCTTTTTATATTATTTCTGTATGTAGCTAAACATTAAAACATATTTGTTTTTTAAGTCAAAGCGGTATGGGGTATTTTTATGGAGTTTATTTTATCTGTAACAAAGGTATTATGCAAGGGACTGGGGTGTACAGTATCTTTGTTTTTTATAACAATAATAGCGGCTGTGCCGCTGGGACTTATTATAAGTTTTATAATAACCGGAAAAAATCGTGTTATGCGTGCCATTATGCGTGGATTTGTATTTGTTATGCGGGGTACTCCGCTGATGCTTCAGCTGTTTTTCTTTTATTACGGACTTCCTTCAATTCCCGTAGTTGGAAAATATCTCATACTGGGAAGATTCAGTGCCGCTGTTCTGACATTTATTCTCAATTATTCGGCATACCTTGCAGAAATATTCCGAGGCGGTTTGCTGTCAATTGACGCGGGACAGTATGAAGCCGCATCTGTTTTAGGTTTTTCAAAGCTTCAGACACGTATTCACGTTGTAATGCCGCAAATGTTTAAAGTCGTGCTTCCATCAGTAAGCAATGAAGCAATTACACTTATAAAAGATACGGCGCTTGTTGCATCAATTGGTATAGCGGATTTGCTTCACTATACAAAGTCGATGGTAAATCATTATGTTGATGTAACTCCGTACATAATCGCAGCGATTATATATCTTTTAATGACATACGGACTTACTAAATTTTTTGCATATCTTGAACGGCGTTTTATGTTTTGACAAATAGAACTTTGCTGTTGGAATTTGAGCCGCAGCGGCTGAATTTTCGATTACCCGGTAATGGTAAAAATAATAAACCTTAAGATTTCAGGCAGAGCTGTATGCTTGAATGCGAGAGAGGAATAGGCATATATTTTATGAGTGAAATAACAAAAAACATTTCTTCAGATAAAATTATGATTCATGCTGACGGAATAACAAAAAAATTTGGTGAGACCGAGGTTCTGAAAGGTATTGATCTTGATGTTACTCCCGGAGAAGTTATTGCGGTTATCGGTCCGTCCGGTTCGGGAAAAAGTACGATGCTGCGCTGTTTGATTGGTCTTGAGAAAATATCCGCCGGCAGTATCTATATCGACGGCAGGCCATTTGTAAAAAACGGCATGTATGTACGTGAAAAACAGGAAAAAGAAATCTGCCGCAGGATGGGAATGGTTTTTCAGCAATTTAATCTTTTTTCTCATATGTCGGTGAGAAAAAATCTGATAATGCCTCCGGTACTTGCAAAACTGTATTCAAAAGAAGAAGCGATAGAAAAGGCAAAGTATCTTCTTGACAGAGTTGGTTTATCCGATAAGTTTGACGCGCTTCCGATGTCTCTTTCAGGCGGACAGAAGCAAAGAGTCGCAATTGCAAGAGCTATGATGATGAATCCGGAAATAATTCTTTTTGACGAACCGACGTCCGCTCTTGATCCAGAACTGACAGGAGAAGTTTTGTCGGTTATGAGATCGCTTGCGGAGGATAATATGACTATGATTATAGTCACTCATGAAATGGCTTTTGCGCGTGAGATTGCAAGCAGAGTTTTGTTTATGGACGGAGGTGTTATTTCTGAGTCCGGAACGCCCGAAGAAGTCTTTGGCAATTCGAGTCCTCGATTAAAAACTTTCTTGCGTGGATTTTCAAGCTGATTAAATAGAGCTGATGGTGTATAAATGATTATGCATCGTCAGTTTTTTAATTTTAAGATATGAATTGCTTTTGCAAAAAAATACTTATTTAGACTTTTTTATAAAAACATATTGCAATTTGTTAATTATTATGATAAAATAAATTTACTAATGGCGTTTTGCCAAATTATTTATACATGAAAGGAATAATATTATGGAAAACAACAACTTGGAAAAACAAACGAATGAAAGTAATCCTAAAAGCACTCGCAAAATCGCTATATGGTGCTGTGTTGCAGCAGCAATATGTCTTGTAATTGCGACTGCATTAGTAATGCATTTTCGCAATTCTGATGGTACTATTGTTTCCGATACAGATACTTCGGCGTCAGGAAGAGACACGGATCAGTTACAAGGCTCAGAAACGGAAGCCGAAACCGAGGCTCCAAAACCCGAATTTGAAATATCCGAAGCCGGTGTTTTGACAGCATATAATGGAGACGATGAAACTGTAGTAATCCCTGACAATGTAATTTCGATCGGTGCCGATGCGTTTGGAGCAAGTCCGAGAGCCGATGCAATTACAACTGTTAAGCTTGGGAAATCGGTAGAGGATATTGATGTTCAGGCTTTTGCAAGCCTTACGAGGCTTGAAAATGTAGAAGTTTCAGAAGAAAACGGAATTTTTATATTTACGGACGGAGTACTGATAAAAGCTGATAATTCATTATTCTTCTGCATGCCGAACATTATAAAGGATGACTATGACATGTTTGATGTCTTATATGATTATATTTCAAATGATGAAGATGCTTGTGGGATAAAACAAATTATATCAGGAAAAATGATTGCTAATGTAAATGTAACCGAAGCAGAAAATGATTTAAAAGATTTACTTGACATAAAATATAATATTTTCTGCAATTCATTTTATGCCAATGGTCAAAACATTGACTTTGATGAACCATTAGCGTATATATATGCTGTTAATAATTCTAAATCATGTCATGCTTATGAAACAAATCAAGGAGTTGTGCTTTCTAATACAGGGAATGGAGGATTTGGAGATATATGGATATTAACTAATGATTCAATTGCTCATACTAAAATTGAATTAGAAAATAAATTTTCTAATTTAAAAGATACCGATTATAATTATTCAGTAATAACGTTTCGTCGTGGAAAAGATGGCTCTTTGAAATATTCACGTAGGCCATATAAATTTATTACGATGGGCGGAACGATGGTGGCTCCTTTTCGTTGTACGGGATTTGATGAATTTGCAGGCGAGACGGGAAATGTAGAAATTGTAAACGAAGAAATAATTTATTCGCCTAATAGAACTTGGACTGTAAAAGAAGATTTTGGTCTTATCGGATATTTACAAGATGTTTTCTATTTATATAATCATAATGGTATTTGGGAATCCGGCGAATATGAAACGCTTGAAGAGCTTCTTGCGCATAATTCTGAAGTATATGAGTCAGCAAAATAATAACTTATTAAATACTTTTCGTTCTGTATTAAAGAATATTAAGTTGAAAAAGGAAATATATTATGGAAAACAATGATAACAATAAAACAATAAAAAAACGTAATATTATAATAACTTTATGTATAGTAATTATAATTATTTTAGGAATTACAATAATATTAATGTGTACGGGTAGATTACAAAGATTGTATATCTCCAATGCAGATGTTACTGAAAATGATGGTGATACTATATTAAACATTGAGACAGAACCTATTATTGATAACAAAGATCCAGATTTTGATATATCAGAAGCTGGAATATTAACTTCATATAAAGGCACAGATTCAATAGTAGAAATACCTGATACGGTGACTTCAATTGGTTATGATGCTTTCGAAGCAAGTCCAAATGCAAATAATATTAAGCAAGTTATACTTGGAAAGGCAGTTCAAAATATTGATGCGCACGCATTTATAAGTTTAACGGCTTTAAAGGAGATAAAAGTTTCAAAATATAATACTTATTTTAAATCGTCAGATGGTGTCCTCATAAAAAACGATTTTTCAATATTTTTTTGCGTTCCAAATATTATTAGTGATGACTACGACATGTTTGATGTTTTTGACGATATTATATCTTTTAAAATAGATGGAACAGGTGTAGCTCAATTAGTATCAGGAGATATAATAGCGAATATTAAATATGAGTATGCAAAATCCGATGATATTTTAGAAAGAAAGTATAATCTTTACTGTAATTCTATCTGTGCAAATGGACAAGAGCTATTGCTTGATGAACCCATATGTGATACATATAGATATAAAAACGATTATTATTATTGGTATAAAAGGAATAAAATTTATGAGACTACAGAAGGTGTAATATTTGCTAATACCAGCAAACATGGATTTGGTAAAACATGGATATTAACAAAAGAACAAGTTGTCGAACTAGAAATTATAGATCCGTTACCGCAAGATGGGAAAATTAATAATGTTGAATGGTATAATTATTCTATTATAAGTTTTTACTGTGGAAATAATGGAGAACTTAAATATTACAGAGTGCCAAGAAAGTATGCTCGTATTCCTGGTACTTGTCAATATGCTTTGTATTCTACAGGATTATATGAATTTGCTTCAGAAAGTGGCATAGCAAAAGTAGAAAACGGTCAAATAATATATTATCCCGAATCGCGAAAGACTGTTGAAAATGATGCAAATTTAATTAGCGACATTAAAGGATATTATGTTACCTTCTATAAAAACAACTTTCCTACAGTAGAGGACTTTCTTGCTCATAATGCTGAAATATACGAACCTGCTAAATAATATTGATTTGAAGTT
>CAJLCI010000052.1 GCA_905205065.1 uncultured Eubacteriales bacterium | reverse complement strand
TGCCGGTCTCGGCGTGGCTATGGCAAACTCATCGGAAAAACTGCTGCGTGAAGCCAACTATGTAACACGTTCAAATAACGAGGACGGCATCGCCGTCGTGCTGGAAAAAATTATAAAAGGCGAGGAGATTATTTAAAAGAAAATTATTTTTTTGCATGTTTTTCATATATGAACGGTCATATAATTTTTGTCAATTACATTACTCTGAATTTACCGACTAAATTTTCTATATTCTCTGTAATCAAGTTAATACTTTTCCACTTTTCATACAACAACATTTCAACAGGAACAGTAATGTCAAAGGTTTCTTCTATAGATACAATAAGTGAAACAAACATTATAGAATCCATCTCTATTGTTTCACCCATATCTTCCGCGTTTGCTATTATACCGTTTTCATATAAAAGCTTCTCGATTTTTTTGTAAATTTCTTTATTATCCATTATTTTCTCCTGCATATTCCGGTATCATATTTTTAAGATTTTGACATTTAATTTTTGACTTAACTAATGCCATTAAATCCTGACAATGCCTTGTCTTATGTATGGGAACCCCGATAATATTGGAAGAATAGGGGCATGAACCTCCTTTGCATAATACATACATAACACATTTTTTGCACTCAGGAGCAGAAGAATTATGAAAAAGCCAATTTGCGGACTTTGAAATATCTATGTCCATTGTTCCGTTTGATTTTATTTGTCCTATTCTGCCGCTCTCTCTTTTATCATCACTAAAATATGATAATGTACATTTGTGAACACTACAGTCTGGGTATACTACATAGCCATTGTTGAAATTTCCGGCACACATTTCTCCTATAATAGATAAATTCATAACTTCAGCAGAATTAAGACCTATTTCTGCCGCTTTCAAATACCATTTTTCATACAATAAGCTCTCGTCATCAACAACATTTACAATTTTATCCCCTATTCTCGAACCTCCCCAATCGCGAACTCCCTGAAAAACTATTTCAAATCGTTTATCGTCGCCGACAATACTGTATATTTCATTTAAATATGATTCTAAGTATGGTTCTGTCTCTTTGGCAATATTTGATCTTAATGTAATTAAGAAAGTATTCGTATTTGCATGGTTTTTGATATTTCTGATATTCTCCATTATCCTTTGGTAAGAATCATCGTTTACGGCGTGCGGCCTTTGACGATTATGCGATTCCTTATTTCCGTCAATACAAATCTGATATGCTAATATCCTGTTTCTTGTCAATGTATTAAATGTATCTATATCCAGCTCATATGCATTGGTAGTCATTTGTCCCGAAAAAAGAACACCGTTTTTTCTGCAAATCTCATTAATCTCTTTTGACATTCGGAGTACCTGTTCTTTTCTTACAAGAGGTTCTCCACCAAACCACGATACTTTAACATATTTGTATTGTTTAATATTCCTTCTGATAAAGCTAATAATAGCTTTTTCATTCTCATCCGAAAGATATGTATTTGTAGCAGACTCATAGCAATATACACAACGAAAATTACATACATCCGTTGGAAGTATTGTCAAATACAATACAGATTCAGAATATACCGATCTTGCTCTCAGATAATCACATAAAACTTTTTCATCAACATTACTGTCAGTCAAAAAATAATTATTATACAAATACTCTTTGTCAGATCTGCTCAAGCTATCGACACTATTACTCAAAAAGCCGCTGTAAATGTTCGACTCCTTTTTTACCCTGAAACTGTTAAAATATACAAGATTCGTCAGGATAACATAATTATCATATTCTGTAGCCAAATTATATTGTGACCATTTGTAATTCATTTTTTGATCTCCGTATAATTTTTCATTTATAATTTTCAGCCTGAAGTTCAAACATCCCGTAATACAATCCTTTTTCTGCCATAAGCGATTCATGTGTTCCGCACTCTGCAATCTCTCCGTCCCTTACGACATAAATGTAATCGGCGTTTACAACATTGGAAAGTCTATGTGAAATGAGGATTGTAGTAGATGTGTTTGCCTTATCGAATATCATTTGATTCAGCGAAGCCTCCGCAACAGGATCAAGCGCGGAGGTTGGCTCATCAAAAATGAGAAGACCAAAACTCTTCGTCATCAGCCGGGCTACCGCCAGTTTCTGCTTCTCACCGCCCGAAAGCATGATCCCGTTTTCATTGAAATTTCTCGTTATATCCGTATTAAAATCGGCGTTGTTCTTTTCAAGAACTTTATTAAGCGACAGTTTTTTGAAAATTTCACTCATTGCTTCATTGTCTGCAGTATCATAAACGGACAGATTATCCTTCAGCGGCAGCGAATAAAGCGGAAATTCCTGAAAAGCAATTCCAACATTGTTTCTGTACTGTCTCAGCGCGGCTTCCTTAAGGGGTTTTCCGTTGATGAGAATACTGCCCGCATCAGGATCATACAATCTGAGAAGAAGCTTTGTAAGCGTGGTTTTTCCTCCGCCGTTTTCTCCAACAATTGCAATTTTCTTTCCCTTAGGAATTTTCATATTGATATTTTTCAGTCCGAACTCTGAATTCTCATATGAAAATGACACATCGCAAAGCTCGATATCATACGGCTCTGCGAAATCGCCGGAATTCTCTTCCTCCCGAGGCATGTCGGGACAGTTTTCAATAACCGATGGCAATTCAAGAAACTCTCTGATCTTTTTTCCATACAGACGTGAGCCATCAAGATCAACATAACACTTTGTCAGACATTGAAGCTTCCATGACAGTGAGCCTGACGCGCTAAGCATCGCCGCAAAGCTACCTACTCCTACCTTGCCCGCAAGAATAACGCCGCAAATAATAATCTTTAATACAAAAGATGAACCGTCCTGAGCAACGAACCCAAGAAAACTGAAGAAAAATTCTTTAAGTTTGAATTTTTTCTGAATTGAAATATCCTTGTCCACCATTTCCTTATATTTGGAAGTAAGAATATAAAAGATATTGGTGCATTTGTTATCCATAGCAGTTTCGCGGCTGTACAAATTTCCCTGAACATACGATTTCATTCTCTGTACAGGTGTGGATTCTTCTCCGAATTTTATATTAAGCTTATTGACCTTTTTTTCAACCCACACTTTAATTATAACTGTTACCAGCGTAACGATAAGCACATAAAATGTAGACGATAATATGTAGCCTACAAGCGTTCCGATTGTAACAATAAGCGCGATCGTCTGTGAAAGAATTGAAAATGCCTGGGCAGATAAGGCGGCATACTGTCCATACGACAGCGTATATGAATTATAGAAATCGGGGATGTCAAAATATTTGTAATCTACTTTTCTGATTTGATTATATACTTCCATATCGATCTCTGCAGAGATTTTCGCTTGCTTAATATTAAAATAAAAATATATCAATCCCTCGCTCAACATGTTCATGCCGATCTCTACTAATAAAAAAATTGTAAGCGTGATAATTACTTTAGCCAAATCTTCTCCGGCAGCCAGCATATTGACTGTTACTTCCATCATAATTACATACAGCATTGTTGAAATGGAACTTGCTCCCGCGCTCCACACAATATATATAAACGAATACAGCTTGCCGTATTTCCAGTATGGTTTCAGCATAATGCCGAGATCGGCAAACCAACGCTTGAACTCTTTAAGTTTCATATCATCTACGCGGCGTAATACTTTACAGCCAGCTCCCCCATTCTTTCTAAAGATACCTTATCAGATAAGTAATACGTCCTTTTACGAAAAGCAAGATAATTTCTGACAAAAATCAATACTTTCGTGAGTTTATTTGCCTTTGCTGATACATCATTCAGGCACAAACACAAAACCTTCGAAGGAAATATACTTTCCAAATATTTGATCGTACGGCGAATATATCTGACTGAATCAGATTTATTAAAACATAAGATATATGTATCACACGCGCACCCCATCAAAAACTCCTGCTGTTTTATCGGATAGCTTTTAAATCCTGCTGCCTCAGGTACTATGGTCCGCGACTGCAGTCCGGTAATAATTATGTCGGGAGAACGAAGCTCAAGCTTATGTAACTCATGATTCACCGCGATAATATTTTTCCAGCCTTCATACGGCATAACAGCATTATAGCCAAATGTATACATACCTTCACAACCGAGTAATTCACCGGAGGGCTCGGTGGCAAAATTGCACACATTATACTTTTTCTTTAGACAATTCCGCAATGCAAGCTGAATCGTAAACTTTCCTTGTTCCGACGATGTACCGGCAACACACAGTACAGGACAATTAATATTGAAAAGCATGCACTCCATTTCATTTGAAAAATCAATATTTATATTTTTCTGTGGCTTTTTAATCCAGTTTCCTACAGAATAAAAGTTTTCTTCGATATTTTTGAAGCTTTCTCCGTTTATAAATTCGCCTTCGTCAAACAGATATAAGTTCTTCTTGTAATCAAGACACATTTTAACAAAATACGCTTTTATATCAAATCCAAGCAGATTAGATAACAATTCAGAATGACCCAATATTACAGTATCAAAGTCTGCATCCCAATCAATACATTTAGATGAAAGAATTTTTTTATCATTTTTACAATTCAATAAACCGCCAATCGATTTGCCAACATTCCCCAAAACAGGTTCATCATAGTATCCGGTTATTTGGTACATCAATGTTTCTTCATTTCTTGCTATAACACGAATCTCTTTATTAAACGGATATGTTATAGCTTTACTTATTTCAAGTTTATTCTCAGATATATCTGATATTAAAGCTTCACAGGAAAAAACAGAATCCGCATTCTTTTTAAGGACGCTGTGTATTTCAGATGAAGAAACACCTGACTGCATTAAATTGTATATATGACCGGCCACTTCCGGAGTAACAAAACTGTTTCCCGACACATTGCTGTAATCACCGCAAGTTCGGGGCAATTTCCATTTTTTTACTGGCTTTAATATATTCAGGTTTAATTCATCAAAAGCATATTGCTTTTTACTGATATTATCACTGCAGCATACCCCTATCACATTTTCAAGCATTGAAGGATACGAATATGCTCCGTTATTATCAAAAGCCGCCGTTATGACAGTTCCCTTTTCTTTTAACTTCCCGCAAATATCCTTTAGCCGTTTCACATCAAAGCAATGATAAAACCCAAAGCTTATATTAATAACATCAAATTTTTCATTGCAAAGAATATACTCAAGAGCAAGGCAAAGCCACTTATCAAATCCATATTTCCGGCAATAATTATAATCGAATCTTATCGCTGCTATTTCTGTGTTATCAACAATTCTGTCTAAAATACATACAACCGCTGTGCCGTGACCGATTTTATCAATATAATCGGGAGTTTTGAACATCTTTCCTTTTCTTACTTTTAGTGTATAACCTGAGATTTTATTCCTGCCAATATAATTATCATTAAATCCTGTATCTATTACAGCTATTCGATTACTCAGATTACCCATTGTCAGTCACCTCCTGCAACGCCGATAAAAATCGGCGTTGCACACTAATTTGCAGTATTACAGCACCAGGGGTTACCGTTATTAGCACAAGGATTAGTTTGTTTGCCGTTACAGCAATAAGACTCACCATTGTTAGCCCCGCCCGCTCTTTCCAAACCGAAAAGATTGCTGCGAATACCTTTTTTGCTTCCATTATAGAAGCTTTTTTTCTTTTTGAGCATATCGTTTATTCCTCCTTTTTCAAAAATTCCCATTTATATTATATTTAAATAGGTGCGTTATCCAGCATATACACTCCATCAGTAGACAGAAAAATCTCTGTATTACCAACAAATCAAAAATACAACAGCAAATAAAAAATGTTCTGAATTTACTGTCTGTTCTAACTATTACATTTTATTTTCCCAATTCAGAATATTACATCAGTAAAGCGAGATCAAACGAGACAGCAAGTTACTTTCAAGCATATCAATCCGCTCAAGAATTGATTTCATTACGGGTATTTTGCTCTTGTCTGATTTTATTACAGAGTACAAACACAGATTCCAAAGCTGAATTGCCTTGTCTGAGGCTTCGCTATAAGCTGTGCTGATTGAATCGTTTATATCAAAGTATTCTTCGACTTTTTTAATCCGCTCAAGCATAAACAGCTTGTGTTCCATAATCATTTTAAACGCCTGCAGATTCAGATTCACTGCATCCGAATCGCAGTTATAAAGGACGTCAATATATTTTATAAGATATTTGTGAGCAATAATTCCGTAAGCCGTTTCATTTTCTTCAAGATTGTTTTTTACTAACGGAGGATCAAGATACTCTATTATTCTATTTTTTATGAGATAAGGATCAAGCTCTATTTTCATCTTCATAGGTTTCATAGCCATCAGAGAGCCACAGAATCCCATTCTTTCGCTTGATTTTCGCGCCCGCTCAAAACAGCTCTGAGGCATATCGAATACACGGTACTTCATATCGGTATCGTATGCATATATACTGTATGATTTATTGACCGTATCATATCCGCATATCAGACCGTCGTGAAGATAATGTCTTTTATGGTAACCGCTTCTTCCTTTCATATAATAATCGTCTATCGCTCCAAAATAAACATAATACCCTTTATTTATCATGTTTTTTATAACGCGACATACAGCCCCATCAAGAAATGTAAGCAATATTTCCTGACGTTCTATATATGGGTTATCTTCCGGACCCGATTGGCATATATCGATATTCGGTCTGAATAAACCACCGGGATTTCCATCTCTGACACTCAAAACCATCGAATTATTCAAATACCAATTTCTTAGACTGATATTATCGTGCAGTATAGATGTCACGCTTCCCTGACCGTGACTGACACTGTATATTGGCGCACAAAGCGGAAGATCTATTCTTGAGGCTTTCATGGCATCGAGCATCCCTTCATTTCCATTTTTAATTGCATTTTTATGTTATCATATTTTTCTTTATTTGTCAACATTTATAGTAATATTTTTTCTGTAACTAACACAAAATGGAATAAATTATATTATCGCACCCTTTGTGAGCAAATCGGTTTTTCGGCAGAGTTGCCGCCGGTATACCGATCGACGCGGTTACGGATATCGAAGA
>CAJLCI010000051.1 GCA_905205065.1 uncultured Eubacteriales bacterium | reverse complement strand
TGTTGACATAAATGGATATTTATGATATTATTCATATGATATTCTTGTATTCGTATTGAGGAGAGGAACTGATCTATAATTGATTAAAAGAGAAAACATTTATAAATTTCTATATTGCATTGATATATTACTCATAATTGGCTTTTGTATAAGAGTGGGAGTGGATTATTACAAATATAGAAGAGAAATGTATTCAGCGCCTTTTTATATTTTTATTATTGTAAGAACAGTAGAGTTTTTTATCGCTGCACTCATAATTTTTATAGCGGCGGAGGTTATAAAGAGGCATACAAAAAAATAAAAATCCTGTACAAGCACGAACTGCACAGGACTGGAGCTAGTGGTGGGGATTGAACCCACGACCTGCTGATTACGAATCAGCTGCTCTACCACTGAGCCACACTAGCGTAAAAGTACTTATTTTTAGATACTTCTTTATTATAGCATAATTTTATAATTTGTCAAGAGTTTTTTGGTACTTATATGAATTTTACGAATTTAACTAGCATAAGCGAAATAAAAAGAATCATGGAAAAACACGGATTGCAGTTTCAGAAGCAATTCGGACAGAACTTTCTTATAAATCCTGCAGTTCCGGGCAAAATTGCGGATGAGGCGGGAAAATATGTGCTTGAAATCGGACCCGGAATCGGAACACTTACACGAGAGCTCTGCATGCGTGCTGAAAAGGTGGCAGCTGTGGAAATAGACCGCGGACTTATACCGGTACTTGAGGAGACTCTTGCCGGATTTGATAATGTAAGGATTATATGCGAAGACATAATGAAACTGAGCATTGCCGAATTTATTGATGACACGTTCGGCGGCGAAAGAATTACCGTCTGCGCAAATCTGCCGTATTATATTACTACTCCCGTGATAATGCTTTTGCTCGAATCCGGAGCACCGATTGATAAAATTACCGTAATGGTGCAGAAAGAGGTTGCTCAGAGATTATCGGCAAATCCGGGAACTCCACAGTACGGAGCTGTAACCGCTTCTGTGTCATGGTATGGTTCTGTTAAAAAGCTGTTTGATGTATCTGCCGGAAATTTTATTCCGCGGCCGAAGGTGGACTCTTCCGTGGTTCAAATTTCCGTCGGTGAAGGACTGCGCGGCTCGGTGTCGGTTAAAGATGAGAAACTTTTATTTCACGTAATTTCCGCTGCGTTTGCTCAGAGAAGAAAAACCCTTGCGAATGCTTTATTTTTTGAATTTCCCAGTATTTCAAAAGAAAGAATTTCAGAAATTATTTTGGATTGCGGTTTTGAATCGGGAGTCCGCGGAGAAAAACTGTCTGTCTATGACTTTTTAAGAATTTCCGACAAGTTATCAGATGAACTCTAAAAAGTTGTATTGTTTATTTCAGTTTAATTTTTGCAGGATTGAAAATGGAAAAATTCAATTATATTTATTAACGCGATGTTAATTTCATTTGTTTTTTACTTATATGCCTTGATTTTTCCATAGTTATGTAGTATGATTATTTTGGTTTGAAAAAATATTTGAGAGGAGTTTACGGAACATGACAAGCAATAATTATATTAATAAGTGGATCGACGAAATGGCTGCGCTTACAACACCTGATAAAATTGTATGGATAGACGGAAGCGCGGAACAGACGGATGCACTTAAAAAGCAGGCTGTAGAAGAGGGTACTCTTTACGAGCTGAATCCTGAGCTTCTGCCGAATTGTTATCTTCATCGCACTGCAGTAAATGATGTTGCAAGAGTTGAAAATAGAACTTTCATTTGTACTACTAAGAAAGAGGATACCGGAAATATTAACAACTGGATGGCTCCAAAGGACTGCTATGAGAAGCTTTCTAAGCTTTTCCGCGGCTCTATGAAGGGTCAAACAATGTATGTTATACCATATTCAATGGGTATAGTGGGATCTGACTTTGCTAAAATAGGCATTGAGCTTACAGATTCAATCTATGTTGTTCTCAATATGCTTATCATGACCCGCGCCGGAAAACAGGTAATTGATGTCCTTGACGGAATCGGCGATAATTTTATAAAGGGACTTCATGCCCGTGCAGACCTTGATGAGGAAAACCGTTATATCTGTCATTTTCCTGAGGACAATACTATTTGGTCTGTCAACTCCGGTTACGGCGGAAATGTACTGTTGGGAAAGAAATGCTTCGCGCTTCGTATAGCCTCTTATCTTGGCCGCAAAGAGGGATGGATGGCCGAGCACATGCTTATTCTTGGAATTGAATATCCTAATGGAGAAATAAAATATATTTCTGCCGCATTCCCGTCAGCATGCGGAAAAACAAATCTTGCAATGCTTATTCCGCCGGAGTTTTACCGCAAAAAAGGTTATAAGGTATGGTGTGTCGGCGACGATATTGCTTGGCTTCGCGTCGGATCTGACGGAAGACTCTGGGCGGTTAATCCTGAGAACGGATTTTTCGGTGTCGCTCCGGGAACTAATGAAAAGTCAAATCCGAATGCGCTTGCTACAACAAAGCGTGACACTATATTTACAAATGTGGTTCATGATCTCGACAATAACACTGTTTGGTGGGAAGGCCTGAACGATAATCCTCCGAAGAATGCAATTGATTGGAAGGGTAATAAGTGGGATTATACAAAATATGACAAAAAGGATAAATCGACCTGCGGCGCTCATCCGAACTCGCGCTTCACTTCTATGGCAGTTAATTGTCCCTGTGTTTCAGAGCATTTCAACGATCCGGCAGGCGTTCCGATTTCCGCAATTATTTTCGGAGGACGCCGTGCAAAGACCGCTCCTCTGGTTTATCAGTCAACAAGCTGGCAGAACGGCACTTTTGTAGGTTCTATTATGGCATCTGAGACAACTGCGGCAGCGGCCGGCGCTGTTGGTGTTGTACGCCGTGATCCGATGGCAATGCGTCCGTTTGTAGGTTATGATATGGGAGATTATTTTGCTCATTGGCTTGAAATGGGAAGTAAAATTCCTCATGCACCGAAAATTTTCCATGTAAACTGGTTCCGTACCGATGATGAAGGACATTTTATATGGCCTGGATTCGGAGACAACATGCGTGTTCTTATGTGGATTCTTGACCGTTGTGATGATAAGGTAGACGCTGATCTTACTCCTATAGGTTATGTTCCGAGAGCTGAAGATATTGATATTACGGATCTTGAAGGAGTTACTATCGATACAATAAGAGATCTTTTGGATGTTGATGTTTCTGCATGGCTGGACGATATTAAAAATATACGTGAATTTTACGGTACTGTTGGAGAAAGAGTACCGAAAGCTCTCTACGACGAGCTTGATGCTCTCGAAAGACGCCTTCAGGAATCTAAATAAAATGTATAGCGGCCGATAACGAGATGAGAGAATTTTTTAGACTATTATACGATTGTATAGTTTGTTTTATCATTTTATAGTTTGTTTTATCATTTTTATGATCGGCGATGAAAGCTTAGGTTGAATATCTGCGGCAGTGTTCTGCTGATAATAAGATAATATTACAAACGCTCCCGTTATAGCGATCGGGAGCGTTTCTGTATATTCGCAGGATATTCCGCATTAATCCGAACTCTGCAAAAAATACTTTAAAAGTATAGGAAACACATGAAGATTAGAAAATATCGCAAAATACAGTATATTTTTACGCTCCGCTTATACTCGAAGTCACAAATGGTAAATGGGGAAAAGTATGTCAATTGAAATGGCTGACTATAAATTAAATATTGTTGTATCCGACCGTGCTAAAAAAAGTATAACATTTCGCATTGTTTCGCCTGATATGGTCGAGGTTACAGTTCCGCGAGGCACTTCAAATGATTATATTCTACGTCTTGCTGAGAAGAAGCGCGGCGTTATCGAGAAAAAGCTTTTTGAGTATGCTTCTCTTATGAGAAAAAATGTATATTCTGAACTTACATACGGATCATATACTTCTCTTTTTGGAATTAATTTTGGTATTTATTCCGAAGGAAATGTATTTTCAGCTCCGGATATATCTTTGCTTTCAGGGACATTTGCAGAAAAATTTCTTGGAGAACCTGTATTGAGCAGGCCGGGAAAGTTTGACCGTGGTTTTGTAATAGCTCCGAATCTTTTCGGCGAGCAGATAGAGAAAGCTCTTGAGGCGGTTTATATTGCGTTGGCGAAGCATTATCTTCCGGTGCGCATGTCAGAAATTTCCTCTGAGCTTGGAACGAGGTGTCCTCCGGTTAAGATAACTTCAGCAAAAAAACAGTGGGGAAGCTGTATTCACGATAAGTGTTGCTCAGATGTAAGAATTTGTTTTTCATGGCGTGTAATGCTTGCGTCTGTCCATGCGATTGATTCGGTTATAGTACATGAGCTTTGTCATATTTCAGAGCCTAATCATGGAGAACGTTTTTGGCGGCGCGTCAAAAATTTTATGCCTGATTATTCTGATGCGGCGGAAGAGCTTAGACGTGTCGGATGTATTATTTCATCTTGCTGGCATATATAACTAATGAAAGATATTTGAATCTGCAGCTTTTCAACTGCAAAGGAATTCAACTGCAAAGCTGTTCAATTGCAAACGTGTTCGGCTGCAAATGTGTTCGATTAGTGTTTTATAAGGCAATATTTTCACAAAATAATTAATTAGTTAACAAATTCTTCTTGAGCGCAGTGCTGTACTGTGGTATAATACATTGTTGAAAGCTTTAAAACGTGTCGCGTTATTATTTTAGGTATATAATCCTAATGACTGAGGTACAAAAGAAACGTTGAAGTAATATTTATATAAAAATATAAGGAGGAATTTTTATGAATCCCGGAGGACCGCCGCCCTTTATGCATGAGTCATCTGATAATCTTAAGGAGCCCAGACCTAAGTCTTTTCGTGAACTGCCTGATTATCTAAAAAGACTAATTGGGAAATTTTTATTCCGTCTTTTTTACATATTCAAGATTGTCTGGGATACAAGTCCATGGATATTGTTTGCAATGGTTTTTATGGCAGTTTTTAATGGAGTTACACCTATTGCCAGCGCTTTTGTTAATGCCAAGCTTTTAAATGCTCTTGCCGATTCTTATACATCATTTGTTTCTGCCGGTGAAAATACATTCAAAACTGTTATGTTTTGGCTTATTATGACGTTTGTCATTTCATTTGTTACTGCAATTGTATCAAGAATAAACGGAATTATCACAAATATAGCCGGAGAGCTTGTTGTCAACAATGTCAATGTAAAAATTATGGATAAGGCAAAAACTGTAGATATATCAAGTTTCGACCGACCTGATTTTTATGAAAAGCTTGAAAATGCCAGCAGAGAAGCCGGACATCGTCCTATTCAGATTTTAAATTCCAATTTGAATATCAGTAAATTATGACCTCTCAACAGAGGTTACAGTGTTTTAATAAAATCCTCCAAAAGCCTTGAAAATAAAGGATTTATCGCAATGTGTCTGCCTTATCTCTTTATACGGTTACACACAAGTTTACTCTTTCCCTCATTGCTCATAAGGGCAAATACAAGGGCAAGAAAATCTCATAACAAGATATAACAAAGTGTGGCAATCGGAGAACTGTGATGTATGTGCGAATATATTATAACGGAGGATTTTTCAATGGACAAGTACATTTACGATGATAAAAATGGTCTGTGGTATGAACTGCAAGGAGATTATTATATCCCATGTCTTATCTTACCAGCCGAAAAAGAACAGCCTATTGGTTTGTGGGGACAGCGGCACTTGCGGTATCTGAAAGAATACCGCCGAGCCACCTACATAACCTTGTTCACAAGCGGCAGACTGAACAATTACCTTGCTGACATCGACAGGCAGGCGCAGGAACGCATGGAAAGGCTCACAGAGCAGATGAAACGGGTGCAGGGTATTACGGAGCAGTTAAAGGCGGAAAACGCTTTGGAATGGACACAGAGAATGAATAACATACGGGCGTGTGCAAAGGAGATTGTGGAAAAAGAAATCATCTTTGCATAAGAAGACAGCGGTAGGATTTAGTTTTCCTACCGCTGTTTCACTTAAATCAAAAAAATATATTGACATTTTTCTATGTGTTGCATATAATAACACATAGACATTTATCTATAGGAGGTGATTGAGAGAGATGGATGAAAAAAGAATTGCGGCAATTTTCAAAGCGTTTTGTGATGAAAACCGCATTAGGATTATAAAACTGCTGCGTTCAGGTGAAAAATGTGCTTGCAAGTTGCTAGAAGAAATCAATGTCACGCAGCCTACGCTTTCCCACCATATGAAAATTCTTTGTGACGCTGAAATAGTTGTCGGGCGCAAAGAGGGAAAATGGACACACTATTCTATTTCAGAAAAAGGTGTGGAGCAGGCAAAAGAATGTTTGCGGCAGTTGACAACACTTGATGTTGAAAGCGAAAACAAGTCGTGCTGTGAAAAGTGAGGAAGTTTATTGATTGCTTTTCCGCACGGCTTATATTCGGGACGATAAATCGACATATTTCAATATAACTATATGAAAGGAGCTTTTTATGGAGGCACTAAAAACAATTTGGGACTTTTTTCAAAATGAAGTCCTTGGTATGAACTGGCTGAATCGCCTCATTGAAACATTTTTGAACGCTTGCGGTTTAGATACCACGGGCAAAATAGGAGGAAGTGTTCAGTTTTTCATCTATGATACTGTAAAAATTATGGTACTGCTCGGCGTTTTGATTTTGATTATCTCGTATATTCAAAGTTATTTCCCGCCCGAAAGAGCTAAAAAGATACTCGGCAGATTTCACGGAATATGGGCGAATATCATCGCCGCTCTGCTCGGTACGGTAACACCGTTTTGCTCGTGTTCTTCCATTCCGTTGTTTATCGGGTTTACAAGCGCAGGTTTGCCGCTTGGCGTTACATTCTCCTTTTTGATTTCTTCGCCGATGGTTGACCTCGGAAGCCTTGTCTTACTGATGAGTATTTTCGGCTGGAAAGTTGCTGTTTTATATGTAATATTCGGTTTGGTAATCGCTGTGGCTGGCGGAACGCTAATTGAAAAGTTGCACCTCGATAATCAAGTGGAAGAATATATCCGAAACGGTCACTCGATTGATGTTCCGCAGGAGGAACTGCATTTCAAAGACCGTATGAAATTTGCGTGGGAACAGGTTGTTGAAACCGCTAAAAAGGTTGCTCCTTATGTTCTGATCGGCGTGGGCATTGGTGCTTTCATTCACAACTGGATTCCTGAAGAATTTATTGTCAAAGCACTTGGCGAAAATAATCCGTTTGGCGTAATTCTTGCTACGATAGTCGGTATTCCGATGTATGCGGATATTTTCGGTACAATTCCGATTGCAGAAGCCCTGCTTGCAAAAGGTGCTTTGCTCGGCGTTGTCCTTTCCTTTATGATGGGCGTTACTACGCTTTCGCTCCCTTCAATGATTATGCTTCGCAAGGCGGTCAAACCGAAACTGCTTGGTATTTTCATTGGAATATGTGCTGCTGGTATTATTATTGTAGGCTATCTTTTCAACGCAATACAATATTTAATTGTTTAATTTTAGGAGGTTATTATTATGGCATTATTTAACTTTGGAAAGAAAAAGGAAGAAGAAAAGAAAACACCTGCTTGCGCTTGTAGCTGCGGTTGTGCTGCCAGCGAAGCAGAAAGCATTACAAACGATTGCTGTCCTGATTTGAAAGAGGGAGAAATCTGCTGTATCAAAGTGTTAGGGGCAGGTTGTAAATCCTGTCACGAACAATTTGAATACACAAAGCAGGCAGTAAAGGATATGGGACTTTCCGTAGAGGTCGAATACATTACCGATATGCAGAAAGTAATGGAATACGGTGTTATGAGTATGCCTGCCCTTGTTGTCAACGAAAAGGTTGTTGCTATGGGTAAGGTTTTGAAAGCTGCTGATGTGGTTGCTCTGCTGCACAAGCTGGGGTTTTAACGATGGATAAGAAAAAGGTAGCCTTTATTTGTGTGCATAACTCCTGCCGCAGTCAGATTGCAGAAGCACTTGGAAAACATTTGGCGGGAGATAAGTTTGATTTCTATTCTGCCGGAACAGAAACAAAATCACAAATCAATCAGGACGCTGTGCGGCTTATGAAACAGCTTTATGATTTGTGTGGAGAATAAAAAAATAACCTAAAAAGTGCGATAGC
>CAJLCI010000050.1 GCA_905205065.1 uncultured Eubacteriales bacterium | reverse complement strand
TAGTCTTGAAAACTTTTTGTTTTTTCAAGTGTCTACTCTAAGGGGATTATATCATCCGACAAGCGCAGGAATATGTCCCTTCTCCTTCAGCCACTGATCAATAAATATTACTACAAACATCGCGGTCATTACAAAGTCAAGGCCTTCTGTATTAAAAGAAATAAGCGAGCCGAACAGTCCGCCAAGTGTCGCGCCGGTAAACCAGTAAAAATGATTTAGAAGCGTAACGAAAAACATAAACCAGCCGCGGTCAACCCGCTCAGGTATATATGTAGTATAATTTATCGAAAAGCTCTCGTCACACATTCCGAAGATAAGATAAAATTTTTTCCATCCCGTCCCCTTGTACTTATCAAGCATCGAAATTCCGTAAAAAAGATGCCGCGCATTGAGCATTACTGTAACAGCGAGCGCCTGAAGAGGATTAAAAGCGCCGAGAAGCAAATTCACAGCGACAAACTCGACGGATCCGGCAAAAATTGTAAGACTCATCAGCATTGGATATATAAAGCTGAATCCGGAAGTCCTCATATATATTCCGTATGTTATTCCTAAAAAAAGAAATCCGGCAAGAATTGGAACAGTATTCGGAAAAGCGGCTTTCAAAGCTGTAATAATTTTTCGCTTTCTGTTATTCATGGACTAAGGGTTTCCTCCGAAAATAAAAAATCAGAATATTATAAGAATATATTTAAGAGTATATCACAAACTGAGTTATTCTGTCAATAACAGCGAAAAAATCCATGCAGTATATGTAAAATATACAGCTCGGTCATAAATAAACATAAAACAAGCCTGCTTTCTCCGCCTTGACAAAAAAAAACAAAAATGTTATCATATTATTTCAGTTATTTCGCCCATTTGAGATTATTCAGCTCAGTTCATATTTTCAGATTAGTTTATGTTATCAGATTATTCCACTGATTTCGGATTATTCCGCATATTCGGTATGAAAAAAATACGACTCTGCGGTTTAATAAATCACGCCGAATTACCATAATATTTTAGTGAAAGCAAGTCCGAATTTTCAAACAGTTTTTCACAATATTTCAGGGAGATTTTTATGTGCAGAAAAAAACGCGCTGTGATACTTACGCTTGGGTGCAAGGTAAATCAATACGAAAGTGAAGCTTTCGCGGAAATGCTTCGCCGCAGCGGTATTGAAGCTGCTTTTGCTGAGTCGGACGACAATACCGACGAACCAAAGCCCGACGGCAGTAATTATGAATCGAAATGCGGCGGAAGTAATGATGAATCGGAATACGGTGCTGGTACCGCTGAATTGAAGTCTGATATCAATACCGATGAATCTAAATCCGACATAATTATCGGCGAATCAAGATTTGTCGGAAATACCGATAAATCAGATGCGGACATCTGCATTATAAACACCTGCTCTGTTACCGCAGAAGCTGACCGAAAATCCCGACAGCTCGTGCGGAGAATGATAAAGGAACACCCCGGGGCGTCAGTTTATGTAACCGGCTGTGCCGCGCAGGCCGCTCCGGAGATTTTTTCCTCAATTCCCGGCGTTTGCGGAGTTATCGGCAATGCGAAAAAAACCGACGCTGTAAGTCTCGCTCTAAACGGAGACAAACATGAAAAATCTGAAAAAGCGCCAGTTTGCAGCTGTGATCTCGGAACCGCTGAATTTGAGAATATGTCAATCACCGGCTTCAGGCGCGCGAGAGCTTATATCAAAATTGAGGACGGCTGCGAATCAAAATGCGCTTACTGTATTATTCCATCCGTCCGCGGAAAAATCCGCTCCAAGCCGCGTGACGCCGTACTGAAAGAGGCCGCAGCGCTCACTGCTGGGGGTTGTCCGGAGCTCGTTCTGACAGGAATTGAAACCTCCGCTTATCAGTTCGGACTTGCAAGTCTGATTGAGGAAACCGATAGGATTCCGGGCTTGAAACGGATGAGGCTCGGATCACTCGACCCTTCTATTATGCGCCCTGAATTCACAGACAGATATGCAGCGTGTCGCCATACCATGCCGCATTTTCACCTTTCAATGCAGAGCGGCTGCGACAGAACACTCGCCTCAATGCGCAGAAAATACAACACCGATTCCGTCAGAAAAAAACTTGAATATATACGAAAGACAATTCCGGACGCAGAGTTTTCCGGAGATGTAATATGCGGCTTTCCGGGAGAATCCGAAAAGGATTTTGAGGAAACAGTAAAATTTTTCAGGGAGGCGGAATTTCTTTTTCTTCATATTTTTCCCTATTCGATTCGTCCGGGAACCGAAGCCGCGTCTATGCCGAATCAGCTGCCCAGAAATATTATAAGGGAAAGAACGGCCGCCCTTGCGGATATTCAGCGCAAAATCACCGAGAAAAGACTTAATAAAATGATAAATGAGGAAAAACCGCTGGACGTACTCATAGAGACAGTGTCCTGCGCCGGAAATACAGTCGTGTTATCTGGGCATTCTCCTCAGTTTGCCGAGGTAAAAATCCCGGTTTCCGCCTCAATACTGCATACACTCTGCGAAAAAGAAAATATTCGTGAAAATATCGTCCGTGTTTTTCCCGAACTTATGGAAAACCAAGTAATAATTGCTTCCCTGATGAGTAATAAAAGCTCGAATTATTAATTAAAAAGTCATATCAAATTAAATTTATTATGATAAACTTTACGCTGTAAATAAAGTAAAAAATTAAGTATATACTGCCTTTTTATCGGCGATATATGCGGTATATTATATAACTAAAAATATAACTAAAAGTGAGATGTCTGCGTATTCAAGACGATCGGCTGCAAACAGTTCAGCTGTAATAACGTTCGTCTGTAAAGCATTCGTCCGTAAAATGTTCGTCTTATAAAGTTCGCCTGTAAAACGTTCGTCTTAAAAGATTCGTCTTAAAAAGTTCGTCTTAAAAGGTTCGCCTGTAAAACGTTAATCTATAAAATGTTTGTCTTAAAAAGTTCACATGTAAAACGTTAATCTATAATAAGTTCGCCTCTGCAGGCAGCGGACTCCGCTCACTTTTTCCGACGACGACCGAGTTCGCCGCCGGATCGTTGAATGACGGGGCTTTGCCCCTTATTGAAAAGGTAATTCTGGAATGGTAAGAATCGGACTTGATATAGGCTCAACCACTGTAAAAGCGGTTGCAGTCGATACAAACGAAAAAGTAATATATGAAAGCTACCGCAGGCATATGTCACGTATAACAGAAATGTCGGCGGAAATGCTGTCGGAAATTAAGGAAAAGCTTGATATCAGCGAAGCAAAGCTTTGTGTGACCGGATCGGCGGCAATGGGATTCGCAGAACAGTGCGGAATTCAGTTTGTACAGGAGGTATATGCAACGCGCGTCTCCACAGACCGAATTATTCCCGGAACAGACGTGGTTATTGAGCTCGGAGGAGAAGACGCAAAAATTCTGTTTCTCTCCGGCGGATCCATCGAAGTCAGAATGAACGGTTCCTGTGCCGGCGGTACGGGAGCTTTTATCGACCAGATGGCGACACTGCTCGGAATTACTCCTGAAGAACTCGACATTCTCGCCGAAAAACATCAGAAAATTTATACAATCGCATCACGCTGCGGCGTATTTGCAAAGAGCGATATACAGCCGCTGATCAATCAGGGCGCGCAAAAACCCGACATCTGCGCCAGTATTCTTTACGCCGTTGTTAATCAGACTGTCGGCGGTCTTGCTCAGGGACGTGAAATAAACGGAAACGTAGCATATCTCGGCGGTCCGCTCACCTTTATGAAACAGCTCCGCTCCGCCTTTGATAAAACTCTTGAAATTTCGGGAACGCTTCCGCAGCATTCTCTGTATTTTGTAGCTTTAGGTGCGGCTATGCTCGCTGAAGAAACTATAAAGCTCGACGGTATAATCTCCACGATGAAAAATTACATCTCTTCAGAAGGCTACAGAAGCTGCGCTCCGCTCTTTGAAAGCAGAGATGAATATGACAAATTCGCAGCGCGCCACGCAAAAGCGTCAATTCCCGTTACAAACAATACTGTATACAGCGGAAAAGCATATGTTGGAATTGACGCCGGATCAACCACGGTTAAAGCCGTTGCCACCGATGAAGAGGGAAACATTCTATGTTCGGATTATAGACCGAACGGCGGAAATCCGATTCCGTTCGTACAGAACTTTCTTATGTCCTTTGCAGAAAGATTTCCGCGGGCAAAGCTTTGCGCCTCCGCCGTAACCGGATACGGCGAGGAGATGATACGTTCGGCATTTAATCTTGACTACGGAATTGTTGAAACAGTCGCCCATTTCACCGCCGCGCATAAATTTCAGCCTGACGTAAGCTTTATAATCGATATCGGCGGTCAGGATATAAAATGCTTCAAAATAAGAAACGGAGCTATTGACAACATTTTTCTCAACGAAGCCTGTTCCTCAGGGTGCGGTTCGTTTCTGCAAACCTTTGC
Source organism: uncultured Eubacteriales bacterium (assembly GCA_905205065.1). Taxonomy (GTDB): domain Bacteria; phylum Bacillota; class Clostridia; order Oscillospirales; family CAG-272; genus UMGS911. The sequence continues at coordinate 5,297 of CAJLCI010000050.1, read as the reverse complement.
CGGAGCGCTCGGATATCCTATAGAAGAATTTTCATCTCTCGGATTGTTTGCCGACAATCCCGTCGATCTTGGTTCCCGCTGCACGGTATTTATGAATTCATCGGTTAAGCAGGCACAGAAAGATGGGGCGTCGGTCGGAAATATATCCGCAGGCCTTTCAATCAGTGTTGTAAAGAACGCGCTCTACAAGGTCATACGCGTCTCCTCTCCCGAAGAGCTCGGAGAACATATCGTTGTCCAGGGCGGAACATTTCTGAATGACGCTGTTCTCCGCGCATTTGAGCGCGAGGTCGGACGCGAGGTTATACGTCCGACAATCTCAGGAATAATGGGAGCGTACGGAGCCGCGCTGTACGCGCAGTCGAAAGCCGAAAAAGACTGTTTGTCAGAAAGCGCGACACTTTCCGGAGACGAGCTTAAAAATCTCGTTCACACCGTTAAAATGACAACCTGCAAGGGATGTCAGAATCACTGCAGCCTTACCATAAATACCTTCGGGACAGTCGATGGCGGAGATAAGATCAGACGCTTCATCGGAGGAAACCAGTGCGATAAAATGATATCAGGCAAAGCGTCTGAAAACAAGCTCAATATGTTTGAATATAAAAATGAGCTGCTCGACGCATACAAACCGATACCTGGAAACCGCGGAAAAATCGGAATTCCCATGGGACTTAATATGTATGAGCTTTTCCCCCTCTGGCATACTTTGTTCACAAGGCTTGGCTTTGAGGTAATACGATCCGGCAGATCATCACACGAGCTGTATCTTCTCGGACAAACCACAATTCCGTCGGACACCGTATGCTATCCGGCTAAGCTCATCCACGGCCATGTCAAGGATTTAGTAAACCGGGGAATTGATAAAATTTTCTATCCCTGCATGTCCTATAATGTAGACGAGCATAAGGGCGACAACAACTACAACTGCCCTGTAGTAGCTTACTATCCGGAGCTTATCGAAGCCAACATGAGGCTGCCTGAAAATATTACGCTCATAAACGACTATGTGGGAATACACAGAAAAAAGGATTTTATATCTCACTTTTATAAAATACTTCAAAAATATTTTGACGGAATAAGCAAAAGCGAGGTTAAAGCGGCAGCCGAAGCCGCATACGAGGAGTATGGAGCTCACATGTCGAGAATCCGGACAAAGGGAGCCGAAATTCTTGAAAAGGCTTATGCCGCCGATATGCCTGTTATCGTGCTTGCCGGCAGACCTTATCATATAGACGGTGAGATAAATCACGGCATAGACAGGCTGATCTGCGATTACGGCGCGGCAGTTATAAGCGAGGACGCGGTCAGTGAACTGATTCCTAAATTTGAAGTCGGCGTTCTCAATCAATGGACATATCATTCGAGAATGTACTGCGCCGCAAAATATGTCGCAAAAGAATCAAAAAAACATCCCAAACTCAATCTCGTCCAACTTGTATCATTCGGATGCGGCGTGGACGCTATCACAACCGATGAGGTACGCTCAATTCTCGAAGAGGACGGGCGTATCTATACACAGATAAAAATTGATGAGATCACAAATCTGGGAGCTGTAAAAATAAGGCTCCGCAGTCTGTTCTCCACACTTTAAGAAAGGAACCGTTTTTATATGAGCAATGCTCCTTTCACTAAGGAAATGAGAAAAACACATACAATTCTCATTCCCAACATGCTCCCGATTCACTGGGACCTTCTTGTACGAATATTTGATAATTTCGGCTATAAGGTTGAAATTCTGAAAAACACCGATCGCGCTGTAGTCGACGAGGGACTTCGCTCCGTACATAACGACACCTGTTATCCCGCTCTGCTTGTTATCGGCCAGTTTATAGAGGCGCTGAAAAGCGGCAGATACGATACTCACAAGGTTGCTCTTATGATGTTTCAGACAGGAGGAGGATGCCGCGCGTCAAATTATCTGTTTTTAATAAAAAAAGCGCTGCAAAAAAACGGGTTTGACTATGTTCCCGTAATTTCGCTGAATTTCAGCGGTCTGAAAAACGAAGGAGACGGCTGGGAACTTACCCTTCCAATGATTCGCTGCGGTATAGCCGCAGTATCTTACGGCGATCTTTTAATGCTTCTCTCAAACCAGACAAGACCCTACGAAAAAAACAAGGGAGAGAGCGACAGATTAGTTGAAAAATGGTCGGAATTTCTGACGGAAAGCTTTAAATCAGGAAAATATCTGTCAGGACGCAGCGTAAAAAGCTGTATGGATAAAATCGCAGCCGAGTTTGAAGCTATTCCGCGTGATATCATCCCTCGCATTCGTGTCGGCATAGTCGGAGAAATTTACGTTAAATACTCTCCGCTCGGAAACAACGGACTTGAAAGCTTTCTCGCCTCTCAGGGCTGTGAGGTAATGGTGCCCGGACTTCTTGACTTCCTTCTCTACTCCATGCAGGCGGGAATTGACGATTATAAGCTGTACGGCGGAAGCCGAACAGCCTTTGAGACAAGAAAAATTGCCAAGGCATACCTTTCCGGAATCAAAAATAAAATCGGAAAAGCAGTCGGGGCACACGGCTTCGTCGTACCGTCAAAATTCGACCATGTAACCTCTCTGCCCTCCGGAATTATAAGCCGCGGCTGCAAAATGGGAGAAGGATGGCTGCTCACCGCCGAAATGGCGGAGCTTGTCGAGCTCGGTTATGAAAACATAGTATGTGTTCAGCCCTTCGGCTGCCTGCCTAATCATATCGCGGGAAAGGGTATGATACGAAAGATCCGAGAAAGATATCCTCAGGCGAATATTGTGCCTATAGACTACGATCCCGGCGCAACTGTTGTAAATCAAGAAAACAGAATCAAGCTTATGCTTGCTGTCGCGCGTGAACGTCTTGAAAAGAATAAAAAGGACGTTTCAGTCAGGGAGGAAACCCCAGAAAAAAGTAACGCCATTATATAAAAATTTTAAATATCAATCCCTGTCAGCTTTTAAAATAATTTAAAAGCTGACAGGGATTTTTTTTACTGCAAAAGCTCTGTATTCAAAATGTATTTAGTAATTTTGCACAATATATTACAACTATTTTCATCATATATACCAATTGTTTTTTTACCAAATATGTAATATAATATAAATAAAGAAATTTATATTTGTTTCTGAATATGTTTTGTACATTAAACAGAAATCTAATGTAAATAAAAACAGTGAGATATTTAAATTACAGAAAGGATACCGCCATGAAAAAATTTGTAAAAATTCCGCTGACGCTTCTTCTGAGTTTTTCTTTAATCTCTGGCATCACCGTATTTTCCGGAGCTGTAAGTCCTTCAACCGACGATGCAGCCTTAAAGGTGCTGAATGAGGACTTTGCCGCACTTTCTGAGAATGAATTTGAGGAAATCACCTCAGACAGCGAAAACTATGACGTTTACGTACTTATGCAGTTTGATTATCCAGCTATAGATCTTGCCTCTCTCGAAGGCCTCAGCGTAGAGGAACGCCGAGATACCGTAAAAAACTACTACAAAACCAGAAACGAACAGACAGCTTCCGAGCTTGGTATAAGCAATGTGTCTGTATCATATTCCGCGCCTTACGCTGAAATCATCTACGATTCTGTAAGTGAATATAATGAGGACAGAGACACTCTGATGAATGCAGCATCAAACGATAAAATCAAATATGTCGGAGCGGACTTTATTTCAGGCTCACAGCCGGCAGCGGAATCCGCCGAAGTCAATTCCTCCGCCCCTGATTTTACGCTCGACGACATATTCGAAACAATCGGCATTTACGAGGAAACCGAGTATGACGGAACAGGAATCAAGGTAGGTATTCTAGAAGGATATTTGCCCATATCATGTACAAATCTACCATCTACTATATATATTGAAAAATATGGTTCGTCAAATCAAACACAAAACTGGCATCCTGCTTTTGTTGCCTCTCTTATAGGAGGAACAACAGGTATAGCAAGGGGAGTCTCGTTATACTTTGCTGCATTTCATGACGCAACATCAGGAGACAAAAATTACACTTATACAGAATGTATCAATTGGTTATTATACGCTAAATATGTAAATATAATAAACATGAGTGCACCATACTATTTTTTAAATGAATATGAATATAAACCCGGCATATCAAAACCACAATTTAATGGTGAAATCAACTCGTCCGTATATACAAATTTTTGTGCATATATTGACCATGTAATAGCAACAAGCGGTTGTTTACTTGTAAAGTCAGCCGGAAATAACGGTGGAAATGTGACAAAGCCGGCAATGGCTGTAAATGTGCTGACTGTAGGAGCGACAGATGCGAACAGTGAAGTGTGGGCAAGCTCATCATATATTTCCGATGATGAAAATATCCCCAAGCCGGAGGTTGTCGCGCCCGGAGTAAATATTGTAGTACCAAATATCGGCACCAAGTCCGGAACAAGCTTTGCAGCGCCGCTTGTAACTGGAATTGCAGTCAGGCTTATGCATCAGTATCCCGATTTGCTGAAAACCAACCCCAGTCTTTTAAAAGAGATAATTATGGCCGGCTGCAATCCGTTAAGCAGTGCAAGCGGAAGACTTGACGATTATTCGGGATACGGAATGATTTGCTATACAAATTCAAGAAATATAATTGCAAATAAACGATTCGGTACGGTTGTAACGCCGGAATATTCAGCCGCGGGCAAAGTCGTTTACGAAAGCCTAATAACCGTAAGCCCGATGCAAATAATATATATAAATCTTTCGCGACTGATTCTCGGACAAAGTTGTACCCCAAGTACAGATATAATCGATCACAATATGGTAAAATATAAGGTAAGGATTATATATGAAACATCTGCAGGCGAGACAATTATACATGAAACAGATTGGAACAGCTCAACCGCTTACATAAACATAGAAAACAGAGTCGTAAATTTAAGAACCTATAAAATTCAGGTTGTAACAAATGAACAAGTCAGAAACAGACCTGAAATAATATCCTTGTCTCATCCTTATGAACCGCATGTTCATTCTTATATCTTCAACTACAGCCCTACAAGCAACTACATGCACTCCGCTCAATGCGCATGCAAAGATACAATATACGAAAATCATACCTATGTGACAAATTCAGACGGCACTCGTATTTGTACAAAATGCAATTATCCGGAGGGACTTCTTTCAAGCTAAAACTTATAATACATTTCATATAGTACTGCGTTTTTATAATTTAATACAGCAACTTATATAATAATCAGAAAGGGGTAGCTATCTTATGTCTGTCAAACAATTCACTTCTGCATTAACCTCCGCGGTGCTTCTGGCGTCGTCCTTGTCATTCGCCGCGTTTGCCG
>CAJLCI010000049.1 GCA_905205065.1 uncultured Eubacteriales bacterium | reverse complement strand
ACTTTTACCACTGGGGATTATAAGTTGCGGACATACACATATACAGCATACACCTATTTGTGATTGCTGTTTTTTGGGATATGTCAAAATTGATAAGGCAAAAGTATTCTTAAATTGGGTACAAAAACCAAGCCCCCGTGAAAGGGACTATCATAATTCTTTGTTCCCACTATTTGATTATAGTTTTATTTAAGAATACCTTGCCGCATATTTTTTACTCCTTTTCTGGAATGAAGCTATTATATCACATCAGTTTTAGGAAAACAAGTATCTAAAAGAAATTTTTCTTCCCCTTATATGTAACAATCATACCGGCTTCCTAACGTTCAGAATGGTTTCTACTGTCTGCTGCGGTGTTTGGTTGGAATTGTCCAGCCAAAAGCCGATCCGTGGTGTTGTCTGCATTTTACTAAATACAAATTCAATGTATACAGAAAGATATAAGGAGTGGGAGGGATTCCGCCGTAGTTGGCATTGTAGGAAAATCCAAAAGTTTAGATTTTCCCACAATGCTTATCTTTTGGTCTTTGGTTCGGAATAGTGTAGTGCTGGCGGTCTATCTCTTGTTTTCGGTTGCTTGCTTCCTTACCGTACATGAGCATTGTTACCCGGCTTCTGTTATCTGGCTTCTTGTTATGGGGCTTCTGTTATCTATCTTCTGTTATACGGCTTTTGTTATACGGCTGTTACATCTTCAATAATCTGCTTAACCTTCTTATTTCTGAACTGCGTCTGAAACGAAACAGTATAGCCGTCAAGCTCCAGCTGGCTGAAAAATTTCTCCGCGCACCTGATTTTTGCAATTTCCGTGCCGCGAAGCACAGATTTATTCTCGACATGTTTTGTTTCTACAACAATATTCAGCTTTTTCGTTCCGTCAGTCCGTTTTACTACATACATAAAGTCAGGGCTGTAATTTTCGCAGGCTATGGTCGGGATAGAAATGCTTGACCGGGGAATTTTTCCGTATACGACAACCTCCTCGATGTCTGACATAATATTTTCTTTTTCAAGCGGAGAGTCAAAAACTATGCGGTCATACAAATATTTATCAGAAGGTGTTCCGGGCGCTGACATTGCGCCGATACTTCCCGGCTTAATAAATTCCCGCGGAGTTCCATCCCTGTACGTCAGTGCAGTTTCAGCCACCGGCTGGCCGGAGCGCGAATAGCGGAACCTCGACTGTGTATTCTCAATCCGCCAGTCGGCAAAGGACTGTACTATATTAACGGCTGAGTATTCATTGATATATTCATCCGGTATGCCGCCTTTTTCCGCAGCCAATTCTCGCATTTCCTCATGTATAATAAGAATGGGGATACTCGTCTGCCGGCTGATCCTTTTTAGGAATTCATTATACGGCAGCGGTCTTTGTAGGGAATAGGACACTCCCGTATCTTCCCGGAGCATCATTTGACCGCCGTCTGAAACAATCTCTTCCCGTCGGCTGTCCAGCGATACATTTCCGACAATGCCGCTTTTTCTTAAAATATCATGAAGAGCTCCCGAAATATCTCCTGACAAATCCGCATCATAGAACAAATAGTATTTTTGGGTGATAGCCTCCCATAGCTCCTTAAGCTCTGAATAAACTGCCTTGCGTATTCGAACCGGCTCTCTCCTGTTCTTATTGACATCGGTCACTTTGCCGCTTCCTACTCCGCTTATAAATTCAGGATACTCGGCAAAAAAAGCGTCTCTTTTCTCAGCTATAATCTCACCATGCCTGCCGATGTAACCTTTTGAACCTAATTCAAAGAATAATTTACTGCTGTCAACATTGCGCTGCTCCGCCGCCTTATCAAGCATTTCATCAGAAATTGTCTGTGTCTCCGGCACTTCGCCGTTTATCTCTTCCACAAGCTTCTGTGCAAAATCCGCTTCCGTAAAATCAACAATATAATTCAGTCTGAATTCTTCATTTGATATTCTGTTCCCGTTTTCATCCACGGGCAGGCGCAAGCCCCGTCCGACTTCCTGCAATTTGCTGTTGTCACTACCGCTGGAACGCAGCTTCGCAATAGTAAACACATTCGGATTATCCCATCCCTCTTTAAGCGTCCACTTTGAAAACAAAAAACGTCTGGTATTGTAAGTACCGTCCTCATTGCGGAATGAAATCAGTTTTTTCTTATTGTGCAGTATATCAGCTACTTCGAGAGCAATATCCTCATCAGAATCACTGTTATCCTGCGCAAAATAACCCGCATGGCACGCTGAAATATCCGCTGCGGTCGCCTCAAGATATTCACGGTATTCCCGCTCACTTTCCGGCAGCTCAGCTAAAATGTCATTTATCATTTCGGATAAAATTCGCTCAAACATATCTTTTAGATATGGAATTTTACCGTCGCCGGAATCTCTGTATGACGAAATATCATCTATGAAAAACAGCGCAAGTGTTTTAATTTTGAACTGCCTGCCGGAAAAATTCTGCCTCTCTGTTTCAAAATGCCGCTGAATCGCCAGCTTCAGCATCTGCTCCTGGTAGGATGACGAATAGATATCCGTATTGAATTCTTCACCCTGATATTTTATCTGTCCGTTTGTAAGCTCAACATAGTTTTTTCCGACAGCGGAAATGGTAATTCCCTCAAAATCAGAATTTATCACCGACAAAGAATCTCCCGGCATAAGATTATATGTTTTCGTATCTTCTCCGCGTTTTTTGTACTGGAAAACAGCCGATGTCTTTGAACGCACGGATTGCAGCTTTACCTTTTCCTCTTTCTTTGACAACGGTTCAAAATGTTCCTTTGCAACGCCCTTTATCAGATTCATATTAAAGGAGTCGCAGGCATTCAGCTCATACACCAGGTTGTTAAAGTCCTTGCCTGTAACCTTGCTGCGTCCGCTGCCCAAAGTAATTTCCGGAAAGGTAGCGCCGAAGCGAATAATCATTTGCGGATGTATTTCATCTGTAATAACCTTGTATGCCTTCTGATCTCTCGAAAAACGATGCGGCTCGTCAATAATTACAATCGGATTCGTCGCACGCAAAGCGTCAAACGGTCTGTAGAAACCTTCCACCAAATAATCATAATCTGAACGTGCAAGCATATTTCCGTTTGTTAAAAGCTGCATATTGACAAGCATCACATAAATTATATTCGTGTTCTGACATGATCCGGAAACAAAATCACGGACAGCTGAAGGCATAGCCAAAAAGCCCTTTTTCTTCTTTTTAGGGCTTTCAAGTACGCACAGCTCTATATCGCAGTTGTACCCACAGGTATCGGAAAAATGATGCCTTACATAGCTGTCTGCGATAAACTGCGACACTCCCGCCTTTACAGACAGGGACGGTACGGCAATAATAAATTTATTAAAGCCAAACCGCTTGTGCATCTCATAAATGGTCTGGGTATAAACATATGTCTTTCCGGTGCCGGTTTCCATTTTTACGTCAAGATTCAGATAATTCCCTTCATCGCGGCATCCCCGGTAATCTGCACGGATTTCTTTCTGAATCTTCGATATATTGCTGATAATACACGGATCGTTGCGGTTGAACGACGGATTTTTATATGAAAGGCGCGGTTTTTTAACGGAAATACCGTCAAGCGCGGACATCATTGAGTCAACTGCTTTTTTCTGATGATCCAGTTCCCGCTCCAGTATCAGTTCCAAAGCCTGAACCTCCTTAATATCTAATATCCAGATTGATTTTCAGATTTTTCTCGGAATCACGCAGAATCTTTACATTCGTTTTCAGATTTTCCATCTCGACATAAGTGAAGCTGTAACCGAATACAACGATATTCTGCGGATTGAAGCCGCCGTCTGAATTGTATCTTTCAATCAGGGCTTCAATCGCATCCTCTGTTAAATTCGGATTTATAAGATACAGGTGACTATCGCACCAATACGCTGTATATCCTGCGAGATTTATCATACCGCAGTTATTTATAAAACCGTAGCCGTCGCGAATGAGCCATGTGGTAAGAACGGTACCCACTCCGAATTCATCATATATGGTTGTATTCGTGACTAATCCGCCATTGTTAAATTTTTCCATTTTATCAACTGTGGTCCGGCTTACTTCTTGCAAAGTATAATGCTTAAAACCAAGGTCGGCAGAAGTGTCCGGATGTTCCCCGCGAATCTGCTTTGCGGCTCGGATGAGACGTTCTTGTCCGATTTCATCAAGAAAATGCCGTCTTCCGACAGAATCCAAAAAATCAAGAGTTTTTTTGAGTTTTGCTTTATCCGGTTTCGATGCCCCTTTATATTTCTTATCCAAATCTTCAGGAAGCTGAATTAAAATAAACTTTCTCTTAGAATTGAATTCATCGTTTGCAAGCATAACCGAATTGCCTGTTGTAGCTGAACCCGAAAAAAAGTCTACAATCACGTCGCCGTCATCAGTAACAAATTCCAGCAGCTGCTTTATTAAATTATGCGGTTTGGGATTATCAAACACACCGTCGCTTCCGAAAAGATCCTCTAAAAAAGCTGTCTCAGCGCGGTTATCTTCGTATATATAGCTTTTCAGCTGATCCTTTGCCGTCAATAAACGCTTTTTTATATGAGGCTGTGTTGTCTCATCAATTCCCCAGCACACCTCGTCGTCGTTTGCGTATTCTAAAAATGTTTCTTCTTTCCACCGCCATCCGTTTTTCGGCTTTGGACATGGTTTTCCTGTAACCGGATGAATTATATCATACATATATCCGCCCGGATGAGGGTTGGATGAATTACCGGAACTGCTGAAAACGCCACGTTCATCTACATTATTGTAATGCGATGAATGAAGGAGTTTGCTTTTATTATCGCTTATCCACTTCCGCAGTCTTTTTTGTATTTCTTCAACGGTAATATTCTGTGCAAGTAAATTTTCATACTGTTCCTGTATCAGAACAGCTTCATCGCTTTTTCTATACCATGGTTCCTGTCTTTCTTTATTTCTTGCATAGCAGAGCATATACTCATGCTCCGTATTTATCTGAGACGGATGTTATCTGTTGCTGTTCTGATCACAAGCGTTCCGACATATTCCGACTCTCCGAATACGTCGTCACACAGTAATTTCAGATTGGCATATTCGTTGTTGTCTATCGAAACAAAAATTACGCCGTCTTTTGAAAGTAATTCACGTGCAAGCAGCAGTCTCGGATATATAAACATAAGCCACGCAGAATGAGACGCACTGCCGCGTTTCGTTAAATCAAGAATGCGCCCGGCCTGTTCTTCATCAATGCTCAGCTTTGTCATCAAATCCCCGGCGGTGAATTCAAATTTATCATTATAGACAAAACCGTCTGTCCCGGTGTTGTAGGGAGGATCTATATAGATACATTTCACCCCTCCGGCATAAGATTTCAGCAGATGCTTTAACCCGTCAATGTTGTCTCCGCTGATATAAACATTCTCACTGTTTACATTGTCCGGCAAGCTGTTATGTACTTCATCCGGCACGATAACCGTTTCGGTATCAAGCGACGCCAGCATTCTGGCATAGTTCTTTCCGAGAAATTTCAGTTCATATCCTTCCTGCGATATATCTGCCTTGTCCTTCAAAAATTCAGAAAAGCGCACAAGGTCGAAAGAGCCGTCCGCGTTGAAGCATGACGGGAAGTTCTCACGCAGTACGACCATCTCTCGGCCGTTAGATGTTACTTCTTCATTCGAGGTCATTATATCTCTAATCATTTTGAGCGATCTCCGTATTTTTATTTTCATCCGAAATTTCTTTAATAAACCAACGCCGCAATGCCTTTTGATTTTGCACCGCAAGCTGTTTTTTTGCGGCAGCCCTGTCTTCAATAAGGTACTTGCCCCGTAATGGGCGGGGCAAGCGCGTTGTGAAACAATTAGACACTCAGCGTGAGATCGTACTCCTACTGAGTGTAAGATGACGCCCGCCGCCTACAGATGCAAACGTCTATAAAGTCAAACGTCTATAAAGTCAAACGCCTATAAAGTCAAACGCCTATAAAGGCGTAGACATCCTTGCCTAAGTTATACGACGCTGCGGTTTACTTTTTAAGTCTGATTTCCTCTTTGCAGCGTTCGATGAATTCGTCGGGCGTCATGCTTCCGAGGTCTCCGTCTCTGCGGGATCGAACCGCAGCCTTTCTTTCTCCGACCTCGTTATCCCCTATGACAATCATATATGGCACTTTCTGAAGCTGTGCTTCCCGCAGTTTAAATCCAAGCTTCTCGCTCCTGTGATCGCTTTCAACACGGAATCCCTCCGCCGTAAGCTTCTTCTCAATTTCATTGCACCATTCAATATTACGCTCGTTAATTGAAAGTATCTTTATCTGTACGGGATTCAGCCAAAGCGGAAATGCTCCTGCATAATGCTCCGTCAGTATCGCTATAAAACGCTCTATACTTCCAAAAATAACACGGTGAATCATTACCGGCCTGTGACGCTCATTGTCCTGACCGACATAAGACAAATCAAAACGCTCCGGCATCTGAAAATCCAGCTGAATCGTTCCACACTGCCATGTTCTTCCGATGGAATCTTCAAGATGAAAATCAATTTTCGGACCGTAAAATGCTCCGTCGCCCTCGTTTACCGTATACGGCTTTCCGTTGTCCTCAAGCGCGCGGCGAAGAGCCTCCGTTGCAGTCTCCCACTGCTCGTCCGTTCCCATGGAATCATCGGGACGCGTCGAAAGCTCAAGCGAATACTTAAAGCCAAATACGCTGTAAAAGCTGTCTATCATACGCATAACGCCCAGAATTTCGCTCTCTATCTGATCCGGCGTCATGAAAATATGAGCGTCGTCCTGAGTAAAACAGCGCACACGCATAAGTCCGTGAAGAGCTCCGGAAAGCTCATGGCGGTGAACAAGTCCAAGCTCCGCCATGCGCTGCGGAAGATCACGATACGAATGAATACGGCGCTTATATACAAGCATTCCGCCAGGACAGTTCATCGGCTTAATCGCATAGTCATTGCCGTCAATAACGGTTGTATACATATTGTCCTTATAATGATCCCAGTGACCCGACCGATGCCACAAGTCCTGATTCAGTATAATCGGGGTTTTGATCTCCTGATATCCGTTTTTACGGTGCTCCTCACGCCAGAAATCCTCAAGAATATTACGCAGAACCATTCCCTTCGGCAGGAAGAACGGAAATCCCGGTCCCTCCTCATAAATATCAAACAGATCAAGCTCCCTTCCGAGCTTTCGGTGATCACGCTTTTTAGCTTCCTCCATCCTCTCAAGGTAGGCGTCAAGCTCCTCCTTTGCCGGAAATGCCACACCATAGATACGCTGAAGCATTTTGTTTTTACTGTCGCCCTCCCAGTATGCTCCCGTACACTGAATCAGCTTAAAAGCCTTTACCGCTCCGGTAGAAAAGAGATGCGGACCTGCGCAAAGGTCTACAAATTCGCCCATGCGGTAGAAGGAAATCTCCTCTCCTTCCGGAACCCGTCCTATAAGCATAACTTTATAAGGTTCATTTTTTTCCTCCATGAGAGCAATTGCCTCATCTCTCGGAAGTACAAATCTCTCCATACGGCTGTTCTCGCGGACTATCTTCTTCATTTCCTTTTCAATAACAGACAGCACGTCCGGAGTAAAGGGAGTATCAGAATCTATGTCATAATAAAATCCATTGTCTATCGACGGACCGATTGTCAGCTTTGCGTCCGGATAAACACGCTTAACCGCGGCGGCCAGAATGTGAGAAGCAGTATGCCAAAACACCTTTCTGCCCTTAAGATCATCAAACGTGAGCGGCAGAACCTCGGCGCCGTCCTCCACCTCACGCGAAAGATCGATAACCGAAGAACCGTGTTCAGCCGCTATTACCTCACGGGCGATCTTTCCCTCTTCTTTAAGTATTTCATAAGCCGTACTCATAAAAATCATTCCTTTCGTAATATAACTAAAAGATATAACTAAAAGCAAAATTCTCCGCCTGTCAGACGTTGACATATAAAGGCGTTTCCTCACATTACTCTCGCGTTACCCTTACTGCCATTGCTTTGCGTTACCCTTGCATTGCCTTTGCATTGTCCTTGCATTGCCCTTACGTTACCCTTACCGTGATTGCATTGCATTACCCTTGCCGCGATTGCATTGCCCTTGCGTTACCCTAACATTACTCTTGAGTTATTATGGAGTTACCCTTACATTTTCTTTATTGAAGGGCAACCAGCGCGAAAATAAAAAACACCCCGGACTAACCGATACAGGCCGTCCGGGGTGCGGATTTTACAATGCTGCATCGCAACACAAGTTCCGCACGGTTCCACCCGAGCATTTAACTCTTTAAAAATATAAGACTTTTACAATGCAGTGGTACCAAAACCTCCCTGTGCGCGGCGTTTCCACCGACGGCCGCTCTCTGAACCACGGAATAGGTCCGACATGTCTGCATAAATATACCGGTCCGGACGCTCTCGTCCCGGACTTGACAAAATCACAAAATTATGATATAATAATACAGAATATAATATTATTCGAATATAATATCCCTACTATACAAGCATTGCATGCAGTATATCATAAATAAAAGAGTTTGTCAATAGTTTTTTTATTTTTACCAATATAAAAATTTCGACAAAATATATCATGATTATCTGTATTTGATTTTCATACCGAACGGTTTTCTGCATACCGTTTTCGTCTAACCGCACATGGACTATGTTCAAAAGAAAGGAAGTCTTTTCATTAAAGGACCCGGTATCAATAATGACAGAAAGAAAAACAGAAAAATGCGAGGATGCGGCGCCGAACGCAGAACGAATCCGGTACAGCGATTACACGAGAACTATCCTTTCAGAGGGCCTCAAAACCGGCAGGCTGAAACAGACAGACTGCGCTAAACTCCGCCGCTCGCTTACGGATCTGTTAAAGGAAATTATCGGCGAATACCTTCCGACGCTTGAAGAAGCCCCGGACGAGTACACTAGCTCCATAATATCAAACGAGCTTCTTCGCTCACTGCTATTCACAGTTGACACGTATCTCATCTCGCTCGGCAAGCACTCATCCGCGGTTCAAAAGCTCAGGTCGGTAAATATCGGCAAGCTGCGTGAAATGCGGGCATGCGGTATCAAAGCCCTTAAGACACTTCAGTATGAAGCTCTGAGCATCTGCACAAAGGTTGAGCATACCATGCCTGAAATAGACTGCCCTGTTTACAGGGATTCGGTTGAAAAATGCCGGAAAAGTATCAAGGAATATGATCTTATTTTTCTTCCGCACGTCATAACAGAAGAGCCGGAATACCCCACGTCGGTGTCAATCAGCGTGACCGGCGGAATCAAATACACCAGAAGGTACCTTCTGAACCTCGTATATGAAAACATGTTTTGCGGCAGCTTTGACGAAAATTCAAGAAAATGCTTTTATAACGCATTGCTTGCGAAAAAAGGCAAAGAGAACTTTTCCGAAAATATTTATAAATATGTGCTTATATCCGCTCTGATCTGCGCGTTTCTTAACAAGGAGGAGGGGTCTCTGCTTATTAGTCAAAGCGATTTTGACTCTTTCTGCGAGCTTACAAAGCCTCTTTCGGACGCTCAGCTTTCCGAAGCCTTTCAAAAAACAGCGTCCAGACTTACATACGGAAATGCGGATTATAATCTCTCCGCACTGGCGCAGCTTTTTGATTCTCTACAAAAGGCTGTACGCTCAAAAAAATCCGAGGGAATAATTATTATATCAAAATAAAACAGAGTTCATATTTATCAGATATGCACTGCAAAAAAATCCGGAATCTGCATAACTGATATAATCCCCTTAGAGTAGACACTTGAAAAAACAAAAAGTTTTCAAGAC
>CAJLCI010000048.1 GCA_905205065.1 uncultured Eubacteriales bacterium | reverse complement strand
ATTATAGAAAAGTCTTAAAGATGGTGACCCGTAGGGGAATCGAACCCCTGTTACCGCCGTGAAAGGGCGGTGTCTTAGCCTCTTGACCAACGGGCCGTATATCATTGCAGATATCTGCAATGAACAGATAAAAATATATGGTAGCGGAAGTCGGACTTGAACCAACGACCTGCCGGGTATGAACCGGACGCTCTAGCCAGCTGAGCTATTCCGCCATATCATATAACTGCGTCAGAAACGCTCAACGCTCACCTATTATATCACAGTTTTTTTTTCTTGTCAATAGTTTTAATTCGATTTTTAATAAAATGTTTATACGATTTTCTTTTGATTTTCATTGTAATTTACGCTTGAATGTTGTATAATAAATAAAGTATATGCTCTGATTTATTTAAGTAAATGCTACTAAATCAGTATAAAAATTCCAAATATCCGGAGGTAATCTCAGTGACATCAAAACTTACCCATGGAAGCGGCGGAGTAAGCTTTCGCCGTATGCGTCAAAATTCAAGTGAAGAGCTGTGCGCAATCTCTGATGTCTCATATTTGAAGATTTCTTTGGCGGGATATGGCGGAGAGATAGCTGTGCCGACAGTATCTTCTGGGGATAGAGTTTTGACGGGACAGATGATTGCTGATTCCGACGGAGAGTTTTCGGTGCCGATTTACAGCGGAATATCAGGAACTGTTACCGGTTTTGAGGAAAAACAGGATATATACGGTGAGTTTCGCCGTTTTATTATTATACGCGGAGACGGAAGTAATCGGACGGTAAAGCCGGAGCCATACAGTAAACGGCTTGCAGATTCATCTTCAGATGAATTAATTGAATTTATCCGCAAGACCGGCGTTGTAGGGCGCGATAAATATCCTTTGTGGAAAAATATATCCGAATCACGCGGAGCCGCGGAACAGCTTATTATAAATGCGGTACCGTGCGATCCCGATGACAAGGTCTGTCACTGTGTAATTCTTGAATATGCGGAGAGGCTGCTTTGCGGAATCAAGATAATTTTAAAAGCTCTTGAACTGAGGCATGCTTTAATTGTTCTTTCCGATTCGATGAAGAGGCAAGCTCAAAAGCTGATGAATATTATGGAGGCAGAGGGGAGCAGCAGATTATTTTCGATTGTTTTTGCTGCCGACAGATATCCCCTTTATGAGGAGGGGCAGATTATAAATTCTGTCGGAGGAAAATATCTTAAAAGCGGAGAAAGACCGTATAAAATTGGTTATTCAGTCGTAGACGCCGTATCCTGCGTCGAACTGTTCGCGTCCTTTTCCGAAGGGCTTCCATGTACAAACACAATCTTGTCTGTCGGAGGAGATTGTCCGAGAAAGCCTAAGACTGTAATACTTCCGTATGGTTCTGAAATTTCCGTGATTGAAAATGTCTGCGGCGGTTTTTGGGAAAGGCCGCTGAGAATCATTGCAGACGGTAGAATGCGAGGAAGAGTATACAGAGAAAATGATACTGTTGACCGCGGGATGAGGATGCTTCAGTTCGATTGTGTTATTGAAAAACGCGGGATAAAAAGCTGTATCAGATGCGGAAAGTGTGTTGAGGTTTGTCCCGCTCATCTTGCCCCTATTTATCTTTCTAATTTTTCCGCCAGAAATAAAGCTGAAAAGTGTATAGAATTCAGGATTGAAGACTGCACTGAATGCGGGTGCTGTTCTTATATATGTCCGTGCGGTATTCCGCTTGTCAAAAATATAAGGCTTGGTAAAAAGCTTGTTCGAAATATATCACGAAAGGAGGACGAGGCTCCTGATGTCGGACGAGGTTAAGAATAACAAAAAGAAAAGTGTTGAAGAAGAGCTTATTCGTCTATATACAAATTTTGAGTCGGAAACGTCTGCAAATAATGACTCCAAGCAAAACAAAATTGAAGCGGATGACGATTTATTCGACGCGGAGGATTCTTTCGATTTTTGTGAAGACAGGTCTGACGTGAGTGAAAACAGCATTGATTTAAAAAATAAATCGGTGACGGACAGGCAGAGGCTTTTATTTGCTGATAAATACAATCAGTTTGGCAAAGAGACTTTTGAAAATTCTGATGAAAAAAATACAGATAATGCAGATGTAAATGTCGGTATTAATTATAAATCGTCCGAAAATATCCGGGAAGAAAAATCGGAGATAGAGCAGCCGGAGGCGTCGGCAAAAAATGACAGTATATTAAATGGGTGCACCGAATCTGTGAAACAGGCCGGAGAGGCTTTGAGCACTGATGCTGTTTCTAATTATGATTCTGATTATAATTCTAATGCTGAGACCGGTGCCAGCGCCAAAGCCTATGATGACACTGGAGTCGGCGCGGAGGCAGAGATAACCGATTTTTCAGAGACGAAATTACTACTGGCTGCTGAAAAAAAATCAAACCCTGCTAAGTCAGATAATAAAAGAGCTTCCGGACGTAAATTTAATGAAAAGCTTGAGATGAAATACAATAAGAATGCAGTCTTGAGCGAAGAAAGTATCCGGCCGGATATAAAATACAATGCATTGGCGAAAACTAAGAAAAAACATTTTGAACGTATAATAGATAATTATTCACGCTCAGGAAGCAGTGAGAAATTACTTTCGGATTCACCGTATATTACTGCGGGAAAAACACCTGGAAATATGTTCACCGATTTTATAATTGCCGCTGTGCCGCTTCTTATTTGGGCTGTTTATCTGTACGGTTTTAGGGTTATCCTTGTTTCTTTGGTATCGGTGCTTTCATGTGTGTGCTTTGAGCTGTGGTTTGAGTATCTAGTGCATAGGCGTGTTACTATTCAGAATATGTCGGCTGTGAAAGAGGGACTTTTTCTTTCGCTTCTGTTTCCGGCTGCTGTTCCTCTTTGGATACCGGTAGTTGCGGCTTTTTTCGGAATGGTGGTTATAAAGGAGTTATTTGGAGGTTTGGGAAAAAATCTCTTTAACCCTTCTCTCGCCGGATTTGCACTGGTTTCCGTTATTTTCAGAGAATCGGTATCCGCATTTACTGTTCCTTTTTCAAATATTCCTTTGGTTGGAATTACCAGTGAAATATTGAACGGGATATCTGGAGTATATCCGCTTTCGGCCGTATGCGGAGGATCATTGCCTTCGGGATCATATGCGGAAATGATTATCGGACAGCGAGTTGGTTCGATTGGAGAAGTGTCTGCAATTCTTATCTGTGCGGGACTAATATATCTTATTGTACGGCGTGTGATTTCTTGGCAAATACCTGTTAGCTTTCTTGCGGTCACAATATTTTTGTATTTTGTATTTCCTCGCCATATTCTATCTTACCGATTTACAATTACCGAGATGCTTTGCGGAATGATACCACTATGCGCGGTATACTTTGCCGCGGACTTTTCCACTGCCCCAATATTTAAATCCGGGAAAATTTTCTTCGGCATCGGATGCGGTGTGATAACCGTGATTTTCAGATACGTCGGAATTGGAATATACAGCGCTGTGTACGCAGTACTTGCAATGAATATTGCCGCAAGACCTATAGATTTATATGTTGTTCCGTTCTTTTCGAAGATGTTCCGAGGCGGAAAGGTACTTTTTGAACGTAAAAGGATTTCAGAGAATAATAAATAAACTTTATCAATAAATAAGCTGTGTCTGAATCTTCTGTTTGATAATTGTAAAGCTGTGAAAATTATTTATATTTACCTATTTGATTCGAATAGGTTTGATTAAAAGTGAGGTGTCTGCGTCTGCAAGACGTTGACTATAAAAGCGTTCGCCTCTATATGCTTGTGTTTCACTCATTTTTCCGGTGGTTGTTTGGTACGCCCTCGGGACGACTTATACGGGGATTTGCCCCTTGTTGAAAGATTTATTATGATTAATATTGTTCTTGTAGAACCTGAAATTCCTCAAAATACAGGAAATATAGCACGAACCTGCGCGGCGACCGGATCAGCGCTTCATCTTGTAAAACCGCTTGGCTTTGCTATTGATGACAAAAAACTGAAGCGCGCGGGACTTGATTATTGGAATGAGCTTAATATAACATATTACGACAGCTTAGATGATTTTCTGTGTAAGCATACAGGCGATTTGCTTTATTACTTTTCAACAAAGGCGCCGCGGTGCTATTCCGAGGTTGATTATCCTGACAATTGTTTTCTTGTTTTCGGAAAAGAAACCCGCGGACTTCCGGAAGAACTTCTTGAAGCTAATCTTGAAAGAAGCGTGAGGCTGCCCATGCGTCAAAATCTGAGGAGTCTTAATCTTTCAAATACTGTCGCAGTTGCTGTGTACGAGGTGCTGCGCCAGAGACAATTTTTAGGACTTGAGAAGTCGGGAAAATATGGCTTTTAAAAGTTTCTGTCTTAAAACTTTTGAGTATAATTAGGCTAAACTTATTGACATCGTATCTGATTTGTTGTAAAATAAACCAATAAGTATTAATTATAACAGAGGCGAGGACATCGCTTTTGTCTTTTTGATTTTATCTGCCGGCAGATCTGCTGTCTTTGTTATTTCAATGATGGGATTGTCAGCAGGCAAAAAGATGATAACGGTATTTTCACTTAAGGTGTAATGTAACCACTGTCAGTAACAATTAATACATATATAACTGTCTGTCATATAAACCTCGGTGAAAGACTGATTCCCATAATAGACAAATGTCTGGATACGGTAATCACATTTCCGGATAAGATGCATTGCTTATAATAAAGGGGTAATGCCGTAAGACGGAACAGTTTGCCGAATCTGGGAAATGGAGAATTTTATGCATACAATAATTCCGAAAAACTACAAGCCGATTCTCGGTTTGTATGATACGCAAACAGCGATTGGTATAATTAAACATAATTTTCAGCAGGGATTATCGTCAGCTTTAAATCTTAAACGTGTGACAGCGCCTCTTTTTGTAAATCCTCTTACCGGCCTCAATGATAACCTTAACGGAACCGAACGGCCTGTAAGCTTTGACATAGCAAATACCAATATAAGGGCGGAGGTTGTCCATTCTCTTGCAAAATGGAAACGTATGGCGCTTCTTCGGTATGGATTTAAGGCGGGGGAAGGCATATATGCAGATATGAATGCAATCCGCCGCGATGAAGAGATGGATAATCTGCACTCGGTTTATACTGACCAGTGGGACTGGGAGCGGATAATTACACGCGAAGAACGCAATGAAGATACTCTTCGCATCTTTGTTTCTGCAATTGTCGGAGCGATTTGCGATGCCAATGAAAAACTTAAGGAAGAATATAAGAATCTTTCTTGTGAAATCAATCGTGATGTGACGTTTGTTACTTCCCAGGAGCTTGAAGACATGTACCCGGAGCTGCCGCCGAAAGAAAGAGAAAATGTTTTTGTTCGTGAGCATAAAACGGTCTTTGTGATGCAGATCGGAAAGAGACTCCGTTCGGGAGCAAGGCATGATGGAAGAGCCCCTGATTATGATGACTGGAATCTTAACGGCGATATACTTGTCTGGAACAACGTGCTGAAAATTGCATTTGAGCTGTCATCTATGGGAATTCGCGTCGATGAAAAATCACTAGACAGTCAGCTTGCGGAGCTTGGAGCAAATGATCGCAGGGAGCTTACATACCATAGAATGCTGCTCGAAGGAAAACTTCCTTTGACAATTGGAGGAGGAATCGGGCAGTCACGTTTATGTATGCTTCTGCTTCAGAAAGCGCACATAGGAGAGGTTCAGGTATCTGTATGGGATGATGAAACCTATCGGAATTGTGAAAAGGGCGGAATCCCGTTGCTTTGAAATTGAAATATTTTTATCTTTGTTTATTGAAAGGAAATAATTAAAATGCTTGAAAATACTGTATACAGGTTGAGGCATGATAAAAAACTCAGTATTGGATTTATCGGAGGATCTATTACTGAGGGCTGTGGGGCTTCAAGTCCTAAGACAAGCTGGGTGGGTCGTACCTGCGATTGGTTTACCCGTACATATCCGGAGGCAGAATTTAGGTTTGAAAATGCCGCAATTGGCGGTACGGGTTCTATGCTCGGTGTTTACCGTCTTGAACACGAGCTTCTTGACAAGTCTGATCCTGATCTTGTATTCGTTGAATTTGCGGTAAATGACTGGAGTTGGCCATATGACGGAATTTTTTCGGATATGGAAGCAATTGTGCGTAAAATCCGTACACGAAAGCCAACGGCAGACATTATTTTTATATATACAGCTACATTGTATACTACTCAGTCATTAGTAGCCGGATGCGAGATGGAAAGCCGTTCGGCTCATTCTGCGGTTGCTCATTATTATGGAAATATTTTATGCGTTGAGATAGGTGAAGCTCTCAGAGATGCCGTATATCTCCATGCCGGCGGAGATTGGCTCAAATATACGCAGGACAATGTTCATCCTAATGATGAGGGCTACCGTATATATGCGGACGCATTAATAGCACAGTTAGAAAAGTACCTCGGCGGAGCAGAAGTTCCCGCTGAGCTTGTTTCGTATGGCAATATGCCGCCGAGACTTTCAAAATTTGACCGTACAGAGGCAAGAATGATAGATCCATCGGAAGCAGTTATGTCTGACGGTTGGACGATAATAAACGAGCCGATATGCGGCAAAGGTACACATTATATAAGAGCTGATAAGCCCGGAGCGTGGATTGAGCTTCACTTTACGGGACGCCGCGCGGGAATATATCAGGCAATGACTAATGATTCCGGCTATTTTGCTTATAGTATTGACGGCGGTCCTGAGAAAAAAGATTGTTCTTATACATCGGCCGGTCAGATAGCGATGTGTATGACAAACGAAATGGAGTATGGCGAACATGTTTATAAGCTCCGAATTCTTGAGGATAAACCTGAGGGTTCTTCAGGTACGAGTTTGAATTTTATTTCATTTATCGTATCGTAACTTGGAATTGTTTTTCGAAGCTTGCGAGGAGTAAAAAGGTGCTGCGGCAGCAATTTATATTGCTGACCGCAGCCGTCTGTGTATTGCGTTGCCGGTCTTTTGATTGAATGCACAATAAAAGCTGCGTTATAACTATTATGATTAAAAGCAAGATGTCTTCGTCTGTAAAGACGTTTGACTGTAAAGACGTTTGACTGTAAAGACGCTTGGCTGTAAAGATATTTGACTGTAATGATATTAAATTTTATAGGTGTTTGACTCTATAGGCGGTGAGTTCCACTCATTTTTTCCGGTGTTGATGCAATCCGCCGCCGGAATGCCTTATGACCGGTCTTTGCCTATTATTAAATATGAAAGGGGTGCGGCTTTGAAGAAAAAGCACGTACTTATTGCAGCTTGTTCCGCATTTCTGGCTGCGATTGTTACATTTCAGATAACGGTTATCTTTATGAACAGCAATTATAACCGTCAGATAGAAAATATAAAGGCTGAGTACAGTAATTCTCTTACCGGAAAATTAAAAATCCTGGACGAGCAGTTTCGTGAACTGTATGTTGGCGAAATATACGAAAAAGAACTTGAAGAGGCTGTTCTGGACGGATATATTTCCGGGACAGGAGATCTTTACGGAGAATATATGACTGCCGAAGAATATGCCGCTTTTACAAGTGATCAAAACGGCGAATTTCAGGGTATCGGCATAACAGTAACACAGAATACTGAATATTCGGCAATTGAGGTCGTGTCCGTTATGCCGGATTCTCCCGCTCTTGAGGCCGGAGTAGAAAGAGGAGATCTTATATATATGATCGGGACCGAATATGTTTCCGATCTTGGCTATAATATCGCCGTTAAAATGTTGCAGGGAGAAGCCGGAACTACAGCGGATTTCACGGTGCGTAGAGGGGAAAATTATGAGGAGGAAATTTCTTTTTCAGTTTTGCGCGGATATATAACCGAACAGACTGTATCATGGCATGTTTTGGATGATGGAATCGGCGATATAGGTATAATTAAGATTACTTCATTTGACGCGAAGACACCTGATCAATTCACTGACGCAATAGACTCGCTGTGTTTAGAAGGAGTAACATCATTAGTGTTCGATGTCCGGGACAATCCGGGCGGAGAACTTACGAGTATTTTGAGTATTCTTGATATGTTACTTCCGGAAGGACCGATTATAAGAATTGTCGGTTCGGATGGAAATGAAACTGTCAGAAACTCAGATGCTTCTGAAATTGATATGCCGATGGCAGTATTGATTAACGGACATACGGCAAGTGCGGCGGAATTATTTTCGTGTGCTCTCCAAGATTATGATAAAGCAGTTCTTATCGGAACAACAACATACGGTAAGGGATGCATGCAGCAAATTGTTAAGCTTGCAGACGGCTCTGCGCTCAGAGTGACAGTAAGCATGTATAATCCGCCGTTTTCAGATAATTATGATGGGATAGGTGTTACTCCTGATATACTGATTGAGGCTGACGAAAAGCTTTCTTCTTCGAGTGTTTATGACATTGCTGACTTTGATGACAATCAGTTAATGGCAGCCGTTTCGCAGTTGAGGTCAGAAGAATAATATAACGGCATTATTTCATAGAAACAATATTTAATAATTAGTGGAAGGAATTTATAGATATGGCTAAGCTTAATAAAATCACAAATGAAGGTTTGAAAAAATTAGAGGATGAGCTTTCTTTTTTAAAAACAATACGGCGCAAAGAGGTAAGCGAGCAGATTAAAACTGCGCGCGGCCTTGGTGACTTGTCGGAAAACAGCGAATATGATGAGGCGCGCGAGGAACAGGCAAAGGTTGAAGCTCGTATTTCCGAGCTTGAAAACATGCTTGAAAATGTTGAGGTTATAAGCGAGCATGAGCTTACAACCGATACTGTGAATGTCGGTTCCAAGGTTAGAGTTTTTGACGAAAAAAATAATGAAGAAATTGAATATACTGTGGTCGGTTCTTCCGAAGCAAACGCGCTTAAAAGAAAAATTTCAGATCAGTCACCAATTGGAAGCGCACTTATGGGTGCTAAAGTAAATGAGACTGTTACGGCATATACTCCGGGTGGAGAATTAAATTTTAAGATTATTGAAATTTCAAAATAAACAGTAAATAACACAGAATAATTAAAGAGCAGGGTATTTACGGAAAAGGTATTAATATGAATGAAAATACAGCAAACTCGCAGGAAAGAAAAAATCCGGCGGCTCAGGCTAATGGACAAGAACAGGATATAGGTCAGCTTCTGCAAGTACGCCGGGA
Source organism: uncultured Eubacteriales bacterium (assembly GCA_905205065.1). Lineage (GTDB taxonomy): Bacteria > Bacillota > Clostridia > Oscillospirales > CAG-272 > UMGS911. The sequence goes on along the minus strand of CAJLCI010000048.1, from coordinate 1,460 downwards.
GAAACTGGCGGCTTTGCAGCAGGATGGTAAGGATCCCTTTAAGATTACAAAATATGATGTTACGAATCATAGTGCTGAAATTAAATCGGATTTTGAGGCCTTCGAGTCTGAAAAAGTGTCTGTTGCCGGAAGAATGATGTCAAAACGTGTTATGGGAAAGGCTTCTTTTTGCAATGTTCAGGACAGTCAGGGTACAATTCAGGCATATGTTGCACGAGATAATGTCGGAGAAGAATCGTACACAGATTTTAAAAAGTATGATATCGGCGATATAATCGGGATTAAAGGAACTGTATTTAAGACTAAGACAGGCGAAATTTCAATTCATGTGACTGAAGTTACACTTCTTTCTAAAAGTCTTCAGATTCTTCCGGAAAAATTTCACGGTCTTACAAATACAGATCTCCGTTATCGCCAGCGGTATACCGACCTTATTATGAATTCGGATGTAAGGGATACTTTTGTTAAGCGATCAAAAATAATTGGAGCTATAAGAAAATACCTGACTTCTCAAAATTTTCTTGAAGTAGAAACCCCAATGCTTGTAAGCAATGCAGGCGGTGCATCGGCAAGGCCGTTTGAAACACATTTTAATGCTCTGGACGAGGATATGAAGCTTCGTATTTCTCTTGAGCTCTATCTAAAGAGACTTATTGTAGGCGGTTTGGAACGAGTGTATGAAATCGGGCGGGTTTTCCGTAATGAAGGCTTGGATACCCGTCATAATCCCGAATTTACGCTTATGGAGCTCTATCAAGCGTATACTGATTATTATGGAATGATGGATTTAACCGAAAATATGTACCGTTATGTTGCAAATGAAGTTCTTGGCACTACCAAGATTACCTATAACGGAATTGAAATGGATCTCGGTAAGCCCTTTGAGCGTATTACAATGCTGGACGCGGTAAAAAAGTATTCGGGAGCTGATTTTAATGAAGTACACACTCTTGATGAGGCAAGAGATCTTGCAAGAAAATATCACATTGAATTTGAAACGCGTCATACAAAGGGAGATATTTTAAATTTGTTTTTTGAAGAATTTGTAGAAGAACATCTTGTTCAACCTACCTTTGTGATGGATCATCCTGTTGAAATTTCACCTCTTACCAAGAAAAAGCCGGACAATCCAGATTATGTTGAGCGCTTTGAGTTTTTCATGAATGGATGGGAAATGGCGAATGCGTACTCTGAGCTAAATGACCCGATAGATCAGCGCGAGCGTTTTGCGGCTCAGGAAAAACGTTATGAACAAGGAGATGCAGAAGCTAATCATACTGATGAAGATTTTCTTAATGCTCTTGAAATCGGCATGCCTCCTACAGGTGGAATCGGGTTTGGAATTGACAGAATGTGTATGCTTTTTACAGACTCCGCCGCTATACGCGATGTTTTACTTTTCCCCACAATGAAACCCTTGAATGGTGTAAAGGACGAAAATGGTGTAAACAAAACCGAGT
>CAJLCI010000047.1 GCA_905205065.1 uncultured Eubacteriales bacterium | reverse complement strand
GCCGTGGCGCAGGTCTTGCCCGCCATAGCCCCGAAAAACAGGGAAACGAACGCCAATAAAATAAGCATAAGGCCGTATTTTAATATAAGCGACATATCCGTGCCGTTTTGTATGTGGTTTATAAGCTTTGCAATATAAAAAGGAATAACACACTCAACTATAACCTCAATAGAAACTAATATCGGGGTTAAAATTGAGGGCTTTTTGTATTCCCTTATACTGCCCATAAGTGTTTTTATCATACTGTCTCTCCTATTCTTCCATATTGTTTTTAAGCTTTTCGGTAATGCGGAAAAAAGCTTCAAGCTCTTCGTCGGTCAGCCCTTTTCGCAGCTTTTTCTCCCGCGCGGCAATATCTTTGCATATTTCGGTGTGAATTTTTACCGCTTTGTCCGTCAGCACGATTTTTTTAAGCCGCGCGTCGTTTTCAACGCTCACACGTTTAATATAACCGTCCTTTTCCATAAGCTTTAACATATTGCTTGCGGTTGAACGCCGGATTGAAAATTTTTCTTCAAAATCCTTTTGAAAAATATCTCTGTCGCGGTTCTCATAAAAATAATTTATTGCCCAGCCGTGTATACGTCCGTTTGGTTTAGGGTCCATATTGGCAATGTTTCTTTCAACATCGCGCCTTATAAGATTTGAAAGCGTGCGTATTTCAAAGCCTATGTCCTTTTCGCCGTGCACATAATCACCTCACTAATATTTGTTAGCTTGCTAACTATTATAACACAAATAACCCGTTTGTCAACAAGCAAATATTTAATTTTTTGTTAAGGTTGAGCGAGATGTATTAAGCTCTTGCCTGCTTGAAATATGTTGTTTAAAAAATACTTGCAAAAGCTGTGTAATTATGGTATAATAACAAAACAAACCAAAATGCGGATATAGTTCATCGGTAGAATGTCAGCTTCCCAAGCTGAACAGGTGGGTTCGACTCCCATTATCCGCTCCAAAAATCCTCATTCGTAAGAATGGGGATTTTTACTTCTTACCTCTTTACTCTTTGTTTATGACCGATCAGAAGCACCGCAGGCTTCAAATACATATTTTGAGGTGTAAATTATGACATTTATTCAACATTACAATTCTCCGCTGGGTGGTATTCTGCTGGCGGCAGATGAAATCGGTCTGACCGGCTTATGGTTTAACGGGCAAAAATATTTTGCCCGCAGCCTGCCTGCCGGGTATACAGAGCAGAACACCCCGGCACTTTCGGAAGCAAAGCGCTGGCTGGAGGTTTACTTCACAGGCAAGAAACCGGATTTTATGCCGCCGCTGCATATTGTCGGTTCTGCGTTTCGCAGGGCTGTATGGGAAATTCTCTTGCAAATTCCCTACGGAAAAACCACAACCTACGGCGAGATTGCGCGACAGCTCGCCAAAAAACAAAAGCTTCCTAGGATGTCGGCACAGGCGGTGGGCGGAGCTGTTGGGCACAATGAAATATCTATCATTATTCCCTGCCACCGCGTGGTTGGTACAAACGGCAGCCTGACCGGGTATGCCGGCGGAATTGACAAAAAAATAAAGCTGCTGGAGCTGGAGCATACCGATATGAGCAGCTTTTTTGTACCTAAGAGCGGTACGGCACTATAATTAAGTCTCCAAACAGAGTCAAATTTCAACCGGCTTTGTTATTTGTATAATAACTCCGAAATCCATAAAAGTTAAGCCATTTCCGGTTAAAAGCGTTATTTCCGAAAATGGCAGGGGAACAATGTGCTGTTATATTCCGCCGATCTGGCGGTTTATAAAAAGCTATTTCATAATCATTTTTATCAAAGCAAGTGCAATAGGGCTTACAATAAATCTGTTGAAAATATTATTGCAAATACCGCCCGCAAAAAAAGCTATGTACGATGCTCCGCCGTCTGAATACTTAATTTTTTTAAGTATATGCGACCTGTAAATACAATCGGCTGACAGCCCAATGGGTATTTGTAAAACTATTATTACAAGAACCGACCATAATGTAATCTTAATTGATATGTAATATATCTCTTTTTCCGCCTCGTAGGCCCTTATCGGCTGTCCGTCCACCTCTATAATTAAATCGGGATTATTTGCCGTGTAATCATCCGCGTTATAATTCTGCTCATACTCTGCTACCTCTTTGTAAAGAGGCGTTAATTGTCCCCGATAAGAGCAGGATATTAAAAGCGTTACGCATAACGCCAAAACAGAATAGATAACCGCAAAAAGCGCCGCGTTTTTATACATTTTACGGTAACACATCCAATTAACGCCAAAGAAAAATGCCGCCCAGTTCCAGCTTAAAAAGAGCTTTTTATTCTCATTTTCAGCATAAATACCAACATAGCGAGAAGCGTTTTTATCAATGAAAAAATGCCAATCCGCCTTTTTAACCCCGTTTAACAATTCTTCCTTCGGGGAGGCGGTAGGGGGTATCCTTTTCCAGCATTGTTTGCAATATCCGTCGCTTACAGTATAAGCAGCACCGCAATATTCGCATTTCTTTTCGGTATTATCCGCCATTTTCCCAACCCTTTCGTAATATCCTCAGTTCCGATGCTCAAGATAATTATAGCCGCAATCCGGGCATTTAGGGTAATCAATATCGTGGGTTTTTCCGCATTTGGGGCAGGTGCGCTGCATAATCATATCGTTGCCCGCTTCGTCGGTTTCCTCATTTTCAATTGCGGCTTTTTTTCTGTAGTACCGTTTGGCTTTTCTCGTATAACCTAAAGCCATAAGTAGGAAAAACAATGAAATTACCGACATCATTGTTAAGACAATAATTTTATTTATGAGCGGAGACTCAATCAGCCCCGAAGACACAACCCGGGCATCAGAAAAGAACAGCCATAAGCCAAATGCAAAAATACCGGCAGAGGTAATAAAGCAAAACACCGCCATCGGCGCTGCGTTACCCGGAGCGGATACTGTCGGCGGTACTTTACCCGTACCGATGTAATGACCCGGGTTAAACATATTATTTTGAAACTCGGCAACATCCTTAAAGGAGTCGTATTCTTTTTCAAAATCTTTATTATTTTCGTTCATACCGTCACCTCATTAAGTTTAATATATCATAAATTACTTGTGCGCCGGCGGCGAAAGCCGCAATTTAGTCATTCAATGTTCTCCGAAACGGTCAAAATCTTTAATTTTGTCAGCATTTCGTGAGGTTATTATATCATATGATTTAATTTTATTCAATATACAGTGTCCATGAATTTGAATCGGATTGTAAAGCTAAAGAACTCAAAGCGGGACAGAAGATACAAGGGTGTATTTTCTTATAATGGTATGATATGCTTGTATTTAACTAATCAAAATTTGCGGGATAAAAATCAAATGGATGTTTCCTTTAAGATAGGCAATGAAAAGTTTAATTACAGAGTATGTGCTATGATAATTTCCGAGGGCAAAATATAGTGGTTGGAGTTTGATAAATTAAAGGATGAATACTTTTACCCGATTGTATTGTCTATGCGGTCGTGAAAATATGTTTTTCCGAAAAGTGGCGGCAAAATACCTAATAAGCATAAAAAAACCGCTGAACACCAATGTTTCAGCGGTTTTTGGTCGGAGTGACAGGGTTCGAACCTGCGGCATCGACATCCCAAACGCATTTATGATGGCACTTTCCGCTGAAAATGGCTTTTTCCGCCCCTTTCCGCTCGGAAAACCGCACTCTTCGGCACTCTTATCTCCACTGTTTCCGAGTGCTCCGAAACGGTAGGTGGTCTGTTATGTGGTCAGCAGAAATTTCCGCAGAATACTGTGCTCTCCCCGCCTCTCGCCTTTATGCGAGAGGCGATTGCTTTTTATACGGTTATTATAACTCCAACCAGCACCTGATTCAAGTCAAAATTTGCACCGCAGTAGACAAAGAAAAAGGGAATTACGAAAAAGCAAGGAGGAAATTAAAAACTTGCAACAAAAAGTTGATAAATGCTGAAATCGCAGTATTTTTCTGCCGAAAACTGTTGATGTTTGGAGTAGAGTGTGTTATAATGATTTTCAATGATACAATGTACTAACTATAACTATTTATGAGGTGTAATACAATGGCCGCAAGCTATAAAAAATTGTTCAAGCTTCTGATCGACCGTGATATGAAAAAGAAAGAACTCGCCGAAAAAGCCGGCATCAGCATCGCCACCATCACCAAGATGGGCAAAGACGGCGCTGTCATCTCCAGCGACGTCCTCGTAAAGATCTGTACCGCGCTTGAGTGTACTATGGACGATATTGTTGAGATTGTACCAAGCAAGTAAAGTCCTGTTTATCGTACATTAAATGTTGTAAATTGATATAAGGAGTAGTCTTTTTTATGATTACTATCGATGATTTATCTTTATGGATAAAAGAAAATACTGCATTAAGCGACAGCTCGATTTATAAATACTCTCGGGCTGTAAATACAATTTCAAATGAAATGCAGCAAAAAGGAATAATCCCTGTTGGGTTGTTTGACATGTCGGTATTGCAGTGTGATTTTTATTTGCCTATTATACTGAGAGATCCAGATTTTATTTCAAAGAATAGTACCGGAAATAACATGTACAGCAATGCCCTCAAGCAGTATCGCATGTTTAGAACAGCAACCTCAGACATGATTATCAACCAATCTGAAGTTGAAGACGCGATTTTAGGGTACGAGAATCTTAATGAAACAGAAAGAACCGCTATTGTAAAATCCCGGGTTGGACAAGGCTTGTTCCGAAAAAAGTTGCTTGAAAAATACAATAGTACTTGTATTATTACCGGCGTTTCTGTTAAGAGGTTATTGATCGCAAGTCATATTAAGCCTTGGGCGGTTAGTGATAACGAAGAAAGACTCAGCGATGAAAATGGTTTGTTGCTTAGTCCTACATATGATAAACTTTTCGACTATGGATTAATTACATTTACAAATCTAGGGAGATTATTGTTTCATCGCAGCTCTCCGTTGAGGATCGAACAAAACTCCACCTGTCGACAGATAGAGAATATGAATTAAAAATGACTTCAAAAATGAAAGAACACTTGGATTATCACAGGGATATTATTTTTGTTAGAAAGTAGTTTTTGAAATGAGGGTTATTTGTGGATAATCATACTCCTGAGCAGCGCCGCAAAAATATGCAGGCGGTTAAGAATAAAGATTCGCAAATAGAATTGTTGCTTCGTAAAGAATTATGGTCTCGCGGTCTTCGTTACAGGAAGAACGTGAACCGCATATTCGGAAAGCCAGATATTGTGTTCGTCGGAAAAAAGATAGCTGTTTTCTGTGACAGTGAATTTTGGCATGGATACAATTGGGAAGAACGAAAGAGAGACTTTAAGTCCCATCAAGAATTTTGGATACCGAAAATTGAATGTAATATGGGGCGCGATCGAGAGGTAACGGCGAAACTTGAAGCCGAAGGTTGGACGGTAATTCGTTTCTGGGGGAATGACATTAAAAAGGAAACTGCGAGATGTGCAGATATAATAGAGATAGCCTATAAGGAGAAAGATTAAACATGCCGTTGAGAACAATAGATTTGTGTGCCGGTATTGGCGGTATAAGAAAAGGATTTGAAATGACAGGACAATTTGAAAATGTTTTGTCAGCCGAAATAGATAAGTATGCCTGCATAACATATGAGCATTTGTATGATGAAAATCCGTATAATGATATAACATCTACAGAATTCAAAGATCGTGTCGAAGGAATCGACTATGAGGTGTTATTAGCTGGCTTTCCATGTCAAACGTTCAGTCGGGCAGGACTTGAAGAAGGTTTTAATGATGAAAGAAAAGGAATAATTTTCAACCATATAGCAGAAATCATTGACAGGACCCGACCAAGAGGCGTTTTTCTTGAAAATGTAGATAACCTTATTAGACATGACAATGGCAATACGATTCGTACCATCATCAACAGATTGGAATTAGATTTGAATTATAAAGTTATTGGTGTGATGTATGATGAAAATGGACAGCCCATATATGATGGCAGGGATTTTGTACGGAATTCAAAGCAATTTGGCGTACCGCAAAACAGACCGCGAACATATATCATGGCATTTGATAGAGCACATTACGGAGAAGAACTGATCAGAGCGTTGCCAAATTTGCTTCCGGATCATAACGATCTAAATATTTATGAAGATTTGAATGACCTGTTGGAGTTTGGTGCGGAACCAAGGCACTATATGTCATCCGGATATCTTGAAACATTAGAAAGGCATCGGGAACGTCAGAAAGCCAATGGTAATGGCTTTGGTTACATAGTAGTCAACAGACCGGAGGTTGAACATCCGATTGCTAACACATTACTCGCAACCGGAGGCTCCGGCAAGGAAAGAAATCTTGTCTTCGATCCGCAGGATGGTATTGCAGGTATGATTGTCCCAACCAAAACAACCCCACTCAATGCCAAAGGGATTCGAGTTATGACTCCAAGAGAATGGGGCAAGTTGCAAGGCTTTATAGGATACGCGTTTATTGAAAACGGTGTTGATACATTTAGCTTTCCCGAAGGCATATCTGATTGTCAAAAATACAAGCAATTCGGCAATTCTGTTACTATTCCTGTAATAGAAACGATGGCGAGATTTATGTTGGAGTGCTTTGAAATTCTCGGAGAATTAGCAAACATTGAGTAAATAACACGCATTAATTCTCATAGAAATAACGGAGGATTAAATTATGCTCGGCATATATGACAGCCTGAAAAAACTCATCGATAAGTGTGATTTATATTTTGATGGTCATATTATTTCCAAAGAACTGCTGGTTAAAAACTATGCAGATTTTTTGGCGAGCAATTTTGAGAAAAAACATAATGTAGTCATCTCCTTGCATACAGGTTCGGTTTGCTTTGATATAGTAACCATCTTGTTTACTGCAATCAGCAACATAATGTATAACCAAGATAATGCGGAAGATTTTGTGCTATCGCTTAATATCGGGGACAAGGTTTTGTATAAGAAGAAGCGCTGTAAATTCGAGGGCATCACAACCCTGCAGGGTGAAACCCTTCGGAGAGCTATTTTATATTCAGAGAACAAACGACAAGGTCGAGTGGAGGGGTGTAGGGATTTTGTCAAAGAAGATTGGTGGAATAAAATCTCTCCGTACAATGGTGCCGCAAGGAATCTTGATGCTCGTGGAATCAGAACCGATAGCAAAAAAAGAAATGACTTTCTCACATCAGTTTTTGAATTGAGTGCCGATGAAATCCCGGCGTTTATAGATAAGTCATCAGTCATTGTTATGAATCGTGATCGTTCCGAAAGAATTATTGATAAGTTGGAGATTTGCTATGATTCAAAGCGCATAAAGATAACTGAAATCATGCCGGTATCGTATTGTTCCGAAAACGAAGAATACCCGTATGGAGGCAATCTGGGGAAAATAGAACCTGCTATCAAAATTACAAACAGTATATCCAATGCAAGAAGCATCGTAACTGGAACCTGGCAAGGCAATGAAACCTGGATTAACGATGTGGTTGGAGTTTCAATTATCGGATTTGGCGCTATTTCTCGCGCAAGGACAGAAGTATCGGAAATGATGAAGAGACGAAAACTTAAGTATGTTTTTGTGTCTTATAATATTTCTTCCGAAGAAGGAGAAACATTGTTAGACGAAGTTGATGACGCTGCGTTTTTTGCTTGTACCACAGAGTACCTTCTCAATTCTTCATTTCCTATCGTTGAAGAAAATCCATATACTCTCGAGTTGGACAAGCAGGTTGATTCGGTTGTTAATCACAAAACCATTCCTCTGCCCGTTAAAACATTTGATTGCGATTGGGCTATGTATAAAAAGGTGCAAATTGCCCTTGCCCGTATGCGACATTCGGGTTACAAAGAGGCAGAAGACTTTGTGCCTCTCGCGCATTCTGTTATGAATTTAATGATAACTTCCGTCTTTCCGTTTCAGCTGATGGAAACATTGGTCGAATCCGGAATTTTGGAAGTAGAGTCCCCACTACAAAGAATTCTCCGCCTTACAGATATGATTTCGGCTTTTTCGGGTGAAGTTAAGGATGCCGCAAAATCTATTTTGGAATTTTTGGAAGATGGATATACCAAGCTACTTACTTGTTCCCCAAAAGAACAGGCACTATTTGATTTGCTTTCAAAACACCGTAACCAAAAGGTAGCCATAATTGTACCGAAGGCATACTATGCTAACATTCTGTACAATCTAAACATTTTGGATTATTTTGATGATGCAGCTCAACTTTGTATATCTACCGCAAATAAATTTGATTATTCGCAGCAATACGATGCCATTGTGGCAATAGGCGCTTTTTGGGGTAAAAATTTTGATCCATTCAGAAGCAGAGCTTCGTCCACAATATATGTTATCGTAAGTGCGGTAGAAGAAAATATCTTTAAATACAGGAAAAAACTTGCCGCTACGATAGAGCAAAAATTCAACGTATGCGCAAAGGTTCCCATTGATTATATCGATAATGATACCGAGGTATACTCTGACGGCGCGACAGAGGAAGAAGTTTCTGAAGTTATTAATTCTGCTTCGGAGGTAACGGAGTATATAAACAGAATCTTTGAAACCAAATCATTGGATCTGCTTAACACCAGATCCGGGGTGCACTACAGCACAACGGAAATATCATACATCGCTACCTGTGCAGACGGCGAAAACATTTTCTTCACAAAGAAATACAGAGCATTTGTGTTTGACAGTGCTAAAGAGGACGTAATTGAGGTGCCCGTAGATAAATTATCTCCCGGAGACACGGTAATCTTCAAATCGAATAACAGTGAAACAAAAGATATTGTTACTACTTTGCTGGACACTTATATTGATGAATACCAAACAACCAGCGAGGATATCCAAATGGCGTATCTTAAAGCTCGATATTGGAAAGAAGTTTTAAGAAAATATCGTACTGATAATAGTTTGTCGTTCAAAGAATTGTCCAAACGCCTGGAGACTCACGGTGCCAAAAAGCACGAAGTAACGATTCAAAGCTGGTTGGCGGAAGATTCGTATATTGTGGGCCCGCAGGACAATGAAACATATATTGCTATCGCTGAAATGACGCAAGACGCTGATATGCTTGCCGATCCAAAATCTTTTTGTATTGCTTGCGAAAAAATAAGGAGTATCCGTATTGGCATATTGAAATTGATTGCGAAAACAATCATCAGCAAATACAGCAGGAAGTTATCAGCAGAAGACGATATGGCTAAGGTCGTTTCTGAAAATATCGATGACATATCGACTTTGGTGCAAATTGAAACTATCACACCTGTGATGGACAAAAAAGCACCTATCAATATGGTTAACAGGCCAATAACAATTAGCTAAGGAGCATAGTATGGGTAATCAATATATAGATGTTCGTAAAGAATATGTCGAACGTGTAAAACGAGAATTGCTCGGCCCGGGTTCTGAAGTCTGTATTCCCGACGCGGAACACGAACTTATATCCAGTTCTCCGAGTATAAGATATTCTATAGGTATCTTGTTTCCTCAAAAGCAGCGTTTTACAAAAGATAATGATGATGCGACGGATGAGGAATTTGTGACCGAGAACGAAGCGGTTGTTGCCGAGGATGATACAAAACAACCCAAAAAGAAAAACTCCGACGGCACAGAAGCCGGTTCCGACCCAGAAGAGGATTCGCTTGATGAGCAAATCGGGTTGGCTATGCAGAACCTGCCGTCTTCCATGGGATATTCGTTTTTTGCCAAAGGCAGCTGTGATACACTCACTTTCAATTTGACATTTGCAACCTACAACAACAGCAAAATGGAGAATTGTGCATATCCCGTCCCCATCGATTTGCCTGATAGTTATATCGTGCCTCCCGAAGCAAGTGGTTATGTAAAATATGACCCTCAATATAAGTGTCTCAGATTAGCATCTTCGTATAAGATTAAAGACATAAAGTCATTGTACGAGAGAGATGTTTTGCCTGAGGACGAACAAGCTTGGATTATAAACGGAATGTATCGCTTGTATGATCAGTTTCACGGAGGATATGTACGCCAACCACATACTGCAGAAATTACGCTTAATTTTGATAGCAAGAATTATTGCGATACCGTTTACGAAATAGACGAGATTCCAGTAAAATTAACAGCATTACGAAGAGTCATAAAAGACGATGTGTATTCCATCACCGTAATGCTCGTGAATCCTCGTGGTAACGATGCAAATACAACTAATCCCAAAGAGTGTTTATTTCAGCCAAAACTTCGCATATCAAGTGAGAATAATGGCTTTATATTTGCTGATACAGCATCCTATTCTCAATATGGAAATGATGATCCGGAAGAATTGTCCAACCGTCTGCTTTATCGCAAGAAGCGAGTGTATGGTTACGGCCTTGGCGCATCTACTGCATGGGAAATAAGCGGTGCCGGTAACGGATGGCTGGAAAACGAGTTTTTTCCAACAGCAGAAGTCCCTTCTATGGACTTTAGTCTCGACAAAGAAAAAAGCAATGTGCCGTTTTATGTGCTGTCTATGAAGCAACTGTCTGATTTAGGGGAGCGCAATAAGACGGAGATTCTGTCCGGCTTGCGTGTTTTCGTATCCGAGTATAAAGATTGGATCGACGAGCTGAAGCAGCAAACTTTTGAAGACGAGGCGATGCAGAAAACCGCAGCACTACATATCAAAAATTGTCGCACATCCTACGAGAGAATGGTTGGCGGCATTGAACTTTTGGAATCTGACGTTTTAGCCTGGGATTCCTTCAGATTAGCAAACCGAGCTATGTATATGCAGAGAATTCATCTGCTGATCCAATCGGCGATGTCTAAAGAGGAGCGATATGACGGAGACGAAACTCTGGATACGGTTCTTGAAGATTTGGAATAAGCGACGACACTGTTCAACTTGTGCGGACGTGGTGTTCAACCTTGCCCGCCGTATTCATGCACGGTATGAATGAGCGCGAAGCGTTTATCAGCGGCTTTAAGCTCGCGGCGAGAATCATGACCGAAGTGTTGTACGAGCCGTCAGAGGATTGAATTTGCAGAAACAAGGCCGAGCCGATTTCGCGGTTTGGCCTTGCGATTTTCAGTTCGACACAGCACGGTTAAAATCTGCACCGCAGAAAACAAAGAAAACAGTATTCCCGCAAAAGCGCCGGAATATACACTGTTGGCGCAAAAAACTTGACAGAATTTCCCCGGTATGTTATACTGCAGATAAAGAAAGCAACCGACAATTGAATACACATATTTCTGTTTTGAGTTTCAGACTCGCACTTACATAATCACCGATGCAGATCAGCATCGGGATTGAGTGCGGGTCTTTTTGTTTTGCAAAACAGCAGTCCTCTACATAACACGGCGAAAAACCGTGTGAATTTAACAGGAGGAAAAACCAATGAAAGAATCTGTTTACACCGCTTATGAGGATCTGCCGTTGTTCCTTAATGCTGAAACGGTAGCCAAGCTCCTCGGTATCTCCATCTCAAGCAGCTACGAGCTGATGCACGAGAAAGGGTTTCCGTCGTTGCGTATCGGCTCACGGCTCATCGTACCGAAAGAAAAATTCCGCGCATGGGTCGAAGAAAAGACGGGAGGCAGCATTTGAAATTCACCCGATATCCAAAGCGTGATGCGATCCGGGATTATTTTCCTCTGCCGAATGAAATTTTCAGCTTTGGTCTCAGCACCGGTGAGATCGCAGTGTATGCATATCTGATGTACTGCGAGGACAGGAAAACATTTCAGTGCCATCCGAGCTACAAAACGATCGGGAAAGCTATCGGCATGAGCAAAAACACCGTCAAGAAATATGTAGACAGCCTGATTGAAAAGCAGTTAATTACTGCCGAGCCGACTTCCGTCATCACCCAAAAAGGAGAAAAGCGCAACGGAAATTTGCGCTATACAATCCGCCCGATTGCGGAAGCATTAGAGCAGTATTACGAGCAACAGCTGATACGGCTGCACGAAGAAAATCGGCGTCAGGCAGCCTTGAAAAAACTCGCCGAATTTGACCGCAAACACGGGAAATCAGCGGTTTGACGGCAGTTTTACGGCTCGTCCGAAAATAAGCAGGAGAAAGCGAGGGGTTGCCTT
>CAJLCI010000046.1 GCA_905205065.1 uncultured Eubacteriales bacterium | reverse complement strand
CTTCCGGAAGATAGTAATTACTCACAGCCGAGTCTTCCGTATAAACCGATCTGTCATACGATGAAATATCTGCAAGAATACCGTTTTCGGAAAGCTGTTCAAGGTAGGAGTATTCCAGATCATATGTAATATCGCAATCCGTGTCTTTTCCCTCCGCTATAAGGGTTGCCGCGTGGCTTCCCGTGTCCTTATATTCCACAACGCAGTCATACTCCGGAAATTCTTCTTCAAGTCTTGCCTTCAAATCCTCGACTCTGAAATCCTCCGCACTGGTGTAAATCAACACCTTTTCTTTTTTGGAGGAACAACCGAAAAGCGTGGATGATCCGATAAGCATTGCCAAAGACAATACGGCTGAAATAATAGTTTTAGTTTTTTTCATTCTAATACCTTTCCTTTCATGTTTCATTGCTGAATCCGACGTTAAAGCGGAAACTGAACTTCTTAAAAAGTTTTCCCTGAATTTAAAAGAATAGAATTTCTGATTTTCGGGCTTTCTTCTGATGTACAGTATGTCCGGCTTTAAATTTGTTTCTGTTCGATTTTCCTGTATTTATATTTTGTATTGAACAAAATATGCTGAATTTAGAATGTTTTGAGCCCAAAATATACAAAAATAAAGCGCGTGTTCAAAGCAACGCCTTATTTTTGTATTTCTGAACTCCGATCTATAAAAAGATCATATCGGGAAAAACTTGCAAATAAAAAATAATAACAATAAATTACCGTACAGCGCATTGCCTAAAACGCTCTATAAGAACCAATAAAATTGCAGTATTCCAAAGATCTTTAATTGAGCTGTGATACTTGATTTGCTGTCAATTTTCTAAAACGCAATCATTGGACATCCATTAGACGTCTTTCAGACAAGTACTTATATTTAAAATTCATTAAGCAATATTGAGCAATCTCGTATAAAAAGCATTCGTCTCTTTATAAATCATGGTTATGTAATTTGAAAATGCGCTGACAATAATAAAATTATATAATAAACATTCTTCCATGTATTATAATCTAAAATATATATAAAGTCAAGTAGTTAAATTAATATTAATAATTTTTCAGTATATTTCTTAATTACTTTTCCTAAATATGAAATGACACTGATACATAATTAGAACCCCTTCATTATCGAGTGAGTATTAATATTCCTTAATTATATTATAGTTTTAGATTAATATTAATTTAATTAAGTCATATTTCATTCACTAAAAATACAGAGCATTACCGGTGCTTCTATAGGTACAGAAGAACTTGCCCACATGGAAATAGTGTCAGCTATTCTTTATCAGCTTACAAGAAACCTGTCTCCGGAGGAAATAAAACGCAGTGGATTTGACACTTACTTTGTAGACCATACAACCGGGGTATATCCTCAGGCAGCTTCCGGTATGCCGTTTTCAGCAAGCACACTTCAGGTTACCGGAGACGTATTCGCGGATCTGCACGAAGATCTCGCCGCAGAACAAAAGGCGCGTCTGACATACGATAATATTTTGCGGCTCGTAGACGATCCCGATATCATCGAGCCTATAAAGTTCCTGCGTGCAAGAGAAATCGTACATTATCAGAGATTCAGCGAAGCAGTTGCGATTACTCAGGAAACGTATGAGGGCAAATGCAATTTCTACGCATATAATCCGGCCTTTGATAAAGGAAGAAGAATGTAAGATAAATATATCAAAATAAAAACGCTGTCGCTTTATATAACTTACTATAATAATATTTGCTAAAATTAAAAGGTCATTAACAGATTATTGTTAATTAGACCTTTTAATTTTTTGTAAAAAGTAATATAATAAAATATATATGCATTATTAAAGGGTAGAATATAACTGACGAAGGCTTTAGCTTTATCCGATCCTCTCTCAGTCATAGAATTTTATACGCTTGTTTCAGCAATCTTTTAACCTGCCGCAAAGTATTTTTACCGGCAGGCTATCAGCCATCGAAAAAACACAGAATATATTTTCTGTCAGATTTAACGGAAAGGATGCCTTTAAACGTAAGGAAGGCGGTAGTTCAGGCAATGTCAACTTTCAGACATATTATCGGTTCTGTTTATAAATATATAAAAATGTTTCTATCAAAGCTAAGGCATGATGCTGTAAGCGCATATGCAGCAAACGCCGCATTTTTTATTCTCGTTTCGATATTTCCCTTTCTTATACTGACTGTAACAGTTATCAATGCAGTTTTACCGGAATCTTATTTTACAATAGCTGAGCTTATGCAGGGTATTCCCCAGTTTCTTTCAGATTTTTTATCAAAAACGCTGAGTGAGGCAGAAAATGCGGTAACTGGGACCGTACTTTCCGTCGCCGCAATCTCAACTTTATGGGCGGCATCAAAAGGTCTGTTTGCACTTATGTACGGACTGAATACAATAGCTGATACGGATGAAACCCGTTCTTACTTTTTTACGCGAAGTCTTGCTATAATATACACATTGGGACTTATTGTTACACTTATTCTTACATTTGTACTGCTGATTTTCGGAAACATAATTTATACATTCATATCTGAACATTTTCACATTTTCACTTCAAGCGGAAGAGCTGTAAAGTTTTTAAGATATCTTTTCGGCGCACTGCTTCTGACAAGCTTTTTTACAATTCTCTACACATTTGTTCCTAACAGGCATTCGACACTATTCAGAGAGCTTCCCGGAGCAATATGCTGTACCGCCGGATGGATCGGATTTTCGGCAATATATTCTATATATATAGACAATTTCGCAAATTTCACAATATACGGAAGCTTTTCGGCAATTGTTCTTCTTATGCTGTGGCTTTACTTTTGCATGTATATATTACTGATAGGTGCGGAAATTAATAAATTTATGAGACCGATTTTCGGACCGATAGTAAGCCGAAAAGAAAAAAGACTGAAAAAAAGAAAAATTTCAAATTTTAAAAAAAACTGACAACGTTAGGCTAAAGGAAAACCGTCGATAATGAAATATTGACAACAATCTAACTTAACGGTCGGCAGACAGCTTGCAACATAAAACGGGTATGAAGTCAAGGGCTTTCTACCCGCTTTTTCTATTTTTCGTGGAACGATATAACAGCGTTTTTGCACTTTCGAAGGTATTATTGCTGCCCTGCAAGCTACATGAATGCAGTTTTTCCCGTCTTACTATCCGCACTGACAAGAGATATTTCATACTTTTTGAGGACACATGGTAAAAGACAATTTTACAGAATGCGTTAAAAGTATATTCAATATGTTCCAGGTATTGCTGCGTATTCCTCATTATCCTCACCTCCTCCTTACCAATCAGGTAATAAGGACAGCAAACGCCCATGTAGTATTTAACCGCATAGGCGTTTTTCCAATCATAGTTATTTGTACTCCAATTTAGTTTTTTTACTTAACCAAATAGCAAGTATAAGTGTAATGAATTCAGCAACGAGAGGTGCAATCCAAATTGTATCGACACCAAAAAGCATGGGAATACCTAAAATTGCCATTGCCTTTACTACAATTCCTCTGCTAATGGCTATAATATCTGCTGCTCCCGTCCTCTTTGTTGAAAAAAGGAATTCTGTATAAATAAGGTTTATCGCCATAGGTATAAAAGACAAACAGAATAACGGCAAAGCCGCCGAAGCTATCCGAACAAAATAGGCATCCCGATTAAAAATGCATATAACATGTGTATCAAACACAAACAATATTCCATAAATGAAAATCGACAAAATGCTGTTTATAACAATTCCTCGGCGAAAATACCATGCCATTTCTTCTGTATCTTGTCTACCGTAGCAATGACTCCACAGAGGCTGTAACCCCTGTGCTACACCAGAAAGAACAGCATTGGCAAGCGAATAGATAAAACTTAAAACGCTAAAAGTCGATACACCAATATCACCGATTAAACTTGCGAGCATAAGATTATAGCAAATTGCGGTAACAGGCGTTGTAAGTTGTGTAACTGCTTCCGGCACACCGCGCTTGAAATTTTTTTAATCAGGCAAAAGTCTGTTTTAAATAATTTAATTTGAAGTTTCCCTTTTCGCCTTGCAAAGTGGGAAAGTAAAACAAGTGTCGAGAAAATCTGTCCCAAGCCTGAAGCAATAGCTGCGCCGATAACTCCCATATTAAAAGGAAAGATAAATAGCCAATCTAAAAAGATATTTGCTACTGCTCCTACACATATTCCAACAAAAGAAAGCGTCGGTGAGCCGTCATTTCTGACAAAGACGGAAAGGCAGGTACTCAAAAGCATTGGGACAGAAAACGCCGAGTAATAGAATAAATACTCTTCGGACATTTCCCGCATTTCCGCACTCAATTCTCTCGCACCGTTTATATCTACAATCTGCCGTGAAAACACCATTCCCACAAGCATAAGTATCAGCGATATGAAAAGTGTAAGGGAAAAAGCCGTCATAAAAGCGAGATTTGCGCCTGCTTCATCTCCTCTCCCCATTCTAATACCTGCTACTGTTGCACCTCCATAGGGAAACATTGCCGCGATTGCGACAACAAAAGTAATAAATGGAACGCCAATATTAACAGCGCCCAATGCCGCAGATCCAACACCCTGCCCAACAAAGATGCCGTCTACGACATTGTAAAGATAAGTTACAAATAATCCGCCCATTGCAGGGAAAATGTAGCCGAATAAAGATTTTGTTTTTTCGTTCATAAAGATACCTCCATAAAAGGAAGCGGGATAAAGCCTTTTTAGCCTTACCCCACTGTATAAACAAAAAGCGGAATAAAGCCCAAACAGACTTATCCCACTTCAACAATCTTATTTGATTGCAAGTCCTCTGACAAGCATCTTTATTCTAACATGAGGTTATTTTAATGTCAACAGTTTTATTGATAGCAGATTTCTCAAAGAAAGCAAAAAAAAGTTTTTATATAAATCAAATTGAACAAATAAAATCTTGTAAAATCTTGCTTAACCCTTTTAAATTGCAATACACGGTGTTGTATTTAGTAGGAACAAAATTACAACACATACCCATTTTGAAGCGAGATATTGAGTAAGAGGAGCAAAGATGGAGGAAATTTCCAACGAGCAAAAAGGGAAAATGGGTACTCATTTGCTGTTGCTCATTACTCAAAACAAGGAAAGGACGGGAAAGTAGTGGAATGGAAGCGAGACGCAGAACACGATAATTTATTGCAGATAAAAGATAACCCCTTTCATGGAACCATCTGCTACAAAATCGTTTAAACAGTCTTTGAAGCCGAAACTTCATACGGCAGCTCTCCGAGCTGCTCTACGACAAGATGACGCGCCTTATTAAAGCAGAAACCACTAAGCAACCTGATGATAAAGAAGACTCGTAGCGTTTTTATATCTCAAAACAGATATTTCCTAATAAAGCGGGAATAAAAAAGCTCCAGACGCTCATTTTTTCTCTTTGATGTAAAAAATTCAATTAACTAATTGATTTTTTCTTTATTATGCTTTTTAGGATTTTTTCAACTAAATAATTGATTTTTTTACTATTTTGTTTTATACCATCTATAAACTGAGATTTATCTATCACGCCAAACAGAAATTATATATTTAGTATCATTTTGATATGTGGTATTCCATCTTCCAAAAATTCATCGGATATCTGCTTGAATCCAAATTTTTCATAATAACCTTTCGCATAGGACTGAGCCTCAATTTTTATTTTATCTGCATTCATCTTCTCTTTAGCGACTCGTATGCCTTCTTTTAAAATTATATTTCCGAAACCCACGCCCCGTTCCGTTGTCAATACTCTGCCTATTGAAATTTCATCAAAGGATATTCCTTTATCTAAAACTCGCAGATATGCTTTGATCTTGTCATTTTCTTTTATATAAACGTGATAAGCATTCTTATCTTTATCATCCAAATCCTGATACAGACAATTTTGTTCTAAACAAAATATCGCCACTCTAATTTTGATAATTTCATATAGTTCCTCTGAGGAAAGTTCTTCAAATCGCTTTATATATATTTCCATAATAACATCTGCTCCAATCTTAACAACAACTGAGATTTAATTAGCTTCTTGTAACCGTCCAAACAGTTGACTATCAATTTTATAAATTCCCTGACAGAGCTATTTAACATAGTATTTGCTACTGTCCTCATATACAAAAAGGGTTCTGGTTCCTGTTTCAAGCTGAAAGTCAATCTTGATATAACCTTCAACTTGCGGAACATTTGTAACACTTTCCTTATTGGTAGGTTAAGAGTTAGAAATATCGGCAATTATTTCATTTATCCAAGTTTTGTTTGTATGATTTACTGTATTTTCCCCGACGGTTATTTCAATAGATGTAATATCGTCTGTTTTGTGTAGTGTAATGAGGTTTGCTTTTTTTCACACGCAACTAAAGCCAATATACAAGCAAGATACAAAAATAAAGAAATCTGTTTTTTCATAAGCATATTACCTCACAACTTTCAATTTATTAATTTTAAGATAAGCTGACAACACCCCTCCGGATGAAGTAATGTCACTTTTATTTCGATATTAAGGTAGACCGCATATAGTATGCGCTATATGCGGTCTACCTGTTTTACATAGAATCTTTACTGCTTTGGCTATCAAAATTTTAATCGTGTTACGATAGTTTGTACTTACTGTGGTACTTACTGCGGAGTGTTCTAACAGTTCCTGCACATCCTTCTTTGGTGCACCGCTTGCTAACAGATTACTTGTATAAGTGTTTCTTAATGATGGAAGTGAAAGTTTTCAAAGCCTTTTAGATGTTTTTTGATTGACCTGCATATCCAATCAAGTGCTTCCATTCCTAAATACATTCCGTCCTGTCTGACACATACCAGTGAAATTTCTGTATAATCTTCCAGTACTTCCTGTGTTCCGTCCAATGAGTATAATTCGTAATAAACTCTGTTCTGCGTTTTTTTCGCATTTCGTAAGATTTCTGCGAGAGTATCACCGCAATCCACAATTCGGACATCCTTATGTTTTGTAGCTCCAAGTTCCAGCTTATGCCTTACATTGTTCTGGCTCAAGCTCCTACGCACCGTCAGATACAGTTCCTCCATATTGATGTCATCCCAAGATAATCCAATTTACTTCCTCTACTCTCAGACCAGTGTAGTACGTTGCCAATAATGAAGAATTTTTCATTTTGATAGTATAAATAATGATTTCTTCATACTGTTTATGGGTAATACTGTTTTGGAAACACCGCATATCTAAAAGCCCTCTGTAATACTGCTGAAAAGGAATGAATATGGGCTATGCTCAATGGGTTTGCTTCTGATCCATCGGAGGCTTTAGCACCAAAGCTTAAATTATCTATATATTCCTGCATGTGCTCAATTGTAATTGTTCGAAACTTTCTTTTGCATAATAGGTGTGTTTTCATAATCTTAACCACTCCAAGATAGGGCGTTACCGTATTATTACTAAGGGAACTGACTTTCAGTTCTTCCTCCAACCACACATTCAAAAGCTCTCCCAGTGTGATGTTTTCCGTTTTGGCTACAACCTTCTTATTTTCGTATTTTTCCATAGCCTTACGGAGCAGTTTTTCCGTTTCTGTTTTGCTTTCCTTTCCTACGCATTCCTTCTGAGACAAGTTACCATTGGATCCTCCACATAAAAGCGGTAATACCATTTCTTGCCTTTTTTCCTTACAAAACTTTTTTCCATAATCGCTTCTCCTTTCGATATTGACAATCGGAACTGATGAAATGCTTCTTGCGTGTAAGTATATCATAACTACGGTTGTCTAACTATACCGATTCGGAATCTTTCTCTGAAAGTAAATTTGCAAGTCTCGTGGTTGCTACCTACGGATTTTTCGAATAAACCCTTACAATATCCCCCATATCATTGAGAGCATTAACGGTATGGGTAATTTCACGAAGGAACATAATCCAATTGTATTTATACCACCTAAACCAATTATTCAACCAGAAGCAGCCGCTTATCCGAATATTCGAAAGATAAAAACAATGTTAGGTAAGCAGGATGAAACCATTTTTGAAGCAGAGTGCGAATAAAAACGAGGAAATCAGTGTCCTCAAAGTTGGATTATCCGGTATCGTAAGACAACACGGATTTACAACTGTTCAGGCCTTCTACACCGCATTTTATACCGCACAAAGCGCTGATGACACCTATCGGAAAGAATGGTATCAAATGGGTTGAATCCTATGGGGAAAAATCCTCTTCTAAATTCGAATCCGTGCATGAAAAATTATAGCAACGCAAAAAATGGCTAACAAGAAGAATATATCAAATAAAAAATAACAGTGCGAAATAATGCCGCCCCAAGCAAAGAATGAACTTATCCATGCAATATGATAAGGTTATTCCCAAAATAGTCCAATGAAAATATATTAGCACCACCTTCTGCTCCCTCCGAAACTATTTTGGGAGTATGAATCTCTGTAAACTGATTTTCTTCCAAGCACTTGCGAAATCCTCTACATATACCCTCTTGTATCTTAAAAATTGCTCTTTCCTTTGCATTTCTTAAAGTTATTGGACGAAAATCCAAAAGATTTTCAATAGAAGTATCAATCCTTTTATTATTTATAACAATCGGGCATTCCATTTCCGGAACTGATAAAATCTCCATGTTTATCATCTGCAGTTTATAGCCAACTTTAGACCGCTCTTCCGGTACTACCTTGGCATTAACTACCACACAGCTTTCTTCTATCAATTTTTCTATGCCAAAATTTGTTATTTTTGCAGAATGAATACACTGTACTATCTCTCTCTTTGTTCGCAATAAGACAAATGCAAAACCACTCATTTTTCGTATTTTATAAATGCTACCATGAATTTCGGCGATTTCTCCTATATAATTTGCAAGTTCACTTGCCTCCACTCTTGCTATTTTATTTACCATTATCGCACTTCCTCCTGATTTGCTAATCTATTATATTTTAAGAAAATTACATTGAAATCCATCCCGGCATCGTCTTTATGCCACATAAACACCACCTCCTTTATAGGTATAAAAAAGACCACACTGATAATAAATACCAATGTGGTCTTATATATCTATCCCACACAGGTGCAACACCAAGAGCGTTTGCACCTGTGATTATCTCACAACTGCAAACGCTATCAATCGTCGTTCCTGTTCAACTTTACGAATTGAAGATTTGTCATAAATAATACCTGCCCCAAATTTAATACAGAATAACACTTTCTATATTATTTGTCAAATCAATTTTGAAATCAGATAGTTTTTCATTTATATCCCAAAACATATAGACTATCAATCGCATCTACACACGTCTGCATTTCTCCATCTAATGCCAATCTTGCATATTCAAGTGGTTCATCTATCGCCAATGCATTAAGTGTATTCTGTGAACATGAGTTAGTTTCCAATCCTTCCTCTGGCTTATCACAATCAATTTTCAATATGTAATTCTCAAATGTGGTCACATAAATACTGTTTGTCTGCGGGTATATATCAATCTCATCTTTCTGTACTTTCTTGTAAATGTAGCAAAAGCGTCTCATATAGTTCCAAATGTAATTTTTGAATTTGTTATAAGTTGTTACCAGATTTTCTCTCCATTGTTTTTTCCTTATTAGAGGTCTTAACTTCAATAAAACTCTATAACACGATACAAGATGTAGTGACGAGGACATCCAGGAAAACTCCAGTATTTCAAAGCTTTTCTGAGATTTCTAAAACAAAATATAACAGTTATTAAATCCCTAAAAATACCTCAAGTGAGAATTTCAATTTTAAACAGGAGTCCTAAAAGTAAAAACTTTTGAAATATTTTTAATGGACTTTATAATTTTCAAAGCAATAACTGTTGTACTAAAACTAATAAGTAATTTTTCGGTATTTTGAGAACCGATGATTTCAGACAGTTCCTCCAATGTTTTTTCGTACGGTTCAACAACCGGAATATACGGAGCTTCACCTGCTTTTACAATAACTACAGCCTGTTTTCCAAGCAGATTATATGCTTCATCTACCTTTGATTTAGAAAATCCTTTATATGCTTTTCTCATAGGATCATGGAAATAATAATTATTTTCATCATAGCCGACTAAAAGCAGGCAGTGAAGCTTGTTATTGTATTGAACATCTGATCCTTCAGGAGTTGACCAGTATCTGTATTCAAAATAATCAGTCATGTCAACAGTTGCCCAGATAATAACGGGAATTCCTTTATTGACATATATACTGCACAAATCTTCCAAAAGCTGTCCGGATAAATTATAGGCGTAAAAATTATACTGCCCGGAAATTTTATTCAAAGCTTTCAGAATTACGGGAGCATAACATCCCCATCCTCCCGGTGAGCGCGGATCACCGACGAATACGATATTCGGATCAGGACCTATTCCGCCGGAAGGCGCATTTCCCATATCCAAATAATTTGATACAAATTCTTCAGGAGTAATCGGAATGCCAATATACTGAAGCGCCATAACCGCGCTGACGCTTTCACATCCGTTGGGCATTCCCACATCATACTGATTTACGTACGGTGCATTGATAATTACCGCATTTTCCGAAGGAATCGGATCAAGCAAAGTACGTTCATACACATGTATTTCCATTGCTTCTATTTTCTCATTTTTTGACCATCCCGCATATGTAGATTTTCCATCAAGCTCCCCGTCAAGAGAAAATCCGTTTTTTATTTCCCTCATAACATCGAGACTACCGTTACTTACCCAATCAAGCCACCCCATATCATTGACCTTTACACGGTACATAACGATATAATCATCATAAGCCCTTTGCCCATTCTGGAGATATACCTGAATCTCCAGCTGAGACATATTAATTCCGTACCATCCAGCGTAATCATCTTCTTCGCTCGTTACAAAAGGACGATAATTGTCTTTTCCGACATCTTTAGTTCGATATTTCAGGTAATACGGTTTCGCACCAGACTGAATACGAACACCGTCTATATGGTCAAGGATATCTGTTTTTCCGTAAAAATCAGTCCATACAGTTCCCACGCAATACTGAAAGGTTATTCCATTCGCCTCTTTAAACGCGCAGTTAGCAGCAGACGCGGCATAAAGAGTTGAACCCTCGCCGTCTGTATTGAATTGCTGAAAGTCTTCGGAATTTGTCTCATTTGAATCTTCCGCTTCTTTTACAGGGATACTGTCAGTTAATTCAGATTGTCCGAGAGTGGGAGAAATTTCGACTTTATGTACATCTGAATTTCTATTTTCATTATTGAGTTTGTCGTCATATATATCATCGGACTCTGTTTTATCGATTTTACTTTGGATTGGACCGGAGTTCTCAGGTTTATTATTGTTTTCTTCTATTATTGCAGTCTCTGCAGCAGATTCGGTTACATATTCGATATTTTCCATGTTATCTGAATCAGAGGATATTTCCGGTTTATCAGATTCAAATAAATCAAAACCGTGGCTCTGTGTATCTGCATACTCTGAAGTTGTATCTTCGCCGGTCAAACATCGCTGAAAACTGTTGTCTGAATATTCGGACTCCATTGCGCATACGGCAACGGAAAGCGATGAAATTAAGGTAACGGCCGAAAGCACAGCCGATGTAATTCTTGTAAACAGTCTGTTGGGCTTCATTTGCAACAACACCTTTCCTAATATAGTCAAAAAAAGCTAATAACGGCAATTTCAGACCGGAGTAGCTTTTTTAAAAATCGCGCGGGAACACTTTAACCGTAAATTATGTACTACAAAGTATAAAATGTTAATTACTGCTGATAGAAGAATAGAACAGATAAAAACCGATAAGACAATAATAATATAGTATTCTAGGCGATTCTGCATCTCCAGAACTTTTTCTATAAGTATGGGATAGAATTTCTTATCGAAAATATAAGACAAAAGATAAGCGCCGAGAGAAAGATCAGATATCACTTTCAGCTGTTTTTGAATTACTGAAGGACATTTTATATTGAGAGGCACCCCGAAAATTATTTTTTCATTTTAAAGCCTTCTTTCAAATGGTGTATAAAGTTTTTATTAAAATATATATAGAATATTTTTATAAAGCAACAAAAATAGAATGAATAATTTTTATAATTATATCATATAATATTTAAGATTTCAACTATATATTAAAAAATGTCAAATGATTTTTTGATAAATATTATACGATATTTTATACCTTAATTAAAAGCTGTCCATCATGCAGTGGAATAACAAAAAACGGTTGTCCATATATAAACTGATATAATCCCCTTAGAGTAGACACTTGAAAAAACAAAAAGTTTTCAAGAC
>CAJLCI010000045.1 GCA_905205065.1 uncultured Eubacteriales bacterium | reverse complement strand
CGGAACTTGCGGCGTCGATTTTTTCGGTTATATAAATCTTCTCAAGGACTGCGACATGGACGTACAGTTTACACTTTTTATGCCTGACGTTGCAAAAAGCCAGCAAAAGGGTTTTAAGGTTGATCATTTTGAGTATAAAAAAATGCCCGCAATGCGCTTCATCGGAAAGGAATCGATCGGAGATCTTTCCGACTCGGATATGCAGATTGCAGCCGACACGATGCGTGCGCTTGATTCTATGACCGAATATAAAAGCGGATTTGACTATGATGTTTTATTTATACATCATTTTGGCATAAATGTTGACCTTGAGCATTGCCATCCATTTTGGGGCAGGTTCATGAAAGCGGATACTCCTGTTCCGGAAGGCTTTGTCTCCTTTGATTTTGTTCCGAAAATAACCGATGAGTTTGCAGCTGGACTGCCGTACATTTCTCAGTTCGCATACGCTGTTTTTTCAGGAGATAAAAAGGAGTTGAGTAAAAAAGAAGGATATGATGTAAACGCAATGTATGATGTCACCAGAAACATAATTTTGGGGCAGGGCGTGCTTATACCCTATCCCGAAAAATATTGGACCGCAGAGGTTTTTCTTGACGGATACGCAAACGGAAGTTCTGCCTTTATGTTTAGCGTAGAACTGTAAATAGACTGGACTTTTTAATCATCTCTGCCGTGGAACGACCGAAAGCCGGTAAAAAACTGCCGAGTCGGGCTGAAGTTTTTGATTTACAGTCAAGCCTATAGACAGGCAGGCCGATAGCGGGAGGATGATATACGAAAAAACAACGGTATGCAGAATTGGATACATAGAGCCATGGAGCTATGGAGCCGGTATTGGAAAATTTGTATAAACCGATTGAACAGCGCCATAAAAATTCAGGGCTTCATCAAATGCTTTGTTCGTTTGATGAAGCCCGTTTTCTACACCTTCAGTATTTGTAAAACGTCACTCGGATATAGATGTGATGATACAGATCGTCTGTTTTTCATAGCTTTCACTCGCTATCACCATGTCATAGTTAGAAATTCAACATCGTCTCCCTGTATATCCGCCGCGCAGCCGGCGGGAATGTAATAGCTGTCGCCCTGAATAAGCTTGTTTCCGCATATTGCCGCGTCAGGATCGCTTTTGACGCAGGTAAAGAATGTCGGAGTTGAGCTGTTTTCTACGGTCATTTTCCCGCTGCACGAGTGCTTGCGTACCGAGAAAAAGCTGCAGCTGGAAAGTCCCGGAACTGCGATTCCGTCGCCCTCTTTAAAAACTTTATGCATATTTATCGTTTTTATTGCTTCTTCTGTCTGCAGGAGTCTGCCTCTTCCAAAATCGTATATACGCTCTGTTATATCATTATTTTGCTGAAATTCAACCACTAAAATTCCCTTGCCTAACGAATGAATAAATCCGGGAGGAATCATATAAAACTCGCCCGTATGCACTCTTTTTTTGTTAAGCAGATATTTTATTCTGCCGTCGTAAAGTTCGCGTGAAAGTCTCTTTTTTTTAAAGCTTTTATTTAATCCGTATATAATTTCCGCTCCTGGTTCGGCTTCCGCTATATACCATAACTCGGTTTTTTCCGGATGAACCTGAACGGACAGGGTTGAACCTGCGTCGATGTATTTTACCATAACCGGGAATTTAGATGCTTTTCTGATTCTCAGATATCGGTCAAGACGTAAGCCTGCGCACTCTCCGTTTCCTATAACGCTGCAATTTTCAGCGGATATTATAAGTTCAGCGGATTCGCCGAGTCTTATATTGCTGCCGGGAGCCTCTTTATCGGCTTTATCCGGCATAGGTTTCGCGTAACGCGCGGAGAGCTTTGTTCCGCCCCAAATCTTTGCGGTAGGAATCGGAATCAGTCTGAGAGGGTAAAGAGGATATTTCTTCATGTGTTTTCATACCTTTCTGATTTGTGCCGGATATGGACGGATTTTCATGTTTTTAACTTAAGCCGGAGTGCCTTATGACGGGATTTTGTCTCTTATTGAAATATTGTATTTTTGCGGCAGAGTAGCATGGCTTTTAATCATGTCTTTGTAATTTAAACGACTTATTTAATTATAAATTATTAGTCTTTTTTCGTCAATATATCTGTTGCTTTTTTTTGTAAAATAATGTATAATCTAATATATAGATACGGTTAAACATTTAAGAAATTTTATGGTCGAATTATTCTCCCGCAATTGTTTAACAGATGGCGCTGATGATAAGACCGAGTGAAAATTTCTTGTCCCTTACTGAATAATAACATATATTGAATAATAACATAAATGCGCCGTTTGCATATTGCGCTTACAGAGCATATAATGTTATAGTATGGAAAGGTAAATATATGACTGACATCACTGACATCATTGAAGGTATTGAAAACAACGGAATGAGCCTGCAGGAGAGATATACATACGCAAAGCGCAGAATTTTTGAGAGAATGTATTCGGCTCTTAACCGCGAGCAGCGCGAGGCTGTATTTACCGTCCGCGGACCGCTTCTTATACTTGCCGGCGCCGGAAGCGGAAAAACAACAGTACTTACCCAAAGAATAGCATTTATAATTAAGTACGGAAACGCATATTATTCCGAAGCTCCGTCGGATCTTCAGGAAGAATATGTTCGGAGGCTTGAGGAAATTGCGTCGGATGAAAAATGCCGGTCGGAAGAGCTGGAATCCGTTGCTCAGACCTTTATATCGAATCCGTGTCCTTCATGGGCAATTCTTGCGATAACGTTTACGAATAAAGCCGCCGCCGAAATGAAGTCAAGACTCGGCCGTTTGCTCAGTGAGGATTCCGATGACTCCGCGGATTGTGATGTTACGGCCGGAACATTTCATTCTGTATGTTTGCGTATACTCCGCAAGCACCATGAAGCCGCCGGATATGCGTCTTCGTTTACAATTTATGATACCGATGATACAAAAAAAGCAATTCAGGCTTGTATGAAGGAGCTTTCTATAGACGAGAAGACGCTTGCTGTAAGATCGGTTCAGAGCGCGATCAGCCGCGCCAAGGACAGACTGATCGGACCGCGGCAGTTTGCGGCCGAGGCGGGATGCGATTATACGCTTGAGAGAATAGCCAATATTTACGATTGCTATCAAAAACGTCTGAAGGCCGGAAACGCACTTGATTTTGACGATATAATTATGGAGACGGTGAAGCTTCTCAGAGAAAACGGTGAAATCCGTGATTATTATCAGCGAAGATATAAATACGTCTGCGTGGATGAGTATCAGGATACAAATGAGGCACAGTTTGAGCTGATAAAGCTGTTGTCGGGAGGATACCGGAATATCATGGTTGTCGGTGACGACGATCAGAGCATTTATAAATTCCGGGGAGCGCGCATTGAAAATATATTGAGCTTTGAGAAGAACTACGAGGGAGCGCGTGTAATACGTCTTGAGGAAAATTATCGTTCCGTTGGAAATATTCTTGACGCGGCGAACGCGGTCATTTCTCATAACGACGGAAGAATGGGCAAGACGCTGAGGACAGAGAGAGAAAGCGGCGAAAAAATTAAAATTAAGCGGCTTGAAAATCAGAACGAGGAAGCGCGGTATATTATTAATAAAATCGGCGAACTGGCGCTGAGAGAAAAGAGAAAATACGGAGATTTTGCTGTTCTTTACCGTGTGAACGCGCAGTCAAACGGCCTTGAAAACACATTTGCGAGAAGCGGAATACCTTATCGGATACTTGGCGGAATGCGCTTTTTTGAGCGCAAGGAGGTTAAGGATATTCTTGCTTATCTTTGTGTTATCAATAACACATCCGATGATCTGAGGCTTAAACGGATAATAAATGAGCCGAGGCGTAAAATCGGAGAGACGACGGTAAATACTGTAGAGCGGCTGGCGGCAGCGCAGGGATGCTCAATGTTTGACATTATGAGCCGAGCTCAGGACTATGTGGTTCTTGCCAAAACCGCGTCTAAGCTTCTGGGGTTCGTTTCGATAATTAATACGCTTCGTTCCATTGCGGAAACAGAGAGGCTATCTGTTTTAGTTGAGAATACTATAGAGCGTACAGGCTACAGAAATATGATTCTGATGATGGGAGATTCGGAACTTGACAGGCTTGAAAATATACAGGAGCTTGTTTCGACTGCCATAGATTACGAGACCAGAATTGAAGCGGCGGGAGAAGAAGGACGGCCGACGCTAACCGGATTCCTTGAGGAAATTGCCCTGGTTGCCGATATCGACAATTACGATTCATCCGCTGACGCGGTTTCGCTGATGACGATACACAGCGCTAAGGGATTGGAATTTCCGGTCGTTTTTCTGCCCGGCTTCGAGGACGGAATTTTTCCGGGAGTTCAGTCTATGACCGACGATTCGGATTTAGAGGAGGAACGCCGGCTTGCATATGTGGCTATAACTCGCGCGAAGGACAGAATATATATTTCTCATGTCAGAGAGAGACTTTTGTACGGACGCACATCGCATAATCAGATTTCACGTTTTGCGGCGGAAATTCCCGAAGAGCTTACAGACAGCGAGCATCTTATACATAGAATCGAATCTGATGATATTATCAGAAAAGAGCGCCGAGCAAGAAGGAAAGCTATAATTTCGGATGAGCTGAAGCAAAAGGGGGCTAATAATTTCAGGGAATCCGGCTGCGATCGGTTTGTTCCCGGAGACTATGTAGAGCATTCTTCGTTTGGACGCGGACAGGTGATATCCGCGACTCCGATCGCGTCCGACATGCTGTATGAAATTATTTTTGACGATGTCGGAACAAAGAAGCTTATGGGCGCATA
Organism: uncultured Eubacteriales bacterium; assembly: GCA_905205065.1. Taxonomy (GTDB): domain Bacteria; phylum Bacillota; class Clostridia; order Oscillospirales; family CAG-272; genus UMGS911. The sequence goes on along the minus strand of CAJLCI010000045.1, from coordinate 8,294 downwards.
TGCTCATTTGAAGAGGGCGTAACGCGGGTATCGCGCATACATTCTTAATAAAAAACATGTCAGCAGGGACGAGTCAGGCTGAATTCAGCGGCGGAGTATATAGGAGTATATAGGAGTATATAGTATATATCGGTTTTTTTTTCGTATACTAAAAGAAGAACGTAAATTGACCTATACAGAAAGTCTGATGGTAAACCGCTTTTCCGGCGACGCCGCAATCTACATGCCGGAGCGCCATATGACTGAGCTTTGGCAATTATTGAATTTTATTGTTTTGCTTGCCGCGCTGCGGTGACGGCGGAATGGAGATTATTATGACTGATATACTGATAGTAGGAGCCGGCCCGGCCGGACTTACCGCTGCTGTGTACGCCTGCAGGGCCGGTATGCAGGTTACAGTGTTTGACAAAAATCTTTACGGCGGTCAGGCCGCAATAACTAAGGATATTGAAAATTTTCCTGCTATTGATAATATTAACGGAGCGGATTTTTCGCACCGCCTTTATAAACAGGCGATTAAAGTTGGTGCTGATATTCGGTTCGAAGAGGTACGCTCTGTGAAGCTGACCGACAGTATCAAAACTGTCCAGACTTCAGTCGGAAGCTATCAGGCGCGTACAGTCATACTTGCTCACGGAGTCCGCAGAAGACATCTTGATTGTCCGGGCGAGATGGATTTTCTCGGCAAAGGGGTTTCGTACTGCGCGACATGCGACGGACCTTTTTACAGAAACAGAGATGTGGCAATTGTCGGCGGGGGAAATACGGCGCTGGAGGATGCTCTGTTTTTGGTAAAATATTGCCGCTCCGTTACGCTGATTCACCGCAGGGCTGCTTTCAAGGCAGAAAAAACACTTGTTGATGCGGTCAGAAAACAGCCGAAGATAAGATGTATTGTCGGAAGTACAGTTGAACGTATAGAGGGTGATTCGGATGTAACCGCGCTTCTTCTTCGCGGAGGAGGAAACGGAACATTCCGCCTCGGTGTGAACGCGGTATTCATTGCAATCGGATATGAGCCTGACAACGCGTGGCTCGAAGGTCAGCTCCCTCTTGACAGCTTGGGATATATATTGTCTGACGAGAGCTGTTCGACCGCTTTGCCAGGAGTTTTTGTAGCCGGAGATAACCGCCGGAAAATTCTGCGCCAGCTTGTAACAGCTGCGTCGGACGGCGCTGTGGCGGCATATCAGGCGGCTTCGTATATACATTTGAATGAATAGCTCACGGCTTCTGACATATCCTGATCTGAATATCTTATGACTTAACGTGAGCCGCCGCTGTATTTGGAACGTTCGCGGCCCGCGGCCGGGATGTCTTTACCCTGTGATGGAATAGGCCTTAATAAATGTGTGAAAAACCTTGTCGGAATTTCTGAAAAAAAGACGGATAAAAAGTTAAAAAAATGTTGACATAGTTTTCATTTTATGATATAATATCTTATCATATTTGATACACATGTTTAATACACATACGGAATTTTTCAAGGTTAATATTTTTAAGGTACGGTAGCATGGCTTTTTTAGGGAAGATGTCTGCGTACAGGTAATCAACCATACGATCGGTACTGTAATAATCTTTTGCAGTGCCGTTTTTTGTTTTTTACCGTGTGTTTAAAGTAAATTTCAGGGGTTGTTATTAAATCCGTATGGGAATGCATGTAAAATATATTTATATGTGGGATTCCGGCGAATTGTCCGGTATTCCGGAAAGAGGACAGAAATGAAGAAAATATTTAAAAAAGTGCTTTCCGGCATTTTAGCAGTTTCTGCCGCGGCGGCGGGCGCGTGCATGTTTACATCATGCGGCAAATCCGAGGATGAAGCCGATGCGCTTTTTATCGGAGGCGTAGGGCCGCTTACCGGTAAAAACGCTATTTACGGAACGGCTGCAATGCGCGGCGCGGAAATTGCCGTTGAAGAAATCAACGCATTGGGCGGCATACAGCTTAAATTCAAGTCGGAGGATGACGTGTCGGACGGAGAGACTTCCGTAAATGCGTATAATAAACTTATTGACGATGGAATGAAAATTCTTATGGGACCGATAACGACAGGTCCTGCGATTGCGGTTTCGTCAGAGACATATAAGGACAGAATATTCACGCTCACTCCGTCCGCATCTTCGACTGACGTAATTGAGGGCAAAGACAATGTATTCCAGGTGTGCTTTACCGATCCCGGACAGGGAACAGGAGCGGCAGACTATATGGCGGAACACATGCCTGATTCAAAGATAGCTGTAATTTACCGTAACGATGACGCGTATTCACAGGGAATTCGGGATACATTCGTTGAGGAAGCAACCGCTAAAAATCTGCAGATAGTTTACGAGGGAACCTTTACAAACGACACATCTACGGATTTCTCTGTTCAGCTTACCGCTGCCAAGTCTGCTGAAGCAGATATGATATTCCTTCCGATTTACTATGAGCCGGCTGCGACTATTTTGAAGCAGGCCAAGGACAATGACTATGCTCCGACGTTCTTCGGCGTTGACGGTATGGACGGAATTCTCACAATGAAAAACTTTGATACATCTCTCGCGGAAGGCGTTCTTTTACTGACTCCGTTCTCTGCCGATGCGGAGGACGAGGCAACCAAGAGCTTTGTTTCAAAATATAAGGAAAAATACGGAGAAACTCCCAATCAGTTTGCGGCTGACGGATATGACGCGATTTATATCATCTACAACGCTTTCAAAAATGCAGGCTGTACTGTTGATATGTCCGCTTCGGAAATCTGTACGGCTTTGATTTCCGAAATTACTAAAATGTCATATGACGGTCTGACCGGTCAGGCTATGACATGGAGCTCAACCGGTGAGGTTTCAAAGGCTCCGAGAGCGGTTGTAATCGACAACGGAGTATATGTAACTCCTAAGGACTGAGCGGAGAGCCTTAATTCAAATTAAACAGTGTTTCTGATTCGGCTGTCGATATAGCTCCGGCATACGGCAGCCGAATTGTGTATATAACTAAAAGTGAAAGTACGCGTGCGCAAACAAGGTAGCGAGCAAAGATGTTCGCCCGTAAGAACTTCGCTTGTAAATATATTAGTGGGTAACAGACAACAGACGTTGCTTGTAAAGATGTTAGCGGATAACGGACAACGGACGTCGCGAGCAAAGACGCTCGCCCGTAATGACATTCGCTTATAAAGCCGTTTATGGGTACGGCATTGCATGTAAGGACTTTGCATGTAAGGATTTTGTTTGTAAGGACTTTATATGTAAGGATTTCACATGTAAAGCTGTAAATAATTTCACTCTGCGGCGGAGACATCCAGCTTTTAGTTATAATTGTGTTTTATAGTAAATACTGAGAAATTCAGAAATTAGGTTAAGTTTTGTGACTTGCAAGTTGAGGCGCTGTATTCCGCGCGGCCGGAATTTGCCTGAACTTAAAGTTCGTACAAAGGGAATGGTTATAACAATGGAATTTCTTTCATATCTCATCAGCGGAATCAGTCTGGGCAGCGTTTATGCAATAATAGCGCTCGGATATACAATGGTATACGGAATTGCAAAAATGCTGAACTTTGCGCACGGAGATGTAATTATGGTAGGGGGATATGTCTCATTCTGCGTTGTTGCTTATCTGAAGCTGCCCGGATGGCTGTCAGTATTTGCCGCGGTATTAATATGTACCGTGCTCGGTGTTTTGATTGAGGGCCTTGCGTATAAGCCTTTGAGGAGGGCAACCTCGCTGGCCGTACTTATTACTGCGATCGGAGTTTCATATTTGCTTCAGAATGCCGCGCTTCTAATATGGGGGGCGGCGCCAATGGTGTATACACCTGTCATAGAGGGAACGCTCAAGCTGTTGGGCGGTAAGCTTTCTGTATCTTATATTTCGATTCTGACTGTCATTGCATGTGTAGTCATAATGATTGTACTGACAATTTTTACTTCGAGGAGTAAAACCGGAAAAGCTATGCGGGCGTGCTCCGAGGATAAAGACGCCGCGCAGCTTATGGGAATCAATGTAAACCGTACAATCTCCGTTACGTTTGCGATAGGTTCGGCGCTTGCGGCAATTGCGGGAGTTCTTCTTTGCTCGTCCTATCCGACGCTTGTACCCACTACAGGCTCGATGCCGGGTATCAAGGCTTTCACGGCTGCCGTATTCGGTGGGATAGGCTCGATTCCCGGCGCATTTTTAGGCGGCATTCTTTTGGGGGTAATCGAATCTTTTGCAAAGGCTTATATCTCAACGCAGCTTTCAAACTCAATCGTGTTTGCCGTGCTGATTATCGTTTTGCTTGTTCGGCCTGCCGGACTTCTCGGCAAATATGTTCCGGAGAAGGTATAGGAGGCACGCCATGAGAAAAAATTTTCAAAACTATAATAAATCCTCAAAATTTGATTTTATAACATACGGAATAATTATCGCGGCGTTTATCGCCGTTTCGCTTCTGTCATCGCAGGGCATACTTGGGCGTTCGCATCAGGGACTTCTTGTTCCGGCATGTTGTTATATTGTAATGGCGATATCGCTCAATTTGACGGTAGGTGTGCTTGGAGAGCTTTCGCTTGGTCATGCCGGTTTTATGAGCGTCGGAGCTTTTACGGGTATTGTTATATCGATGAGTTTGCAGAATTCGGTACCGCTTGTTCCGGTTCGTCTCGGAATTGCAATGCTGGCGGCGGCCGTTATGGCCGGAATAGCCGGTATAATTATCGGAATTCCTGTTCTCAGACTTCGCGGAGATTATCTTGCTATAGTGACGTTGGCATTCGGAGAGATTATCAAGGATTTAATTAACAGTCTGATTGTCGGCGTTGATTCGAGAGGACTTCATATTATTTTTAATTTCCGGGGAAACAAAAGTACGGCTGATCTCCATCTTCTTGACGGGGGAACCGAAATTATTAAGGGAGCGCAGGGCGCGACCGGAACCGAGAAAATTGCTACTTTTACGGCGGGATTTGTACTTATTATGGTTTCGCTTATAATAGTTCTCAATCTTGTCAGAAGCCGTACCGGACGCGCAGTTCTGGCGATTCGTGAAAACAGGATTGCGGCGGAGGCGTGCGGTATAAATTTGATGAAATATAAAATGACGGCTTTTGCGGTTTCCGCGGCGATTGCAGGAGCGGCAGGAGCGCTTTACGGACTGAACTATTCAAATCTTGTCGCGTCGAAATTTGATTTTAATACGTCAATACTTATTCTTGTGTTCGTTGTTTTGGGCGGACTTGGCAATATGCTCGGCTCTGTTATTGCCGCCGCTGTATTGTATATACTTCCGGAGGCGCTCCGCGGATTTGCGGACTACCGAATGCTTATTTATGCGATTGTATTGATTCTCGTAATGCTTGCAACAAATAACGCAAAGCTTCGGGCGCTTTTTGAAAAAATAATTCCGAGGCGGAAGAAGGAGGATGCATAAGATGGAGGAATCAAAAAAGACCAGAATGGTTCCCGTCCCGAGCAATTCAATAATTCCCGAAAGGGATCTTGGAAAAACTCCTGTAATCGAGTGCAGTCATCTTGGAATTGATTTCGGAGGTCTGCGCGCAGTCGATGATTTTAATTTTACCGTGGGCGCTACCGAGATAGCCGGACTTATAGGTCCTAACGGCGCCGGAAAGACTACTATATTTAATCTACTTACAAAGGTTTACACTCCTACGAGGGGCACATTTTTACTGAATGGAATTGATACTTCCGGAAAAAATACCGTGCAGATAAATAAAATGGGAGTTGCGAGAACTTTTCAGAATATAAGACTGTTTTCGGATTTGTCTGTTGAAGATAACGTAAAGATAGGGCTTCATAACGCCTGTAAATATTCCGCCCTTACAGGTATTCTTCGTCTTCCGGGATATTGGAAAAAGGAGAAGGAGGCACATGACCGTGCAATGGAGCTGCTGTCTATCTTTGATATGGAAAAGACCGCCGGTTGGAAAGCCGGAAGCCTTCCGTACGGCGCTCAGAGACGTCTTGAAATTGTCCGCGCGCTTGCAACTCAGCCTAAAATTCTGCTTTTAGACGAACCCGCTGCCGGAATGAATCCGTCCGAGACCGCTGAGCTTATGGATAATATACGGTATATTCGGGACGAGTTTAAAATCGCGATAATGCTTATCGAGCATGATATGAATCTTGTTATGAATGTATGCGAAGGAATTGCCGTACTTAATTTCGGCAAAATTATAGCTAAGGGAACTCCGGACGAAATAAAAAATAACGAGGCGGTCATAGAGGCGTATATAGGAAGAAAGAAGGAAAAGCGCGATGATTCTTAAAATAGATAATATAAATGTATTTTACGGAAATATTCATGCGCTTCGCGACGTTTCCCTCGAAGTTAATGAGGGCGAAATTGTCGCGCTTATCGGAGCTAACGGGGCCGGAAAATCGACAACGCTTAAGACGGTTTCGGGACTTTTGCGCTCCGAGACAGGCAGTATCAGCTTTCTTGAACAGGATATTTCAAAGGAATATCCTCATAAACTCGTCAGCCGGGGGCTTGCGCACGTTCCGGAGGGACGGCATATTTTTCAGGAGCTTTCTGTACTTGCTAACCTTGAGCTTGGAGCATATACTTGCGGAAAGGTATCGTCAAAGGATCTCGAAAATGTTTACACTCATTTTCCGCGTTTAAAAGAGCGCCGGAATCAGACGGCGGGAACGCTTTCGGGAGGAGAACAGCAGATGCTGGCAATCGGGCGCGCAATGATGAGCCATCCGAAACTGATTATGCTGGATGAGCCGTCTATGGGTCTTGCTCCTATTCTTGTCGATCAGATATTTGAAATCATCTCCGAGCTTCACAAGTCGGGTACAACAATTTTACTTGTTGAGCAAAATGCCAATAAAGCTCTTGAAATTGCAGATCGGGCATATGTTATGGAATCCGGAAGGATTGTTCTTACCGGAACAGGCCATGAGCTTGCAGAAAGCGATAGTATAAAAAAAGCATATCTCGGCGGATGACAAGAAATATGCGGAAAAAATTCGATTTAAATAGACAGGAGTTCTTCGCGTCGTTGAAGCGAAAAACTCCTGTTTTTATTTGGGAAATATGATGTTGGGAGAAACAGAATAAACGGACAAATCAGCTTTCAGCTATAATTTTCATAAGCGCAACAATATCCTTGGAATTGAGCTTTCCGTCTCCGTTTATATCCTGAGGCTTAACAGCGGAATCGTTTGCAATATGCTTCATCAGTCTGACAATATCCTTTGAATTGATTTCACCATCAAGGTTGACGTCGTTTTGATTTACTTCATCAGAGAGCTTTAATTTAGTTGTATTGCTTTCATCAACGAGCATAATGAAGTCGCGGAACATTCCGCCCTCACCTTCAAAAGGTCCTTCATCTTCGTTTATGGTAAACTGTGTAAGATACCGTGCGCTTTCCGGAGAATCTGTAACTGTCAATACGAAATTCAGCTCACAGCCGGACTTCCATAATTGTTCTTTTATGCCCGGATTTAAAGGCAGCTGCATTTCAACTATATAATAGTCTTCATGTTCTGAAACGGCAAAATAATCAGAATTAACTTCGTATTCGTTTTTATATTTTATGCTGAATATGCTGTTGCTCTCATCCGGTCTGGAATAATGTGTTAAATTGCCGTTTTCTTTTACAGTATTTGATACGCCTGACGTCATTATACGTCCTGCGCGTTCTGCCGATATATTTTGAATTTTATTGTTCAACGCAGGACAGCTGAGACTTACAAGAACCGCGTCCTGTAATATAGGATAAGAATATTCTTCCTCCTCCATGGCATATATAAGTCTTTCATCCGATACGCAGGCATAGTCGGAGTCTGATATTTTTAATGCGATATAAAGGTTGTCGTCGTCCCAGAGATAATATGAGCTTGCATGGCAATCCCAGTTATAATCGGTATATCCTTTATAAATCCTTTCATGATCCTCATTTAAAATATCATATCCGTCATCGTTGGTTTGATAATATGAGAATTTTCCCAATGCGGTATATATTGGTTCATCCGACTGCGGCCATAATTGTTCAATATGGAAAGAAGAGTAATACTCCGGGTCTATAATCCCATCTAATACCGGCGTGTGCTTGTTTATGTAAACTGTGTTATAGTCCGGTTCCTCTGCAAATACGGCGAATGACAAAGACGACGCCAGAAGCACCGCAGCGGTTAATGCGGAAGTGAATTGTTTGAATGTCATAGATTTATCGTCCTTTCTTTTGTTATCGGAATAATATATAATTAATAAGAATTTTGCCAGAAGATTTCTGCCGTATTAAGTGTCAGCTGCGATTTGCTTCATAAATGAAACAAGATCTTTGGAATTAAG
>CAJLCI010000044.1 GCA_905205065.1 uncultured Eubacteriales bacterium | reverse complement strand
TCAGCTGTCCGTGCGCGCTCGGTCTTGCTACGCCTGTCGCAATAATGGTTGGAAACGGTCTTGGAGCAAGAAACGGAATTCTTTTCAAAACCGCTGAATCTCTTGAGGAAACGGGACGGATAAAAATTGTGGCTCTTGACAAAACCGGAACAATAACTCTCGGAGAACCGCGTGTTACGGATATTATTCCGGCGGATGGAATAACGGATGAGGAGCTTCTGACCGCGGCTTATTCACTTGAAAGCCGCAGTGAGCACCCACTGGCAAAAGCGATCCTTGCCGAAGCCGAAAAACGCGGACTTGCTGCTAAGGAAATTGAAGGCTTTCGTGCGCTTCCGGGCAATGGTCTTACAGCAAAGCTTGACGGCATAGAGATAGCCGGAGGAAGCTTTAGATTTATATCTGAAACGGCCGCCGTTTCAGACAATATACGTCGTATTTCAGACGGGCTTTCCGATTCCGGAAAAACACCGCTGCTATTCTGTCGCGGAACTGAATTACTTGGTGTTATAGCTGTTGCGGACATAATTAAAGAGGACAGCCCCGCCGCCATAAAAGAGCTTCGCGGAATGGGAATTCGGGTTGTTATGCTTACCGGAGATAATGAGAAAACAGCAAGGGCGATTGGAGATCAGGCAGGCGTCGATGAGGTGATTGCAGGAGTTTTGCCGGATGGAAAAGAAGCCGTTATAAACAATCTTCGGAAAAATGCCAGGACCGCTATGGTGGGAGACGGAATAAACGATGCCCCCGCGCTTACACGGGCTGATATAGGTATAGCCATCGGTGCGGGAACAGATGTGGCAATCGATGCTGCGGATGTTGTGCTTATGAAAAGCCGCCTCAGCGATGTTCCGGCTGCAATAAGACTTAGTCGGGCAACGCTTCGCAATATCCATGAGAATTTGTTCTGGGCATTTTTTTACAACGTTATTGGTATACCGCTTGCCGCCGGCGTATGGATTCCGCTGACCGGCTGGACGCTTAACCCCATGTTCGGAGCGGCTGCAATGAGTCTTTCGAGTGTTTGTGTCGTCGCTAATGCTCTGAGGCTCGGACTGTTTAAAATATATGACAGCTCACACGACAAACGGTACTCTAAAAAATCAGGTGCTGGCAGTAATGATTCTCATAAAGCTGAAGAAAAACTGTCCGAAGTAAAATCCTGTGATATTCCGGACGGCGGTTCGTCAGGTTTCTCCCGGATAAATTCGGACGGTTCGTCTGTTGTGAATGAACTCGGAAATAAATCCGTTGTAAATGAGGTTACTTTAAAAATCAAGGGAATGATGTGCGGTCATTGCGAGGCTCGGATAAAAAAGGCGCTTGAGGCTCTTGACGGAACTGTAAGCGCAGAAGCTGATTATGAGACCGGAATTGCTGTTTTAAAGACTACGGAGAATGTTTCCGATAAGCTTATTCGGGATACTATTAATAAAGAAGGATATAAGCTTGTGTCTGTTAAAAGATGAATCAGTTCTTACTTTTCTGTTTGTTACTATTTATGAAATTTTATTTTCAGATATTTGGCAACAATGTATTTCATATGTCGGAGACAGAAAATTTATAAAAAAGTATTTGTGAAAGGAATAGTTATAATTATGTACGAGATTATTTTAGGTGTAGAAGGTATGAGATGCGGAATGTGCGAAGCACATGTAAATGATGCAATTCGGAATAACTTTAAGGTTAAAAAGGTTGAATCATCTCATGATAAATCCCGGACTGTTATATTATCTGAGGAGGAGATTGCTCAGGATAAGCTTAAATCGGTAATAGGAGAAATCGGATATAACGTTACTTCATTTTCTGTAAAGCCGTATGAGAAAAAAGGACATTTTTCATTTGGTAAACACTGATTAGGAAGTATCGCATGTTATAATATTTGCATGAAATCAATGTCTGACACTTAACACTTTTGAATTTGAGGTACTCACTGTGAAGAATATAGCAGCAACTTTTTTGGCATTAACCTGCCTGTTAGCATCGGTTGGCTGTCAATCGGAATTTGCTCCTCCGATTTTAGAACCAATTAACGGCAACAAGAATATAGAAGACAGCGCGGATGGAAAAGATGCATCTGTTGCAGTGTCTGAAATTGTGACAGACTGCGATTTTTTGCAACTCTTAAATTTTCATGCGAAATATATAAGAACCAATGGATATGTGGACGGCGAGCAATATCCAAAGACATTATGGCTCACGAGCACGGCAGAGCTGAACGATTATTATGAGGCAAACAAAGAGCAATATTATCTTGACAGTATAGATAACTCCGCGCCTGGGCAAATAATAGGATTTTTTAATTCGATTTCAGAATATGATGATACTTTTTTTGAAACAAATGATTTAATACTTGTGATGTTGATGGAAGGCAGCGGATCTATTCGTCATGAGGTTACAGATGTACTGCTGCGCCCGTTGTCAATGGGAAGCATACAGCATTCAATTCAGCCCGTCATTAAACGGAGTGTACCGGAGTCAGCCACCGACGATATAGCCGTGTGGAACATCATAATTGAAATTAGCAAAGAGTATGGTCAGGAATCGAGCCTGTTACAGCAGCCAATTATAAGTTAATTTTCCGTTTGAAGAGCGGCAGGAAGTATCGTAAGGCTTCCTGCCGCTTATTTAATATAGCATATAATTTTGAATAAAAGCTCTTGACTCAAGACATAAACTATGCTACCATTAAATTCGGAATTTATTGTAGTTTTACAATTGAAAGCGAGACGTTCCTCGCCAAGGCATTCGAGTGTAAAGGCATTCGAGTGTAAAGGCATTCAAGTGTAAAGACGTTCAAGTGTAAAGACGTTCAAGTGTAAAGACGTTCGAGTGTAAAGACGTTCGAGTATAAAGACATTCAAGCGTAAAGACATTCGAGTATAAAGACATTCGAGTGTGAAGGCGTTCGCCTATATGGCGGCGGTTTCCGCTCACTTTTTCCGGAGGCGGTATAATCCGTCGCTGGAGTACCTTATGATGGAGCTATGCTCCTTGTTGAAAATTCAGATAATCTGGGAAGTAAAGGGATATGAATAAGACTGAAGAGCTGAAAAAAGATATTGATAAAAATTCGATTACGCACGGTAGTCTTCCGTTTTGGAGCTGGAATGACCGTCTTGACGAGGATGAGCTTCGGCGTCAGATAAGAATAATGAAAAAACTTGGCATGAATGGTTTTTTCATGCATGCACGCTGCGGACTTGAGACTGAATATTTGAGCGATGAATGGCACAGCTGTGTAAAGGCGTGTATTGACGAGGCGAAAAAGCAGGGTATGGAAGCGTGGGCATACGATGAAAACGGATGGCCTAGCGGATTTGCCGGAGGAATACTGTTGGATGATACGGCTAATCAGGCGCAGTACCTTGAACTTGCAGAGTCGGAATCGTATCCTGAATGTGATGAATTTCTTCTCGGCGTATATATTCTCAGTGGAGATACGCTCAGCAAGTGTGAGTGCGGCTGCGGTGCAGAGAAATATTATTCTGTATATATGAGACGCGACAGCTCATATGTAGATACATTGGATGCTTCTGTTACCGCACAGTTTATTGCCGCAACTCATGAGGAGTATAAAAAAAGAATAGCGCCCGAAGATTTTGGTACGACAATGCCCGGATTCTTTACCGACGAGCCCCAGTATTTCCGGACTGCCGTTCCGTGGTCAAAGGTACTTCCGGAAATTTTTGAGAGGGAATATGGCTACAGTATTTATTCTGCATTGCCCGCAATGTTTATTGATTTTGACGGAGCGGAAAAATTTCGATATGATTATTACCGGTTGTGCCACCTTTTGTTTATAAATAATTTTATAAAACCAATTTATGAGTGGTGCGAGGCAAACGGGTGCAGGGTAACCGGTCATGCGGTTGAGGAATCTACGCTTTCAGGTCAGATGTGGTGCTGCGGAGGCGTTATGCCGTTTTATGAGTATGAGCATATTCCCGGAATAGATTATCTTGGAAGAGGACTGTCATCCGATATTGCTCCGAAACAGCTCGGATCGGTTTGCGCTCAACTGGGAAAGAAAAAGGCGATATCGGAGATGTTTGCCTGCTGCGGATGGGATGTTAAGCCTTCGGAGCTTAAACGTATAGCTGAACTGCAGTATGCCGGCGGGGTGAATATGATGTGTCAGCATCTTTATTCATATACTGAGCGCGGTCAGCGCAAGCGTGATTATCCTGCACACTATTCGGAGCATAATCCGTGGCAGCCGTATCTTTCGGATTTTGACAGATTTTTTAATAACCTCGGTTATACTCTTTCACTTGGCGAGGAATATGCAACAGCTCTCGTTATCCACCCGATACACAGCGCTTGGATGAGGTATAAGCGTCATCTTGACGCAGCTTCAATCGAAGAACTCGAAGGAAAATTTTCTGATTTGGTCGGAAAATTGTCTTCAGTTCAACTGCCTTATCATTTCGGAGACGAAACAATGATGGCAAGGCTGGCGTCTGTAAAAAAAGAAGGCGATTCTGTTCGTCTTATTGTGGGGCGTTGTGCATATAAATATGTTATATTACCCTTTGTTTATACTATAGATTCGTCTACGGAGAGGCTGCTTCGCGAATTTATTTCACTCGGCGGAAGGGTTTACCTGTATGACGGACGTCCATATGCGGTAGATGGCAGAAAGGCCGATCTTTCATTTCTCAGTTCAAACTGTACTTTTAATGAAATCAGTGAAGATCGGGACGCTTTGCTTTCGTCCGGCGGCGGAGATACCTCGGATTTGAGAATGACTGTGCGTATTACTGATTTCGGAAGAATTTTTTATATAGTAAATCTTTCGGATCATTCTTTAAGGGATATTAAACTCAGAATAAAAAACTGCGATGGAGTCGTTTCGCTTGATATGGACGACTTGAAGGAAGGCGGTGCCGCTTATACGTCGGAGAACGGAGAAATTTCCGTAAGGTTTGATCTTGGCTCATGTGAATCGGTTGTTTTTGTTGAAAAAAGCGGAGCTGCGCCGGACGTGTATAAAACTGAAGAGTATGAAACTATTGTGCTTCCGAGACGGATGAAATTTGTCAGCCGACCGGAAAACTGTATTAATCTTGATTGTGCTCAGGTTTCTTATGACGGCATAAATTACGGAATCCGTCTTCCGATACCGTGTATTAAAGATAAACTTTACCGCGCAAGGTATGAGGGACGGCTTTGGGTTCGGTACAACTTTGAAATATGCGGTCCTATTCAGAAAATTCATGCAGCCGTTGAGCCGATGAAAAATTGTCTGGTTGAGATTAACGGAGAAGCTGTTTCGTCAGACGACGGTTACTTTTATGACAGAACTTTCCGTACATATGATATAACAAGGCTGATTCATACCGGAGTCAACAGTGTCACAGTTTCTTTTGACTATTTTCAGCGCGAGCATGTATATCATGTTCTTTTTGATGGGGTGTCTGAGTCTCTGCGTAACTGTCTTTCCTTTGATACTGAGGTGGAAAGTATTTATCTGTTTGGAGATTTCAAAGTTATAACAGACACGGAAAAGTTCACTTTCGGAGAGCGCGAAAGCCTGATTTATAACGGCGGCTTCAGGCTGTCTGGGCAGAATGACAGTGTTGACTGTACGGATATTGTCCGTGACGGATATCCTTTTTACGGCGGACTTATAGATGTTAAAACAGACTATGAATATAAGCGAGGCGGTGCGGCGGTTCTCAGTCTTCAGGGCAGATATTCTCTTGCAGATGTATATGTAGGGGGAGAGCACGCGGGGCTTCTTATGTTTAAAAATAAGATAAACCTTTTGCCGTACCTGCGCGAGGGGATAAATGAAATCGAGATAAAGCTTTATAACTCTATGCGTAATTTAATGGGACCGCATCACAGAAGTGATCCGGAGCCATATGCAGTTTCTCCTGATACGTTTTCGTTTGAGGGCGAATGGCAGGGTGATTTTTGTCCGGAATATAAGGAGCGTTATAGCTTTGTACATTTCGGAATAAATTGAATTTGATCAAAAGGAATGGTCATAGACAGTGAATAAAGGCGATTTAAATAAGATAATAGCTAAACCGGGAGCTGAACGTAGGGGCAAACCGTTTTGGGCATGGAACGGAGAGCTTTGCGCCGATGAGATACGCCGTCAGGTTAACATTATGAATGAAATGGGATTCGGGGGCTTTTTTATGCATTCCCGTGCCGGCCTCGCGACGGAGTATCTCGGAAGCGAGTGGATGGATATGGTTGAGGCAGCGGCAGACGAGGCTGAGAAGCTCGGAATGGAAGCTTGGCTTTACGACGAGGACCGTTGGCCGAGCGGGAGCGCGGGGGGACTTGTTACTGAGGATTCCCGCTTTTGTATGAAGTCGCTTGTAATGACGGTGCTTCCGCTAAGGCTGTATGATGCCCGCCGCGGAGATATTTATTCGGATGAGAAAATTCATTCGGTTTTTGCCGCTTCGGTTGACGGTCTTGATCTCTATGCCTACAGTAAAATAGATGATTCCGCAGACATAGAGCGATGGTATAATGAAAATGATCCTAACGGAAGCGGAAAGGCCGTTATACTTCTTTTTTCTGTTGTTCCTGATTCACCTTCAAACGTCTATAACGAAGCTACTTACATAGATACAATGAACCGGGCGGCAACTGAGCGTTTTATCGAGCTTACGCATGAGAAGTACGCAGCGCGTTTCGGAGACAGGTTTGGAAAGTCGATAAAGGGAATTTTTACGGATGAACCCCATCGGGGGCATGCTATGGACGATACCAAAAGAAACAGAGACGGCTCAATTTCCTGTTCGCTTGCCTGGACTGAGGATTTTTTTGAAGAATTTGAAAAAAGGTATGGATATGATGCCGTCAGACGTTTGCCTGAAATTTTTTTCAAACTTCGGGGAGAAAATGTCTCCGATGTTCGGCATGATTGGTTTGATCTGGCATGCAATCTCTTTATAGAGCGTTTTGTTTCGCCGGTAAATAAGTGGTGCGAAAATCATAATCTTATATTAACCGGGCATTTTCTCCATGAGGATTCACTTACAAATCAGGCTGTTCCGAACGGTTCTGTTATGAGGTCTTACGGACATATGGGATATCCGGGGGTAGATGTTCTTACAGAGGGCAACAGATGCTATTGGATTGTAAAACAGCTTGAGTCTTCTGCTCGTCAACTTGGAAAGAAAACGATGCTTTCCGAACTTTATGGCTGTACGGGATGGCAGTTTGACATGAAAGGGCATAAGTCTGTCGGAGACTGGCAGGCTCTTTTCGGAGTAAATCTCCGCTGCCCGCATCTTTCATGGTATACTATGGAGGGCGAGGCAAAGCGTGATTATCCTGCAAGCATATTTTACCAGTCTCCGTTTTATAAGTATTATAATATAATTGAAACGTACTTTGCGCGGTTTGGAACGCTTGTTTCCGAATCGAAGCGCCAATGTGATTTGCTTGTTTTGAATCCTGTCGAGTCTGTCTGGGCGATCGCTCATCTTGGATGGGCAAACTGGATATTTTCCGCGGATAGAAACGTGGATTTGCTGCAAACTCATTATGAGAATGTTTTCAAAATGCTTGAAGGCGCGCATATTGATTTTGATTATGGCGAGGAGCAGATGCTTGCAGAGATGTGGAGCATCGGAAATGACGAAAAGGGAAGAGCTATCCTCACTCTCGGCGAGGCTTCATACCATACGGTACTTGTCAGCGGTATGCTGACAATAAGAAGCACTACATTAAGCGTGCTTCGTCGTTTCGCGGCGGCGGGCGGAAGGGTTTTGTTTACCGAAGATATTCCGGAATATGTTGACGCAAGAAAGTCTGAGGAGGCACAGCTTCTTGCGAGCGATTGCACGGTTGTTAAATTTGACGAGGCGTCGGTATCGTCAGCGGTACTCCGCGGTTCCGAATTTTGTGTTTCACTGTCTGACGGGGAATGCGAATGCCGGGATGTGTATGTGAGGATCGGAACCTTAGAGCCTGACAGACTGATGTGTGCGGCTATCGTTAATACAGACACCGAAAACGGAAAAAACAGACTTATACTGCGAGTGAAAACGGGCAGACCGTATCATGTTGAGCAATGGGACTTAATGACAGGAAAAAAATTCTGTGCTGCTAAAAATAGTGTTTATGCAGACGGGTATATGTGTATATATGTTTCTGTGGAAGCTGCCGGAAGCGCATTTTATATTTTTACCGACGAGAACGACCGGACTTTACCGCCGGCGCCAGAATACGGTTCAGTTATAGCTTGTATACCGGTAAGGGAAAGCGTCGGATACGAACTTTCGGAGGATAATATTTGCGTTCTTGATTTCGCAAAATGGCGTTTTTCAGGGGATGAATGGCACCGGCAGGAAGATATTCTTCGCGTCGACAGAAAAATCCGAGAGCATTTCGGACTTGAATACAGGAGCGGAGAGATGCTTCAGCCGTGGTATATTAAAAAGCGTGGGGTAAAAAGCTTGGGCAGGATTGAATTGGAATTTGAATTTTTTATAGACAGTATGCCGTCAAAACAGATATATCTCGCGCTTGAACGTCCTGATAATTTTGATATAAAAATAAACGGAAGGCCTTTTAGAGAAAAGAACGGAGAAGCTTGGATCGACTGCTGTTTTGTAAAGCTTGCTGTTAATTCGGCAATGCTCCGTTTTGGAAGAAATACAATAAATCTGTCCGTAGAATATACAGAGCTTACAAATTTGGAGGCTTTATATTTAGTCGGTAATTTCGGAGCGTCATTTGTAAAACATACTGTATCTTTAAATAAACTTCCGGAAAATCTGAAATTTGAAGAACTCTACCGCCAGCGGCTTCCGTTTTATACAGGAGAGGTAATATATAAGCTTTCCGCGGAAATGCTGCAAAGGATGCTTCCGGCAGATATATTGGAAAGCTTGTGCCGCAGCGTACAGAGGAAAGTATTTCTACGGATCGATTCATTTTCAGGATCGATGATGATTGTACGTGCAGACGGCATGGCGGATATTCCGCTGATCAGCGATCCGTTTGAGGCAGATATAACCGATGCGGTAAAAGCGGGAAGTGCAATCGATCTTGTACTTGTCGGAACGAGAAGAAATCTGTTTGGGCCTCTTCATCTTACACCTGCATATAGCGAATCATATGGCCCGAATTCATTTATGACATCCGGAGAAAGCTATGATGACGGTTATATTCTGACTCGGAGTGGAGTTACCGGGCTGTCTCTTGTCGTAAGGGAACCGGATGGCATAAAAACGCATAAATTATAACTGAAAGTGCGATATTTACTCCTTAAAGACGTTCAAGCACAGAGGCGTTTGGGTATAAAAGATATTCGGCTTTAGGGACGTTCGGGTGTGGGGGTGTTTATAGGTTTAGATGTATTTGGGTATAGAGACGCTCAACTGCAAAGATGTTCGAGTGTAAATGTATTCAGCTTTAGAGATGTCCGAGTGTAGAGATGTTCGGATGTAAATGCATTCGGCTTTAGAGATGTCCGAGTGTAGAGATGTTCGGATGTAAATGTATTCGGCTTTAGAGATGTCCGAGTGTAGAGATGTTCGGGTTTAAATGCATTCGGCTTTAGAGACGTCCGATTGTAGGGATGTTCGAATGTAAATACATTTGGGTGTAGAGACATTCGAGTGCAGAGAAGTTTAAGTGTATGGGTGGGTGTACGCGCGTAAAGGCGTTCATCTCTATAGGGTTGTTTCACAGCTTTTTCCGGCGTGGAACCCTTCCGGCGGAACATCTTGTGGCGGAACCATATTCATTCTTTAATTAAATGAGATTGTCTGCGTTAATTTATCATGCCGAATGACGGCGAAGTTTCCAAAACAAACAGAAAAGAATCTGTATGAAAGGTTTGATTGTTAATATGAAGAAAACGGAATGGAAGGGATCTGCTCTTTTGGCGCCTGTTCCGCCTGCGCTTGTGACATGTTCCGCCGAAACAGATGACGGAGAAGTCATAAACAATATTCTTACGGTTGCATGGACCGGTATTGTATGTTCAAAACCCGCAAAAACATATATATCTTTGCGTCCTTCCAGGTATTCATATGAACTTGTAAGAAAAAGCGGAGAGTTTGTGATAAATTTAACGACGACCGAGCTTGTAAAAGCTGCCGATTTCTGCGGAGTGCGTTCGGGACGAAATTTTGATAAATTTGAAGCCTGCGGACTTCATACGGCGAAGGCTTCAAAGGTTCGGGCTCCTCTTCTTGCAGAGAGTCCTGTTTCACTGGAGTGCCGCGTTTTTGATATTAATGAGCTTGGAAGTCATGTGATGTTTCTTGCAGATATTGTCGCCGTTGATGTTGACGAGAGTCTTGTGGACAGTGAAGGTCGCCTTATGATCGAGCGCGCCGGTCTTATAGCTTATGCTCACGGAGATTATTTTGCGCTCGGCAGACGTCTCGGAGACTTTGGATTTTCGGTCAGAAAGAAAAGAAAAAATGCTTATGGAAAAAGACCGCCGAAACCAAAATCCGGACAGAAATAATATTATACTTGACAAAAATAATTAATTAGTATATAATTTACACATTGCAGAGATACATTTTGATGATTTTTTATTTTTCGGATAACCTTTTAATATATCTGAATTTTGGATATTTCAGCATTCGCAGAATACATTTTGTATTATAGACTGGCGGATTATTTTAATCATGCTGAAGCTTCTGCAGAGAAAAACTGAGAGAGGTTTTTATTTAATGAAACTAAAATATGATTTTATTATTCAAAAGGTTGGCGATACGCAGGTTGCTGTGCCGGCCGGGGATGATGCGAATCGCTTTAGCGGAATTATAAAACTCAATACAACCGGAGCGGTCATATTTGAAATGCTTAAAGATGAAATAAGTGCGGAACAGATAGCTCGGGAGCTTGTTAGAAGATATGGAATTACGCCGGAGGAGGCGGAAGAGTCTACCGGAAAATATTTAAATTCGCTTATTGACAGCGGTGTGATTGAACAGTAAATGTGTTCGGTGAGGTTTATGTATTTGGTGATGTTTTTAAGTCTGCGCGAAAGGACTGATTATAGGGATGAAGAAGAAATTATATAAAACCGATGAGGGAAAAAAGCTGTGCGGCGTATGCGCCGGAATAGCTGAGTATTTTAATATTGATCCTACTATTGTAAGGCTCATTTTAGTCGTATTCTGCCTCGCAGGCGGAAGCGGAATACTGTTTTATATAATTGCGGCTCTGGTAATGCCTAATAAGACTGATATAATTTGATTTAAGGTAACGCGCGCGGGTTTTGGTGTTAAATGGTTACACAGCCTGCGTGCTTTTTTGGATTTTAATTTGGTATGATAATGATTTTGCCGTATATTTGGCAGTAGAGAGGAAGAAGCATTCAAATGAAAATTGGAATTCTTGGCGCCGGAACGTGGGGAATCGCGCTTGCAAGAATGCTTGCGGTCAATGAGCATGAGGTCGTTGTCTGGTCAGCACTGAAAAATGAGATTGAGGAGCTTTCAGAGAATCGGGTGCATCCGAATTTGCCGGGAGTCGAGCTTCCGGATGAAATAAAATTTACGTCAGACGCGGCTGAGGCTTGTCAGAATAAAGATATAATACTGTTTGCAGTTCCGTCTGTATTTGTAAGAAGTACATCAGATACGGTCAGGCCTTTTATATCCGACGGTCAGATAATTGTCGATGTTGCCAAGGGAATCGAACCGGTGACCCTGATGACTATGACAGAAGTAATATACGACGAATTGAACAAGGACGGAAAGCACAGCTCTGTTAAGCTTGTAGCACTGTCCGGACCGACTCATGCAGAGGAAGTTGCACTTGATATGCCTTCGTCGATTGTTTCTGCCTGTACGGATGAGGAAACGGCAAAATATGTGCAGGATGTGTTCATGAATACCTGCATGCGAATATATACAAATACAGATGTTAAAGGCGTTGAGCTTTGCGGCGCCCTGAAAAATATTGTCGCGCTTGCGGCAGGGATTTCTGCCGGATTGGGTTACGGCGATAATACAAGAGCCGCGCTGATAACGCGCGGAATGGCGGAGATTACCAGACTGGGCGCCGCGATGGGCTGCCGGCAGGAAACCTTTTCGGGACTTGCCGGAATTGGAGATATGATTGTCACCGCTACAAGCGAGCATTCAAGAAACAACCGATGCGGTAAAATGATCGGAAGAGGAATGGAGCCCAAAGAGGCAATTGCTCGGATTGGTATGGTGGTGGAAGGAGTTAATGCAATCCCGGCGGCTATTGAGCTCGCCGATAAGTACGGTACGGATATGCCGATTGTTCGCGGTGTCAATGCAATAATAAACTGCGGATACAGTCCTGCGGAACAGGTATATGCTCTGATGACGCGAAAAAAGAAATCAGAAAACGGTGGAATATATGAGGCATCCGGAAATACAGATAAGTCCGCGGCTCTTTCATCAGAACCTAAGAGGGTTATCGCTTACGGTACTTTTGATTGTATTGATTACCGGGAAATCGAGCGGCTTAAGAGGATTAAAGATACTTCGGATGTTTTGATTGTAGCTTTGCGTACAGAATCATCAGTATCAAACGCAAAGCAAAATTATAACGAGAGAAAGATTGTACTTGAAGCGCTGAAAGCTGTTGATCTTGTGCTTCCAACCGACAATTCAATTAGGCTTGCTGAGTTTGTCAGGAAATATCGCGCGCAAACAGTTTCGGTGGAAGAACCGGATGTTTCTGTGCTTGAAGTTCTCGCAAAGGAAAATGTGGGAATTGCATATAATTTAAAAATAATATAATTAAATGATATGAGTAAAAGAGAGATTTCCATGTCTGTAAAGATTTTAATCTCTTTAGGCTGTAGTTTACTCACGCTTTTTTCGGTTGTGGTATAGTGCTGTCGGTACAACTTTTGATGGGCCTTTGTCCTTTAACGGATATAGTGGAGCCCCGCTTTGATCATGCTGTGTGTCTTTTACAAACTATGTTGAGGCGCACAGCTTTTTGCTAAAATATAATCGTCAAAAAACTTTAAAAAATCTATTGACAAACAAATATTCTTATGATATAATAAAAAACGTGCTAAGCATAGAACGCATAGCTGAGATGATTAATGTTAATTTAGTTATGCTGGTGTGGCTCAATGGCAGAGCAGCTGATTTGTAATCAGCAGGTTGTTGGTTCGACTCCGATCACCAGCTCCAGGGGGAATTCCCGAGTGGCCAAAGGGGGCAGACTGTAAATCTGTTGTCAGTGACTTCGATGGTCCGAATCCATCTTCCCCCACCATAATAGGAACATAAAAAAGATATGTTCCGCATAAACCCCGATTTTATCGGGG
>CAJLCI010000043.1 GCA_905205065.1 uncultured Eubacteriales bacterium | reverse complement strand
GGCGACCACCGAGATCTACACTCTTTCCCTACACGACGCTCTTCCGATCTCTCTCCGCATGAAGGACACAACTCAGGCATTTTAAAAGGAACAGACCCTTCCGGCCGTTTTTCATGACAAACCGATACAATCTCCGGAATTATATCTCCGGCTTTTTGTACGATTACTGTATCGCCTACCCGTATGTCGCGTTCGAGAATAAAATCAGGGTTGTGAAGTGTAGCCCGGCTTACAGTGGTTCCGGCAAGTCTTACGGGCGTAAGCTCTGCGCCCGGAGTGAGTACACCGGTTCTTCCGACCTGTACGGTAATAGCGGTAAGAACTGTTTCCTGCTGTTCGGGAGGAAATTTATATGCGACAGCCCATTTAGGACGTCCTGCAAGCGATCCGATTCTTTTTCTTGCTTCGATATCATCGGTTTTGATTACAACCCCGTCGGTATCGCATGGAAGGGAAGAACGGATTCGGCTGATTTCTTCAATATATTCTTTGATTTCCGCAGGCGAAGATGCCAGGCGCCTGAAAGGAATTACCTTGAAACCGAGAGATGAGAGAAAGTTAAGCCCCTCAAAGTGGCTTTTGAATTGTTTGTTGCATGCCTGGATGTTGAATATATAGATGTCGAGTTCCCTGGAGGCCGCAATTTTTGTGTCCAGCTGCCGCAGAGATCCGGCGGCGGCGTTCCTTGGATTTGCAAACGGACGCTGTCCCTCCTCATCTCGTTTTTTGTTTAGCTTTGCAAAGGTTTTTCTTGGCATATATACTTCACCGCGGACTTCAAGCATACCGTCATATGGAATACGCAGAGGAATACTTCTGACTGTTTTCAGATTTTCTGTTACATTTTCTCCTGTTGTCCCGTCTCCGCGTGTTGCTCCGCGTACAAACAATCCGTTTTCATAGAGCAGTGAGACTGACAGACCATCTATTTTACACTCTACAGACCAATTTCCGTTATATACGGTTCTTTCAAGGTATTCCTCAAGCTCGCCGTAATTAAATACATCCTGTAGGCTACCCATTGGAACGTTATGAGTAACCTTTTCAAAGCGTTCAAGAAGCTCACCTCCTACTCTGAGCGTAGGAGAATCGGGACGTCTGTATTCCGGATATTTACCTTCAAGCTCTTCAAGGCGGCGAAACAGCGCATCGTATTCTCCGTCGGTAATTACCGGATCGTCATCGACGTAATATTTTCTGCTGTAAAAAGAAAGACGCTCTGTGAGCTCGTCAATTTCTTTTTTTATACATTCGGACAGTGCTGTGTTTTCTTTATCTGTCATACGTTAGACCTTTCGTTTTCGCAAATAGTAAGATATTTTCTTATCCGGCCGGGACCGCGTAAAGATAAGCCGTCGACAGGATTTTTGCGCGTGCTGAAAAGAATGCAGAACTTCCTTTCGGCTCAGGTAATCCTATTGACAAAAGAAAGCGATAATGATATAATAGAAACAATAATAGCCATAAAAGGCTTATACTATACTTTTTGATATTTACTATATAATTATACTCTGTTAATCTCGAATCAGTATAACATATTTTTTCCTGTAATGCAAGTATATCATGCTGTTTAAAGCTGTATTTTGCGTTTACTCAGTTATGTCCCCTGTTTACTGTCTTCCAGAATAGAAGATAAAATAAGATATAATAGGATATAATGGGAATAGAAAATTCCGGTCTGAAGGGTTTTTCTTTCAGACTTGTGTATTTCGGCTGATTAAATTGCACAGAGGAACAGAATAAAAAGGAGCGTTTGAAAATGAAAACTAAAGCAGTAAGAATTTACGGCAAAAATGATCTTCGCCTTGAGGAGTTTGAGCTTCCGGAAATGGGTGAGGACGAGATTTTAGCGCATGTTATTTCGGACAGCGTATGTATGTCTTCTCATAAGGCGGCACTCCAGGGACCGGATCACAAAAGAGTTCCGAATGACGTAGCTGAGAATCCGACGATTATAGGTCATGAGTTCTGCGGCGAAATTGTAAAGGTGGGTTCAAAATGGGCGGATCAGTTTAAGCCTGGTGATCGTTTTTCAATTCAGCCTGCAATGAACTATAAGGGCAGTCTTGACGCTCCAGGTTATTCATATAAATATGTAGGCGGAGATTCAACATATGTAATTATACCTAACGAGGTAATGGAAACGGGCTGTCTGCTTCGCTACAGCGGTGAAGCTTTCTTCTATGGTTCGCTTGCGGAGCCGGTATCATGTATTGTAGGTGCGTTCCATGCCAATTATCATACTACTGCGGGAAAATATGTTCATGATATGGGAATCAAAGAGGGCGGCTGTCTTGCAATTCTTGCGGGCGCAGGTCCCATGGGACTCGGCGCAATCGACTATGCAATCGGATGCGGCAGAAAGCCGTCACTTGTAGTTGTAACGGATATTGATGACGCACGCCTTGCTCGTGCAGAGGAAATTTTGTCAGTCAAAAAGGCTGAGGCTCAGGGCGTAAAGCTTATATATCTTAATACCGGCAAGCTTGATGACGCAGTTTCTTATATGATGGATCTGACAGGCGGCAAAGGCTATGACGACGTATTTGTATATGCTCCTGTAAAGCCGGTCGTTGAAATGGGAGATAAGCTTCTTGCCCGTGACGGATGCCTTAATTTCTTTGCCGGTCCTACAAATGCAGCTTTTTCGGCAGAGTTTAATTTTTATAACGTGCATTACGGATCGACTCATATCGTGGGAACATCCGGCGGAAATACAGATGATATGATTGAAGCTATCGGAATGATGGAAAAGGGGCTGATTAACCCGGCCGCCATGATTACACATATCGGCGGTCTTAATACCGTTATTGATACCGTAATCAATCTTCCTGAAATCAAGGGCGGCAAGAAGCTTATATATACAAACAAGGATATGCCGCTCGTTGCAATCGCTGATTTTGAAGAGCGTGGAAAAACAGAGCCGTTTTATGCGGATCTCGCGGAAATCTGTAAGAGAAACAATAATCTCTGGTGTCTTGAAGCGGAAAAATATGTACTCGAAAACGCAAAGGATATCTGATCTGCGTGATTTGATATTTTAGCTATGTAATACAAATTATGCAGAACCGGCGAATTTCGCCGGTTCTGCAGTAGATTTATAACCCAAAGTGAGGTGCCTGCGTTTGTAAGACGTTTGTCTCCGATATGAGGACGTTTATTTTTACGGCGGTGGTTTATCCGCCGGAACGAATTGCGACGGGGATTTGTTCCTGTTGAACAGAGTGGTGCTTTTTGTTGAACAGAGCAATGTTTTTTATTGAATATAATGATGCTTTGTGTTGAATGATGCGATGATTTACGCTGGACTCAGCCATGATTTTCCTCGTCCCTATATATAACGAGAAGACCGTTACAATTGCAACCGCTTGCAAGCTTCAATTTGAGTGAGATTGTTGCTACGATGCTCAGATTGATGTAAAGAAAAGCGATTAACAAATGATTGATAATAAGGAAGAAATGACTGATAATTAATAAGGAAGGATAATCGAAATGTTTGAAAATGAACTCGCTGCGCTTGCCGAAATGAGCAATAAATTTGGCTCTGACGCCGACTATGTTCTTGCAGGTGGAGGAAACACATCGTTTAAAAGTGATGACTGCCTTTTTGTAAAGGGCTCTGGAACCGCGCTGGCCACAATAAAACCGGATGACTTTGTAAAAATGGATCGTCGTGCTCTTGAAGCAATGTGGGACAAGAATTATCCTGCGGGAGAAAAGGAGCGTGAAGATGCAGTTCTTGAGGATATGATGGATGCAAGGGTAAAAGGTGAGACGCGGCGTCCGAGTGTGGAAACGCTTCTGCATGAGCTTTTTGAGCAAAAATATGTCCTTCATGTTCATCCTGCGCTTGTAAATGCTCTTACATGCTCTGTAAACGGCAGAGAAAAAGCGCTGTCAATGTTTCCGGAGGCGGTTTGGGTTCCGGCATGTAAACCGGGATATATTCTTGCACTTAATTGCCGTGAAGCAATTTCAGAGAAAATGAAGACAAACGGCGGAAAATTTCCTCAGATTCTTTTTCTTGAAAATCATGGTATTTTTGTTGCGGGAGATAATGCCGATGTTGTGGGAGAGCTTGCGTGCGGCATACTTTCCCGTATACATAATGAGATAAACGGAGGAGAACCGTTTTCAGATTTTGAACCATCGGACGATTTTGATATAGACCGTGCGGTTTTGGTAGCTCCGGTACTCAGAATGCTTTATTCGGACGGTACTTCCGAAGCGGTTGTGAAGTTTGAATGCAGCCGCGCTCTTCTCGATTATGATACGTCTGTAAAATCGCTTACTCCTGATCATATTGTCTACACCAAAGCCTCGCAGCTTGTACTTTCTTCAGATGTATGCGAAGAAGGAATCATCTCTGAATTTAAAGCGTTTACGGAGAAAAACGGATATAAACCTCGTATTGTTATTGTAAAAGGACTTGGAATATTTGCCTGCGGAAAAAATGCCAAGGAAGCCGAAACCGCAAGAGAAGTATTTGTAGATGCAGTTAAAATCGCATATTTTGCAAAAGCATTTGGCGGAGTAAAGCCAATGACACCCGATTTAATTGACTTTATTGTAAATTGGGAAGTTGAAAGTTATCGCAGCAAGGTAAGTCTTGCGGTCGGTTCAGGCAAGCGTCTTGAGGGAAAGATTGTGATCGTAACAGGCGGCGCTCAGGGTTTTGGCAAAGGAATTGCTGACGCTATGGCCGCCGAGGGAGCAAATATTGTAATTGCCGATATGAATGCCGACGGAGCCGAAAAGGCGGCGCGTGAGTATGGGGTACACGGCTATTCTGTTGCGGCAAATGTCACTGACGAGGATTCTGTAAAAAATATGATTGACCGTACAGTTCTCGCTTTCGGCGGACTGGACGTATTTGTGAACAATGCGGGCGTAGTTAAAGCAGGAAGTCTTGAGGAAATGACGAAGAAAAATCTTGAGTTTGTAACTGCAGTAAACTACACAGGGTATTTTCTCTGCACAAAGTATGCCTCTGCCGTAATGAAAATTCAGCACAGAATTGCTCCTTCATATATGATGGACATCATTGAAATCAACTCAAAATCAGGACTTGCGGGTTCAAACAAGAATTTTGCATATGCCGGAAGCAAATTCGGCGGTATCGGTCTAACTCAGTCCTTTGCACTTGAGCTTGTTCCGTATAATATCAAGGTAAATGCTGTTTGCCCCGGCAACTTCCTTAACGGTCCGCTGTGGAGTGATCCGGAAAAAGGCCTGTTTGTTCAGTACCTTAATGCCGGAAAGGTTCCGGGCGCCAAAACGGTTGAGGATGTACGCCGTTTTTATGAGAGCAAGGTTCCGCTTAACCGCGGCTGTGAGACGCTCGACGTTGCGCGTGCAATTTTCTATATAATTGAGCAGGAATACGAAACCGGTCAGGCTGTGCCTGTAACCGGAGGGCAGTCTATGCTTAAGTAAAAACGCGGCAGGAAAGGATTTGAAATAAAAAATGATGACACTTGACGAGCTTCGCAAAGTAAAAGAAGGCGTTGACAGGGGCGAAATTTCCGCGCCGCCGGATACGTATTATGTAAACAATCATATTCATACAACATATTCATTTTCACCGTATAATCCGGCTGAGGCTGTATATATGGCATGGAAAAACGGCCTTAAAACAGCCGGTATTATGGATCATGATTCCGCGGGCGGGGCTAAGGAGTTTATAGAGGCCGGAAAAATTATCGGTATGCCGGTGACCTGCGGTATAGAATGCCGTATCGACATGTCAATGACTTCATTAAACGGAAGAAGAATAAACAATCCTGATCAGAAGTCTGTTGCTTATGTTGCTATGCACGGAATTCCTCATCAGAATATTGACTCGGTTGACAGATTTCTTGCGCCGTATCGGGAAAAACGCAATATCAGAAACAGAAAGATGTGCGAAAATATAAGCGAAATTGTAAGACCTTATGGTTTTAAGCTCGACTTTGACACAGATGTACTCCCGATTTCAAATTATGCGGCAGGCGGTTCGGTAACCGAACGTCATATACTGTTTGCACTTGCAAAGAAAATAACTGCAAGATATAAAACTCCGGATGAAGTACTTTCATTTCTTGAAAATGAAATGAAAATAAGCATTTCGCCTAAGCTGCGCGGATTTATAGCGGAAGGAGAGCAAACACCGGATTTTTATGAATATGATATTCTCGGAGTTCTCAAAAGCGATCTGGTTGAAAAATTTTATATTCCGGCAACAGATGAATGCCCTGAGGCACCGGATTTTATAAAAATGGTTCATGACAACGGTGGCATAGCGGCGTATGCGTATCTCGGAGATGTCGGAAATTCGGTTACAGGAGATAAGAAAGCGGCTAAGTTTGAGGACGATTATCTTGACGAGCTGGTAGGTGTACTTCTTGAGCTTGGTTTTGACGCGATTACTTATATGCCGACGAGAAATACCCTTGCTCAGCTTCAGCGTATAATGAAAATTTGTGAAGATAATAAATTTTTCCAGATATCAGGGGAAGATATTAATTCTCCTCGGCAGTCATTTATCTGCCACGCGCTTGATGACGAGCACTTTAAGCATCTTATTGACAATACATACACGCTTATAGGATATGAACAGGCGGCATCTGAAAATCTCGAAGCTGCCAAGGAAAAATATTCGTTTATTTTTGAATAATCTATAACTAAAACAATATGGTGTCCGGATTTTTAATACGCTTGCATTGAAATACATCCGGATACTATAAGACGTTCGTCTGCAAAGTGATTCGGCTGCGAGGAGGCCGCATCTGCATGCGGAAGTTTCTATTCAATTTTTCCGGTGGTGGTACAATTCACCGCCGGAATTCTTTATGACAGGACTGCCCATTGTTTAATTAAAGCGCCGCAGCTTGCAGCGCTGAGATCAGGATTTGAAATATCTATCAGTCTTAGCTTATGTTTTTTGCGGAGCTTATTAATTGTATTTGGAGATTTGTTTATTGTACTGTGATATTAAAATTTATAAGCGGAATTTAGTTCTAAATATTTGCTGAGTGGTTTATGATAAGTGGAATTATGAATTTTTTGACTTTATGGAATATTTCTTGAAAGGCAGACTTGTATGAGTATTATTATAGAATTTTATAATTTCATATCTGAATATTCGGATTTTTTTGTGATTCTCTTTGCGTTTATGAATATTATAACATTAGCTTTATACGGTGCGGACAAGCGAAGCGCTCAGGCAGGGAAGCGCCGGATAAGTGAGAGGCTTCTGATTGTATTTTCGGCCTGTTTCGGAGGAATCGGTGCTTTTATTGGAATGAGGGTATTTCACCATAAAACCAGAAAACCGAAATTTCGTATTTTAATTCCTGTTTTTATGTCGCTTCAACTCTTGTTTTTTGCAGGCATGATTATTTTTAAGATTAGAACTATTGCTCAATTTTAGAGTAAAGATAAAAATAGTACAAAAATTACAGGTACATAAACCAATACCTGTTGAGAAGGTGAAATTCTTCATTGACAGTATTTTTTTGCAGAAATCTATTGACAAAAGAGGCAAATTATGATATTATAATAAGGTAAGTTAATAAATGCGCCCGTAGCTCAGCGGATAGAGTACTCGGCTACGAACCGATTGGTCAGAGGTTCGAATCCTCCCGGGCGCGCCATTGAGAAGATACTAAAAAAGTATTCTCACAAAAGGTCTCGGTTTTACCGAGGCTTTTTGTTGTTAAAAGGCCTTTTTCCGCGTGGTTCTGTAAATATAAAACTGAAATCTTTCTGATAAAAGATGTTTCATGCTTATGTAGAATTGAAAATCTATTCTATACTCATATTGAATCTGTTCTATACTCATATTGAAATAAAAACTCCATAAATAATTTTTACTAATTAATTTCACGGGTATGTTGCAGAAATATGCTTTTAATTCTTGCAAATATGTTTCATTTTTGATATAATGAATATGTCAATAAAAGCTGATTTTTAATCGGTATATATTCGGATAGCTTTAGCTGTTTGTTTTTTATATGGCAAGCGATTGCTAAAGCAATCGCTTTTTTCATACATATATCTTTGTGTTAAATGTCGCCGGATGGGTTTAGCTTCTGCATTTAGATTTGTGGCTTTAAATATATCTGAGCTTATCCGGCGCGCTGAGTTTTATATGAAAGGCAGTGTTATAAAAATGAAAATCGGATATTTGGTTAAAAGGTTTGTCCCGTATTTTAAAAAGTATAAATGGATATTGATTTTCGATTTATTGTGTGCGTCGCTTACCACAGTATGTGAGCTTGTGTTCCCCATGTTTGTGCGTTATATAACAGATATGGGCATAAATGACATAGGCTCTCTGACGGTTGGAATTATTCTGAAAATAGGTTTGTTTTACTTAATTTTACGTATTATAGATTCTGCGGCTAATTTTTATATGGCAGACACAGGACATGTTATGGGGGCAAAAATTGAAACTGATATGCGCCGGGATTTATTTGAACATCTTGAAACACTTCCTCATTCATATTATTCTGACCATAAAGTAGGCCAGATAATGTCAAGAATTACAAGTGATTTGTTTGATATAACTGAGTTTGCGCATCACTGTCCGGAAGAATTTTTTATAGCGGGATTAAAAATAATTGTTTCCTTTATAATTCTTTGCGGTGTAAATGTTCCTCTAACTCTGATTATATTTGTATCGCTGCCTTTAATATTTTTGCTTGTGAAATTTTTTAACACTCGTATGCGCAGAGCATTTAAAGAACAGCGCAATCAGTTGGGAGAAATAAACTCGCAGGTTGAAGATTCCCTGCTTGGTATCCGTGTTGTCAAATCCTTTGCAAATGAAGACATTGAGTCCGAAAAATTTGAAGATGGCAACGGTAAATTTCTTGATACCAAGAAAATGAGCTATTTCTATATGGCTGGTTTTCAGACTGCAAACAGAGCGTTCGAAGGTATAATGTATCTTGTAGTTGTTGTAGCGGGATCTATTTTTATGATAAAAGGGCATATATCGCCTGCAGACCTTACGGCGTATCTTTTATATGTGAGTACTCTCCTTGCTACGCTTCGTACTATTATTCAATTTACGGAGCAGTTTCAGAGAGGAATAACGGGGATAGAGCGTTTTCTCGAAATTATGGATGTCAGCTCTGATATAAAGGACAAAGAAGATGCGGAAGATATAGAAAATGTTCGCGGAAATATCGTATTTGATAATGTGGGCTTTCATTACAGCGGTGATTCCGCTCAGGTGCTTTCAAATATCAGTCTTGATATAAAAGCCGGCAGTAGCGTCGCTCTCGTCGGTCCTTCGGGGGGAGGAAAAACTACTTTATGTAATTTGATTCCGAGATTTTACGATGTTACAGAGGGCAGAATACTTCTTGACGGAACTGATATACGAAATATAACTCTTAAATCTTTGCGCAGCGCGATAGGTGTTGTGCAACAGGACGTATACTTATTTTCCGGTACAGTTTACGATAATATTTCTTACGGAAAACCGGGTGCAGACCGCGACGAAGTTATTAACGCGGCAAAGCTTGCCGGCGCTCATGAATTTATTTCCGCACTTGATAACGGATATGATACTTATGTAGGTGAAAGGGGCGTAAAGCTGTCGGGCGGACAGAAGCAAAGAATAAGCATTGCCAGAGTTTTTCTTAAGAATCCGCCTGTTTTGATATTGGACGAAGCGACATCTGCTCTTGACAATGAAAGTGAAAAACTTGTTCAGGAATCTCTTGAAAAGCTTGCAAAGGGAAGAACTGTTTTTACAATAGCACATCGCCTTACAACGATTCGCAACGCTGATCTTATTCTTGTGCTCACCGACAAAGGAATAGAAGAAAAGGGAACACATAAAGAACTTATAGAAAAGGGCGGAATGTACAGCGGATTATACAGTATGTATGCGTCGTTATAGACCAGTATATACAGTATATATAGATATATTTATAAGGTTTCTATATCAATAAGGTTACTGCGTTATTTATTTAAAATATCCCGTAAACATAAAAAAGCTTAGTAATAGTGCATTCGGTATATATTTCTCTGAAATCAGCGCAACCGCGTTATCGGTTGGGTTCCTTGAAAAATTAATTGATGAGTTTATATCTTAAATTATTTGCAATTAACAGTATAGATATAATTTGTAAACCCAGTACGCTTAATTTTATGCTTTTCCGAATAACAATGCATATTGTTATATATAAATTAAGGAGAGTTTTTAAAAATGAAACATAAAGTAAAGGTAACCGTCATTGACAAAAAACTGTATCCGGATTTGCAGAAGCAGTATTGCGCTAACCCGGAATCCGGAGCTTGTCCTTGCTACAACATAGGTGATGAATTTATCTTTGAACGCGATGGCGATAAAGATGATTTTTGGCATATGGGGCTGAATAGCCTAAAAAAGACTTCCGCTGATCCCAATACTGTCGCAGGCGGTCCTAAAATTCCGCATTGCTCTGAGGCATGGGACGCTATATCCCGTTATATTTACACAGGCTTACAGGGCGGTTCTATTATGAAAGGCTGGATGAAAGAGGAAAATACTATGATTGCCTGTTGTTCAGATGGAACACGTCCGGTTATATTTAAAATTGAGCGTATCGACGAGGAATAGTGCCTATCTACTATAGAAAAAAATGAACCTAATAAAATTCAAACCAATATGTTTAAATTTAAAAGGATAATTTATGAGTCTTGACTTTTTACACGTAAATTATAATTTTCCGGATGCTGTAAAATTGAACGAAATTATGCTTCGGCAATTTCCGCCTGAGGAGTACATGCCGCTTGATGAGCAGCTTGAACTTCAGGCTAAATGAGAAGTCGAATTATGGGCGTTCTATGACAATAAAGAGTTAATCGGCTTTGCTACGCTTCGAACAACGCCGGAAATGATATATCTGTACATCGCTGAGGGCGGTACCGCAATAGTGTAATAGCATTCGGCTGTTTGTCATTTTTTAGATATTTTAGATAATAATATAGATGTCTTGCTTGAAGCTAAATGGAGGCAATGGCTGTGAGTAAATACAATTTTCTGTGGGAATACGTTCGGAAAAGCGGAGCTGATTACTTTAGCATTACCTTTGAGGAAATACAAGATATATGCGGAGTGCCGATAGATCACTCTTTCCTGAATTATAAGGCGGAGCTGACGGAGTACGGATATGAAGTTGCAAAAATATCCATGAAAGCTCAGAAGGTAATTTTTAATAAGCTTTCTTGTTGATATATTGGAATGGAGTTATTTAATTGTACGTATATGTGAGAAACCGCTTATTGTATCATAGTGTCTCATTTTCTCAAGATTTGCGGCGTGTTCGTGAAGTTCGGCTGCAGAGTGAATATAATCTCCGTATTTGCTGAGCTCGGTTTGATCTTTTATTTGAAGGGAAAGAAAAAAATGCCGGCTGCTGTTGCTGCATGATATAAGTTCTGTTAAATTTCGGTAACGCATTTCAATACTCCTATAAATATTATCTGCGGTGTACATTACTGTGATTATTAACGTGGGCTGGTTCGACGCCGGTAAAAGGCTACTGTTGATATTGTGCCGAACAACAACTCTGAGTCTGATGATAGATATGCTGTCCTGCATAATCAATAAGTTTTAATTTCTACAGTCTGCGGCGCCGCTTTCTTTTTATTGCAGTTCCTGAACTCAAGGCGCCGATGGGACATATTTCAGCTATAAATTAATAATTGAATTTGCCGCTGATTTCATAGTATATTGTTTGCTTTGCTGTTCTTTTTATTCAGTTGTATTAATTGCTTGTCTTTTTGATAATAGTGCCGTCATATATCGCGCTTATATTCTGCGTTTTTACAATATTACGGAAAACAGAACATTTATTGACTAAATCGATATAAAGGATGTCTCATAAAAATTTTTGTAGAACGAAGCTGCGGCTGTTAATAATAATTTGTATCTGTTTTCAGGAACGGCATATTTTGTGGAGCATAGCATTATGCTTATTGGAGAAGATTTATTAAGGTCTTTACAGAGGTGTACGTTTCCACGCATACATATCGGACATAAAAAAACAGACTGACGCAAATGATGAAAATATTTTGCATCAGTCTGATACTTATTAATATTTGATATTTAAATTTTTTTGCTTTATTATTGAATTTTACAATTGATAAAATTCCAATTATGCCGCTATTTGTTTTTATCTTTTTTTTCAATATGCTTTACAAATACAAAGCATGCTGCCGAGCCTATAGCTGCCGCAGCTGCGTATACGCCGATGTCTGAGGTTTGAGGCGACGGATCTTTATCCGAAGTGTTGGAAGCGTTGGAAGTGTTGGAGGTATTGGAAGTAGCGGCAGCAGAAGCGGATGTGTCTGGCTTTTCTGCGAATGTCAGCTCTATGCCTGAGTTATAACAGTCCTGAGAACCGAGCGCGTATCCCTTTTTGCCTTCTGAAGAATATATATCGTTGACCTGAAGAGCGCATTTCATTACATCGCCGGCTTTAAATTCTGCATTATCTTTCAGCGCAATAGCTGTTTCAATTATATATCCGTCATCTGTAAGTGTAGTTGCATATTTAGATTTTACTTCTGTATTCGGTATTGCAGGGTGTCCGAAATCAGAACCGATTCCCTTTACATCCGCAAAAGCCTTTGTTCCTCCGGATGTGCCGCCGTACGCATACATAATTATACCGTTGGCATCGTTATGCAAAGTGAATGATTCGTCCTTATAGTCAAGATACAACTCGATTCCGTCGTCCTGCCAAGGATACGGCGTGGTATAATAAGACGGATCTTTGGCATATACGTCGTTGTCCTTTACTATTGTGCATGTGTAAAAATATTCTTCGTCCCACAGAAAATATGTTTGCGCAGACGCGTCAGCTTGTTCTTTTGTGATTTCCTCGTTGTTTTCTGCCCATGGATAAAAGAAATTGTCTTTTAGGGATGTGGAGGCAGAGCTTGTGTAAATATCGTCTAATTTTCCGTCAATAGAAGGAGTGCCGTATTTTACTTCTCCTGTCTCGTTTTTTGCCGAAACTGAAATTGCGGTCGCTGAAAGAGCACAAACACATAAAACAGAAGTAATAAATCTCATAATTTTCCTTGTGCTTTGCGAACTCATACAAACGCTTTTCTTCATGATCATATTCCTTTCATAGATATGAATATTTTTAACTTGTCATTTATTCCGGAATTCATGACAGGTTAATTGCATAAAATAACTTGATCGGATTGTAGTCTTAAGCCATAAAATTATATTTACTATATATGATTCTTATATAATATGGCGTTAAATATGTCTTTATTGTTATTATATTATATATTATTATATTT
>CAJLCI010000042.1 GCA_905205065.1 uncultured Eubacteriales bacterium | reverse complement strand
AATTAACATATTCTTTTTGTTTTTTAGCCTGTCTACTTGACGGGGGGCACATTAGTGCGCAGACATCCTGTTTTTTGTTTTTCTATACTATTTATTTCTGATAGCATCTATAGGACGCTTTGAAGCAATCTTCATAACAGGTATAAAGGAAGCGACAAAAGCAACTGCAACTGCAACTGCAAAAATAAGCAAAAGCTGTCTGAGACCAAAATTGAGGACTGTGATAAGAATTCCGTAAGACTCTCTTATTTTAAAATTGAAAAACAGAGTTGCTGCAATTGTACCGGCGGAGGACAAAAGAAAGTTAATCATAGCTATGATAAAGCTTTCTGAAAAGAATATCCTGAAAACATCGCTTGAACGCGATCCGATAGCACGAAGAATTCCGATTTCACGTCTCTTATATGAAATACTCGTTCCAATGAAGTTGGCAAACATAAGTGAAGCAAAAACAGCAAAGCCGATTCCTACATATAAAAACACTTTAGAAAAAATCTCCAAAGCCTCGTTTACCATGTTAAGTTCATATGTGACGGAATTCTGAAGATTATATCTTACATCATCTTCTCTGTAAGAATAATCAACTATATTTTTTATGTCGCTGCGATTTTCCGGCATAGCCCCAACAGCGAAGGAATATAATCCGGCTTCGGTAACAACCTCAGAATACAAACTGTCAGGTAACACCACAGAATCATATATATTTTCGTATTTTCCTTCGTCCTTAATTATCCCAACAATCTTCCAGCCGTTTTCTGTATTATAAGATCCCGAAGGCCGATACCAATCCAAATCAAATACAGCCTCGCCAAGCGAGTCAAGATCAACATCAGAAAGATTATCTGTACTTAAACTATAATTTTTTGCTCTGTATATATCATAAGGTTGCAACATGGAAAGTGATATTATAATTTCTTTTTCACCGAGTTCAGTACGCGGCTGACCGTCAAGCCATTCAATATACGATTCGTCAATCTGAGAAAGTTTTGAAGCATAATTTACATTTAAATATAATCCATCATCATTAGATAAGCCCATACTTCCATTATTAATATAGCTAAAAGGCGGAAGCTGTTCTATCATTCTATCAATAAATCCTGCTCCAACTATAGCAGTATTACAAAAGCTAAAATTCTTTTCATAATTAAATTCATTGTATAAAACATAATCTATAAGATTATCTGTAACCGTATTATATTTTGTATCTTCGGTAAGTGGAAGATAACGTTCAAAATCAAGCTTTGTATCAATTATTCCTGTAATTCTATAGTTAACATCTCCAAATGAAAATTCATACCCTACAAGGGAGTCGGGACTGTCAATAGAGGTATAACTTCCATCATCCGACAAAATACCCGCTTTTAAGAACGTTTGGGCAACATATAAACTGATTGCTATTTCATCCTTGTCTCCTCTCGGAAGTTCTCCTGCAACCAACTTGTAACCCATCGAATCAATATTCTCCTGCGTCATTTCAGCAAAACCGCCGAGATATGACGAATAAATATCATAATAACTGTCCGTCAGAACCGCCTCTTCATTATAATATTCTTTAAGAGAAAGATTTATAAACAAAGGACAGTACACTCCTGTCACATCAATCCCGGTATTTTTTTTGATTTCCGAAATATCATCTTCATCAAGGTTTGTAGAGTTATAGTAATATCTCGTATCGTCGTCATCATAATACTTTTTTTCACTTTTAGAAAATGAGGCAAAACGAACTCCAGTATCCAAAATAGATTGCGTACAAGCCGATATATTATCGTATGAGCCAAATGTATCTGCAAGCCCGAAAAGCGCAAACGCCACAACCGAGAGAAAAATTGTAAATACCAGACGGAATTTTTTATGTTTCATTCCGCTCGCTCCGATTTTTACGGCATTTCTTATTGGTAGTTTAGACTTAATCAAATCGAACTTTTCGTCCGATTTCATATCTATTTTGCTTTGGTCTGTTTTAGCAAATCTGTTTTTAGATCCTCCGGAAACAAGAATTCTGGACTCTTTATTCTGAATTGAACGAATATACTCGTTTATAGAAGTCCTGTCCTCTTCGGTAAGCTCATATCCTGCAGGCACAGTTATCTCGTTATCATTAAAACTGAGAGCCTGTTCTGCAGCTGCGGAATTATCAAGCGTAACGTCGTCAATTACCTTTCCGTCCGACAGTTCAATTATACGATCCGCATACTGTTCCGCAAATTCACGGTCATGAGAAACACATATAATCAGCTTATCGGAAGACAGCTTTTTCAGAGTATCAAAAACCTGCTTTCCGGTATTTGAATCAAGAGCCCCTGTCGGCTCGTCAGCCATAATTATCGCCGGATTCTTGACAAGCGCACGGGCGATCGCCACACGCTGCTTCTGTCCTCCGGATAGCTCGTTAGGACGTCGGCTTCCATAGCCCTCAAGATCCACTTCGCGCAAAATCGAGTTAATTTGATCGTTCGTCGCACGTTTTCCCTGAAGCTCAATCGCAAGAGCAATATTTGCGCCAACAGTAAACTCGTCAAGAATGTTATATTCCTGGAATATAAAACCGACGTATGTATTACGGTAAGAATCAAAATACTGCTGTGAAAAATTTTTTGACGATACTCCCTTAATAATTATCTCTCCGCCGTCATATCTGTCAAGACCTCCAAGAAGATTCAGAAGCGTTGATTTGCCGCTTCCCGATTTTCCGAGCAAAAACACCATTCCACGATCCGGAAACTTAAGCGACACATCATCTATAGCCGTAACCGGAACCCCGCGTTTGGGCTTATATTTTTTATACAAATTTATTGTTTCAATCATTTAATTCTCCATATCCCTTCAAAGTCATTTCATGGTAAAAATACTGCAAGCCAGTATCTTATATACACCTATACAACTGCACATCGAATGTTCTTTTATTTTAAAAGCCAAAATAACGCTTAGCATTATTATAGCAAATATTAATAACCAGCTCTGCAAGCGAATCAATATCTGCCGGATATTCTCCTTTTTCCACCCAACCGCCTATTAAATTGCACAGAATTCTGCGAAAATATTCATGCCGAGTATAAGATAGAAAACTGCGGCTGTCGGTCAGCATGCCGGTAAAACACCCGAACGCAGACAAGTTAGCAAGCGATACCATCTGCGTCTCCATACCGTTTTTGTTATCATTAAACCACCATGCGCTTCCCTGCATAATTCTTGGCATACCGGAACCGTCCGACATCTGAAAGCCTCCGAGAAGCGTTCCGACCGCTGCGTTATCTGCCGGATTAATCGAATAAAGTATTGTTCTCGGCAAGCCATCTCGTTCGGCAAACCAGTCAAGCAGTCCGGCAAGCTCCGACGTGCTTGTACGACCGTCAATTATATCAAATCCGGAATCCGCTCCGAGCTTTTCAAACATAACACTGTTGGAATTGCGCAGCACTCCGTAGTGAATCTGCATTACCCAACCGCGGGTTGTATATTCGCTTGCAAGAAACCGGTGCATTTCTGTCTTGAAAATTTCTGCCTCACGTGCATCAGAACATTTTCCGACAGTAAGAGCCGACTTGACAATCTCGTCCAAATGCTTCATATTGCGTTCAGGAATGAACGGAACTTTATTATCAATTCCGTGGTCAGCGGTACGGCAGCCATGCTCTGCAAAATACGAAATTCTGTTTCGATAAGCTTCTTTCAGAGAGTCGAGGCCGGTAATCTCAACACCCGAAACAGCAGAAAGTAGATTGATATAATCCCGCCACCCGTCACGATCGATATTAATACCTTTATCAGGCCGGAACGCAGGAAAAACTTTAACATCAAAATCACGGTCAGAAGCAATCCGATCGTGCGACTCAAGAGTGTCTGCCGGATCATCAGTAGTGCATATTATATCTACGTTTGAAGCCTTTATAATATTACGTACGCTCATATAAGGCTTTTTGAGACGTTCACTTGTAAGCTGCCATATTTCATCGCAGTTTTTTTCACAAATTATTCCCGTATATCCAAAATATCTTCTGAGCTCAAGATGCGACCAATGATAAAGAGGATTACCGATAAGCCGTGGCATACATTTTACATACGCTCTAAACTTTTCATAATCAGAAGCGTCACCTGTTATATATTTCTCATCGATTCCACATGAACGCATAGCTCTCCACTTATAGTGATCGCCTCCCAGCCAAAGCTCGGTTATATTGTCAAAACGCTTGTCCTCTTCAATTTCTTTCGGCGGCACATGACAGTGATAGTCGATTATAGGAAGCTTTTCAGCATAATTATGATACAGTAATTTTGCCGTTTCATTATCCAAAAGAAAGTCTTTACCCATAAATTTTTTCATAATATTAATTTCCTTTCTCAGACTCTTTAATGTTCATACAGTTCATACCGTGCCTAATATAGTCAAGAGAGTCATTGAGTTCCTCTGTATCCACCCTCCCGCAATCATAAAGCGACGGCGACTCAAGAGTAATTGTTCCGTCATATATCGGCGAAAGCACAGAAAACAATTTGTCAAAATCTATTGTTCCCCTTCCCGGCTGCGGAATAGGACGAAGCTTATTAAAATCATGAGCCGGACCTACAAAATCAGATATATGCATATGAACAATACGACCCGCAAGCTCAGGCGCCGTAAAAATTTCGCCGGCCGAATCGGTTTCGCCGGCAAATGCAGCAAATCTTGAGTCAAATACAAATCTGATTTCCGGATACCGCACAGCAAGTCTTCGCCAATGCTCTATAGGATCTCCGCACCTGCACGGGACATTTTCAATGCACAATGTAACTCCGGACTTAAGACACGCGGAAAGCATTCTTTCTGTTTCCCCGATGTTGTATTCAATGTCACAATCGGAGTTTATACCTCCCCAAAGATGGAGCACCAATTTTTGAGCACCTATATTAACCGCGGAGTTAAGGCTCTGTAAAAAAAGCGAAAACGCTCCCTCAGAGTCGTGATCGGAAAGACGTTTTCCTATATCTTTATCTGAATGAAGAATCCGAAATACAAGCGGAGATTTACAAAGTCTTCTTGTTATCTTTTCCGGAGACTCATCCCATGTACTGACAATCATAAATTCAAAAGCGTCACATCGGATTTTACTTCCGTACACCGGTATAAGATCCGGATTATAGTTATTTTCATAACCTATGTAAGCCCCAGTAGAGCAAAAAATTTCATTGTGCATCCGAAAAAATCACTTCCTTGTTTATCCAACTCCGTTTCTTTTCTGAGTATAACACAATCAAAAATACTTTTCAATACAATTAAACAAATTTTAAGATTCATGAAGAATAATATAATTAATTGAAAATATGTCACAGTCTTTTCGCGACTGCAATACTATATGATCTGCATTCAGAGAAAAAGAACATCTTTCATACCATGAATTCCATATCTCGTGAATTCCATAGAGTGAGTTTAATTCGGTAATATTCCGTCTCTGTAAAGTATTGTTCCGGAACATTCAATGAGGGAAAAGCCACGATATAAGGCGTTCCGATGCCAAGCCAAACCACAATAGGAAAAAACGATCGTAGTCCGCGTATAAGGGCGAACGTCATACATACGCAGACATCCCGATTTCAGTTACAACTTACTATATTTTCGTATATTTCAAATATCCGACTGTGCCCAATCAATTTAAAGTATGTATTTTTTTCTTGACATAATAATGGAAGAGTGTTAAAATATTATTGGTTTTATTTGCCTTTTTTGCTGTAATTATAAAAATAAAATAATACTGCGGCGGTAAAAAACAACGGGTACAGCGACGCAAACATAAATCCCGTGTTCAGCCCTGCTACCGAGGAAACAGCTCCAACAGCCCAAGGACCTACCGCACAGCCTATGTCTCCGAAAAGAGCAAGCTTTCCGGAAATTTTTGTCCCTCCTCCGGGAAACAAACGGGAAGCAAGAGCAAATGCTCCCGGACACATAAGCCCTACAAAAAATCCGGTGAAACTGCATGCGGTAAGCGATAAAATCGGATGTCCGGAAAATCCAGCAATTATATAGCATAACGCTGCACCGCTTCCGCTGAAAAGCATGGCCTTGCAAAGCGAAATCCGTTTTCCGTATATTCCGTAAAGCATTCTCGACGTCCCCATAAGAGCGGCAAAAATACACGGTCCGAGAAGATCTCCGGCAAATTTAAAGATACCCAAAGTACTTTCGGCATATGCGGAAATCCACTGTGCTATACCCTGCTCGGCGGCCCCTCCGCATCCGATTATAAAAAGTATAAGAATCAGTCCTCCGCGTTTTCCCTTCCCTGCATACTCTTGCTTCTCACCATAATCTTCCGAATTTTCTCCTGACTCCGGAAAAGAAACCATGCAGAAAAATATCGAATTAATAAATGGAAGCAAAGCCCATGCCACGGGTATCAAGGTCCAGTTTTTATCATCAATAAAACACAGCGATAAAGAAGTAAATATAATAACCATAATCTGACCGATGCTGCAAAAAGAATGCAGAATACTGAATCTCATAGCGGAAGAATGTTCTCCGCGAGGAAGAGAATCCATCAGTGGATTTACAAGTACCTCAATAAGTCCTGCGCCTGTTTGCGTGACAGAAACAGCTGCTATCAGGCACGGATAAACAGACTCATCAGAAACAAATTCAGGAAGAATACCAAGCAAAATCAATCCTGTAAAAATAAAAACATGAGCGATTATTCCGGAAAATTTCGCACCGATTTTATCACAAAACATACCTGCAAATGTATCGGATACCATCTGAGCCATAAAACCGCAAAGCACAATTACAGCAAGGTCTGAAACGCTTAGATTGTATATCTCCGAAAATATCACAAAAAAAAGCGGAATCAGATTAGCTGCAACCGCCTGACAAATACATCCGATACAGCAAGCGCAGGCTGCGCCGCGGTAAGTTTTAATATTTTTCATATGTAACCCCTTTGTTTTGAAACAAAAAGAAATATATTTATGAATACGGCATCCTCAATATAGAATTCCATATTTCATCTTCATAAGACATTTATGTAGCCGGTACTGATATACCGGAAAATTAAGCAAATTAAACAAAGTTAAGCAAAATCAATTTAATGACCATCGTCTAACAATCAGCTGACGTCTGTACGACAGATGCCTGAGAAAAGACCGTTTATCGGTATAACTGTCTTGGAATACAAAACATACTCATTTAATTATTATTGGTAAAAACATGAATACATTTTTTCAAAATTTTCAGCTCCTGCTGTCATACCCTTTTGTTCAAAAAGCGCTGATTGCAGGTCCCCTTATTGCGGTTTGCTCTGCACTTCTCGGAGTAACGCTTGTCACAAGCAAGCGAACAATGATAGGTGACGGTTTATCGCATGTAAGTTTTTGTGCCGTATCGGTCGCGCTCGCCGCCGGAATAGCGCCCATGGCGCTGTCCATTCCCACAGTTATAATTTCTGCCGTTCTGATTCTGCGCGGAAAGGAACATAGTGATTCTGAAGCCTCCATAGCTCTTTTTTCCGGAGGAGCACTCGCTGTCGGCACTTTTGTTCTTTCAGCGGCCAAAGGCATGAACATGGATGTCAGCGACTATATGTTCGGTTCTATGTTTACACTTACAAACGCTGATACACTGATTTGTATTGTCTGTTCAATTCTTGTGGTAATATGTTATTTTATACTTTACAGACGTATTTTTGCAGTCAATTTTGACGGAGCCTTTGCATCCGCAATCGGAATAAATACCGGTAAATACAGCTATATAACAGCTGTATTTACCGCGGTTACTATAGTAATTGGTATGAAATTTATGGGGGTAATGCTCGTTACAGCTCTCACCGCTTTTCCCACGCTTGCAGCAATTCAGGTATGCAAAAGTTACCGCACAACAACCGTTTTTGCCGCCGTAGCATCAATTATCTGTTTTATGACCGGACTTATAATTTCCCTGTCCGCGTCAACTCCCGCCGGAGCCACCGTAGTTCTTGCGTACTTTTCACTCCTTATTATATGCTGCGGTCTTAAAAGAGTTCAAAATGGTATTTATCAGATAAAAAGCAAACAATATAAATTAAATTAACAAAAAGCGCGCCCTGCAGTCTTACTGAAGCAGGGCGCATTTTTATTATAATTACAAATTAATAAAAGCGGTCAATATAGCAAATAACAATCTATAATCTAAGTTATTAAACTATGCAGCTTATATGTGATTACCGCATACAACGTGCGTAATCCGATTTATTGAAATACAGTACACCGAATTCAGGCATTTGAACACCCCATCAGGTATTTAAAATGCATTATATCCATTATAAGGATAAAAAGTCAAATGTATATTTACAAGCCTCTATATCTGAATTAATATCATTTAAAAC
Organism: uncultured Eubacteriales bacterium; assembly: GCA_905205065.1. Taxonomy (GTDB): domain Bacteria; phylum Bacillota; class Clostridia; order Oscillospirales; family CAG-272; genus UMGS911. Next base: position 5,240 of record CAJLCI010000042.1, on the reverse strand, counting down.
CGACATTTCAAATTCCAATGCTAATATCGCTTTCAGTGAAAACACGATAAAAAACAGAAATTTCCGTGATGTACAGATTGCCTCTGTCTTTTCAGACTATGCCTCTAAGGCATCTGACATGCATGGAAATTTCCGCATTAATACTGTATTTTAATTCCTAAACAAAACTCAGCCGCTTATAATTTCAGAAATTACATTCATTATTTTGTCATGACATCCGCCGCAGCCGGTCGAGCAACCGGTAATTTTCTGCACTTCGTCAAATTCTTTTTCAACATCCTCAAATTTATTATGACTGTGCAAAGCTTTTTCAATATCTACCATTGTGACATGCTTGCACTTACAGATTACCTCATTGACTGCACTTTCCATAACAATATTCCTCACATCGCCTGAATAAACTCAGCTAAAATATCTTTCAAGAAGACCTTTGAAAGCTTTTCCATGTCGAGCTTCGTCGCGTGCCATTTCATGAACTGTATCGTGAATTGCATCGAGGTTTGCAGACTTTGCCATTTTAGCAAGCTCAAATTTTCCGGCAGTCGCTCCGTTCTCCGCTTCAATTCTCATTTCAAGGTTCTTTTTTGTAGAATCTGTTACAACCTCTCCGAGAAGCTCCGCGAATTTTGCGGCATGCTCAGCTTCCTCATATGCAGCCTTTTCCCAGTAAAGTCCGATTTCGGGATAGCCTTCTCTGTGAGCAACCCTTGCCATTGCAAGATACATACCAACTTCAGTACATTCGCCATTAAAGTTAGCACGAAGGCCTTCTATAATTTCCTCTGAAGCATCCTTCTTGCCAATTCCAACCACGTGCTCAGCCGCCCATGTAGTTTCTTCTTCCTTAACTTCAACAAACTTTTCTCCGGGAGCTTTGCAAAGAGGACATTTGTCAGGACGAACATCCGATTCTACGATTTCTCCGCATACTGTGCATCTCCATTTTTTCATAATAATTCACCATACCTTTCTTTAGTTTACATGTATTCAATTCATAAAAGACAGAAAAACAAAATTATACAAATAAATGATTATTTCTGTTTTTCACATGTCTTTAATACTTTTTACAAACTTATTATACCGAATTTATTTGTATAATGCCGTGACCAAGTCACGGCATTAATAGTTTTTATCAAAAAAAGTTTGCGTGCAGATAATCACTGCTGATTTTCAGACTGTCAAAAGGATCTCCGGGACATGAATCCTGTTCAACCACAAAATGCTCCACACCGGAATTCAGAGCAGTCTCTATAATCCCGTCCCAATAGAGATTTCCGTTTCCAATTTCGGTAATATACGGACCTGCATCACGTAAATATGCCATATCCTTCAGGTGAATAATTTTTATTCTTCCGGAAAGCTTTTCAATCAAATGCCGAACATCTCCGCCGCCATACTGTACCCAGTAAGTATCGAGAACAAAGCTTACTTTAGAAGAATCCAGTTTATCGACAAGAATGTCAAACGGTAAAGTACCGTCCGGAAACTTCTCAAATTCAAAACTATGGTTATGATAGCTGAATGTAAATCCCCTTTCAGAGATTTTGTTTGCAAATTCATTTGCCCGGTTAATAAAATTAAGATAACCCTCTTTAGTACTTTCCCAAAGACCACCTATGCCGATAATATCTGTATTCAATATTTTGTGATTGTTCATTGCAGCTTCAGGATCAGCTGTCAGTTTTTCAAAATCCTCATGTGTGCCGACAATATCAATTCCTGCTTCTTTAGCAAGCTTAGAAAAAACATCGTATGAACAAGGCATTCCAGCTGTCTGAGCCTCGTCGTATCCAAGCTTTTTCAGTCTTTCAAAGGTCCTTTTAATGTCCTCCTCGGTTTTCATAAAAGCTCCTACTGTGAAAAGCTGAACACCAATTTTATTAATCTTCTTCATATCAATACCATATCCTGCAAAACTGCGGGAATTCCTTTCGATATAATTCATCGCGCTTAAGTATATCACAAAAGATTTTGAATTTCAACACTTTTTTTATTTTTGTAATAATATTATTTTGCAAAAATTTTGAAAAAGATATTGACAAATAAAACAGAATGATGTATATTAAATACAGTAAATAAGGTGCTAATATAATCGGAGGCAGTTTATATGAATATCTTTCAAGAGCTTGAAGACATGAGAAAAAGAATTATGCAGGAAATTAATACGGAATTTGACGTTATTATTGAACATCTTTCAAAAGACTTAAATAAAAATCCATATGAACATATACAACCGTATGAAATGAAATATCCATTGACAGCAGGTCCCGGAATTTTTAAAGGCAAAAAGCCTACAAGTGTGATTATCGGAGAAAAAATTATACAAATCCGAACATGGAAACAGTTAGTCGAGGAAATTATGAAAGGCTGTACAGCTTCGGAAAAATATAAAAAACAACTTGAAAGCCTTGCCGGAAAAGTGTCAGGAAAAAAACGTATTTTACTTGCAGAAACTGGAGACGGAATGAGAAGTCCGCTTCAAATTGAAGAGAATCTTTTTATGGAAACTCACTATGATACTGAAACGCTGCTTAACATTCTGACAACAAGAATTTTAAGTCCGATCGGCTATGATTACAGCGCTATTTCCGTTACGGTAAGAACCGTATAACGCCATCTGATTTACACACTTTATAAATAATATCCGTGAAATGACAATAATAATTAAAAACATATAAAAGAAAGGTGATAACAAATGTATTATGCAAAAATCGATGATTATTTTGTAAACAACGATGCAATTTTCTACCATTTATCAGAAAAACTTGATATGGCTCCCATTCTGCAAAACCGTCTCAATAATTCCGAAAAAATAGAAGAGGCTATTGCCCGATGGAGTATCGAACAACACTGGCTTGCAGACTGGAATCACAAAAACTGCTTCAAAGGATATCATAAAAACTACACTGTAGCATTTGATATAAAAAGCTCTACATATTATCACATCATGAAGCATAAAAACAAGAGACTTGAGAATGTAAGAAATATCAATGTTTCCATAATCGAAAAATGCGAATAAAAGAACTGATTTATAACAATGCCTAAACAATGCAATAAATCAAATCCCACTTTTTAGTAAAATAAAAAATGTGCCAAAGCATTCCTGCGGGCATTTTAGAATCATAGTATAATAAGATATCAAGTGAAAATTATCACAGAAAAGGAGTATTTTAATGATACAAGAAGGAATGAAAGCATACAATTTTACCTTAAACGATAAAAACGGAAAGCCCGTTTCGCTTTCCGATTTCATTGGTCAAAAGGTTGTTCTTTACTTTTATCCCAAGGACAACACTCCGGGATGTACCAGACAGGCATGTGCGTTCGCTGAGTCATATAAAGAGTTTGAAGAGATGGGTGCTGTAGTTATAGGAATAAGCAAAGACAGTGAGGCGTCGCACAATAAATTTGCAGAGAAATACAATCTTCCGTTTATTCTGTTATCAGATCATGAGCTGACGGCCATCAAAGCTTATGAGGTATGGCAGGAAAAGAAGCTTTACGGTAAAACCAGCATGGGCGTAGTACGTACAACCTTCATAATAGATGAAAACGGGTATATAGAAAAAATTATGACAAAAGTAAAGCCTGATACTAATGCCGCAGAGATTCTTAAAGTATTGAACGCAACAAAATTTAAAGGGAAAAACAATGATATCGCATCCGATTCCCCCGGTTTGGAATGAAAATTCAAAAATACTTATTCTCGGAAGCTTTCCGTCGGTCAGGTCAAGAGAAGAGGGATTTTTTTACGGTCATCCGAGAAACAGATTCTGGCTGATTCTCTCTCAGCTTTTAGACGAACCGGTTCCCGAAAGCATTGATGATAAGAAAAAGCTTTTGTTATCGCATCAAATCGCCCTATGGGACGTAATAGCATCATGCGATGTAACCGGAAGCGCGGACAGTTCTATCAAAACGGTAGTTCCAAACGACATTTCCGTCATAATAAACAGGGCAAAAATAAAAAGAATTTTTTTGAACGGCAGAACCGCGGCTGCGCTTTATTCACGGTATATATCCAAAACTGTCAATATTGAAGAGGTATACTTGCCGTCTACAAGTCCTGCAAATGCATCATGGACGACAGAAAGACTGAAAGAAGCATGGACAGAAATTTTACGCATATAAAATTTAGAGGAAATTGGGACTGTAAAGGAGAAATAAGTATGTTGGATAAAATACCTGATGCAGAACAAATGAGTGCTTTAGTGGGACAAGCGTTATATGATATATGGAATAAACTATGTACCTTAATTGACGAAAAGTATGACATGGAATGCTTGTGGAACAAAGGCGGTAAAGCGTGGATTTATGAGTATAAATTCCGTCGTGGTGGGAAAACGCTTTGTTCCTTGTACGCAAGAGAAAACTGTATAGGATTTATGATTATCTTAGGGAAAGATGAACGACTAAAATTCGATATAGATAGAAATAGTTATTCAAAAGAAATTCAAAAAATTTATGATGAAACAAAAAACTATCATGACGGAAAATGGCTGATGTTTGAGCCAACGGATACAACTTTGTTTGATGATTTTATTAGACTGTTGGAAATAAAAAGAAAGCCCAACAGGAAGTGATAATCTTATACTTGAATTGTGGGGAATAATTGATTATGAATAAGGTGTGGTCAGATCTGAATAAAACAATGCAAGCACAGGTCAAAAAAAGATACCTATAAAGCAGGCATTGCCACATTATTTGATTTGCGAAATGAGTTAATGGAAATCTTAACATCATTTAATGAGGAATTAAGCAGAAAAGAGTTTGATGCAATTCCGTTTATAAACGCAGACGGTTATCATAGTAAAACGATTGCATATTCAATTTGGCATATTTTTCGTATTGAAGATATAGTTGCTCATACATTGATAAATGAGAGCGAGCAAGTTTTTTTCGCGGGCAATTATCAAGAACGTATCAATTCGCTTATCATTACAACAGGAAATGAACTGGTAAAAGAGCAGATTGCAGATTTTTCAAAACAGCTTAACTTGAAAGAACTTTATTCATATATTGTTGAAGTGAAGGCTATCACAGAGAAGATAATCAATAGTTTATCTTATGATGAAATGAAAAAGAAAATATCAGAAGAAAGAAAAAAACAGTTAAAATTATTGAATGTTGTAAGTGAGGATGAAAATGCAAGCTGGCTCATTGATTATTGGTGCAGTAAAGATATTCGCGGGCTAATACAAATGCCATTTTCAAGACATTGGATTATGCACATAAGATCG
>CAJLCI010000041.1 GCA_905205065.1 uncultured Eubacteriales bacterium | reverse complement strand
AGATAAATCTGAAAGCCCATTACCGTTAAAAGAATCGGATGCTGTCAAGCCATTATCGGAAGGAAAACTCATCTCCGGACTGATATCAAGCACGGCCTGCACACGACCGGCGCAAGCAACAGCTTTTGTGACTTGAATAATCAGGTTTGCAAGCTTGACAAGTTCAATAAGAATCTGACTCATATAATTTATAAGGGCGATTACGTCACCTGTACGAAGAATTCCGGAATTTATCTGCACAGCTCCTGTATTAAGAATTGCAATTATTGCAAGATTAACCACAAGATAAGTCATCGGATTCATCAGAGAAGAAATTCGTCCCACACGAAGCTGTCCTGAAGCAAGTTTTGCATTTGCTTCCTCAAATCGCTTAGTTTCATCCTCTTCCCTTCCGAATGCCCGAACAACACGAACTCCCTGAAGATTTTCGCGGGTAATACCCAAAACCGTATCAAGGCGTCCCTGAACTCTTTTATACATTGGACCGGTAACAAGCATGATTCCAAAAACAATTAAAGCAAGAATCGGGATTGACACCGCAAAAATCATAGCTGAGCGAAAGTTAATTGTAAACGCCATAATCATTGCGCCAAAAACCACAAAAGGACTGCGAAGAAAAAGACGCAGAAAAAGATTAATTCCGCTCTGCACCTGATTTATATCGCTTGTCATCCTTGTAATCAGAGTCTCGGTTCCAAGTCCGTCTATTTCGGAAAAACCAAGAGTTTGTATATGTGCAAAAAGAGAATGGCGCAGCTCTGATGCACAGCCTACCGCAGCTTTGGCGGCAAAATACTGGGCAACGATACTGCAAAAAAGTCCGATAACCGCAAGAATTACAAGCAGTCCGCATCTACTGTAAACATACCGCTTATCTTCGGTCATAATTCCGACATTGATAATATCGGCAACTACAAGCGGAACAAAAAGATCGAAAAGTGCCTCAATCATTTTAAAAAACGGAGCAAACAGGCTTTCTTTTCTATATTTTTTTAAATGCTTAAACAACTCTTTCAAATCGAATACTCCCTATAAAATTATTCTATACACGGCAAACATCATATGTATATACCGTGTATTCTTATTATTATGCAGCTTTTTAAACCAAAAAATCTATTCGACGTATAAAAACTCTATATAATTATACATCCTGCGCTGAAATAAAGTCCACGGGATAACACAAAAACAGTCTGCAATGAAGCTGCAGACCTGTATTGACTTTTTACAAACCGTATATTAATTCAATAATAAATAAACACAGCAATCCATCAAAAATTTTCAGCTATTTGTTTCTTTCAAAGTCATCACATGAAAATGCGTCAAAAGCCCCATATCCGTATATCTTACAATTATACTTTATTTTTGAACCGTCGGATACAGATATACAACTGACACAGTCCTTACAGGAACATCGATCCCCGCTTTCTTTCAATGCACATTTCTTGTAATCATCCTTGAGATTAAAATATTCACTTGCAATCTTGTCAGGTATTGCATCAAAATTACTTCTCCATGTTTTGCGCTGCCTTTTTCGCAGCAAAATCATAGTCGCGCCGATAACTGCCGAAAAACCGATCGAGACCGGGATCACAATAATTCCAACATTCAGAGTTTCCGCAATAAGCGCGTTGTAATACGACTGCCATTCCGAAGATATTGCCTGATCTTCACTCCCGTCCGAATAATACCGATCAGAGTCAGGCTGAGAAATTCTATTGTTAGCAGTAACAAAAGTTAACCAAAATGAAAATACTACTGCAGATATAATTAAAACCACCGTCACAGTAACAGGCGCAGCAAACCCTTTCGGATTATGGAGCAAAACAGGATATTCTTCTTCAATTTTCCGCATACGAGAACTTATCTGCTTTCTATTCATAGAAAATCATTCCCCTCAAAAAAGCTTATAAATATATCAATTCAAAAGATAAAATTATTTTCCTGCAATTTGATATTACCACACTTTAACGATTTTTGCAATAGATATAAAAAAATCCATTCTTTCATCTTAAAAAAATGAAATTTTTCAATATGAAATGCAACTCCTTCTAAGATATCAGGCAGCGGTTTGTTCCATCGCAAAAAGTGAGCGAAATCAGCCGACTATAGAGACGAACTCCACTGCAATCGAACGTCTCTGCAGGTAAAATCTTTGCAGATGAACTCTCTGCAGACGAAATCTCTGCAGGTGAAAATATCACAGACGAAGGCACCTGCTTTTAGCTAAACCCGTCTACATATCTAAATTTTTACTTTTCAAATCCATCCAAACCGTACCTTGCAAATGAGACTAAAATAGAAACAATATTAAATGTCTCGCAAAGTATTCCTCCGATTGAGCCCACAATTATGTTGTTGATCAGCCAAGCCGGCGAAACATAGCATACTAAAGAAATGCGTATCAGCCGTCCATTATCTTTCCACATAAAAAAGGTACTTACAAGCTGAGCAATAAGGAGAAAAAATGACATAAGTCCTCCGTATGTAAAAAATGTTACGACTATAAAATACAGTTCAAGAATAAAAAGAACCCAATAATTATTTTTGAGTTTAGGAACAGAGAAGAACATGCTCCTAAGCATTCCCCCGATATTGAACATCGCACCGATCGGAGATCCAAGCATAAAGTAGCTAACCGCAAACCCAATGCTTGCTACAATTTGCATTGCAAAAAGATTCTTGTTTCTTTTCATCTGAAACGAAAGCACCATTATTACCATCGAAATAATGCTTATAATCTGAGCGGATATTGTTAATGACATATAATTTATTCTCCCATTATAGCTCTATAAAAGATTCCCTTTCCTTTAAGCACCTCGAATAAATGCTGTAAGACCAGAGTGGATCATTTAGCTCTGCAAATTAATCAACTTCGGATAAAAAAGAAATCGTAAAATATTCCGTCTTTGATACGGTCCGTATAAAGTGTCTGACACCCTGAAGATAATTATCCTCAGACTGCAGTATAAACATCTTCTGTTTTTCATAATAAAAAGACCGCTGCAAACACAGCGGCGTATATTATACAACAGAAACTGCAAAATTTCAACTGCATTATTGCGATTAAAATAAAAAATATCAATATGCAAGTCTTCGCAGCTTTTGCTTGTCAATAATCTTTACTCCTTCTTTTGTACGTTCAGCAATTCCGTCAGCCGCAAAATATTTGAGCACTCGTGAAACAACCTCACGCGCAGATCCGATGTACCTGGCAATCTGCTCGTTAGTAAGCCTTATTGTGTCAGAACCTGTCTGAGCAGCCTCATCGCAGAGAAAAATAGCCAGCCTTCGGTCCATTCTCATAAAAAGTATTTGCTGCATAACCCACATAACGTTGGAGAAACGCTCTACTGCAAGTTCAAGAGCAAAAATCTTTACCTCCTGATACCGCTCGGAAAGTTCTGCGAATTTATTTCCGTTCAGCACATAGCAATCGCTGTTCTCCTCCGCATTTACAAAAACATCAAATGTAATCGCCTGTACAACACATGACGCAGAAAGCAAACACATATCTCCGGGAAACAAACGGTAAAGAGTTATTTCTCTTCCTTCGTCCGACATGATATACACTCGTATGCAGCCGCTCTTCACGATCACAGCTCCGGTACATTCTCCGTCTCCGCTGTGAATAGCATCTCCCTTTTTGTAATGAACATAAGTGGTATAATCACATATTGTTTTTTTAGCCTTATCCTCAAGCTTACTCCAAAACGGAAATATCTCATTGTATATAAAACCGCAGTTTTCAACCGCCATCGTTCCTGTCCTCCTTTAATCTAATATGTATTATGCGAAAACCAAGTCGTACGGCAACCCGCATAAAAGGTTAATCAGCCGTTACCTCAGTGTAGCTATGATTCACTGCCCGCAAAAAAGTCACGAACACATCGCTTGTTCTTAATCTGAGACTTGATGTATTAATACACGGATGACAACCGAAATATTCTTCGTTCAATACTTCCCTGTCTATAAGCAATTTTACTTTTCCATCAATATCATTCATCAATCCTAACACACTTGCAGAGCCGGGCGTATTATCAAGATATTTTTCCATATATTCATGAGGGGCAAAAGACAATCTTGAACTTCCGATCTGAGCCGAAATACTTTTGGTGTCAAACCTCCTGTCTCCTCGAATAAGAAGTAAATAAAATTTTGTTCTCTGGGAATTGCAAAGAAACAGATTTTTACATATTACCGCTGGAGCAAGGACGGTGTCAATTTCACTGCACGCCTCCATAGTATCGACAGCATTATGATCAATTCGATCATATTCGATTCCAAGTGAATCAAGCAAATCATAAACTCGAATTTCTTTTATCAGACGCCCTTCAGTGTTTTTCGGACGTCCTCTTTCAATTTTATATTTCATTTTACAAACTAATTTCTTTAAACGTTAAACTTTCTGATAATAAATTACTTAAGATAATCGGGGAGAAACTCGGTAGAAATCGTATCGGTAACATAGCCGTAAATAGTATCAAGCGTAAATGAATCATAAACTTTTGAACCGTGATTTGATACAAGCTCGTCCGTATAATCCTCAAGCATATAGAGAGAAAGCCCGGAGCGGGTTGCATACCCCTGCGAATCAACAACGGACGTATCCGCCGTATAATGGCAGACAACAGGAAGAAAATACGGCGCATCTATATATACATTACCGCTTTTGTCCTTTACGACATCAAACGACAGAATCCCTCCGACATTATTATAGATATGAAGCATGGTAGAAAGAAGATTTCCTATCGAATACGTAACAAGCGTTTTATTTCCCGATTCTCCGGTAAGCCAAGTCATAGGTTGTATAACATGCGGATGCATTCCTATAATAACGTCCGCTCCAAGATCCGCAATAAACTGCGCAAGCTCCTTCTGGTCGTCTGTAGGGTAGTTATTAAATGATGAACCAGCCGTATCAAGCCCCCAGTGCATGGAGACAAAAACAAGATCTGCCTGATCCTTTGCCGCATTAATGTGCCTTGTTATCACCGTTTTATCTATATACGGAACAATAAGTCCGGGGCTTGCCGATGAAAGCTTATTGCCGTTTGTTCCGTAAGTGTATGAAAGAAGAGCAATTTTAATTCCGTCTTTTTCAAATATCCTGATCGTATTATAATCATCTTCGTTCTCATACGCGCCGATTGTCATTACATTTTTGGTTTTCCAATAGTCTATAGTATTCTTATATCCAGTTCGGCTTGAGGTATCCATATCAAGCATATGATTGTTGGCAAGATTTATAATGTCAAAACCGGTATTAATAAGAGCATCACCGATTTCCTCAGGCGCGTTAAATGCCGGATACCCCGAAACGCCGAGAGAATCTCCGGCGACAGGGCCTTCCTGATTAATATATGCAATACCTGCCGAAGAAATCAAATCTTTTATTCCAAGATACATTTCATCAAAATAATATGTTCCGGAATAAGTTCCGGTTGAAGCGGCGGAAACCGCCCGATTTTTCGCATCCACAAAAACCGATTCATGTATAACATTATCTCCTGCGGCGACAAACGAAAACCGAACCGCGTCGGTATCCGAGCTGCTGTTTGTAACCACTCTGCCTTCCGTATCAGGCGCATCTGTCTGAACATCCACAGTGACCGCATTATTTCCGCTTGAATCTCCGGAGTCAAACAACGCATTATCGCGCCCTGTTCCTTCCCCATGCTCCATTACTGTATTGCAGGACGAAAGAACGGAGGATAGCATTATGCAACATAAAAGTCCCGTTGCAATAACTTCTTTGCTTTTCATTTTATAATCAATACCTTTCTTAGTTTATATTACAGCTCAGACTTTTCAGTTTAAAAATCTATATAAATAAATATTTTATAATATTGTATTTCTATATCATTCAATTTATAAAAAAACTAATAAGATGCTTAGCTCTATCATTAAATATTCCGACGGCAGCCCTAACAACCACCGGAAAAAGCAGGCGAAAACCGACGCCTGCAAAATTGAAGGTTCTTACAGCTGAACACCTCTGTAGGCGAACGTCCTACAAGCTCAGACAGCTCACTTTCAATTATATAATTCTTTCAAGTATCAATATCGTTCCATATTCACAGCGGATAGTATTATAACCCTTATTTTCATAAGCATGTATATATTCATTTGCCGAATATTCAGTAACACCACGGAGATCGATTACTACATAATCTGTATCAGCCTCGGTTTCCGATCCGTTTTTAAGCTGATATATTTCCCTCCGATCAGCAATATGAGGAAGAATAAACGTCGAAGCGGTAACAGACGCGTCGTCATCTATTACATCAAGATAGCTCTCAAGCTGAATATATTTGTCTCTGTTTTCAAAATATCTGAATATATATTCGCTTTTTGGCATAATAAAAGCTCCAAAAAACAGAATTGACGAGGACAGGGAGAGCAAAAGCAAAGTACGGCGCAGTTTGGGTTTCATTTCGGAGAGATTCAGCACAGTTCCGTAAAATATAAAAGCTGATGAGCCGAAGACATACTGAAAGAAAACAGAATGCTGATACTGATAATCCGGCATTAAATTAATAAGCAAAAGCGGCATAAGCAAAAGCAAACGATGCGGCTTTTTTGTGACGAACGGAACGCAAGCAAGAGGTAAAATCATCTGCGCAATAAATTCTAATTTTTCAGTCCCGAAAGATTCCGAAAAAACAATAGCGGGGTTCGTTAAAACTGTACGCAGAAGATCGGCAAGACCGCCTCCTTCAGGAATAAAATTAGAATACCGTGAGCTCATAATTCCATAACCGAATTTAGTAAGAAACCAGGAAGTAAATCCAAACCACGCTACAGAAATCAGCACTAAAAGAACTCCGTTTATTCGCGGAACCGTTAAAATACCTGATACTCTTCCGCGCCATCCCCTCCGCTCATTCTCAGAACACGGATTTCTCAAATCTGAATCATGACCGTCCGTAACCGCAATATAAATTCCCGCAAAGGCTACATATACCGCGGCGTCCTCCTTTACTGAAAGCGTGAGAACTGCAAAAACAAAGAGAAGAATATTTCCGAATCTATCCTTTCGCTCCGCCGCCCAAAAAAGCCATAAAAGAAAAGCTGTCAAAAAACAGTTCTCATGCAAATCATAGCTGCATCCGCCGGAAATTGCAGGATAGAGTGCATAGACTGCCGACAAAATCACCGATGCACGGGGCGATAGTCCTCTGCGCCTTGATATCAGCCATAACGGAACAATACCAGAAGCAACAATTAAAGCCTGAAGGATTTGAAGTGTTACCGGAGATCTGAATACAAAATAGAAAGGAAGCATCAAATAGTATACCGGAGAAAAATGCACTTCAAAATGCTGAATTATCGCATCCCGCTCAGAGCTTACAGTCTGGGTAAAATCTCGCGCCATGCTTGCAAACATATTGCAAAATATTCCGAAGTCATAATTAGGAGAACCGAAAGATAAATACCTGCAGCTTGTATATGCTCCTATAAAAACGGCCAAAAGCACAGCCAAAGCACAAGCCGCCGCAAATCCGGCCTTCGGTGAAAGATTAATAAACGACAGTCCGCGGCTATCTCTGTAAAATATATAGAACACTGCTATACTGATCGGAATCAGAACCGCTATAACGGTAGTAATACTCTGAGAATTTACTGTAAGAAGCAGCGAATATAATCCAAGAAATAAAACAAGCGCCAAATCATCAGAAGAAAATCCGAGTTTTAGACTCGAAACATATGTTAGAAGCAGAAAAAAGCCGAACATTAAAATTAAAAAAGTTAAAATGTTCACACCATCAGTAAAAGTTTTATCAGTAAAATTCGAAGGAACATTAAATCCGCCATAGATAACCGCGATTGTATAAGCCGCGGCCGTCCACGATGTAATAAGCCTTTTTATTGCTGCCATTTGAATATCTCCCGTCAACGTATCTCTCATGTATTAAAAAAATTATTACACCGCCAAGACAATTCTATAATTACAACAGCTTCGTCATAAAACATCTCGGCTGAGGACCGAACTTCCGCCCGAAAAAGTAAGTGAAACCAGTTGTCTGCAGATACAACCCCTTTGCATCCGAACATTCCTACATCCGCACGCTTTTACATAAAATTGCTTTTACAGTCTAACACTTTACGTACGAATGCCTTTACACAAGAATATCTTACAGGCGCCAACATTCTGCTTTTAGCTATGATTTTAGCTATAATTTGGGGCAAATTGTCTCAAATATTTTGATTTGCGGCACAAAAGCATCCGCCGCATTACCGGCGGATGCTTAAACAAACCTACATACGCAGGTATTTGTGCGTGATATATTCATCCGATAGAGAAAATCAGACAATTAATTTGAAATGCCCGCGCTTGCCTTAACCTCATCAAAATAACCAAGACTCTCCATACGATTATAGACAAGTTTTCCTATCAGCTCATATCCTGTTGCATTAAAATGCAGCTCATCCCGTGCAAGCAATGAAAACGGAGCATAACCTACCTGCATTCTTTGCAGGTCACTCTTAGTCGGCTCAAGACCGGCGTCATAGATAGCATCTGTGGCCATATATTTCCGAAGATTGATATATTTATCTCCGTACTCCTCGACCATCAAGCCTTCAAGATCTTCGCGGTTAGACGGCGTTGTTGTGTGAAGTCCTATTATAATATAACGGTCATTATTTCTTGTCTGGTGCTCAATTATTGCGCGCTGCTGTTCGACAAGATCATCATAGCCAATAAAACCTCCGTTTTGTCCGATAAATATCACAGTAATATAGTCACGGTAATTTTCTGATCCGGCCGTAGTAATCACGGTACCGGACGGTACCGTTACCGCACTTCCCGACTCACTCCTTGTAAAAGTATAGCCTCCGTAAGAATTGCTGATTACTCCGCGTACGCCGGAAATCGTCACGTACTCCATTCCCGCACTTCCCTGCAAAAGAGGAGCAACATCTCTTCCGTTCTGCGATTTGAAGCTGATTCGAACCAGAGTTGTCCCTGAAGGAATTGTCAGAGACCCGGATGTAACAAACGGAACAGCTCCGTTTCTGCCGAGAATCGTATTTGTAGTCTCCCCTCCGACACCCATATTTATGACCGGTATTGATATTTTATAGTCATCAGGATTTACAAGCGATTTTGCCTCGTCAGAAAGAGATGAAACAGGATCATATGCCGAACATATTGCATTATTTATAGAATTCTGAAGAGATTTCGGATAAGTCATTGCATTGCCGCCAGGGCCGGAAGTAAGCGAATCTCCCCAGCATACAATACCGGGAAGTTTGTCAGCTATAACAGAAAGCGTATTTTTATACGAACTGTTCAGCGCCGCAATTTCTCCCTCCGGGGTATCAGGATCAGGCGAATCGGTAACATCTCCGGAAGTATCGTCCGTAATCGGCTCATCCGATGTATCAGGAATATCCGAACTATCAGATGAATCCGATGTGTCAGGCTCAGATGTGTCAGGCTCAGATGATGTAACATCTGAATCAGATGAATCCTCTCCTGAAGAATCCGTGCTTTCTGAGCCTCCGCCCGCAATATATTTCATAAGTCTGACAAGATCTATGCTGTTTGCCTTTCCGTCACTGTTATTATCGTAAGAACCTGCTTCAATATCGGTTCTCCCGTCAGCAATAAATTTCATCATCGCAACAATATCATGCGCATTGACTTTGCCGTCACGGTTTACGTCATACCGATCAAATTCAGACGGTGCCGAATCGGCCGCATAGACAGACACAGTCGCGGCTGCACAAAACAGCGCAGCAAGAATCAGTCTCATTTTTTTCATTCTAAACAGATCTCCAATCCGCCGCCAATCAGCGGCACAAAACACGTGTAAAAGCTACATTATCATAATAACATACAGCGTTTTTTTTGTCAAGAGATGCGTAATAAAAAGACCTGTTCAGAATAAACTCGACAACAATTATAAATTAAAAAACCGAAGGAATCACTCAAGCGGATTCCTTCGGTATTAAAATAAGCATTTAAGCATGAAATAATTCTTGCAACGGTTTATCTCATCAAAAGTTGTATATCCAATTATAATCAAATGCCATATAAACAACTATAAAAGCCGTTAATCTGGTATCTGTACTACACTGATACAATCCACTTATCCGAAATATGAAGAAAGCAATAACTAATTAGTCATACAGAATAAGAATCATTTTTTATGATAGCAAGCACAATTGGACGGACACCCCGCACAGCTTCCTCCGCAGGAAGACTTGCCCTTCTTTTTATCTCGGATCATTTTTACAATTACCATTCCCACAATCGCCGCAAGCACAATACCAATTATAATTGTAGAAATATTTGAATATATAAAATTTATCATTCTTTATAACCATGCCTTTCGTATATATTCAAAGCTTCGAAAGTCCTTCAGTAAAGAATATAGCTCCGCAAGAAGGCGTTCCGAAAGAGAATGTGCCGCCAGCGTAAAAAGTGAGCGAAACCCGCTATCTATAAAAATGAACGCCTTTACATGAGAAAGTCTTTAAACGCAAATGCCTTTACACGAGAGCACTTCTACATAAGATTGTCTTTACGCAAACTTACCTTTCATAAGATTGCCTTCACATAAGATCTTTATACTAACTTAAACATTTCGTTATCAGTCGTTTTTAGTTATAATTTGCGTTTCGGCAGCATTTCCGAACTTAGCACTCACACTTTTCGGGAATTAGAAATTGGTAAAAATCAAATCAAAGAACTTTTAAATACGAACCTTCTCAGTAAATTTAGAGGCTTCCTTATACGGTTTAACAAGCATAAATATTATAAACGCAAGTATAATCAGCGCACAAAGAAGTCCAACTGCATTAAGTCCTCCTGTAAATATAGAACCAATCTGATAAACCATTAGTGATACCGCATACGCGAACACACACTGATAACCTATTGCAAAGAACGTCCACTTTGCAGAGTTCATCTCACGCTTGATAGCGCCAATCGCTGCAAAGCACGGCGCGCAAAGTAAGTTGAAGCAAAGGAATGAATATGCCGCAAGCTTTGTCATTCCCTCAAAATCAAGAACTCCGAATACACCGACAACCTCTTCCTTAGCAACAAGTCCCATGATTGTAGCAATCGTTGCCTTTATATTGCCAAATCCAAGCGGCGCAAAAATCCAGCAAATAGCTCCGCCGATAATTCCAAGGATACTGCTCTCAAGCTCCATATCCGTATCGAACATAAATGCACCGTCAACAAATCCGAAGCATGAACCTGCCCAAATTATGATAGATGACAAAAGTATAATAGTTCCAGCCTTTTTTATAAAGGAAGAAGCGCGTTCCCACATGGAACGAAGTACATTTCCGACCGTCGGAAGGTGGTACGCCGGCAGCTCCATTACAAACGGTGCCGGATCGCCGGAGAATATCTTTGTCTTTTTAAGCATAATACCAGAGATTATAATTGCGGCAATTCCAACAAAATATGCAGATGGAGCAACCCACCATGCACCGTCAAACAAAGCAGTAGCAATAAGCGCAATAATAGGAAGCTTTGCACCGCAGGGAATAAACGTGGTTGTCATAATTGTCATACGGCGGTCACGCTCATTTTCAATTGTACGTGAAGCCATAACCCCGGGAACCCCGCAGCCTGTTCCGATAAGCATCGGAATAAATGATTTTCCTGACAGCCCGAATTTTCTGAAGACACGGTCGAGCACAAATGCAATACGCGACATATATCCGCATGCTTCAAGAAACGCAAGAAGTATAAAAAGTACAAGCATCTGCGGAACAAATCCAAGAACTGCTCCCACTCCACCGACAATTCCATCAAGGATTAACCCCTTAAGCCAATCCGCACAGTTTACAGCATCAAGTCCGCGTTCAATAAAGACCGGTATACCGGGAATCCAGACTCCATAATCTTCAGGACTCGGAATTCCCTCCGCATCCTCTCCCAACGCGGCATCATAAATTTCCGATACATCGTATCCTTCTTCAGCCAACGAATCAGAATACGAACCGTATGCCTCGTCGAATGTACCAAAATCCTCATCCGCAATAGCATCGGCAATGTCCGACGCGCCCACAACATCTGCTTCTGCAGCCGAATTTACAATCGAGACAAATTCATCCGTCCAGATATTTTCGGCTGCATAATCCGCCATCGCATCATCATAAGCGGAAGAACCGATTCCGAAAAGATGCCAGCCGTCGCCGAATACTCCGTCATTCGCCCAGTCTGTTCCTATTGTGCCGACAGTCGAAACGGAAATATAGTAAACGAAGAACATAATCACCGCAAAAATCGGAAGAGCCGCAAATCGGTTGGTAACAATCCTGTCAATTTTATCGGAAGTTGTAAGCTGTCCGGCAGACTTCTTTTTAAGGCAATGCTTTATAAGTGACGCAATATATATGTATCTCTCATTTGTGATAATAGATTCGGCGTCATCGTCAAGCTCCCGTTCGGCAGCGGCAATATCTTCTTCTATATGAGAAAGCGTACTGTCGGAAAGCTTCATTTCCTGCATGACTTTGTCGTCTCGTTCAAAAATTTTAATAGCATACCACCGCTGTTGGTTTTCCGGCATAGAATGAACCGCAGCCTCTTCAATATGAGCAATAGCATGCTCTACCACACCTGAAAAAGTGTGCATCGGTACAGTTTTTCCGT
This sequence comes from uncultured Eubacteriales bacterium, assembly GCA_905205065.1. Classification (GTDB taxonomy): domain Bacteria; phylum Bacillota; class Clostridia; order Oscillospirales; family CAG-272; genus UMGS911. The sequence goes on along the minus strand of CAJLCI010000041.1, from coordinate 1,281 downwards.
TTTTAGCCGCTTCAACAGCTGCTTCGGCAGCTTCGGATATTCCATTGCCTTTGAGAGCTGAAATCTCCACAACCTTTATTCCGAGATCTGACGCAAGAGCCGATGTATCAATACGGTCTCCGCTTTTTTTCACAACGTCCATCATGTTGACTGCCATCACTACAGGAATTCCAAGCTCTGTAAGCTGTGTTGTAAGATAAAGATTCCTTTCAAGATTAGTTCCATCAACAATATTCAAAATAGCGTCAGGACGCTCATTTACAAGATAGCTGCGGGCAACCACTTCTTCGAGTGTATACGGAGAAAGGGAATATATTCCCGGAAGGTCGGTTATAATTACTCCGTCATGCTTTTTGAGCTTGCCCTCCTTCTTTTCAACGGTAACGCCGGGCCAGTTTCCCACAAACTGATTTGAACCGGTAAGCGCATTAAAAAGCGTTGTCTTTCCGCAGTTAGGATTCCCGGCAAGAGCAATTCTCAAGTCCATTTCAATTTACCCTGCTTCCTATATGGAAGCTTCCTTTCTGTATCAAAAATCATTGCGGCATATCATTTAAATTTGTTAGCATGAGCTAACCGCAACATATAAAACATAAATTATACACACATAATAATCTGTATTCAGAAAATCAAAATCTATTACGTTTGAAGTCATGTATGCTCTGCTATGTATGTTTGTAATGCTTATTATTTTAATTTTTACTCAACCTCAATCATATCGGCATCCGCTTTTCTAAGTGAAAGTTCATATCCACGAACCGTTACCTCAATCGGATCGCCGAGCGGAGCAACCTTTCTGACATGGACAGAAACGCCTTTTGTAATCCCCATATCCATTATGCGCCGCTTAACAGCCCCCTCTCCGTGAAGCTTTACAACAGTAGCGTCCTCACCGACTCTTGTTTGCCTGAGCGTTTTCATTAAATCAACCTGCCTTCCAATTTTTTAACTGTATCGCGTCATAAAATACGACGACACAGGTTAGTACAAATCCTATATCATAATTTTTTGCGCCGTTTCACGGCTAATAGCGACTCTTGAGTCCTTAACATTTACAATTATATTGCCCGAAAATTCATTAATAACAGTAACATTGCTTCCGGCAACAAAACCAAGATTCTCAAGATGCTTTCTCACCGCCGTACTACCGCATACTTTTTTTATTACATTTTCCTCGCCTATATTCGCAAATGTCAGCGGCATCATGTCATACCCTCTTCTATTATTTAATGTCTACTGAATAAACCGCAAAACGGCATAAATAGTGACTTTAGCGGTGAA
>CAJLCI010000040.1 GCA_905205065.1 uncultured Eubacteriales bacterium | reverse complement strand
TACGAAAGGTATGGCTGTAAATTATGAAAGGAACGGAAACAAATATGCCGGCGGACACTGCAGGACTTGAAAAAACAATAGGGTATATCTTTAAAAACAGGAAGCTTCTTCATACTGCGCTTACGCACTCCTCTTACTCAAATGAAAAGCGCGCGCACGGAGATAAAGAAAGCTGCAACGAACGACTTGAATTTTTGGGGGATTCGGTGCTTTCGCTTATTGTCAGCGATTATATTTTTTCGGTGTATCCGGATATGCCTGAAGGCGAGCTCTCCAAAGTCAGAGCAGGAACAATATGTGAAAAGGCTCTTGCGGAATTTGCGCGGAACATAAAGCTTGGTGATTATCTTTTTCTTGGCCGCGGAGAAGAACTTACAAACGGAAGGAAGCGCCCGTCGATTTTGGCGGATGCATTTGAGGCGTTGCTTGCTTCAATTTATCTTGACGGTTCTATTGATGATGTAAAGCGTTTTCTGCTTCCGTTTGTCAAGAGAGAGATAAAAAGCATACTTGAAAGCGGGCATACTGCAGATTATAAGTCGATATTGCAACAGATTGTACAGCAGGAAAAGGGTGAATTGCTTGAATATGTCCTGGTAGAAGAATCAGGACCGGCTCATAAGCGCATATTTACAGTGGAAGCAAGACTTAACAACAATGTAGTTGGTGTGGGAACTGCCGGAAACAAACGTGAGGCGGAGCAAATTGCCGCGCGTGAGGCTCTTTCTTTGTTCGGAGACGATGCTTAAGCTTAAAGCAAACTTTAAATGGTTTATAAGTAAGTTATAGGGCAGTTTATAAAAGATTTTATATATTAAAAGGCAATTTATCTGCATTTTTCCGGACGGTCATGGAAATCACTGTTTTACAGAAGCTGAGTCCGGTTAAGGTGCCGATATACAAAGGCATGGTTATATAATGAAGCATATAAATATTCCCGTTTTTATACCGCATCTCGGATGTCCCAATACCTGCGCGTTCTGCAATCAAAGAAAGATATCAGGAGTAAAGAGTTTTGAAATACAGGACGTAAAATTAAATATTGACAAGATACTGGACGGAATCCGGGATCCCAAGGATAATGTTTATACTGAAATTGCCTTTTTTGGGGGAAGCTTTACAGGACTTCCGAGAGATGAAATGATCGAGCTTCTTGAACTTGTTCAGCCGTATCTTCTTGACGGGAGTGTAAATTCCTTGCGCTGTTCTACAAGACCGGATTATATTGATGCTGAAGTAATCGGCATATTGAAAAAGTACGGTATGAGCACAATAGAGCTTGGAATTCAAAGTATGTCGGATAAAGTACTGAGTCTCTGTAGCAGGGGACATACATCTGCCCATTCCGAAAATGCGTGTAAGCTTATCAAGGAGAGCGGAATCAGCCTTGTCGGACAGATGATGACCGGACTTCCGGGATCTGATCCGAGTGACGAAAGGTATACAGCGATGAGGCTGTGTATGGCGCATGTCGATGCAGTGCGTATCTATCCTACTATGGTTTTTGCCGGTACAGGACTCGAAGAAATGATGAGGGACGGCAGATATGTTCCGCCGGATGAAGAGGATACTATAGATCGCGTGGCTGATTTAATAGAATTTTTTGACGCCAATTCCGTTCCGATTATCAGGATAGGATTGTGTTCAGGAACAGAGCTTGCAACTGACACAGGTATAGTAGCCGGAGGTTATGAACCTGCTATCGGAGATATGGCTTCAAGCCGCGTTATTTTACGGCGTATAATGTCGCAGCTTTTACCCCTGCTTGAGGGAACGGACAGGCAGAACGGACTTGTACTCCGTGTTCAATGCGCAGAAAAAATGACATCGGCTGTAAGCGGACACCGCAGAGCGAATAGAAAGTATCTGAGAAAGCTATGCGGAGTGGCAGAGATTTTGATTGCGGAAAATCCTGAGTTTTCTAAATATGATGTTAAGGTTGATATTATAAATAAGTAAAAATTTTGGTTTGCTGTATCGGATTTGATAAGACGTACAGCTGAACATCTTTGCATTCGAACGTCTTACAAGTGAAGACGTCTCGCTTTTAGTTATATTGCTTGCGTATTTTACCGTTTAATAATAAAAATGGATGGTTGTATATTTTGAAATTAAAGTCATTGGAGCTTCAGGGGTTTAAATCTTTTCCGGATCGAACCGTACTGAACTTTAATCCCGGTGCTACAATTGTTGTGGGACCGAACGGAAGCGGAAAATCGAATATATCCGATGCGATCAGGTGGGTGCTTGGCGAAACATCAGCTAAGGGAGTACGCGGAAGTAAAATGGAGGATGTTATATTTTCCGGTTCAAATTCCCGAAGAGCTATGTCGTCGGCCGAGGTTTCTCTTATACTTGACAATAGCAGCGAATCCGGGAAAATTCCTGACTGCGGAGATGAAATAGTGGTTACGCGGCGTTGTATCCGCGGCGGAGAGAGTGAGTATCTTATAGACAGGAAGCCTGCCCGTTTAAAGGATATTACAGAGTTGTTTATGAATACCGGAGTGGGAAGATCCGGATATTCAATTATAGGTCAGGGTAAAATTTCCGAAATTGTATCTCAGAAAAGTGAAGACCGCCGAACTATATTTGAGGAGGCGGCAGGTATTTCAAAATACAGATTCCGTAAAAACGAGGCGGAACGTAAAATGAATACTGTGACTGAGAATATGACACGCGCGGGGGATATTCTGAGGGAGCTTGAGTCACGTGTGGCGCCTCTTGAAAAAGCGGCTGAAAAGGCAAGACGATATCTGCAGCTTTATGAGGAAAAGAAGCGTCTTGATGTGTCTCTTTGGCTTTTTGATGTTGAGACGATACGAAGAAAAGTAAATGAGCTTTCTGATTCTGTCGCGGTTGCCAAGCGTGTTCTGGATGAAGCTGACGGTGAGCTTTCTGCTCTTGAGGCAAAAAATGAAAGACTATATAATGAATCTCAGGCGAATAAGATAAAGGCCGAATCTGTCCAGAAGAAAATACGTGAAAACAGCGAACGTGTTATTGAACTTGAAGGCAGCGTACGGGTTATAAATACAGAAATTGAACACCAGAAACAAAGACGAAGTGAGGCCGAGCTTAACCGCTCAATGCACGTTTCGGCATATGAAGAAGCTTTAAAAAATCTGTCAGAGCTAAAGGATCAGCTTGCTGAGCTTCGGATGGGGCTTGGGGAACTTCGCGCCGAATACGAATGCCGTCTTGCTGATACTGAGGAACTGAAACAAAAGCGATCATGCCTTGAGGAACTCATGTCCGACAAGGAAAATTTAATCCGCGGAATGCGCGAACGACTTGTATCGGATAAACTTAAGCTTTCGGAAATATCAGGGTTCAGCGATAGCTCTGTAGGACGTAGAGAAGAGCTTAATACAACACTTGAGGAACTTCGGGAAAGAAATGAGCTTTTGCAGAAAAGATATGATAAAGCTGATGCGACAATTGCCGATTATTCCGATCGCTTAGATGTTATCAGAAAAAAATGCGCGCTCCTTAAAAGTGAGAATGAAAATAAGGCTGCGGAGATTGAGAATCTGCGTGATAGTCAGGGCAGATTAGTGAGTGATTATACGTCGAAAAAGCAGCGTGCCGAAACTCTCCGGCGTATGGAAGAACACTTTGAGGGATACAGTAACAGTGTACGGTTTGTAATGGATAGTTCCGAGCGAGGAAAACTTCCGGGAATATTCGGTCCGGTTTCAAGAATGATTGACGTTCCTTCGAAATACAGCGTGGCAGTAGAGACTGCGCTTGGTTCAAATGTTCAGAATATTATTGTGGAAAACGAAAATTCTGCTAAGGAGGCAATATCGCTCCTTAAAAAGAACGGAGCTGGCCGGGCAACCTTTTATCCGGTTTCGTCGGTGAAAGCGCAGCCGCTGAATATTGATCTGAATCATCTTGAGAAATACCGCGGTTATATAGGAATTGCTTCAGGGCTTATACGGTGTGATGATCGCTGCAAAAATGTTATTGAGTATATGCTCGGTAGAACGGTTGTTTTTGATAATCTGTCAAATGCAACAGAGTGTGCGCGTTCGATGGGCTATCGAGTAAGAATTGTCACGCTTGACGGACAGCTGATAAATGCAGGAGGATCATTTACCGGAGGAAGTACAAAGCGCGATTCGGGAATGTTGACGAGAGCTCAGGAAATTGCGAGATTTGAAGGTGAAGCTGAAAAAATAGGAATTGAACTTACTGCAAATCGAGAGGCAATTGCATCTATTCAGAAAGAACTTGACGAGACGGCCCGTGAGCTTGAGGAAAATGAGCAGAACCTTAATGTTTTAAACACGATGATCGGAGCGGAAAAGTCACAGCAGCTTGTAATTCAGTCTCAGCTTGACGGAGATAAAGAGCTGTACAATAAAACGCTTGAAGCACTTGATGAGCTTAAAATCAGGGATGAACGCGATGCGGAGGAAAAGCTTCAGCTGGAAGATCAGATCAGGGGACTGACCGATGAGCTTTCGGAAACGGAAAAACAGCGGGAAGAGCTTGAAAAACGGCATAGTGAATGTAACAAAGCTATCTCCGACAGTATAGAGAATTCAAATTCCCAGCTTATAAAAATCACGCAGGTTGAAAAGGAAATCGAGAGCAAAGAAAACAATATTGAAATAAGTGAAAATTCCGTAAAATCATTGCTGGAGGCCGCTGAGCGGGATTCTGAAAATATAAAATCTGCGGATGAATCCTGCAGAATGTATGCAGACAGACTTGCAGAGATGTCAAACCAGATTGAAGAGCTTAAAACGGAGGCCGGCAGACTCGGACGTGAGCATGATGATCTTATAAACGAAGGGATTGCGGGAGACGCGGCGCTGTCAAAGCTGCGGAATCAGGTAAAAGAAGAATCACACAGACGCGAAAATCTTTTCAGGGCATATACCGAGCTTGACTCGAAGCTTGAACAGACAAAATCCGAACAGGATAAGCTTTCTTCAAAGCTGTGGGATGAGTACGAGCTTACATATGCTACCGCGGCCGCTCTTAATTATCCTCCTGTAACCGAGCAGACGAGAGCAAGGACAAATTCCGCTTCGGCGGATCTTAAAAATAAGATACGCGCGCTCGGATCGGTTAGCTTAGATTCAATCGACGAATATAAGGAAGTCAGTGAGCGGGCGGAATTTATGCGTCAGCAGTATGATGATTTGTGTGTTTCTAAAACCGATTTGGAAAAGATAATCGACGGTCTTGAAACAGACATGAAAAAGAGATTCCTTGATGTTATGGCTGAGCTTGACTTTAATTTTAAGGCGACGTTCCGGGAGCTTTTCGGGGGAGGTACTGCAGAGCTCAGACTTACAGATCCCTGCGAGCCTCTTACATGCGGAATTGAAATCAATGTTGCTCCTCCGGGAAAGATTGTCAAAAGTATGTCGTTGCTTTCAGGAGGAGAGCAGTCGTTTGTGGCTATAGCGCTTTTTTTCGCAATTCTCAATGTAAATCCTACTCCGTTTGCGGTTCTGGATGAAATTGAGGCTGCGCTTGACGATGTAAATGTTGCGAGGTTTGCGGATTATATTAAGCGGTATTCTGAAGATACGCAGTTTGTTGTAATTACACACAGACGAGGTACAATGGAGATTGCGGATACTTTATACGGTGTTACAATGCCTGAGCGCGGAATTTCACGTGTTCTGACACTGAGCATTTTCGACGCTGAAAATAAGCTTGGAGTAAAGATAAACTGACTCCGGTTCGTTAGCTTTTATGAAATGAACGGACGATGTATATAATTTGATGCGATATTGATGCGATATATGAAGAACTTATTATTCTAACCTACTTATATTTAAAGGCGGACCGGCTGCGTCTGTAAAATGCCAGACTGTAAATGCTGTTTGGCCGAAAAGGTAAGTGGTCTGTAGGCATCGGATTATAATTATTGTTTCCGGCGGTACAATCCGCCTCTGCAACAGCCTTGTGACGGGGTTTTGCCCCTTATTGAATGTAGAAAGGCACAGGTGTTAATAATGTCTTTTTTCGACAGACTTAAGCATGGACTGACTAAAACAAAGGAGGGAATTTTTAAACAGGTTGATAATCTGTTTAAATCTTTTGTTCGTGTAGATGAAGAAATGCTTGAAGAGCTTGAGGAGCTTTTAATAATGGCAGATGTCGGGGTAGAGCCGACCGAAAAAATTATAAATTCATTGAGAGACAGAATTAAAGACGAAAGAATTTCCGATTCAGAGCAGGCAAAGGCTGCACTGTGTGAAATTTTGAAATCTGAAATCGGTGAAGGAGAACCGTTGCGTATAGGAACCACTCCGTCAGTTATACTTGTTATCGGTGTAAACGGAGTAGGAAAAACCACGTCGATTGCCAAAATTGCCGCGAATCTGAAACGGAACGGTAAAAACGTACTTCTTGCAGCCGCGGATACGTTTCGGGCCGCGGCAATTGATCAGCTTCAGATATGGGCGGACAGAGTTGGGGTGGATCTTATTAAACATACAGAAGGCTCTGATCCGGCGGCAGTAGTATTCGATGCCGCGGCGGCAGCAAAAAAGAGAAATTCGGATGTCCTCATAATCGACACGGCAGGACGGCTTCACAATAAGAAAAACCTGATGAATGAGCTTGCAAAAATCGACCGCGTTATTGAAAGAGAGCTTCCCGGAACAGATCGCGAAACTCTTCTTGTCATAGACGCAACGACCGGACAGAATGCAATAAGTCAGGCGAAGGAATTTAAAAATGCAGCCGATATTACGGGTTTGATTTTAACCAAACTGGATGGTACGGCAAAGGGTGGAATTGTATTTTCAATAAAGGAAGAGCTCGATATACCTGTTAAATATATCTGCGTAGGTGAACAGGTTGAAGATCTTGAAGAGTTTAATGCAGATGATTTTGTAAGGGCGCTTTTTGACTGATAATCCGGTTTATGAGTTTTAAAGAAAGGTAATTGTTTTGTTGGATTTTGTTATTGCAACCCATAATAAAAATAAGGTAGAAGAAATTGAGAATATTCTGAAAAGAATATTTGAAGGCTTTGAGAAAGATAACGGAGGCTTTTCGGTAATAACTGCCGGACAGCTTGGCATCGGGGAAATCGAGGAAAACGGAAATACTTTTGAAGAAAATGCAAGAATTAAGGCGAGCGCGCTTACGGGAAAAGGATATATTGCTATAGCTGATGACTCCGGGCTGGAGGTTGACGCTCTCGGTGGAGCGCCCGGAGTTTTTTCAGCAAGATATTCCGGCGGAGACAGCAGCGAAAATAACCGAAAGCTATTGAAAGAGCTTGACGGAGTACCGGATAATGAACGGACGGCCAGATTCGTTTCCGTTATTTGCTGTATTTTGCCGGATGGAAGAGAAATTATGTGCAGGGGAGAATGCGCCGGAACAATTCTCAGGGAAGCGGTCGGAGACGGCGGATTTGGTTATGATCCTCTTTTTTATTATGCGCCGATGAAAAAAACTTTTGCGGAAATGTCTCCTGATGAGAAAAACCGTGTAAGCCATAGAGCGCGCGCACTTGAAGATTTTTATAACAGCTTTTCTAAAATGCTTCTTATAAATTAATATTGGCAACATAGTGGTGAATATATCGGTGAATATATCCGATTTTTGATTTGGTATTTCGATTAAGATAAAAGGGGATGATTACGTCGGTGGCTGATATCGGTATCTACGGAGGCACATTTTCTCCGCCACATAACGGGCATGTCTATGCTGCAAGGGCTGTAATTGACGAGCTTATGCTTGACAAGCTTTATGTTGTACCTGCGTTTATTCCTCCGCACAAACGCCTTGAATATGATACTCCAAACGACAGACTTAACATGACGAGACTTGCCTTTTCCGGCATATCCAAAGCGGAGGTTTCGGATTATGAAATGAAAGCCGGTGGAAAAAGTTATACTGTAAAAACTCTTGAACATTTTAGAAGCGAGGGAACGCTTACATTTCTGTGCGGAACGGATATGTTTCTCTCTCTTGAGGAATGGTATATGCCGGAACAGATATTTAGACTTGCACGGATTGCTTTAATACGCAGAGAAGCTGACGAAGAGCTTTTAAATGTAAAAATTCGGAAGGCTAAACACCATTATATAAAAAAATATGAGGCGAGAATTGCGGTGCTGAGAGCGAAGGCGTATGAAATGTCGTCTACATTTGTCAGAAATTCAGCAGCGGACGACAGATTTGATGAATATGTTCCGGAATCTGTTGCGGCGTATATTAGAAAAAATCACCTTTATGGTGCATAACAGTATTGAGGATAAAATTCGGTATGGCGGATAAAATAAAGACAGAAAAAAACACAGCGGTCAATATAGATGAAAAGAAGCTTTCTGAGCTGAGAGCAATCATATCTGAATATACGGATATTTCCGGCAGAAGGCTTTCTCATACTCTAAGTGTTGAAAAGGAATGCGGTGTACTTGCCGAAATTTTCGGGCTATGCGAAAATGACAGACGAAGACTTTGTGCGGCGGCGCTTTTGCATGATATAACTAAGGAAAAAACTCTTGATGAACAGCTCGCGCTGTGCCGTCATTATGATATAGACTATCCGCACGAGACAGTGCGGTCTCCTAAAGTGTTTCATGGCTGGACCGCATCGGCAGTCATGCGTGACAAATATGCCGAATACTGCGATGAGGAGATGTGTTCGGCTGTATTTGTGCACACGACCGGGCGCGAGGATATGACTCTTTTTGAAAGTCTGCTTTATCTTGCCGATTATATAGAGCCGCTCAGAAAGTATGAAAGCTGTCTTGCGGTTCGTGATTACTTCTATAAGGGAGTTGCGGAAATTGCGTGCCCAGAGTCTGACAGAGAGAACAATCTCATGATTTTACTTTTCAGAACACTGTTAAAAAGTTTTGATTGTACAATTAAAGAATTAATAAGAGAGCAGGAAGAGATTTTTTATTTAACCGTAAAATCGCGGAATTCATTGATACACAAATTGACCGTTCATAATCTTTCATGATATAATTACCGTGTTATCGGTATGGGGGACAAAATGGATAACAAAAATACAAACAGTGCGGGTTATAACAAGGATGAAAATTATACAGGAAGGACTGTTTCCCGTAAAAAAGAAAAATCAAATTCATCTCACGATGCAGGACATGACCGCAGACAGGATCACAGCAGAAGTGGAGGTCATACATCTGAAAATCATAAGCAGGATCATAGTCACAGTAAAAATCACGGTCAGAACTATAGTAATATGGATCGCGGCAAAAATGAAGGTCAGAGCTATAACAAAGATCATGGAAATCACGGAAATCATGGAAATCATGGAGAAAGAACGTCCGAAAACCATGGGCAGAGCATGCGTCGCGAAAGCAAACCGCATTCTGCTTCCGATACAGGGCATCCGATGGCAAATGCGCACAGACGTCAATCAAAATCATCCGAATCCGGTTTAAAGCGTACTGCAGAAGGAAGAACGGAAAGGACAGGAAAAATTTCGCATAAGTCGAAAAAATACACAATACTTCTGAGTATACTTGCTTTTGTTATAGTTTTGGGAATTGTAGTTGCCGCATTATGGCACATAGTCGATTCATATGAACCGAGTGTGGATCTCGGACCTGCCGGAGAAACCGGCGAAGGCACGGTAGATGCTGCTTTGGAAAGCGATTATATGGGAGAGCCCCCGGCGGCTGTAAGCACAAGCATAGAACGTAAAAGCGGGTTTTATACGATGCTTGTTGTCGGACATGATCAGGTTGCCGTAAATACAGATGTAATAATGCTTGTTTCCTTTGACGTGGCAAACGGATCGCTGTCGGTAATGCAGATTCCCCGTGACACGTATATTGAGTATAAGGGAACATCTCATAAAATAAACAGTGTTTATGGCATTATGCGTGACAACTCGCTTTCGGACAAGGACGCACGGATCGCTTCCGGAATGGACGGACTTGCCGATCTTCTTGAAGACGGGCTTGGAATACCGGTAGATTTCTGGGCAATTGTAGATCTTGACGGCTTCAGCGGAATTGTTGACGCCGTCGGCGGAGTTGAAATGGATCTTACCTATGATATGGATTATGAGGATCCGGATCAGGATCTTTATATCCATTTGAAAAAAGGAGTCCAGACTCTGAACGGAGATCAGGCAGAACAATTTGTCCGTTTCAGATACGGATATGCTCAGGGAGATATCGGTCGTGTTGATGCTCAGAAAGTTTTTATGAGTGCGTTGTTCAGACAGCTGAAGAGTAATCTTTCAATTTCGAATGTCGCAAAAATAGCCGAACAGACAATCGCTATGGTAAATACGGATATGAAGCTTCTTGACTGTGTGTATTTTGGAAAGAACTTTATCAAGGGTGTAGATCCGGCAAATATAACATTTGTAACTTTACCGGGAGAAAGTACCCGTGAGTATGGTACAAGCGGACTTTCCTACTATGTTATGCGCCGTTCCGATATGCTTGCGCTTGTTAATAAATATTTTAATCCGTATACGATTGATCTTACAGAGCAATATATAGATCCTAAACTCATTTTTAACAGCGAGGACAACAGATATATCAGTTCCATTTATCTTGCTGATCCAAACGAAGCTCTTGATGAAAATGTATACAGCGCGGATGACATAAATAGCGGCGCTATGGATATTCCCCTTGTAAATTAAATTATTGATATGAATGCGGACGATGAAATTTGTCGTTCGTTTTCATATTTATTTACTTGACCTGAAAATAAAAATGTGTTAAAATAAATGAAAATCTGGTGACTTTTTCCGAAGGGAGACCGCCATAATGACAATTGAAAAGAATTTTTTCAGCGATGATGAAAACGCTGAAAACAAAATAAATGGTTTTGATATTCCTGACAGCGATGAAGCTGAGAAAGATAATGTTTCGGACAACCAGTTTGAGATGTTTTTTTCTGATACTGATAAAGACCGAAAAGCTAAAATTCCTGACAGCTTTCAGGATCCATTTGAGCTTGCAAAATTTGCCGTACGGGTTCTTGATTCAAAAAAGGCAAGAGGAATTAAGCTTTTGCGCGTTAGCGAGAAAACTGTAATTGCAGATTATTTCATACTTTGTACTGGAACGTCAAATACGCAGCTTCGCGCTCTATCCGGAGAGCTTGAGGAAGAACTTAGAAAATCGGGTATAGAACCCGGTCATATTGAAGGATATAACGAGGCGAGCTGGATTATTATGGATTACGCTTCGGTCATCGTTCATATCTTTAACCGTGAGACTCGTAATTTTTATAATTTGGAAAAACTTTGGAGCGAAGCCGAGGAAATTGATATCTCTGGATTTATCGACTGATATAGCGCTGTTTTGAAAGGATAATGATATATACATGAAATATGATTTTACTGTTTCAGATAAAAAGTGGCAGGACCGTTGGGAAGAGCAGGGTATCTTTCATGCAGAGAATAACAGTCCGAAGCCAAAATTCTATGGACTTGTAGAATTTCCGTATCCGTCAGGGGCGGGTATGCACGTGGGTCACATTAAGGCGTATTCGGGACTTGAAGTTATATGCCGCAAAAAGCGTATGCAGGGATATAATGTCCTTTTTCCCATTGGATTTGACGCTTTTGGTCTTCCTACAGAAAATTACGCAATTAAAACAAAGACCCATCCGAGGAAGGTTACGGATCGAAATATCGCGCACTTTACAGAACAGCTCAAGCGTATAGGATTCTCGTTTGACTGGGAGAGAGTCATAGACACTACCGAAGAAGATTATTACAAATGGACTCAGTGGATTTTTCTTAAAATGTTTGAGCACGGTCTGGTTTTCAGAGACAAAACTTTGGTAAATTATTGTCCGTCATGCAAGGTTGTACTTTCAAATGAGGATTCTCAGGGCGGTAAATGTGATATCTGTCACAGCGATGTTGTTCAAAAGTCGAAGGACGTTTGGTATCTCCGTATAACCGAATATGCCGATAAACTTTTGGACGGCTTAAAAACCGTTGATTATCCGGCAAATATACGTATGCAGCAGGAAAACTGGATCGGACGTTCTTCGGGAGCTTTTGTAAATTTTGTGCTTGAAGGCGTTGATGAAAAACTGCGAATATATACTACACGTCCGGATACGCTTTTTGGCGTTACCTTTATGGTTATTGCACCTGAACATCCAATTATAGATAAATATTCCGACAGAATTTCAAATATGGACGAGATAACTTCATATCGGAATGCGTGTGCTAAAAAAACAGAATTTGAGCGTACTCAGCTTGTTAAGGATAAGACCGGAGTCTGTATTAAAGGGCTTGATGCTGTTAATCCTGTCAACGGTAAGAAAATTCCTGTGTTTATTTCCGATTATGTTATGATGGGATACGGAACCGGCGCAATTATGGCTGTGCCTGCGCATGATGACCGTGATTACGACTTTGCAAAAAAATTCGGAATTGAAATTATTGAGGTTATAAAGGGCGGAAATATAGAAGAAGGAGCTTACTCCGGCGACGGAGAAATGATAAATTCGGGATTTCTCAACGGATGCACTAATAAAAAGGAATCTATTGAGAAAATGATTCGCTACATAAGTGAAAAGAAAATCGGCGAAGCGGGAGTTCAGTATAAAATGAAGGACTGGGCTTTTAACCGCCAGCGTTATTGGGGAGAGCCGATTCCGATTGTGCATTGTGAAAAATGTGGCATGGTCGCAGTTCCGTATGACGAGCTTCCGCTGCGTCTCCCGGATATGGAGAATTTTGAACCGGGAGAAGGAGGTGAGTCTCCGCTTGCAAAGATCGATTCTTTTGTCAAATGCAAGTGTCCGAAATGCGGAGGAGACGCAAAAAGGGAGACGGACACAATGCCGCAGTGGGCTGGTTCCTCATGGTATTTTTTACGGTATATAGATCCTCATAACACAGAATGTTTTGCAGATTCCGATGCTCTTAAATACTGGCTTCCGGTTGACTGGTATAACGGTGGTATGGAACACGTTACAAGACATCTGATATATTCGAGATTTTGGCATCGTTTTCTTTATGACATTGGTGAGGTTCCGACAGCTGAGCCGTACGCGAAGCGTTCTGCACAGGGAATGATTCTCGGAGAAAACGGTGTGAAAATGTCAAAATCTCTTGGAAACGTTGTGGATCCTGATGATGTTGTAAATAAATACGGGGCCGATACACTTCGCACCTATGTCCTTTTTATGGGTGATTACAGTTCTTCCGCTCCTTGGAGTGAAACATCCGTTAAGGGGTGCAAGAGATTTCTTGACCGAACTGCCGCTTTGAGTGACTTGGTTTCGGGAGGAGATGTAACTCCGGAGCTGGAGGCATCTTTCCATAAAACTATAAAAAAAGTTACGGCTGATATTGATTTAATGAAATTCAATACGGCTGTTGCAGCGCTCATGTCGCTTTTGAATGAAATTTACGATGCAGGCAGACTTACAAAGAAAGAGTTATCAATCTTTATAAGGTTGCTTTGTCCCTTTGCTCCTCATTTGTGCGAGGAAATGTGGGAACAGCTCGGGGAGACAGGCTTTGCTTCTCTTTCTGCGTGGCCGGATTATGATGAGTCTAAGACTGTGGAGAAGTCTATCGAGGTTCCGATACAGATAAACGGAAAACTCCGCACGGTTATAACAGTTGATGCTGATTCGTCTAAGGAGTCAATTCTTGAGAGCGCGCGTGCAGATGAACGTGTGTCTTCAGCAGTTGACGGTAAAACCATAGTAAAGGAAATATATGTTCCGGGCAAGCTTGTAAATATTGTAGTAAAGTGAGTTACAGGGCTCTGTATAGCTTTTTCAAAGCTTAAAACGTCTCTGGAAATGCTTTAAAGTTTTCAGATTAATGGAACTTAGTGTCTGTTAAATTCTGGCTTTAATATCTGACTTTTATATATTTAGTTATTGCATGCCAGATAGAATATTCCGCGGGTTAACGGCGTAGAATGAGGCTTAGCGCTCATTTATGTTTTTTGTAATTTTTGCAAATTTATGTGAAAGTATTCCTTAACGGCAGGCATGTTCTTTATTGTATAAAAAAATCAGAATTCTTAATGAATTCTGATTTTTTAATTTTTATCGTCCGTTATTTAATTTTTTAAATTAGCTATTTGAGAATATTCGGGATATTCAATATGCATTTTTTTTACGGAATTAGCTGTTAACCCGGTGTTCGCTTTGAAAAATTTATGGAGAGCCTCCGAGCTTTTAAAGCAATGTCGCTTTGCAATTACTGACAAAGGAAGATCTGTTCTGCAGAGATCGTTTTTTATTCGGTTTATTCTTACTGCATCGATATATTTTTTGATTCCCTTTGAGTAAAAGCTTTTAAAAATCTTTGTTATGTAATCCTCGCTGTACCCGAAATGGCTTGCAACAGCACTTACACGTATACCGGAAGGCGCTTCATTTTTTATCCAATCGCTGATAATTTGCTGAAAATTAAAAGAATTATCGCAACTTGCCCCGTAAATTGAAAGTTCCATGAGCAAAAGACGCGCATAGTAGTCCTGAATTACAGTGGTGCATTCAGGCAGCATGATACTTGAATTTAGTTCATCCCACAGCAGCTTGAGTTTGTCCGGATTTCTCGGTATTGTTACTTTTCTGAGTGTGACAGTTGCATCGTTCGGTATAATTTCTTCATTTTCATCTGAAGAAAATATAAGGCGCATAAAACTGAGCGGCTCTTCAGACGGGGCAAGTCCATAGTGGATATGTTCCTTTTCAAGCCAAAGAACAGTATCCGGCTTAATATGAAATTCATTATAATCTTCACATATGTGAAGGGTACCGTTAGTTACGTATATGAGTTCATTTGCTCCGGAAGTGTGTTTAGGATAAATCCATTTTTGTGATGCGATCGAATGATATCCGGATGATATAAATTTTATATTACTGCATTTCAATGGAATAAATAATTGCAGACTCCCTAATAAGGATATTTGCGTCTTTCCTTTCTTTAATAGTTTTTATTATAAATTTAAAAAATAAAAAGACTTTTCATATTATAGAAAAGTCTTAAAGATGGTGACCCGTAGGGGAATCGAACCCCTGTTACTGCCGTGAAAGGGCGGTGTCTTAGCCTCTTGACCAACGGGCCGTATATC
>CAJLCI010000039.1 GCA_905205065.1 uncultured Eubacteriales bacterium | reverse complement strand
AGAAATATAAAGAGAAGCTCGTATCAGCCATTGACCGATACGAGCTTCTCCGTTTATTCTCTGTTTCCGGTAATAAAGTAGTCGCAATACTCTCCGCCATTCGCCAGCGTCTGTTTTCTGTGCAGCACGCCGTGCTGAAGCGTGATCATCACTTCATCAAGTTCGCAGAACAACGGCATGAGTTCGGAAACACCGAGTTTCTCCGCGTAAATGCAAATCGGGCAGCGGGTAATGCGGTAGTAACAGGCACCCTCATACGGCTGCCCGACAAAATCCACCTTGAAGGAGGTCGGGTATTTCGCTTCCTTTTCGGGCGTGTACCATTTGGCGTATTTGACAACGCTCTTTTTGTTCTCCGCCTTGCCCTTGTCGGTATTCAAGTCGGTCTTTGCAAAATACCACTTGATATCTGAATGTATTTGACACTTTCTTATCATACCGAACAAAAAGCTCACTGTCTTAGGGCAGTGCTCGTAAAACAGTAAAAATGAATTTTGGTGGAACAGGCATGATTTCGGTCATGCCTGTTCTGCTTTCATCAGCTCATCCACAGGGATATAGCCTACAAGGTCATACCCAATATGTGTCTTCTGCTTCCGCTTGCCGCTGGACTTGTCGGAAGCCTCCACATAGATGCCCTTTACAAGCTCTCTGAGGGCGTAGGGAGTGAATTCCTTGATGGTGATGTATTTTCTTGACCCTTTGGATGAATACTTCAAGATTCTGTATCTGCTGCTTCTGTACTTGGGCTTCCTCTTGCAGATTTTTGACCTCCGTCTCGAGTTCGGTCTGCTCACTTTCGTAGGTTGCATTCATCATGGCGAAATGCTCGTCACTCAGCTTTGCGCTGGCATTGTCCTCAAAAATTTTGAAGAATAAGCGGTCTAACTCCCCAATTCGCTTCTCGCATTGTGCCAGCCGCTTCTTTATGCACCCGTATCGCTTCCTCGCTCTGTAACTGGAGCATCTGTCCCATCTCACGGCGGAAATATTACTCGTGGTGGGACATGAACGAGATGACAGCTTCCATGTGCTTCCAGACCATGCTTTCCAATGTGACAGCACAGACATAATGCCCGCTGCACTTGTCCTTGTTCAAGCGGTGGGTGGAGCAGATAAAGAAGTCCTGTCGCTTTTTAAAGCTGCTGGTGGTAGAGTAGTACAGCTTCTGCCTACAATCAGCACAATATGCCAAGCCGGAGAAAATACTGCTCTTGCCTGTTGCCGTTCTGCGATACCGCTTCTGACGGTTTTGCTGTAGCTTGTCATAGACCTCCTGGGTGATGATAGCAGGGTGTGTCCCATAGAAAATTTTCTGATTCTCCACGGGGTTGGTCTGTGCTTCTTGTCCCAAATGGAATTGGAGTAGGTCTTGAAGTTGACCGTTGCACCGATGGACTCCATCCGTTCAAGAATCGCCACAACGCTGCTTTCGTGCCAACGGCATTCGTTTTCCGGTGCAGCATAGGGAGTGTTCTGTCTCTCACGCTGTTTGTAAGCGGTAGATTTGAGGATCTGCTCACCTTCAAGCTGTGCAGCGATTTGGCTCGGCCCTCGTCCCTGCATACAGAGGTCAAAGATTTTCTTGACCACCTGTGCCGCTTCCTCGTCAATGATCCGCTCCTTTGGATTGTCGGGATTCTACTTGTACCCATAGGGAATATTGACCGTAAGGCGGTCGCCACGTTCACCCTTTGCCTTTTGCACCGCACGGATTTTGCGGCTGGTGTCTCGTGCATAAAACTCGTTGAACCAGTTCTTGATACCTGCAAAATCGTTGTCGATGCTGTTGGGGTCGATGGTGTCGTAGTTGTCATTGATGGCAATGAAGCGGACACCATGTTCGGCAAAGGTGAAGTTGATAAACATACCTGCCATAGCGGAGTTTCTTGAAAAGCGGCTAAGGTCTTTGACGATGATGGTCGATACCCAGTCTGCCTCTACCTCGGTCAACAATTTCTGTATGCCGGGACGATTGAAGTCAGTACCGCTGTATCCATTGTCCACGAAAAACAAGAGGTTTGTGAAGCGGTGCTCACGGGCGTATGCTTCGAGGATTCTTTTTTGATTCGTGACCGAATTACTCTCGCCATCGAGGGAATCCTCTTGGGAAAGTCTGCAACACAATGCGGTAATTTTGTCGATTGCCCTTGTCATAGTTTTGTCCTCCTTGATTGGGGCAACTGCTTGTACAGGATTGGGATTTGGGTTTATATCAAAAGAGGATTTTTCTATCATTCGTCATCCTCCGTGATACCAGTTTCGTCATTGGCAGCTTGGTGTTGCATAATGCAATTGAGCTTTGTATGTAACGGCTCGGAGCCGGTATAGCTGCCTGTGATGGTGAACTCCGTGCCGCCTATATCCTCTGTGATTGTAATTTCAGGAAGCCAGAAGGCGGACGGATTTTTGACTACAATGTTGCCCTTATCATCAAAGGCAATATCTCTTTTGGGAGCATTGGCAAGGCGAGGCTCGACCTTGAAATACGGGTTGGGATTAGAGAAGTGGGGGGAACGGATTTCTTCATATTCGCCCTCGTTCTCAAAGTCATCATCTGCCAAAATTTCTTTCAGCTCGTCCTCGGTCAGTTCGATAATATCCTCATCGTGCTTATCGTAGCTGTCGGTCATTTTTATTTTTGGACTCATTTCGTCAAGCCTCCTGTTCTCTATTATCCAGAAAAATATCTACTGAAATAATTGAAACAGTCTTGTTTCTTCGTCATGTGCTTTTGCTGTATTATACGCATCTTGCAATGGCATTGTATCCTTAGACAACTCATAAAAAAATGAGATTACAAAATAGAGTGCCGCATTCCCCTCCACATAATTGTTGGGTGCAATATATGTATTTTCTTTTGAAAAAACTTTTGCTAAATCTTTGGTTCCTGTTGTACAACCCAAATTCAGAATTACTTTATCGTGCAAATTGAGGCGTTTCTCTATATCACAAGCGGACATATTACCTACCGGCTCATTCAACTCATATATTGTTTCATCAAGAATTGGCATAACAATTTTTCCGTCCTCGCCATGGCAGGAAAGAATAATGTAATCAGATTCAAACCGCAAGTCACCGCTAATTACAGAAATAAAATCATTTGGTCTGCCGATGTATTTTACCGCTACAAAGTAGCCAAAGCGTTCGAGCGATTGTCTCAATACCTCTGACTCATTGCCGGTGTTGCCAATCACAATTATTAAAACATTCTTCACTGACCTTCCCATCCTTTCATTCACTTCATTCAAAATCTCCCGTAGGTAGCAAAACCGCCAGTCGCCGTCAATGGTCAAGATAAACGGCTTCGCCGCCATTGACAGCGCCCGTCTGTTTCGCTTTGGAGCAAACAAGGCGGCGGTTGCCGCCGATTTCCATTCAGGAAATGGAACTTGCTATCTTGGAGTTTGCCGAATAGCAAGACAGCAGGTGTAGATACACTCTGCATTTTTGCTGATAGCAAACACATCCGATGTCCGTACACATTGGAGTTTTACATACCTGGCAAGCAATGCACGTGGCTATGCACTCGTGCAAACTTGTTGGGGAATGCCCCAACCCCCAAAACTATTTTTGCAAAATCGGCTGCGCTCCTACGGAGCTTGATTGCAAAAAATTTCAATTTTCCGCTTCGAGAGTTTCCTTCTTTTCTTCGATTTCGTATGTACCCTCAAGAGCAAGCTTTCGCAGATGGGCACTTAGATTGTCCGTGCCGAACTCAGCCATTCGCTGCTTGATTTGCTCTTGCTCCTTGGTGGTCACAAAGAATTTCACTTGAATCGAAGGAAGCCGATTTGGTGTGTGTACCATAGATGATGCCTCCTCACATTAAACCATATATTTTTAGCTTTTCAAGTATTGGCTCAACCTCTTCGTCTGAGATACCATTATGTTTCAATGCCGCTCTGCACTTTTTAAAGGCAATTCTATTACACGCTGCTATCTGCGAAAGTTCTTCCGCCGAAAAAATTGAAAGTGATTCGTCAGACAAGGCGATATTGTTTAAATACTTTGATTGGCTTGAATAATGACAAGGCGTAAATGCAAAAGTTGCTACGATTTTTTCCACAGGCTGTCTGCGTTCCATCAATCCATAATGATAATCATTGTGTGCATTCAAGTCAATGAACTGAAATCCCGCTTCGCTGTCGTAAAAGAAGTTGCTCCTGCCAAAGAAATCTATCAAAATATCTTTCTCATCTATTGCAATGATGTCATGAACAAACTTATCAAAATGTACCTGCGGTATTTCGGATATTGTCTTTGTTCGTGCCAGTACATAGGAAGCACAATCTTCACTTATCTCGTTTCCTTGCCCGTACACATACAGAGGCATCATAATGGAATCGTCATACAATTCTGCACCTTTAGCAGAAGGCTGAATAATATATCCTTCCCCATCGTGACTATTGGGGTCATAGCAATATCCGAGTATGGGTATCACCCCAACGCCCTTTTGTTTCAGTTCAATAAGTGACTCAATCAAGTTATCCAAATACACAAGATTCTCGTCATAGGTTTCGATATTGCGCAGCTTAATGTGATTTGATTTTAATATTGCATAATCATCTACAAATGAAACACGACAGTCTGTGCCACTTTTCGTATGCTCCTTTCCTTTTGCCCGTTCCAAAAGCTCTCGTGCTTTTTCCGCCGAGATATGTATGAATTTTTCTATCATATTCTTTCTATCCTTTTCAAATCAATCCAACGATTTGTATTCGGTGACGGTTTTGGAATACACCTCTGGGTCGCCGTTCAAAATGAGGTCGGCATACCCAAGCGGGTCATTGTAAATCAGATAGTCAAGCTCAGACCGCTGATACATTGTCGGCAATCTCATTTTTAACGGCGGTGCAGTTAGTGGCAATCATACTGCCATCGCTGAACTTCAATTCCACGCAGCCGCTATCCATATTGAACTCGCATGATAATAGTCTTTTCATCTGTCATCCTTCCATTTCATATTTGTATACACATTCACTATACAGATGTGAGTACCACTTTTCAAGAGGTTTGGCAAAATAATCCCAGCTGAAATGTATCTTTTTTATGAACAAAGGGCAATGAGGCGATTTTTGCCGTGGACGACATACTCCACATTGAAACGGCGACTAATCGACTTTAGTGTTTTGTTTAACCTGCCATGAAACCGCAAACAACCACACTCAGCGACAAATTGAGTTCGCTCTGCGGTATTTCACTACTCCGTGCGGATTTTTCACGCACACGGACACTTCTTCACCATTCTCATTTGTCTTGCTCCGATGGTAATTTTATAAGACTCGTTGTACGCAATTAAAGGGTCATAAGTCCTGTGTTTTCAAGTTTTTTCAACCGATTTTGAGTGGGGCAATATGATTTCCCATCTGCATAAAAAAACGAGGTCTAAATGCGTACAACCCCACATTTAGACCCCGAAAAGGAACAATATATTTACCCCCGACAACGAACAACGGCTCCCAGCCGAAGCTGAATGCCATGTGTTCGTTTTTCCCAATCCTGTTCGACAGATGCCGTAATTCGTAAATTCTGTTGATTTTCTGTCTTACGAGCACTCTGCTTTAACAGACGGTGAGTCTTTTGTTTTACTAAGTCATTCAATCAAAAATGATTTTTTCTTAATTTGCTATAGTTATCTGTATTTTTCTAAGCTTGTATTTCAAAGATTGAATGAAATGTAAAAAAACAATTAATACATATGCTGTAAAGTAACATTTTTATATATTTATAAAAAATTAATATTTCATTAAGAAAGTTTCTTAATATTTTGTTAAAGTTGTTAGGATATTATATTATAAAATATAGTATAATTTTCCAAGTTAAATTTCTGATTATATTTTAGCATATATTAAGTTAAAGCTCGGAGCTTATTAAAATTTACTTTATAAATTTAAAATTTATTCGAAACATCAATATGATTTCGAATTAAATTATATATTTTTAAATTTATTGGAGTAGTTTAAAATGAAAAATCTAAAAAGAAAGATACTCTTAGCACAGAGCGGAGATGAACAGGCTATGATGGATATTATATCTTTATTTGAACCGTTAACAAATAAATATTTTGTTTTAATGCATTTCGATGAAGATTTTAAATCTGAAATAACGATGCATTTAATCGAACTGATTTACTCTATGGATTTTACAAAGTTTCGGATTATTAACGATGGTGCCATTATTAATTTTATAAAAACTTCAATATACAGGAAATATATACTGCTCTCTAAATTTAAAAATAAAATAATTGATCATGAAATTTTATGCGAATATGATGATTCCCTAAGTTGCTGTGAAGATAATTATAAATTTCAGAGCATGCTCGACGAGCTTTTTATCGACGAAATGCTTAAATGTTATTTGACGAATAAGGAATATATATGTTTTAATATGATGGTAGTCAAGGGTTTCTCTGCATCACAGGTTTCCGAACGTCTCGGACTTACCAGGCAGGCAATTAACAATACAAAAAAACGCGGAATAAAAAGACTGAAAGAAAATATACGAGAGAGCTGCACGGCAACTCGAATTTAAAAGGTGAAAGAAGTAATTTATATTAAACCCGAAAGAACGCCTTAATATATTTTCAGTTTAAATCGCAACGTTACAAATAATAATAAATTATCCTGACAGAACAAACAGCGTTTTTCTGTCAGGATTGCTATTTTATCGGTAACTGCTATATTTGCCGCTTATAAAACGGTATTTTATTTTGTTTGCTGTCCTGCTTTTTAAGTCTGTGTTTAACATACAAAATTTCAAAAACTACTGCAGCGATAATTACAGTTATAAGGACTGGAACAAGCTTTTCATAGTCTGCTGATACTTCGGAATAGAGATTATTATATCTTTCCTGTGATATAAAGGCGGTAAGATATTTGCTGTCATGTTCAGATGACAATCCCTTTATTTCAGATACCAAAAGGGTTGGAGTACCAATATCGGTTTTTCCGTCAGTACCTCTTACGAATATTTTTATACCGTCTACTGCATTTCTCTGCGGAAAATCCGCGAGTGAAAAGACAAGTTTATTCCAGCTTCCTGTAGATACGGAGCTCTTGGCAATCAGGCAATCACTGCCTGAAGAGAGCATAAGCATGATTTCAGCGTTGTCGATACTTTCCGGCATATTAGCAAGCTGAATTTCCATAGACACATAGTCAAACGGAGAAAAATCTCTTGTATATTCAAAAGCATTTAATATTCCGCGCCATGTAAGAGGAGAATCTGCAGCTGAAAGCTTTGCCACCATTATATTTTTTCTGTCAAGGAGATCTGACGCTTCAAGTGTTCCGCAGCCTTCGGCCGCGGACCACCCGTCTGTACTTTTATCCGAGATTATATCCCATAAATATGCGGTTCCTCGAATTCCGGATACAGTCGAAACTATATTCATTTCACTGATATTTCTGTTAAGCTTCAATGATTTAATGAACTCTGTTCCGAAGATTTCTTCCCAGCTCGACTTACTGCTATCAAAATACCGCGCATATTTTTCTGTTGACGAAAGCGATTGGCTGGTATCGAGGCGACGCAGCATTTCTTCGTGTTCATATACACTAAAATCCGGAGAAACGATAAAAACATTAACAAGCGAGCATTTTGAATTTGCAATATTATAAAAATCGTAAATATATTCAGCGGCTTTCTTCATGTCGTTTTCTCCTACTGACGTAACTTTGCCGTTCGATTCCGATAATACCATAATGTTTCTCGGAAGATCGCCGTACAACAATTTTTTCTGCTTAAAGAAAGAGCAAAGTACGTCAAGCTCTGAGGAATAAAGCGTTTGAGTTTCATATGACTTTTGAGAACTTATATCGGAGTATTTGCCGCTGGCTGAATTTGTTTTTGATATTGTTACTGCAGGAAGCCAGTCTATGTTTCCACCGTATGAGATTTTATCCGCTATGGCAGTAATAAGTTCTCTGACGTCAAAATGAATTGAGGAATCGGCTCCGCGCGAGTTGTAAAAGTCATTTCCGAAAGAAATATATATATTAAGTTCAGGATTTACTGAAATTACACTGTTATATACGATGCGGATTGTGTCTGCACAGATAGATGAAAAATCCGACAAAGTTTTTTCTCCTGCATAATATTTTTCATACGCAAGATTTATTTCATCTCCGACAATAATTCCGGCAATACTTCCATAACTGTCTCCTTTATATCTTTCTGCAATCATTTTGCACAGTGCAGCAAGCATTTCCGCGCCGGTTTCTTCATTTATATTAATGGCATAGTATCTTCCTCCGGTTATTTTTCCGGCCTTGACGGCATCATCGAAAAGAATGCGCGATGCAACCTCGGCATCTGCAGGCATTGACGCTATAATACGAAGGTATACATTTATAGAAGAAAATTTGTATTCCGCAATTCTTTTGTCGAGTGAGTCAATTTCGGTTTCATCATAATAGAATGTTTTGCCGTTATAATCGTATGAGCACGAGGTGTAGGAAAGAGAATAAAGCTTTGATATATCCGCGGTTACATATGTGGCCTGGGAACCAATAGACTGAGCTTCGGTAACTTCTGAAATGATTCCTTTTTTGTATGTATTTGAGGCAGAAGCTGACGCTGAAGAGGACGATCCCTTTAAATTTGTAATCCATTTATCAGAATCCAATATTATGAAACCTGTTCCGGTGCGGACTGCAGCCGTATACTTTTTCAGTTCGTAATTGCCGGTCTGAAATTTGACAGAAAACTCGGAGGACATTTTTGTCTGCGCAGCCGGCTGAAGCTCCGAAAGAGTAGCGCTGTCGCTCGTTTGCCACGGTTCAAGCGCATAAATATTAATTTTCGAGGTTTGATATTTTTCGCTTACAGAGCTCGAAACAGTTCCCTTGATATTTACCTCGCCGGTGTTTTGAGAAATTTTACAGCTGTCGATTGTCCCGTATTTTTCCGAATCCGAGCCGGTCGAAGATACGGCACATACAGAAAGAAGAGTAATTTCTCCATCCGATGTACAGCCCTTAAAGGATATTCTAAAATCAGAAATATCAGAGGAAGGAAGCGAAAAACAGCATGAAATTATATTGCTCCCAGCAAGCTGTGAATCCTTGACTGCAACTGTATATGATTCCGCCTCAGTATATTCATTCTCGCTGCTTGTCCTATAATATAAAGTTACTGAACTGCAGTTTGTATAATCCATAAAGTTTATTCTAACTGAATTTGCATATGCCAAACTTTGCGGGACAAGTGATTTAGTTTCAATAAACGGCGAATCGGCGGATGTCGTGACATTAAAGCGGTATACGTCTGCCCAATTATCATAGTCTAATGTACCTCCGTATACTATAAACTCATCTGTCATGTACCTGTATTTACGCACCGCACTGCCGGATGAAAATGCAAAACCGTCAATATAAAACGTAAACGGATTTGTGCTTGTCTGTTCTTCATCTGACGGAACGGGACATACTCCTATTCTTATGGAAGAAATATACGGAGAAATTAAATTTTGTTCCGTAATACTAACACCTGAAATATCTGCAAATACAGTGTTCCATCCACCGGATTCAATTTCAAAGCTCTCATCAAACACAGTTGTTCCGGATACGTCTACCTGAAGTCTCAGCAGGTATGAAATCCCCGTAGTTTCGGGAAGATTTACAGCGAATGATATTTCTCTGCATTCTTCTAAATTTATACCCTTAACAGCCTCTGTTCCCACAGTGTCAGATATACCGTTAATATCCTCCTCATCCTCGGAAAAAATCCGCTCGATGTAATGCCATTCTCCGGACTCGCCTGAGTTGATATAAGCCGATATACAATTTGTATCAAAAAGAGGTTTCCACGGATACCTTGCAAGCGCGTCAGCGGATGTAACTGAAAGGGTTCCGTCAGACGCAGTCCATTCAGAAGCCTCGGAGATATCTCTGAGAGACACGGCTTCACTGTAAAGCGAAGGACTTGTGCTGCGTATTACAGTAATATTTTCAAACTTATTCATGGCGCAGACATACTTTGCGGCATCTGCCACTGATGAATATGTATAAGCGTATTCATCCTCAGGATTTGATTCTACCATTCCGTCAACGGTTTCTTCTCCTGTTATACCTGCCGCGTAGGAAGATATTACTGCTGACAATAATATTGCGGCGAGTAAAAAAGCGGCAGATATATTTTTTATTAATGTTTTTATTCTGTTTCGACGTTTTTCTGAACTGTGGCATGGTACAGTCATATTTAATAAAAACTTCCTTTCTGCCGGAATACAAGCCTGAGAGGTATTCATGGCTTCTTTTTCACCTTACTGAGTTTATTTTATAATAACATATATTTATTGAAATATTATTAATATTAGTAAATTTTTTGTTCAATAAAGAATAAAGCTATTGATAAATCGTCAAACAATGCGAAACATATCAAATTCTGATGAAAAAATTGCATGCGGCAAAGACCATTTAATACGGAAACAGCAAGTTGAGCTTTAAATAATTTTATGCTATAATTTTTTTAATAATATCTGTGAGGTTTTTATGCTTTTCTTCGTCTAATAAGTGAAAGGAAAAAATCATCTTTCGGAAAGGAGCGGACCAATGGACAACGGTGCAAGTAGCTACCGCCGTTTCCTTGATGGCGATAACAACGGTTTTGTAGAAATAGTTAGGATCTATAATGACGGTTTAGTTCTTTATCTCAACAGTTTTGTTAATAATATCTCTGTTGCAGATGAACTTGCTGAAGAGACTTTTGTAAAGCTGGGTATAAAAAAGCCACGGTACACTGGAAAATCATCCTTTAAGACTTGGCTGTACGCTGTCGGGAGAAATATTGCAATTGATTATATAAGAAAAAACGCGAAGGAGAAAACTGTTTCTCTTGATGACTGCGCCGAGCGTGCCGATGAAGAATTGCTCGAAAGCCGCTGCATAAAGGAGGAGCAAAAAATAGTTCTCTACAGGGCTATGAACAAATTGAAACCCGGCTACAAGCAGATTTTATGGCTGATTTATTTTGAAGGATTCAGCTGCAAAGAGGCTGCAAGAATTATGAAAAAATCCGTCCATAACATAGAATCCCTTGCTTCCAGAGCCAGACAATCGCTCAAAGCAAAATTAAATGAGGAGGGTTTTGTGAATGAAAAGCTATGAAGAAAAAGCATACAGCGCACTGAAACGCATTGAGGAAGAAACGGAATATCGGAGAAAAAGGAAAAAAAATATTACAAGAATTCTGACACCCATTATGAGCCTTTGCCTCGCAGCAATTTTAGGGATTGGAATTTGGCAATCCGGCATGTTTGAACAGTCCGATACTCCCATTCAGGGAGACACATCAAATCAGAGTGGGATTTCCGTTAGCAGCACATCAAATGATGCAAATTCTGCTTTACCCCCAAAAAACGAGTACGCGGTCTATACGGATTCTCTCAATCTTCCTGAAAACACTTCAGGCGCAGAGATGGATATGATTGGTTGTCTTGTTTACAAGGGAAAAGTTTACACACAATCGACTGACTTATACACTTATAATTCAGTTATTGCCGATCAGTTAGTTGGTGAATATATCGGTGAAGCCAAAGGAACACTGGACTGCTGGTCATCGCAGGAAGATTGGGCGACAGAATTTGCTTCTACCTACTCCGGTCCTGTATATAAGGTTAATGGATACAGTGAGGATTTCCGTCTGTGTATTTATGTGAACTCAGGCGATACGCAATGGCTGCAGTTTCTTGACAATTACGATGGAATCGGACTTAATACCGGAGCCGATCTGTTTGAGAAACGTCTTCACGTCACAGGCAATGTAGAAAGTGTAACATATAAAACACATTCAGACTGGAATGAAGGCGTTCCAACAAGCTATAGGGATTTGACGGGCGCTGCCAAAGAACAATTTGATGATTTTTTGAACGAACTCTGCAACAGTCCGTTTGAACGAATCGATTACACTGACAATCCGGGTTTTTATCAGGCGGAAAAACAAGGTCATTTGTATTTGAATATGAAAGACGGTACTTTGATTGAGCTGAGGCTGATTGAAGGCGGATACGTCGGATGCCAAAATCTTGGCTGGATTTTCGTCAAAATGCCCGGTGACCTGTTCGATACGGTATTAACCGCTTGTCAGTGAGTTTTCATTATTTGAAACGGAGGTTTGTACGGCCTCCGTTTTGCGTTTCTGAACAGTCGCTAAACCTGAAGAATGCTCTGCTGAAATATGCGATTTTTTACCGTTTTTTTATTTTACTTTATTAAGGCCCGGCGGGAAGATGATATGGTTTTTATTTCTTTCGGAATAGCCGGGCAATTTGCATTTGCCAGCAGTCAAAATAAACGGCGTGTAAACGCGCCGCCGCATGACAGGCTTCGCTGTAGCCGCTGACGCGAAAATCAAGACAGCGCAAGCAGGTTTTTGCTTGCGCTGTTCGTTATTTATTATAGGGCAGTAATCACTTGAGGATGAAGAAAACTTTTTTTCAAGGCTTTTCAGACACAAAAACGACAGGCTGTTTTTTATTCCCACCTTTAAAAACGCGTTCTACAGCTTAACATTTCTGCCTTCCGGCGTAAGCATCCAGCATTCCGAAAAGTCTTGATTTCAGCCGATTTCTAATTAAAATCTCGCAATTTCTTCAGGCGACGGAAGAGGAACAGCCAGGCCTGACGGGGTTGACTGATACCAGTATGCGACAGATGAAAATTCATCGCCGCCCTTAGGCAAATCCTGTATTGTCGCACGCAGAGCCGTTGAAAAATATACCGGGTCCGGTATGTGCCAATGATACATCATAAATCTTGGCTGAGGGTTATATCTCGCTTTTTTTTCCTGTCCGTTATGACCATAATAAAACATTCCCTGATATAATCCCGAAAAAGGTTCATAACGGAAATTTCCGTTGTCGCAACCCCAGGCGTAGGAGCCTCCGAAATAGTCTTCTGTGCCGGTGTAGTTAACCGTAGGATATTTTTCTCCGTCAATAAATATTTTCGTTTCACCTTCTACCCAACCGCTGTTACTGTTTGAACCGACTGCCATTGAAACTCCGGCAAGCCATCCGCGGCCTCGGATTCCGTCGATAATCGTAAACTCCGTGCCGTCTTCGACCGGTATTGCCTGCCTGTACGCGGCATGGAAATACGCAGCGTCGTCCGGCAGCTCTGTCTTGCACATCATTACCTGGTAATACGTGGTTTCTCCCTCGTCCCCGCGGTTTTCAAGAGTTATCCTGCAATGCCTGCGGAACGGCATCTGCCAGCAGCAATTCATTCCCCGGCACGGAGCCACGAGCACTGTCGCCGAGTTAAGCGTCGGAAAATTTCCGTTGTCATCACAATACAGATTGTATCCAAAACCGAAAAAAGAACAAAGAGGACATTCAACAGACGGCTGTTCCATATTATCCCAGTAAATTCTGAGAATAAAATTCCATCCTGTATATCCTCCGAACCACATAGACTGTATTATTCCGGGGCCTTCGGAATCAAGAAGTGTAATTGTTTCGCCAGGCTGAACGCTGATGTTGGGATTGATTTTTTCCATCGCTGTTCCGCGGCTGCCTCCGCCGGGTGTGCCGTTTATATTTTCCGGTGAAAACATAAGAGTATGAGCCTTTTTTACTATTGGTATATCCATAGTGAAACCTCCATTCTGCCATATATTCGGGCATATTTTATAAATTTCTTCAAAATGCTGTTAATGGATAAAAGCGCAAGCATGCTTCCTGTATTATAGCAAACACGTTTTCTTAAGTCAACAATATATTTCGGTAAAATTATTATATTTATTTCTAAAAGTGCTTGCATTGTGAAAACGTTTATGCTATAATGAAAACTGAGTTCTGACCGTGTTTTTTAAGGGAAGAATATCGTAATTAAATTGAGTAAAACATTATATGAGGTGAAAAAATGGCTAATCTTAGTAATACCGAACTTGATGCAAACGCCATCAAGGAAGAAGCAAGAGCCGTTGATACCACGAAAAAGCTTAAAATAGGTATTATCGGTACAGGATGGATCGCTTACGCTCACATCGAAAGCTACAAGAAAATGCCCGATGTTGAAATTGTCGCAGGCGCTGATTTGGTTCCGGGAAAAGCAGAAAAATTCTTCAAGGATAACGGCATTGAAGGAGTAAGATGCTACACCAGCCATAAAGAGATGATTGACAACGAGCCCGATCTTGACGGAGTTTCTATATGTACATACAACCGTACCCATGCAGAGTGCGCAATTTATGCGCTTGATCACGGTCTTAACGTCCTCCTTGAAAAGCCCATGTGCGTAACGCTTGATGAGGCCGTTGAAATCTGCCGCGCTGAGAAAAAGTCCGGAAAGGTTCTCTCTATTGGATTCCAGCCTCGTTTTGACGAGAATATGAAGATGATTAAAAAGATAGTTGAATACGGCGATCTCGGCGATATCTATTATATTCAGACAGGCGGAGGCCGCCGTCGCGGTATTCCTACACCGTTCGGAACATCCTTTATCGCTGATGAAACCGGCGGTATAGGAGCAATGGGCGATATCGGATGCTACTCCCTTGATATGGTGCTCAATGCAATTGGTTATCCGAAGCCTCTTACTGTTAGCGGCTATACTTCTGCAATTTTCGGACAGGATCCGCGCACATATATGGAAAGCGGACATCCGGAATATGCAAAGGCTTTCGGCGTTGATGATTTCGCCGCAGGTTTTGTACGTCTTGAAGGCGGAATAATTCTCGACTTCCGTATTGCATGGGCGATGAACATGAATACGTGCGGAGATACTATAATCCTCGGTACTGAAGGCGGACTTCGTATTCCTTCTACCGAATGCTGGAATGGTTCTGTGGGCGGACCCATGACGATTTATAAGCAGCTTGCAGGCAAGCCGCATGATACAATTATTCCTGTAATAGACGACAACGGTCCTTCGCTGTTTGACAGAAAAATTCGTTCATTCCTTGACTCTATCAAATATAATCTTCCCGCTCCGGTTCCGTCAAGCCAGATTATATATAATCAGGCTATCATTGACGGTATTGTCAGATCTTCAAAGTGCGGTCACGAAATTGAAATTGAAATTCCGGAAATCTGAGTTACGGATTTTCTTTCGGATTTTAGCTTCAGGCTTAGCACACAGCCGACAATTTACTTTTGAAAATTTTCTGAGAGGCGCGCATTCTGCGCGTCTCTTTTCTGTAATTATAGAGGGATAATCATAACATATGTATAAAATTCTTATTGTCGAGGATAATCAGGGAATCGCCGAATCTGTTGCGGCTCAGGCAAAAAAGTGGAATTTTGAAGTTGAATGCGTTACAGACTTCAGAGCGGTATTGGATGCATTTGTGTCTTTTGAACCTCATCTCGTTCTGCTTGACATAACGCTTCCTTTTTACAACGGATTTTATTGGTGCGGAGAAATTCGAAAAATTTCAAAGGTTCCGGTAATTTTTATTTCGTCAGCATCGGATAATATGAATATTGTTATGGCAGTAAACATGGGCGGCGATGATTTTATAGCAAAGCCGTTTGACGGCGACGTGCTGATGGCTAAAATTCAGGCATTGCTCAGAAGAACATATGATTTTACTTCTATGATTCCTGTTTTGGAACACAGAGGGGCTTTTCTCAATACCGGAGACGATACGCTGACATATAAAGGAGAGAAGATTCCGCTTACAAAAAACGAATACCGTATCTTAATTACACTCCTTGAAAATAAAGGCAAAATCGTAAGCCGTGAAAAACTGACTCAAAAACTGTGGGAGACCGACAGCTTTGTTGACGAAAATACTCTGACTGTAAATGTCGGACGACTCAGAAAAAAGCTTGACTCTGCCGGACTTGCCGATTTTATTGTAACAAAATTTGGGAGAGGATATATAGTCGAATAAACAATTTTCAGCGGCGCTTCAAAATAATTACAGAAAATAAAAAAAACACTTGTATTGTGAAGATGTTTATGCTATAATGTGACCGAGTTAAGATATGTGAATTTTCATATCCGAAAGTCACAATTTTACTTAAAAGAAAATGTACAGTCCGAAAGACAATTTTATGGACAAAGGTATTTTGCCGGGTTAATATTCCCGATATTACGGACTTCTGACATCGGCAAAGCTTTTTATTTGTACGAAAGGAATGGTGAAAAGAAATGGCAAATCTTAGTAACACTGAACTTGATGCAAATGCCATCAAGGAAGAAGCAAAAACCGTTGATACCACGAAAAAACTTAAGATTGGTATTATCGGTACGGGCGGTATTGCAAACGCTCACATCGACAGCTACAAAAGAATGCCCGACGTTGAAATCGTTGCAGGGGCGGATATCGTTCCGGGAAAAGCTGAGGAATTCTTTAAGTACCATGGTATTGAGGGCGTAAGATGCTACAACAGCCATAAAGAGCTAATTGACAATGAGCCCGACCTTGACGGAGTTTCAATATGTACTTATAACCGCGCTCATGCAGAGTGTACAATATATGCGCTTGAGCACGGTATAAACGTGCTTCTTGAAAAACCGCTCTGCGTAACGCTTGAAGAGGGTATCGAAATCTGCCGCGCCGAAAAGAAATCCGGAAAGATTCTTTCTATC
This sequence comes from uncultured Eubacteriales bacterium, assembly GCA_905205065.1. Lineage (GTDB taxonomy): Bacteria > Bacillota > Clostridia > Oscillospirales > CAG-272 > UMGS911. The sequence goes on along the minus strand of CAJLCI010000039.1, from coordinate 1,017 downwards.
GGTTTCCAGCCGCGTTTTGATGCCAATATGAAGATGATTAAAAAGATTGTTGAATACGGCGATCTCGGCGACGTATATTATATTCAGACAGGCGGAGGCCGCCGCCGCGGTATCCCTGCTCCTGCCGGTACATACGGAACATCCTTTATAGCAAGCGATACAGGCGGTATAGGAGCGATGGGTGATATCGGATGTTATTCTCTTGACATGGTATTGAATGCGGTAGGATATCCGAAGCCTTTAACTGTCAGCGGATACACATCTGCAATTTTCGGAAAGGATCCTCTTACCTATATGGAAAGCGGACGCCCCGACTGCGCGGCTGCATTCGGCGTAGATGATTTTGCAGCTGGATTTATCCGTCTTGAGGGAGGCATTATTCTCGATTTCCGTATTGCATGGGCGATGAATATCGACACTCCCGGTGACACAATAATTCTCGGAACGAAGGGCGGTCTCCGCATACCTTCAACAGATTGCTGGAACGGTTCTGTCGGTGGTCCGATGACTATTTATCAGCAGCTTGCAGGCAAACCCCATGATACTGTAATTCCTGTAATTGAGGACAACGACACTCCGCTGTTTGACAGAAAGATTCGTTCCTTCCTCGACGCCATCAAGTACAATCTTCCTTCTCCGGTTCCGACAAGCCAGATTATATATAATCAGGCTATCATTGACGGTATTGTAAAATCTTCGGAGTGCGGACACGAAATCAAAATTGAAATTCCTGAAATTTAAGCTTTCAGATTTATGCCAAAATTCCGGTTTGAATTATTGGCAGAAAGAGGCACGCAAAAGCGTGCCTCTTTTATGTGATATATAACTAAAAGCGAGATATTCACATCTGCAAGACGTTTATGCAAAAGTGTTCTATGTAGGCGTTTATATGTAAAAGCAGTAGCATATAAAGGCTTTTGCGTATAATGTTTCCATAGGTGCATTTTGATACAACGCAAACATTTTCTTTTCAGGTCAGATCGGAAGAGCACACGTCTGAACTCCAGTCACCACTCA
>CAJLCI010000038.1 GCA_905205065.1 uncultured Eubacteriales bacterium | reverse complement strand
ACAACAGGCACAAGCAGATTTTTGAAGCCGAGCGATTATCTATGCGAAAGCCCGGTAAAAAGACTCTCGCTGTTTTGTATCTGCTGACTGCCGACCATATGACTACACTTTCGTCAGTTCAGAGTCGTTTTCCTCAAACAGAGAAAAATATATCCAAAAAGTTGTTAACCATATCGACCGTGATTTACCGGTCATCGTTAAGGGGTTCAATTTCCCATTTAAAGATAAATTATATCCAGTCGAGGAAATTTCTTGTGTTGTTGGTTATGAAAACGGTGGGCAAGTCTTGTTGTACTTGCCGGATACCTCATCTACCCCCACATCTTTTCCGTTGGATATTCCTTATACGCTTGTATTTCCCGAAAAAAAAGAAAGCGCCAACATTGCCGGAAGTATACCACAAGGCGATTGCGAACATTCCTTTGCTTAACTTAGCTTCGACTCGGGATGACGTATCGTTTGGGGCGCACGCATTTCTTGACTGGGCTGATGCCTTAGAAAATGGAAAATTTGATAATGTTCCCGTTGAGGACTTAGACCTTTGGCCGCATTACAGCGCGTATCTGTGCATCATTGCATCCAACGTGAGTTTCCCACATTTTCTGAACAGGGCGAAAAAATTGTGTCCCGATATAAAGGAACTTCCGGCAATTGATGCGATCATGGAAAAAATGCATGCGCATATTGGGGAGTTTTGCAACATTGAGGGTGGCTTCGGCATGGAGGAGTACAAACTGAAAGACCGCGAGTTAATGCGCCCTGTCTGTGAGATGATTCGTAAGTATGCCGGGTTTTACAATGAACTGCTGGCCGCTTTTAATTGAGTTGGCATTACTTGAAGAATAGACTGGGCATTAACTTTATAGTATAAAAATTGAAACACTATTGGAATCTGAACCCCTGAGGTTTGGACACCGATGGTGTTTTTGCTATAAACCCAGTATTCATGTAGGTTTGCGGCCTATCCGTTTTTAATTTCAAATTGGACAAGAAAATCAAAAAAGTGTAATTTTAAAATCAAAAACGAAAAAACTTTGCAATCTGAACCCTCTCGTCTGATTTTAGATATCCTCCAAAGCGCTTTGTTACCAGCATTGTCTATCTGGTCCTTTGCAAGAGCTCGAATCCTTCCGGCAAAATCGCAAATATATCTTTTTCGTAGTCGCTTCACAGATAACATAAGTTCCTCGAAAAAAACAATATTTTTTCGAGGAATTTTTGTTATTAAAAATTATCACTGATCTATATTCTGGAGGTAAGGGTAAAATGTCAGAACAAAAAAAGTAAGACTGAATCGAAGATGCAATCATCAAACTTTCTTGACGGTGAATTGCATGAAAACGCATTAAAACTCGTGGATTATTTGAATTTTGAACGAAAATGAATTATCCCCAATTCCATTACATTATGAAATGGATAATGGAAAAACCGTTGGCTATAAAATACCGTATAACGAGAATTATCTTGGATGGGTGTTAATCAAAGAAAACAGCGGATGACGCTTTCAGATCTTTAGTTTTCTGAATTTCGACGAGAGTATTCACAGTAAATAGACGGATGAGGAATTAAAAAAAGCCATATACTACCACGTTAAAATCTGTAAAGCCCCCTACCATGATGAATGATGGAGAGCCAAAGATGTTAAAATCTATAGAAAATGGTTTAAAAGCGTGTGTTTCCAACATTCTCACGATTTTGTAAATCTCGACGATAAAGCTATAAAACATATTAAGCGATAAATAAGATAAATAAATTACAGCATACAAACGACACCTGATGCGCAAACAGTATCCTCCCAATTTCCTTTAGTTCATTGCCAATTCCAATTTTCCAATTCTAAGCCGTTCTTTTACCCATACGTCGATATTTACGTCTTCTCGGATACCAGGGTGCTTTCGCTATATGAGATTCAGACTCCTATTCTGCTGTTGTCTTGTGTTATAGCGCATCATACCAACGAAGGTTTGTTCATATATGCAAAAGGATTCTTTTGAGTCAATCATTTCAAATAAAAAGTACCTTCAACACTGGAAAATCAGCTGTTGAAGGTACTTTTTTAGTTTTGCTAATTTCTTCTTAATCCATTTTAAATCCTAATAAAAAATATATATAAAACATTTTAAATGCCTATTATTCATGTTATAAATTATTTCAAAATCAATGCCTATATAATACATAGATTTAATCTATATATTTGTATAAATATCAAGTATTTGACAGCAAAAGATGTTTATATTATAATCAGTTCAGATCAGGAAACAATGTAATTAAATAAGAAGAGACTTATTTCCAACAATGTATTCCGCATCGACATTCAAAACACTCATTATATAAATGCGACAAAAACAAATAAATCTTATTGCATATGGAGGAACAAAAAATGGCTAATATAAACGACTCAAAAAACTGGAGCTTTGAAACAAAACAATTACATATCGGTCAAGAGCAAGCCGATCCGGCAACCGATGCCAGGGCAGTCCCGATCTATGCAAGCGCTTCCTTTGTATTTCACAATTCACAGCACGCAGCAGACCGCTTTGGTCTGAAAGATGCAGGCAATATATACGGAAGACTGACTAACCCGACTCAGGATATTTTTGAAAAGAGGATTGCTTCTCTTGAAGGAGGTGCCGCTGCCCTTGCCACCGCATCGGGCGCAGCAGCCATTAACTATACAATATGCGCACTTGCCCGCAGCGGAGAGCATATTGTTGCATCAAAAAACATATATGGCGGAACATACAATCTGCTTGCACATACATTACCTCTGTCTTCTGGAGTTACAACAACATTTGTCAATCCAGAATCCGAAGATTCTTTTGATAAAGCAATTAAAGACAATACAAAAGCTATTTTTATCGAAACACTGGGAAATCCAAATTCAAATATTGCAGACATCGAAAAAATTGCAGACATAGCTCACAAGCATGGTATTCCGCTTGTAATAGATTCTACGTTTGCAACTCCGTATCTTATTCGTCCTATCGAGTACGGAGCAGACATTGTCGTACATTCTGCAACCAAATTTATAGGAGGACACGGAACCGCAATTGGCGGAGTTATTGTAGACGGCGGAACTTTTGATTGGAAAGCCTCCGGCAAATATCCGTGGATTTCGGAACCAAACCCAAGCTATCACGGAATATCTTTCACTGATGCCGCAGGAGAAGCTGCTTTTGCAACATACATACGTGCCATTTTACTGCGCGATACCGGATCCACTTTGTCTCCGTTTCATGCATTTTTATTTCTTCAAGGTTTGGAAACTCTGTCTCTCCGTGTTAAACAACATGTTGAAAACGCTCTTAAAATTGTTGAATATCTCAATAATCATCCTCAGGTTGAGGCAGTACACCATCCGTCACTTGAAACCGAGCCCAGCAATAAATTATATAAAAAATATTTTCCTAATGGCGGCGGCTCTATTTTTACTTTCGAGATTAAAGGAAACGCCCAAACCGCTCAAAGATTCATTGACAATCTTCCGATTTTTTCTCTACTTGCAAATGTCGCCGATGTGAAATCCCTTGTAATTCATCCGGCAAGTACCACTCACTCACAGCTTACCGATGATGAATTACTTGAGCAGGGGATAAAACCGAATACAATTCGCCTCTCAATCGGAATTGAAAATGTAAACGACCTTATTGCAGCCTTGGATTTAGCATTTAATGCAGTAAAATAATATAGGTTATTCCTTTATAATACACAAAATAAAAATGGATCGTAAAAAAGTCCTCTTGTCGAGGGAATCCAAACCAAATAATTAGCAAATCACCGCCCAAAACAAGCAAAAGCCGGTTTTGACGGTGATTTGAAGTTTTTTACATCCTTTTTTGCAGCGAACCACCGCTGCTATAGTCGCATAAAAAAAGAAGAGTCATAAAAAATATAAGCGAAAACTTAAACTATCACATATAAAAATATTTACGGAATATCTTTAAATACCGCAAGAATGTCATCGCAATACTTACTAAATTCGATAATTTCATCGCAGATAGGTTTCATTTTCTATCTATCTTTAATAACTTCAGGCAACAGGCGAAATCCGCCTTCCATATCAATTAGGGCGGCGAAACCCTTACCACACTGCATATTATACACAGAAATAAGTCTTCAATAAACGTCAACTCTGGATTTAATTCTAATGTTTTTTGCAATAAACCGGTTGCGCAGTAATTCGTTCCATGCATACAGAGATACGTTCCATGCATATTCCAGCACAAAAATTCCGTATTTTCATAGGTATGCCATATTTTGTCATTCGGCGAATATTGTTCGAATACGTTACTTTGAAAACTATGCGCCCAATCAATAAACGCTTTTTTCCAAAGGAATGCTGCTTCGTCTCCGGTGTATTTAGGAGGGAAGGTATACTCATAACAGCGTTTTTATAAGCATCAGCTAAAGTTGGTTTCTCTTTTTTATTCTTTATGAAAATCAACTGCTCATAGTGACATGGTTTCGGTGTTGTTTCCTCTCCCATAATAAAATAAAAAGCGAAGCAATTCGGTATTTTCCAACAATGGACTTCTTCCTACAACGGTGCAAATATCCGTTGACTGTGCAAAATAATAAAGCTTGCCGTAATAAATCGACAAGCTTTATGGCGGAAAGAGTGGGATTCGAACCCACGGTCGGTAATTAGCCGAACACACGATTTCCAGTCGTGCGCCTTAGACCAGCTCAGCCATCTTTCCATATAATAACTTGAAAATATAAAACAAACAGGATGCGGAATATATTCTGTATTTGATCATATCGCACTGTTTTTATTATATCATAAGCTACGGTCAAACTGCAATAAGTTAAACCTTTTTATTGCAAAATTGCTGCTCTCGGCAGCGAAACAAAACTCGCTGGCTATAACTAACTCTTTAATTATTATATCACACATTCATAATTTTGTCAATACCTTAGCATTCAGTTTTAATATAATGAATTCACACAGAAAATTTCGATTCTAAATTTACTATGTAAATTTACATGTAACTTCGCATATTGATAATAAAAGCCAAAAAAAGCTAATATCAAAAAACTACTCTTCAATAAAATACCGTAGCAGAACATTTCGGCGGTAGATTGTATAACCGCCGAAAAATAAAGCCCGCCTGTGTGTAGAACAATTTATCGAGCAATACATCTTCATAGCATATGCCACAATACCGAAGAACATCTGCATTTATTTATATATCGATTTCATGATTATTGAGTCTCTCGCCTACGGCGCCTCCCGGATGAATAACGGCAAACTGTTCGTTTCTATACCCTGTCTCCTCAATGATTGCAGCCTGTAAAGAATGAAATATCATGCACAGCGAAGTAGTGGACGTCGTTCCCTGAGAATTATATTTATCGGTTTCTCTGTTGACATATTGCTTAAGAACCACATCTGAACCGATTGCAAGCGGAGAGTCAAGGTTCTCAGTAACTGTAATAACAGAAACGCCCTTGCTTTTGCATATATCGAGAATCGGAAGGAGCTCTTTAGTCTTTCCGCCTCTTGACGCAAAAACCATTACATCATTCTTTTTCAAAAAACCAGTTGCTCCGTGAACTGCTTCGGCAGGCGAAATAAACCGGGACGGACGCTCAACACAGCACAATAAATGCGAAAAATGTCTGCATATAATGCCGGAATGGCCGCATCCCGACGTTCCGATACGCTCCGCATTGCAAAGGAGTTCAACAGCTTCAGCAAATTTCTTTTCATCAAAATAATTTTTCATATTATGTATGCATTCTTCTTCTATATCATATGCCCCAATAGCGGCGTCAAGCGATTCTTTCTTCATCAACTTTTGATCCTTTCTGGAAAAATTAAATATGTATCAAAATCACATAATCCGGCATAAGTTCACCGACGATATACGACAACAGCACAGATACAGAATATATGCCGGCAGTCAATTTGATTATCTATATAATAATAACATAAATGATTTTATAAGTCAATCCAAATTAATAGACAAGTCAATCAGCGACCGCTTTTCATAATGCGTCAAGACAAAATCATAAGCACAATCAATTTGTAATTTTGGTGAATAATGATTGCAAATTGAAGCCGCATATGATAAAATAAATGTATGGGCGCGCACGCGCTTGCCTGTTTTAAAGGTATAATTATAGCATTCACAGATGCTTATTAAGAAAGGAAATATTTCTATGATTTACCGAAATATTTATACCGCTCAGCTGCAGGATGGAGCACACGATGAATTTGTCAAAGCACTTGACGGATGCAAACGTGCTGAATGCATTGTATCTCTTAGTGTAATGTGTTGGAAGCAACGTGTATTTCTCTATTATGAAACAAGAGACTGCTCTACTCTTGCACCTGACGATATCTTCATCAACATGGAACAATATCTCGAAAAATGGCCCGGAGAAGCAAAAAAAAGACTTTGGGTTCCGATGTTTGATATATTTCATTACAACCGTCCGGTAGACGATGAAGAATGGATGCGCCACACGCCAAGTGAACCGTTTGGAATGATGATGAGAATCAGACCTGAAAAGCTCTCCTCATACATATTTTATCATTATCAAATGCAGGAAGAAACTCCTGGAATGGGAAATAAATACGGAATAATCTGCATGCATGAAAATCTTCTCTTTCACTATCTCGAAAGACCGGATATCGACAGCAAGCTCTGTTTTAAAGGTAAATTGACTACTAATAATACACCTTCAAATTGGGGTGAGCTTATGGACGAGCATTTTGCTCCGTGGGAAGACACCGATCCTCCGATTCAATGGCGAAAAGATGTTGAAACCGTATTTCATTTTGAAAAAATAATTCCCCTGCCGGAAAAATACAATTAATAGCCCGCGGTTAAAAAGTTATTACAGTCAATTCGCAAAAACTGTTAAAATACACAGATCGTATGCATGTCCCTGCATACAACGTGCGTAATTTAATTTAACAAATTATCCCGGCAATGTGGTTTTCACGGCACCGTTTTTTACGAATTTTTTCACTTTATGATGTGCTTTCATCCAAGTAAAATTCCTCATAATTATCATACAAACTCGGAACAGCACAAAAATTTTTCCCTTAAATTCCTCTTCAGAGGAAATTTAAGGGAAAAATTTTATTTTCGTGCCCAAACCACCGAAAGCGGCTTTATTTTAATTCACTTTAAATTTTTACAGGTAAGAATGCTTTTATGGAATAAAAATTAAAGCAAACGCAAGATCAATATACTACCTTTATCTCAACAGACTGCTTTCCTGCAATTTTATCATAAGGCAAAAAGCTTCCGTCAATCTCTTCTCCGTCAACAATAAGTTTTCTTGCGCGTGCTTTTTCACGCGGAAGTTCTGGAGACACAACAGTACAGGAAATTCCACGGTAAACTCTCGTATATGAAAAACCATTCCAACTAACAGGTACGCATGGATCTATTATAACTCCGTCATAATCAGGACGGAAACCGAGTATATACTGAGAAGCGGCAAGAAACATCCACGATGCCGTTCCGCTGAGCCACGAGCATTCACCGGAGCCATAACGCTCATGAGACGGTCCAACCATAGATGAAGAATAAATATACGGCTCAACCTTGCATCTGTCAGCTTTATCATTGCGAGCCGTCGGAAGCTCTCTGTGATACAGAGAATACGCGTCCTCGTTTCTTCCGAGCAATGTTTCGGCTATTATCGCCCATGTGCTTGCATGAAAAAATACTCCGCCGTTTTCCCGAATACCTGTTTTCATTCCAAAGTAATGTTTATTTTTAAAATCTATTCCGGATGATGCAGGTGCATGTGAAACAACCCCAAAATCGCAGAAAAGATATTTTTTTACATTCTCAAAACAGGAATTACCTTTCTCCTCAGAAGGAAGACGGCTAAGAACCGCCCATGACTGCGGATTCAGAAAGATCTTGTTGTACTCATCGTCGTTAGTTCCGTACTTCTCTCCGTAATCTGTATACGCGCGCAGATACCATTCTCCGTCCCAAAGAACCGGCTCAACGCTTCTGCACCATTCATAGTAATCCTTTGCCCACGCTTCGTTCTTTTCATCTCCAGTATGTTTAAATAAGGAGATAAGCTCATACGCCGCATGTGCAGCCTGAAAGAATACAAAAGCACTTTCGGCCTTATGCTTCTCCGACGATATTTTTGACAGACTGTCATTCCAGTCATTGCCGAGAAATAAAGGCACACCATGATCTCCGACATTATTTCTTGTAAAGTCAAGCCCCAGCTTCAAATGCTCCAGAACAGTACCATCCCCACCGTCAGCAAAAGGAATCTTTTCATCAAGAAATCCATAGTCGCCGGTCTCTTTAATATAAGTGCATACGGAAAATACAGTCCATATATGATCGTCTGAACGCCCTCCGCCAACCGATTTTCCGGTTCCCGGAAAATAGAGGGAGCGGGCATTTCCGTTGGAGTTCTGAATGCCGAGAAGAATTTTCATGCGCTCCTTAGCCTTGTCGGGAGCCGAATGCATTATGCCAAGTACATCCTGCATGCTGTCACGATACCCCCAGCCCCGGTCAAGACCGCGCTCGTAAAATGAAATATATCGCGACCAGTTAAACGTCATACGGCACTGATAGGGGTGCCAGATATTGAGCATTGTATTCATCTGCTCATCCGGCGTTTTCACCTGAAGGAAACTACTATTTTTAAGCCAAGACTGCTTAATGGCCTCAAGCTGAGCATCAAGCTGTCTATAATCTGAAGCATCGTCTATCTGTCTGTTGATTTCATCAATATCACAAGCGTTTCCGATTGTGAAAATAAACGTCTTTTCCTCGCCCGGATTAAGCTTCAGCGAACTGCAGAAGCTTCCGCACGCATTGTCGCCGTTAATGTCGGAATTGCTGCAAAAGCCCTTTTCAACCGCAATCGGATTGCTCTCATCACGGCTGTTTCCCAAAAATTCAACACGAGCGCAGTCATAGCTATCGACAGGGAGATCGGTGGCGATATAACTGAGCAAACGTTCTTCTTTTATAAAGTCATCAGACGGATTGAATACTATAGCTCTTCCGATTCTGCGGCAGTCAAAGAAATACCTTGGCCAGTCGCACTCTATATCATAGCTTGCAATATAACAGCTGAACTCAACATAGCTGAAAATCTTTATGTTTTTTACTCGATCTGTTTCATTTCTGATCGTAGCCTTCCACACCTCGTATTGTTTTCCTTCCGGAATGAAGTATGTCACAGAAGATGAAACGCCCTCCTTCTTCGCGGAAATTGTTGTATAACCCATACCGTGACGGCATGAGTATTCGTCAAGCGAAGTTTGAACAGGCTGCCATGACGGCGACCAGATGGTACCGCTGCCTGTATCCTTGAAATATAAATACCTTCCGGGACGATCATATGGAATTTTGTTAAAATTGTATCTTGTTATACGAAAATTTCCCGGATCCCGGTCAAACACTAAGCCTCCGGCCGTATTAGAGATCATACCACTGAAACCACCGTTTCCCAGATAATTCATCCAAGGCGTAGGAGTATCAGGTCTTGTTATCACATACTCGCGGTTTTCATTGTCATAATATCCGTAATTCAATTTATATTCCTCCGTTTTATTTCCTTATATAAACATGTTAAATACGATTTTTCCGCTTTAAATTTTGTAAAAACTGCAATATTCTAAGGTTATGCATCACAAAACTGCCGAGACAAGGAGCCGAGACAAAGCTCTCCACCCTAAATATACAGCTATGCGATTATTGTACCATAATACCCTTTGCATGTCAAATTTTTCTGAGAAAAAGCGTAGAATTATTTCTCTGCAATTTTCGCTCATCTTTCTCTAACATTTCTCCTGTTCTGTACTTATGAGGAATACTTGACAATTTCAGATATAAATGATATTATAAATAAAGGCATACATTTTTTCATAAGTTAGATATGTTTAATATATGTTATAATTCATATATGTTCAAGTTTAGGTATATCATAAGTTAGTCATGCTATAATTTAGGTATGCCATAAGTTAAGTGCGTTATAGATTAGTCGTGTCATAGGTCGGTCATGTCGTATGTCATAGGTTAGATATGTCATAGGTTAGTCATGTCGTATATCATAGGTTAGATATGTCATAGGTTAGTCATATCGTATATCATAGGTTAGATATGTCATAGGTTAATCATACCATAAGTTAATCACGTTAAATGTTATAAATTAGTCATGTCATAAATCATATATTCCATATTCCAAGACTCTTTTTAAAACTGACCCCGTCTGATTTATTTGTTCTGCTCAAATAATAAATTACGTCAGAATCTTTCAATTTCTTTTATTTGTCGGCACATCAAACATTCAAAAAAGATGTTTAAAAGTATGTCAATCACATTTTTAAATATTTATTTTTTCATATTTATTTATATTTATATTTAAAGGAAGTAAAAATGATACAGAAACCATACGGAACAAATGATATTTTGCCGTCGCAAACTCCAAAATGGCAATACATAGAAAAAGCGGCTCGTGAGACGGCAGCGCTTTACGGATTCTCTGAAATTCGTTTTCCCTCTTTTGAGTCAACCGAGCTGTTTCAGCGCGGAGTAGGAGACACGACGGATGTTGTTCAGAAAGAAATGTACACCTTTGAAGACAGTGAAGAAGGCAAAAGCTTTTCTCTCCGTCCGGAAGGAACCGCTTCTGTGGCGCGATCAGTAATTGAAAACGGACTTTACGGAGAAACAATGCCGCTCAAATTTTTTTACATTATAAATTGTTTTCGCCATGAAAAGCCACAGGCAGGCCGTTACCGCGAGTTTTATCAGTTCGGCGTTGAGCTTTTCGGAGCGCCTTCCGCTGCCGCAGATGCGCAAATAATCGCTCTCGGTTCTGCGTTTTTGAAAAAGCTTGCTCTTCCACATGTTCTGCGAATCAATAGTATCGGATGCAAAAAATGCCGGGCCGAATATCATAAAGCGTTAGTTGAATACTTTTCTGAAAATTCCGGCAAGCTATGTCAGACATGTCTCGGGAGACTTCACACTAATCCGTTGCGTATACTTGACTGTAAAAATGAAGACTGCGCGAAGCTTGCGGAAAACGCACCTAAAACAATCGAATATCTGTGTGAAGACTGTGCGAAGCACTACAATATGCTGCACGAAATTCTCGATTCAATGGAAATTGAATATATTGATGATCCCAAGATAGTACGCGGTCTCGATTACTATTCACGTACGGTTTTTGAATATCAGTTTTCCGGAATCGGTGCGCAGAATGCGCTCGGCGGCGGAGGACGGTATGACGGTCTGATAGAATCTGTCGGCGGTCCCTCTCTCTGCGGAATTGGCTTTGCAATGGGTATAAACCGACTGATTATCGCCATGGATGAAATTAAAGCAAAATATCCCGAACCGAAAAAGCCGGTGCTTTATATCGCCGCGCTCGGAGAAGCGGCGTCGGTTCGAGCGTCGGCAATCGCCGAAAAACTGCGCTGCGACGGAATTCAGGCCGAATCAGATATTGTAGGCCGCTCTCTTAAAGCGCAGATGAAATACGCCAACAAAAGCGGCGCTCACTATACATTGATGCTCGGCGAAAACGAGCTTAACACCGGTAAAGCATTTCTGCGAGATATGACAAAAAGCGAACAGACAGAAATCAGCATTGATAAAATAGCCGATTATATTAAACAGAGCTAATCAGCCAAGGCATTGTTCTGTATGCTTCATTCAGATTCAGGTAAACCGGCTGCGTTTGCAAAAACAAACTCAGCAACAGGCTTAAAGCATTTATGAAAGGTATGGTCATTAGTATGACACAGGAATTTTTAACATCATCGGACAAGAGAACAAAATACTGCGGAGAATTTTCCTCTTCTGATATCGGAAAAGACGTCTGCGTTATGGGATGGGTACAGCGCCAGCGCGATCTCGGAAGTCTGATATTCATAGATTTGAGAGACAGAACAGGTATAATTCAGCTTGCCTTTGATGAAAACACCGACCGCGAAATATTCGACAAAGCGTTCGGACTTCGCGCAGAGTATGTTATTTCGGCGAAAGGGACTGTTCGTCCGCGCGGAGACGGAGCTGTAAACAAAAATCTTCCGACAGGGGATATTGAAATTGCGGTAAGTGAGCTAAAGCTTCTTTCCGTGGCGGAAACCCCGCCTTTTGAAATCACTGAGGACAGCCCCGTAAAGCCTGAGCTGAGACTGCGTTACCGCTATCTTGACATGAGACGTCCTGATTTGAACGCCAGAATCATGGCCCGCGGAAAAATTGCAAAAATTACCCGTGACTTTTATTATAATAACGGATTTGTAGAAATAGAAACACCGAATCTCATTGCGCCGACGCCTGAAGGAGCAAGGGACTATTTGGTTCCCAGCCGAGTTCATCACGGTTGTTTTTATGCATTGCCTCAATCGCCTCAGCTCTATAAACAGCTTTTGATGCTTTCAGGATTCGACAGATATATACAACTTGCCCGCTGCTTCAGAGATGAAGACCTGCGCTCTGACCGTCAGCCTGAATTTACACAGATAGACGTTGAAATGTCTTTTGTCCGCCAGGACGATATAATCGAGATAACAGAAAGATTCCTGAAATATCTTTTTAAAGAGTTTCTCGGAAAAGATCTGCAGCTTCCGTTGCCCCGACTGACATACACAGAAGCGATGGAACGCTTTGGTTCCGACAAACCCGACATGCGTTTCGGAATGGAGCTCGTAAATCTGACAGAGGCCGTACGCGGATGCTCTTTCAAGGTCTTTTCGGGCGCAGTAGAGACAGGCGGAAGTGTCCGCGGCATTAATGTTAAAGGCGGCGCAAAATTTTCACGCAAGGAAATTGACTCCCTCACCGAAATTGCAAAAACATACCGTGCAAAAGGAATGGCGTGGCTGAAAAACAACGGAGGTGAAATTTCTTCTTCATTTGCAAAGTTTTTATCAGATGAAGAAAACCGTACAATTGCCGAAATCATGCATTTTGAGGAGGGTGACCTTCTTCTCATTGTTGCGGACGCAAACAAAATCGTGTTCGATTCTCTCGGCGCGCTTCGATGTGAAGCCGCACGCAGGTTAGGACTTATCAGGCAGGGGGAATTCAAACTGCTTTGGGTTACAGAGTTTCCTTTGCTTGAATACAGCGAAGACGACGGCAGATACTACGCAAAACATCATCCGTTTACAATGCCGATGGAAGAAGATCTTGACGCGCTTGAAAAAGGAGAAAATCTCGATAAAATCCGTTCTATAGCTTACGATATAGTCATTAACGGAACAGAGGCCGGCGGCGGGTCTGTCAGAATCTCACGTCCGGATATTCAGAAAAAAGTATTTAAGGCTCTCGGAATGACCGAGGAAGAGGCACAGTCCAAATTCGGATTCCTTCTTGAAGCATATAAATACGGTGCTCCTCCGCACGCAGGTATGGCATTCGGATTTGACCGGCTCGTTGCTCTTCTTCTCGGAATAGAAGATATCAGGGACGTGATAGCCTTCCCTAAAGTTCAAAATGCCTCCGAACTAATGACGAAGTGTCCGACTCCCGGAGATTCGGAAGCTCTTGCAGAGCTCGGCATAAGTATTACAGAAAAGACGTCGAATTAATTGCAATCAAAAAGGGAGAAACCTTTATGAGTAAATTTTCAAGAACATATGATGAGAAAAAAATGATAGAACGGCTTAATAAAATTTACGGCCTTGGACCAAAAGTCTTGGAGTGCAGCAAAATTATTAACGGTCATATTAATGATACCTATAACGTGGTCATTGAAGACGAGGACGGAAAACATCAATCATATGTTTTTCAGAGAGTAAATGACCATGTGTTTTCGGATCCCGTAAAGATTATGAATAATCTTAAAATCATAAACAGCTGGCTCGAAAAAAACGGCAAAAAAAGCAGCTGCGGAATCCTCACTTTTCTTAAAACGGCAGTCGGAACAAATTACATAAAGCAGCCTAGCGGCGGATTTTGGCGCGTGAGCAAGCTTGTTGAAAATTCCAAGGTATTTGACCAGATAACGGATAAGAATATCATGCGCAACACCGGACGGGCGTTCGGAGAATTTCAACTTCAGCTTGCAGGAATACCTCTTGAGGATTTTGAAGAAACAATACCGGATTTTCATAACACACCAAAAAGAATAAAAACTCTGTTTGAGATTGTTAAGAAGGATCCGGTTGCCCGGGCCGAAGAATGTAAAGAAGACATAGCTTTCTTTGAAAAAAACTGCGGATATTTCTCAACTCTTGAAACGCTCAGACTTGAAAAAAAGATTCCGGAACGCGTAACGCACAACGACACAAAGTGCAATAATATTCTGTTTGACAAAACAACACTTGAACCAGTAATGATTATCGATCTTGACACAATAATGCCCGGTCTTGCTGCATATGATTACGGTGACGCAATACGCTGTTCCGCGAACTATGCTCAGGAAGACGAAACCGATTTGAAAAAAGTAGGTCTTAATATGCATTATTTTGAAGCCTTTACCGAAGGATTCGTAACTGCCGCAAAGACCATGCTGACGCCCAACGAGGAAAAATACCTCGCGTTAGGAGCCCCGACGATTGCCTTTGAGCTTGCTTCCCGTTTTCTTGCCGACTACCTTGACGGAGACAAGTACTTCAAAATCGGACATCCCGAACACAATCTCGAACGTGCGCGCTGTCAGATACAGCTTTGTAAAGATATGATGAGACGATACGATAAAATGTGCGCCGTTGTAGACAAGTATTACCTATGACAATGCAATTAATCATGATTTCTTAGAGTCCGTTTTAATATCATATAAAAATAATCCGTGCAGGAAGCTCATAAAAGCATGAGTTTTCGCACGGATATTTTTTATGTATATGATTAAAATACGAGTTTTTCCTCTATATATGATCTGAGCTCTTCAATCTTGATTCTAACCTGTTTCATAGTGTCCCGATCTCGGACGGTAACACATCCGTCAGACTCAGAATCAAAATCATATGTAATGCAGAAAGGTGTTCCGATCTCGTCTTCTCGGCGATAACGTTTTCCGATAGAACCTGTCTCGTCAAAATCAACATTAAAGTATTTTGAAAGCTCCGAATACACCTCTCCCGCCGCAGCCGACAGCTTCTTTGAAAGGGGAAGAACAGCCGCTTTGAACGGCGCAAGCGCAGGATGCAGATGCAGTACGGTTCTGACATCCTTTCCCTCTTCGTCAAGCTGCTCTTCATCATATGCATCTATCAAAAAGGCAAGAGCGACACGGTCAGCCCCGAGAGAAGGCTCTATAACGTACGGAATATATTTTTCATTTGTATCAGGATCAAAATATTCCATGCTCTCTCCCGAATGCTCGGCATGACGTGAAAGATCGTAGTTTGTTCTGTCGGCAATTCCCCAAAGCTCTCCCCATCCAAACGGGAAAAGATATTCAAAATCGGTAGTTGCTTTGGAATAAAAAGAAAGCTCTTCCTTATCGTGATCTCGAAGACGAAGATTTTCCCGGTTCATTCCAAGACTGTAAAGGAACTGAGCACAGAAATCCTTCCAATATGCAAACCATTCAAGATCGGTGTCCGGCTTGCAGAAAAATTCAAGCTCCATCTGCTCAAATTCTCGGGTGCGGAACGTAAAGTTTCCCGGAGTAATTTCATTTCTGAAAGATTTTCCAATCTGTGCGATACCAAAAGGAAGCTTGCAGCGGCTTGTACGCTGAACATTTTTAAAGTTTACAAATATACCCTGCGCGGTCTCAGGTCGGAGATAAAGCTCAGATGTCTTATCCTCTGTTACCCCCTGAAATGTTTTGAACATCAGATTAAACTGGCGAATATCGGTAAAATCGCCGCTTCCGCATGAAGGACATGTTATACCATGCTCCTTTATGTATTCAAGCATCTGTTCATTAGTCCATCCGGAGGGATTATCAGAAAGTCCGTTCTCCGCAGCATAATCTTCAATCAGTTTATCCGCGCGGTGTCTTGCACGGCAGACCTTACAGTCCATAAGAGGATCGGTAAAGCTGCCGAGATGTCCGGATGCTACCCATGTTTCCGGATTCATGATTATTGCGCTGTCGAGTCCTACATTGTAACGAGATTCCTGCACAAATTTCTTCCACCATGCGCGTTTAACGTTATTTTTGAATTCGACTCCGAGCGGACCGTAATCCCAGCTGTTTGCAAGGCCACCGTATATTTCACTTCCGGCATATATAAAACCCCTGCTTTTGCAAAGTGCAACTATTTTTTCCATTGTAATTTCAGAACGATCCATTTTCAATCCTTACCTTTCATAATCACTAAAGCTCACCGCGCTGTCACATAACTATCGAAGTCAATACGGATCCGCTTTCATTTAACTGTAAATCTGTCTTTTCTGTATAACATATAAAGTAATACCCAATCGGTTTTATCATCTGTATTCTCTGAATTTCGTTATTGCTTCAGTATATGACGGAACAAAATAGTATATATCATTCTCCGTCTTTGTGACTCCCGGATATGCCAAATCGATTTTATTAAAAGAACTGTATGAAAAAATCAAATCAAGATTATTGGTCAGGTCCTCAAGCGTAAAATTAGTTTCCGCATATCCGACAACAGAGCTAAATACGCTAGCGGCCTTTTCCAAGTAAAGTGAAGATGTCAGTTTGGATGCAATCGCCTTTATAAAATCGACCCCAAGCGACATTCTTGATATGTTTCCGTCAGAGTATGAGCAATAGCGAAGCATCTGAAGAGCTTTGTCTCCGGAGAGTGTCTGCTGTCCTTTTTTTAGGCTGATACTCAAATCCTGCGACTCATCATTATAAGTCATATCGGTAGGAACCATATATGAAATTCCTCCGATTATATCGATTACCTTAGTCAAATTCGGAATAGACATACAGCAATAATAATCAATATTAAGACCAGTAAGCGCCCAAACTTTTTTACATAGATAATCAAGGCCGTATCTGTCATACAACGAACCCAGCGTCATATTCATGCCGCTTACAAAAACCTGGGTATTCGACGGAATAGGCAGAAATATAAATGATTTCATTTCCTTGTCAACTCTTACAAGAATTATCGTGTCCGCGTTTATTGTTCTCTCTTTAACCTTAAAGCCAGATACATTTTCGTTATATGCTGTAAGATCATAATCGTCAAGTACCGCTGGCTGGTAATCTGTTCCTATCAAAAGCATATTAAAGGAATTTCCTTTAATATCATCGTCTGCTGGTGGTTCATCAGTTTTAATCTCTGTTACGGGAAATCCGTTTTCATCTGTCACAGCTTCTCCGTTTTCATCCGTTACATAAACAAAATTCACATCAGCATTATCTCCAGTCCCGGATTCGGTAGTTAAACCGGTATCATTCCCCGCCGCGGTGATACCGTTCTCAACAGCCCCGGCGACAAAGTATGCAATAATACCGAATATAAGCGCCGATGCTGCAAATGTAATAGCAAAGTTTTTCGCTGCAGATAGCATTAAGAATACTCCTTTATAATTATATATGTTCTTTTAAAAGTATCTTTTTTATCCTCTCTTAAAAAGAACCTGCATTAAAATCGTATAACTGTATATGAATTTTATTATACAATATTTATAAATGATTTGCAAGGTGTTTTTCCAAAAGTTTATATAAGTTTTGTAAAAATACTTGAAATTTCTTTACCTTTATGATATACTGATAAAGTAGGTTATGATTAATCAATTAAAAGCTTTTTAATTACAATTTAAAATACGTTTCCGTAGCTCAGCAGGATAGAGCGACCGCCTCCTAAGGTGGTGTTCAATCGCTTGCCTTTGCGAAAAAGGCAAGCGATAATATAGATAAAACAGCATATAGGTCTCTGTACCTCAGCAGGATAGAGGGTCCGCCTCCTAAGAGGTAGTTCGTTCGAGTCTAAATTCTGCATACAACTGAATATTTTTCATAAAATGCCCCCTTAGTTAAATGGATATAACATACCCCTCCTAAGGTGGTGTTCAATCGCTTGCCTTTGCAAAAAAGGCAAGCGATAATAT
>CAJLCI010000037.1 GCA_905205065.1 uncultured Eubacteriales bacterium | reverse complement strand
TTGGAATATTCTATCAAAGACTCTATATGAAAGCAAAAAATACTATGTACAAAAACCGCATGTACATATTGCTTTATGTTGCGCTTTGTGTGTATCTCGGCATATGGACATATGGCACACCGATGACACTTTTCAATCAGGGCGTTATTACAGTCCTGCTGATGAGATGGCTAATATGCAAATTCCCCTGTAGAAAAACAAAGTTGTGATTGTCATATGTTTTTTGAATTCATTATTGCAACAGATTAGCTGTGCAGACAGAGGGAGGAGTTATAGAGCTATGAATTTATCAGATAATCATTTTTTGAAATCACTTTTTACATTAATCTCAGGTTCGTTTGTTTCCATTATTTTTCTGGCAATACAACATATTGCGCTGCCATATATTTTTACGCCGGATGAATTGGGAATTAAGGCGGTCATTCTGGCAATACCGACTGCCTGTATCGGTATTGTATGCGGCAGATTTGATTTACCGATCGTCTATGAAGAGGACGAGAGCAGGATTCCCGCATTGCTGAAGCTGAATTTTATCTGCAATCTCTTTTTCAGTGCCGTAATTACGCTGATATGCACAATCTATTTTTTGTTTATAAAAAAGGGATATTCCGCATATTGGTATACGCTGCCGGCTATTTTTATCTATCTGGCGGCTTATGGCGCAACGCTGACCCTGAACGGCTATAACAACCGTTACCGTGACTATAAAACAATTTCGAAAATGTATGCTCTTCGTTCGGGTGCACAGAGCCTCCTGCCGGTAATACTCGGTTTGATTCTGGTCACATGGATGAAGCTGTCAAGCCTGAGTGTTGCAATATTGGTTGTTCCTTATTGCCTTGGTGCGGCGTGCGGTTTGTGTTCACAGGGGAAGGGGCTGCTTTCTCGCAGAGAAGCCATTCTTAATGCCTCGCGTCGGGAAATATGCGTTGAAGCGAAAAAGCACATACGGCAGCTGACCATATCCTCACCGGCGATCTTAGCAAACGGACTGTCATATTCTTTGATTACGATTATGGTCAGTGCGCTTTATGGCGAAAGCATCACAGGATACTACAGCTTGTCGGTTACACTGTTAGGATTGCCTATTACTCTGATAAGCGGCAATATGTCCAAAATCTATATGAGAGACGCCGCAAAGGAGTATGAAGAGACAGGGGGATTTGAACATACTTTTAAGAAACACTTTTTGGTGTTGTCGGCGATCGCTGTTCCGATGTTCTTCTGTCTCTATTTCCTGGCTCCTCCCGTTTGCGCCTGGCTATTTGGTCAAAAATGGCTGATCGCCGGTGAATACATCAAAGCGTTAGCGTTAATGTTTACATTTCGGCTTGTTACTACTGCGCTATCCCCGGGGTTATATATCTGTAAAAAGCAAACCGATGAATTGCTAATACAGTTTTCCCTGCTTGGCGTTACTGCTGCTGTCGGTTTCTTTGCGAAATCCTATGGGTACGATGCGATAACGTTTATGTGGATAATTGGAATAGCCAGATCAATTGTTATGCTGGTAAATGTTATTATCGTTTATTATTATTCAAGAGGCAACAAACGGAGGTCGTATAACAATGGGTAAATTAAAGAAGGTACCATCTCGAATCGTTCGCTCGTGTATTCTGAAAATCGGGTATATCAACACTCCGATATATATGCGATTATATTTAAGATGGTTAAAAAAACATGGAATGCGTTTTACTGGAAAACCAAAATGGATAGCGAATGACGTATATTTTGATGGAAGTGATTATTCGCTTATCACAATCGGTGAAGGATGCACGATTTCAAGAGAAACAATGCTTTTGACACATGATTATTCTGTACATACTGTTCTTCCAGAACTATCAAATAAAGTCGACGAAAATTCTTATGCACGATTACAAGTGTGGGATCGGCAGAATAAAGCATTAATTCAACGAAGGATTATAATTGGAAATCATTCATTTGTGGGAGCAAGAGCATCGCTTCTTCCTGGCACTCATATCGGAAATAACTGTATTGTTGGTGCAGGCGCAGTAGTTAGAGGATATGTACCGGACAATACGATTGTGATGGGAAACCCGGCAGTCATTTATAAATCTACAAGCGAATGGCTGGTTGATAAATCAAATAAGATAAAAATACAGGATGAGAAGGAGTAAAAACAAAATGATTAACGTAATCGGACTCGGCTACATAGGACTTCCCACTGCTCTCATGATGGCATCTCACGGAGTTGAGGTTATCGGTACAGACTACAACAAAGAGCTTGTCGCAACTCTTAATGCTGGAAAAACAACTTTTAAAGAAGTCGGTCTTGACGAATTATTTGCGGATGCTGTTAAGGCAGGAATTAAATTTACAACTGAATATCAGGTAACAGACACATATATCATTTCAGTCCCTACGCCGTATGACAAGTTCAGTAAAAAAGTGGATGCTTGCTATGTGGTTGCGGCCGTAAAAGATGTTATGAGAGTTTGTCCAAAGGGGGCAATCGTTGTAATTGAATCGACTGTTTCTCCCGGTACTATTGATAAATATGTCCGACCCGTTATTGAAGCAAACGGATTCAAGATCGGTGAAGATATTAACTTAGTTCATGCTCCCGAAAGAATCATTCCTGGTAATATGGTGTATGAGCTTTTGCATAACAATCGTACCATAGGTGCGGACAGCCGCGAAATCGGTGAGAAGGTCAAAAATGTATATTCTTCCTTCTGTCAGGGTGAGATCGTTGTGACTGATATCCGTACTGCCGAAATGACTAAGGTTGTAGAAAATACTTTTCGCGCGGTCAATATTGCTTTTGCAAATGAACTGGCTAAAATTTGCCGCCACGATAACATGGATGTCTACGAAATAATCAAAATCTGCAATATGCATCCTCGCGTAAATATTCTTCAACCGGGACCGGGCGTTGGCGGTCACTGTATTTCTGTTGATCCTTGGTTTTTAGTAGGTGACTATCCAAGTCTCGCTAAAGTAATTGATGAATCAATGAAAACAAATGATGGTATGCCCGATTTTGTTCTTAACAGAATTTATGAGATTATGAAGGAAAACAATATTACAGACTTGTCGAGGGTTGGTTTGTATGGACTTTCTTATAAAGAAAACGTTGATGATCCTCGTGAATCTCCTACAATTCAGTTGCTTGAAAGTCAGAAAAGACATCTGGCAGCACCGATAAAGTCTTATGACCCGTATTTTCCCAATGATATCGTACCGAATCAGTATCACGATTTTGATAAATTTCTTGAAGACACCGATTTGGTTGTAATAATGGTTAATCACAATCAGATTAAGGAAAATATGGATAAGCTTAAAGATAAGATTGTATTTGATACTCGTAAGTGCTGTGATTTACCCGGAACATACAGACTTTGATAAAAGCATCTTGTACATATTTTATACGTTTAAGCTTACATTGTGTTTATTGATGGTGGACTGAAAATATGATGCAATGTTTAAAGCAAGTAATCCGTATGAAGATAAATCGGTTGGTAAGAAAATAGCTGATATTTTGGAGGATAAATAAATGGGACTGTTTACGAATAAGGTATTACTTATAACCGGCGGTACTGGCAGTTTCGGCAATGCTGTACTCAACCGTTTTTTAACAACTGATATCGGAGAAATCCGCATTTTCTCCCGTGACGAAAAAAAACAAGACGATATGCGTCATGAATATCAGGCGAAATATCCCGAATATGCGGAAAAAATCAAGTTTTACATTGGAGATGTAAGAAATATTGACTCTATTCGTCCCGCGATTGTTGGCGTTGACTACATATTCCATGCTGCAGCCCTGAAACAGGTTCCGTCTTGTGAGTTCTTCCCGATGGAAGCGGTTCGCACCAATGTAATTGGTACGGAAAATGTACTTACAGCAGCCATTGATGCGGGTGTTAAAAATGTAGTTTGCCTTTCTACCGACAAGGCGGCTTATCCAGTCAATGCTATGGGAACTTCCAAGGCGATGATGGAAAAGGTTATTGTTGCAAAATCAAGAACGGTTGATCCTGAAAAAACAAAGATTTGTTGTACTCGTTATGGCAATGTTATGTGTTCCCGTGGTTCTGTAATTCCGCTTTGGATTGACCAGATTCGTTCCGGCAAGCCAATTACCATTACTGACCCGTCAATGACAAGATTTATTATGTCCCTTGATGAAGCAGTCGATCTTGTACTGTTTGCATTTGAGCATGGGACAAGCGGAGATATTCTTGTTCAGAAAGCTCCTGCTTGCACAATTGAAACACAGGCTAAAGCGGTTATGGAACTCTTTGACAAAGAAAATAAAACCGAAATTAAAGTTATTGGCATTCGTCACGGGGAAAAAATGTATGAAACCTTACTCACAAATGAGGAATGTGCCAATGCCATTGATATGGGTAATTTCTATCGTGTTCCATGTGACAAAAGGGGACTTAACTATGACAAGTATTTTAAGGATGGAGATACGGAACGCAATACGCTGACGGAATTTAATTCCAATAATACACAGCTTCTGACGGTTGAGCAGACAAAAGAAAAAATTGCGTCACTTGCATATATTCAAGAGGAATTAGAAAAATGATTATTTCAGTTACCGGATAAAAAAATATTAATCAGAAATTATATTTTACATATTGTAGATATTACATTATAATATATGCTAAAAAGTATTGTTAACTGTAAAGATCTTGGTTTCTTCAGCAACACAATATTTTGTGAAACGAATATTGGAGAAATCTATGCTTTTCGCAACTATGAGAAGCATAACGAGATGAGATACGAGTTTTAGGATGACATTTTCAGCAATCCCATTTACAGAGTTTTAAATTTACATGTGTTTTATCTTTAAAAGTAACGCCTTCCTGGCGAAGCAAATCCTCTTGCTCCGTCCATCCGGGTGCTAAACGTCCGGAATGGTTTACTACACGGTGACACGGATAATTCCCATAGTTTTCTGAGATACTTAGAACTTTTCCGACGAGTCTTGCATTTTTATCTCTGCCGATAAGCTGTGCGATTTGTCCGTAGGTCGCAACCTTTCCTTCGGGTATTTCTTCCACGACGCTGAGAATTTCGTAAATTAGATTTTTATCTGTCATAATTTTATATACGGCGCTGTATAGCGCCGTCTTTCTGTTTTTATAGATTAAAATATAATAATTATCACGGGAACTTTTAATTAAATATACTTCCTCTGAAACGTTTATTTCAAAGAAAGTGGTTCTAATTGATTTTTGTTGATGTGGTATAGACTGACGATAAGATTTTATAATCGGTTTTCATCTTTTTTTATTTTTGTTTCTTTAGAAGGAACAAATAAATTTGTCATATCTGTGTTTTCTATTGTAAGCAATTTTATCTTTTTATCAATTCCTCCGGCATATCCGGTCAAGCTGCCATTTTTTCCGACGACTCGATGGCATGGGATTATAATGGATATTTTATTATGGCCGACCGCGCCACCAACAGCCTGCGCAGACATTTCTGACAAATTGTTTTTCTTTGCAATCTCTTTAGCTATATCGCTGTATGTCGTTGTATGCCCATATGGGATTTTAAGTAAAATATTCCATACTGATATCTGAAAATCCGTACCTATCAAATTAAGAGGAGGAAAAAAATCCGGTTTTTCACCTGAAAAGTATATGTCTAACCATTTTTTTGCGGAATTAAAAGTGGATGTTTCCTTTTCTATATATTTTGTTCCGAGACCGTCAGCATAGTATTTTGCTCCGTCTATCCAAAGTCCGGTAAGTCCTTTGTTGTCACAAGCGAGAAGAATTTTCCCAATGGGAGACTGGTAGATATTTGTATATTGCATATATGTATACTCCGTATTTTGTTATTGTTTGGATATGAACTTTAAATGATCACTTTAATAAGAAAAGAAATTTATTACATATAGAAAGGACTGCATTAACAGACGTACACATTGGCAATCAGAACTATATGCCATTATCACTTTTATAGTAATTTTAAAATATTTTGTTTAGATTGTCAAGTGAAATTATATAGATTTGCTATCATTTTGTGAGCTTGTAGTATATTTGTGTTCTTAATTTAGCTGGTATTCTTTATTTAAAAAAAGGATAACGGCTTTTTTACAAAACAAAAAATTATGTCTGAAAATATATTTTTTCCTACTTGTTATCTTCTTTTTTTATTAATATATAACAACATTTACTTAATATTCTTGAACAATGCTACTTGATATGATATAATAAGTTTGCGGCATATATTTTGATGTTTATATCTAAAGGACATTAATAGGAGGTACTATGATTAGGAGATATACGGAACAAAATGTATATGAAGCTTTGCAGGACCGCCTGCATTTTCTATTTGAAGAATTTGACAATATATTTGTTTCCTTTTCCGGAGGGAAGGATAGCGGGCTTTTGCTTAATCTTACTCTTGATTTTCAAAAGAAATATTATCCGGAAAAGAAAATCGGCGTTTTTCATCAGGATTTTGAAGCCCAGTATTCTGTAACGACAGAATATATAGAGCGTACCTTTGAACGTATAAAAAATGACGCGGAACTATATTGGGTTTGTTTGCCAATGGCTACAAGGACAGCGCTTAGCAGTTATCAGATGTTTTGGTATCCGTGGGACGATACCAAGGAAGATGTGTGGGTTCGTCCTGTGCCCAGACATCCATATGTAATAAATCTTCAGAACAATCCTATAACTACATATCGGTATAAAATGCATCAAATTGATTTAGCCAAGCAATTTGGGAGATGGTACCGAATATCCCACGGCGGGAAAAAAACAGTTTGTCTTTTGGGAATGCGCGCTGATGAGTCGTTGCAGCGATACAGCGGAATATTAAATAAGAGACATGGGTATAAGGAAAGAAATTGGATAAGCAGGCAGTTTAAGGATGTATGGGCGGCGTCGCCTTTATATGACTGGTCCAAAAATGATGTTTGGCACGCTAATTATATATTTAATTATGACTATAATCGTTTATACGATCTTTATTTTATGGCTGGATTAAAGCTTGATCAGATGCGAGTTGCATCTCCATTTAACGATTATGCAAAGGACAGTCTAAATCTTTATCGTGTCTTAGATCCTGAAATTTGGTCTCGGCTTGTCGGACGTGTTAAGGGCGCTAACTTTTGTGCTATTTACGGGAAAACAAAAGCGCTCGGATATCGCAGCTTAACGCTTCCAGAAGGACACACCTGGGAGTCATATACAAAATTTCTTTTAGATACTTTACCGGAAAGATTGCGTAATAATTATATAAAAAAATTCAAAACTTCTATTGAGTTTTGGCATAATACGGGAGGCGGCCTTGAAGAAGATGTAATACAGGATCTGATTGATCATGGATATAATATTAAGCGCAACGGCATTTCAAATCATACCGTCATGAGAAATTCCAGAGTCATTTTTGTTGATAAAATTCCCGATCATACCGATGATATAAAATCATCAAAGGATATACCAAGCTGGAAACGTATGTGCTATTGCATTTTAAGAAATGATCACACATGTCGTTTTATGGGATTTGGTCTTACAAGAGAGCAGCAAAAGAGAATAAATGAGTTAAAGTATAAATACAGCAAGGTTGGTGAAGAAAATGACATTTAAAAGTCCGGTTTATAATGTAATCGCCGTTCCGATAGAAAAGATATATCCTAATACATATAATCCTAATTCTGTTGCGCCGCCCGAGATGAGGCTCTTGTATGACAGCATCAAGGAAGACGGATATACGATGCCTATAGTATGCTATTATTCGAGCGCAAAAGATATTTATACGATTGTAGATGGATTTCATCGATACCGTGTTATGCTTGATTATCCGGATATTTATGAAAGAGAAAAAGGTTTGCTTCCGGTTTCGGTTATTGATAAACCTCTTGATCATCAAATGGCGAGTACAATCCGGCATAATCGTGCGCGAGGCTCTCATAAGGTTGATTTGATGAGTAATATTGTAAGCGAGCTTCATGAGCTTGG
Organism: uncultured Eubacteriales bacterium; assembly: GCA_905205065.1. Lineage (GTDB taxonomy): Bacteria > Bacillota > Clostridia > Oscillospirales > CAG-272 > UMGS911. The sequence goes on along the minus strand of CAJLCI010000037.1, from coordinate 13,332 downwards.
CAGGAGTGACAAATGGATTTCAAAGCATCTTGGAATGGACAGAGATGAAATCTTGCGGCTTAAGCAGATAACCGGGCTTACTGCACTTTTTAAAGACGTGCAGTTCGGAAGGGCTTGGGCTCCCGTTGAAGAGGAGAAGGAGGATGATTCCTGATTGCTGTTTGATAAATTTGATATTAGATTATTTAATAAAAAGGAATATGAAAAATGGTATTGTTTAATGAGCTCGGAAAGGCGCAGGCGTACGGATTCTTACCGCGCAGAGTCTGACCGGCTTCGCTCAGTCGCCGGAGATATGCTGATTAGAAAAAATATATCAAAGCTTTGCGGAATAGCTCCTGAAAATGTTTCAATCGAAATAAAGCCGGGAGGAAAACCATATGTTGACGGTATGGACATAGAATTCAACATAAGTCATTCAGGAGATTTAGCTGTGCTTGCTATGGGAAAAAGTCAGGTTGGCATAGATGTGGAAGTCATGCGTTCTGTAAATCTCAGACTTGCCAAGAGAGTATTTGATAAGGTTGAACTCGAATATCTTTTTGGCCGCGTTCCTGAAGATTACGACTTTAATAAAGAACCTGACAGTAGTATGCGATTTCGTTTTTATCAGCTTTGGACAGCTAAGGAAGCATATAGTAAATATACCGGGGAAGGTCTTATTAGTTTTTCAGCACGGGAAATTCCTCAGTGTAAAGGGGCGGTTATTTCTTCTTCCGCAGGTGATGAATATTATGTGTCCGTTTACTGCGAAAATAAAAGTGAATATGATACTTTTGAAATAGTATAAAGACGGTAAAACAAAGAGATAATTAAAGCCAGTAATTGTAATTTCGGATGTTTACACTTGTTTACGCTCTGCAAATAATAAACAAAAAGTCAGACTCATATATATAAAACGAGTCTGACTTTTTTTGATAAAGATAATAACCCCGTTGTAAAATATTCCGGCGGCGGATTGTATCCACAGGAAAAAGTTGGTGTAACCTGCCTGTAGAGGCGCAAACGTCTTTTCACAGCCGAATGCCTTTGTATGCAAATGTCTTTACACGTGAACACCTTTACATTCTACCATTTTACAGTCATATGCATATCGTTTTTAGTTATAACTGTATTTACTTTTCGAATTCTTTTAACATGTTGACTCGAATCTCATGTCTTCCGCCTTCAAAATCGGTTTTGGCAAAAATATCGACAAGATCAAGCGCAAGCCCGGCGCCGACAACACGTGCGCCAATACACAGCACGTTTGCATCGTTATGCATTCTCGTCAGACGTGCGGAAAATGTATCAGAACAGCAGGCTGCACGTATACCTTTATGCTTGTTTGCTGCAATACTCATACCTATTCCCGTGCCGCATACAAGAATTCCTCGTTCCGCTTCTCCGGATTGTATTTTCTGACAAAGCTTATGTGCAAAATCAGGATAATTGACAGAATCTGTTTCATTTTCTGTGCCGCAGTCAATAAACTCAATCTCCTGTTTCTTGAAATATTCTTTTATTTCCTCTTTGAGAAGATATCCGGCATGATCAGACGCGATTACAAATTTTATTTTATTCATTTTTTTATCCTTTCTTTTTCAGTAAAAATGGTCTATATTTTCTCAGATTTATTCGTAATTCGGAAACTGTCAGACTATTCCTTGCTTCTGCATAACTCTCGCTCTGCTTGAGTTGGTCGCAGGTAAATCGGAGACAAGTCTTTATCAGATATGTATTTTCCGGCAGAGTATTTCTCCAATGCACAGAGTGCGGCGGCATACGCATTAGGATATAAAAGCGCAGGAGGAGCCTTAACTATATTAATATATCTGTCTTTATCCTCAGCGATTATTTTTTCGATCGTTTTAGCTCCGTCTCCGCATATGACAGCCTTTTTATTAGATTTTATGAGTTCTTCCGCAAGCTCAGCTGCGGATATAAGTCGGTCGCTGCAAAGTCTGTCCGGATGATTTCCGCTTTTTGTCGAAAAGACAGCATTATAAACGTTTCCGCGCCTCGCATCAATTGACGGTACAATTATACATTCTTCCGGGAAATTGTCAAATCCATATGCGAGTGCTTCAAGAGAGGAAATTCCTATACAGGGTTTATTCTTGGAAAATGCAAGTCCTTTGATAGTGGAAACTCCTATCCGAATACCTGTAAACGAACCGGGACCTGCGGTACATGCAAGCAGATCCAAATCGTCAATTTTGAGTGAGTAGCCGCGCAGAAGCTCATCGATCATGGGAAGCAGCTTTTCGCTGTGAGTTCTGCCGGCGTTTTTCGTGTATACCCCTATAAGCTCACGGTCTTCTGTGATTGCAGCACTTGCCGTTTCGGTACTGCATTCAATTGCAAGAATTTTCATTATATTATAATTTCTCCTGATTTTGGGAGTCGATGAATTCAATTTCAATTTTTCTGTCATTCTCTCCTTCAGAAAGAAACGAAACCTTCCAATAAATTCTTGGAAGCGCATACGGTATTTTTTCGCTCCATTCAATTGCAAGAACCGCATTTGAATAATCATAAAATCCTATAGAGAAGAGATCGTCTTCTCCGGTGATACGGTACATATCAAAATGGTATAGATTATAGTCATTGCCGATGTACTCGTTTACAATTGTATAGCTTGGACTTTGGACGAATGCATCGGGAGCGAAAACAGATGCCATACCGCGTACAAAGACGGTTTTACCGGAACCGAGTTCACCGTAAATTGCGACAACGGCAGTATCGTCTCCGAAGGAGTTAAAGAGAGATGTTTCTTCAGATACATCCGCTTTTTTACTCAGTATTAATTTAAGTTTTGAAGCTAATTTTTTTCCCGCATCAAAAGTATCGGATTCTGATTTTGAATGAATGACAGTACGGTTCATTACAGATTAAATTCCTTTTATTTAATATACGGATAATACTGACAGAGGCAAATTTCAAAAGGCTTATATGATGAGTGTTATAAGTAGGAAAGATATATGATATGAAGGAAAGCAGATTAAACAGTAACCCGTTTTATTTGATAAGCTGCTGAAATAAAGCTTATCGGCTGTAGAATTTTTACTTAACAGTTATTGTACCACAAAAAAATGAATTTGGAAAGAGGAATTAAGCGTTTTCTTTAAATTTTTCAAATTTTGAAGGAAGCGCCTCGTTTTTTCTACCTTTTATAAATATTCTTTTTATAGATTCAGAGGATTTGATATTCCTGTTTTCTGTAAGACAGCCGCTGATGAAAAGAAGGAACAAGTAAATTGCAGTTGACAATACTATGCATACTATCATTTCAAGCGTATTGCTGAACGATGACAAGGCTGGTCTTAATAAATATGTAACTGCCGAGCAGGACAATATTGCGCAGATAAGCGGAGCAAAAAGAGAACGTATAATAGAAATTCTCGGTTTGGTAACAGACAGTAGGCGGCAAAGACTGAGAACGCCGTTTACAACCTCGCAGACATAAACAGTCAGTACATAGCCCCACACTCCGAGACGCGGAAGTAAAAGCCATACCATTATTACGCTCAGAGTTGAGTCGAGAATATTTACACGCATTGAATAAAGCTGTTCTCCGAGACCTTTGAGCAATCCGTCAACCGCGCTGTCCAGATACATGATTGGAATCAAAGGAGCTACAGCTTTTATAAATATGCCGGCCTCTTTATTCTGATAAAGAGAATTGCCGAGCATTTCGGAAAAGCAGATCATCAGACCGGCTGTTCCGACCGAAAAAAGCAGTGTTATATGGAGAATTTTGTGAGCTATATTTTCTATTCTCTTCTCATTTCCCCGTGCGGCTTCTTCGGCAACCTCCGGTACGAGAAGTCCGGAGATGGATTGCAGAAGAACCTGAGGATAAAGAACGACCGGAAAGGCCATGCCATGAAGAACTCCATATTCTGCAATAGCGTTTTCCGAGCTTGCGCCGGAACGCCTGAGTCCAATTGGTATGAGCATGTGTTCAAGAGTTAGCAGACCTGAACGCATATATGCGCTGAGCGCCATAGGAATTGAAATTCCGAGCATTTTTTGGGTAAGACCGTCAGGCTCTGTGCCTTCTCCGTGGAAATGTTTTCTTATATCATGCTTGAAAATCGCAAAGTTGTATACGAAAGCGAATATTTCCGAGACAGTGGTTCCGAGTGTAACGGCAAAGCATGCAAATTCAAGTCCTTTGGGCAGAAAGACGCTCAATGCTGCCACCGTTACAATGATTCTTATAACCTGTTCTGTAATCTGTGCGGACGCGCTTTTTATTACTCGTCTGACTGCGTGGAGATAACCATATATTCCGGATGACATTGCAAGAGGCAGAAGACTCGGCGCCAAAATGCGCAGAGAACGTATACTTCTTGCGTCGGCGATAACGTAATTACCAAGCGGAGCGGCAGAAAAAAACATTGCAAGAGTTGCTGCGCTTCCAAATATAAAGGAGTAAATAAGACAGCGTTTCATTCCGCCGCGTATTTCGGCTTCATTTTCATGTCCGAGGCCTTCCGCTACTATGCGTGATGCGGCCAGATTTACACCTGAGAGTGCAAAAGTTGTAAAAAAACCATATGCTGAGGTAATCAGGGAGAGTAACCCTACACCAGACGCTCCAAGTTTTCCGGTGACATATACATTAAAAGCAACACCGACTGTTCGTATAATCAATGAAGTGACTGTCAGTAAGGCGGCGTTAAAAAAAAACATCATTGCTTTTCCGAGTTTTTTTTCTTTCATTAGGACGCTTCTCCTTTGCAATTTTAAAGACTGCTTTATTTTTTATATATGTATGTATTTAAATTTATATAACGCGTATATTTGATTCTGAAAAAAATAACTATTTGCATGTATTGTGCGTATAGATTAAACGTATGTATAAGAACATTTATAAGCACATTGATTAAGCACATAGATTAGATATAGATAGATAGCACATCATAGACTTAAATCAATGATAGTAAAATTTTTACCTTTCAGAGCGTGCTTTATATCTGTTAATCAGAGTATTATAAGAGTTTGGAATTTTAGAAACAATTAATTTATAATTATATATGATATGAAATTGAAAAATCTGTTCGCACCATAAAAATAAGATTTTTATGTGATTTTATTAATAAAAAATAAAAAAATAAAATTTTGAAAAATTTTTGTTGCAATTCTTAATGTGTTGATGTATAATACGAATATATGTTTTTATATAATCAATTATGCTTAGATGCATGCAAGGGAGGATTATCAATATGGCAATAAAAAATGCATATCTCAAGTCGGTCTATGAGAAAACCTGCAAGTACAATCCGGGCGAATCGGAGTATCTTCAGGCGGTTGAGGAAGTGCTTACAACGCTTGAACCCGTAATTGAGAAAAGACCTGACTATGTAAAGGCAAATATTGTTGAGAGAATTGTTGAGCCTGAAAGATTGATTCGTTTTCGGGTCAGCTGGGTTGACGATAACGGAGATGTTCAGGTTAACCGCGGATACCGCGTTCAGTTCAACTCTGCAATCGGACCGTACAAGGGCGGACTTCGTCTCCATCCGTCTGTAAATGCTTCGATTATGAAATTCTTGGGATTTGAACAGATCTTTAAGAACGCACTTACCGGACTGCCGATGGGCGGCGGAAAAGGTGGCTCCGATTTTGATCCTAAAGGAAAGAGTGACGGTGAAATAATGCGTTTTTGCCAGAGCTTTATGACAGAGCTTTCAAAGCATATTGGTGCGGATACGGATGTTCCGGCAGGTGATATCGGAGTAGGCGGACGCGAAATTGGATTCCTGTTTGGCCAGTATAAGCGTCTTCGTAATGAGTACACCGGCGTGCTTACCGGAAAGGGACTTTCATACGGCGGTTCACTTGCCCGTACGGAAGCAACCGGTTTCGGCGTTTGCTATTTTACAAAGGAAATGCTTGAGAATAACGGAATGTCCTTCCAGGGTAAACGTGTTGTAATTTCCGGTTCGGGAAATGTTGCGATTTACTGTGCCCAGAAAGCAATGGAATATGGTGCAACGGTTGTCGCAATGAGCGATTCTTCCGGATACATATATGACGAAAACGGAATGAATCTTGATGTAATGAAACAACTTAAAGAGGTTGAACGCGCAAGAATTAGTGAGTATCCGAAGCGTGTTCCGACGGCTACGTTTACTGCAGGGTGCTCAGGAATATGGAGTATTCCGTGCGATATTGCATTCCCGTGCGCAACTCAGAATGAAATTGATCTTGATTCCGCTAAGAAGCTTATTGCAAATGGCTGTAAAGCGGTCGCAGAGGGTGCAAATATGCCGTCTTCTATTGATGCAATTAATGCTTTTCTTGATGCGGGAGTTCTTTTTGGACCTGCAAAGGCTGCTAATGCAGGCGGAGTTGCTACTTCAGGACTTGAAATGTCACAGAACTCAATTCGTCTTTCGTGGACATTTGAAGAGGTTGACGAGAAGCTTCATAACATAATGATAAATATTTATAAGAGTTCTGCCGCTGCTGCAAAGGAATACGGACTTGAGGGCAACCTTGTTGCAGGAGCTAACATAGCTGGATTTATCAAGGTTGCAGACGCAATGCTTGCACAGGGTGTTGTGTATTAATATTTCAGAGTTTTACATTTTATACTTATAAAACATAAAACATCCGTCATCGGTATTTGCCGTGACGGATGTTTTTCAGCATGGTGTAAAAGTCATGTAAATTATAAGAAAACTGAAATAATATTCCGGAAAAAATCTTGATTATAACGATGTGATGTATTATAATAATATTAAAGGTAAAAAATAGAAGCAGTAAATAAAACCGGATATTAAAACTGAATTTAACTCGGAGGGCAGTCTATGATTATTGGATCTGACATTGAGAAAGACGTACATCTGTTTCATCAGGGTGCGAATTATCATTCATACGATTTGCTCGGATGTCATTTTACGTATGACAAATCAAAAGAATTGTATAACTATGTTTTCAGAGTATGGGCGCCGCGCGCGTACGAGGTGAGAGTTGTCGGCGATTTTTCCTCATGGACAGACGGAATACTGATGCGTAAAATATCCGATGGTATATGGGAATCAAAGTTTGCTGACAGAAAAAATTTCGAGGGAACATATTACAAATTTTTAGTAAGGAGCAAAAGCGGCGTATGTCTAAAGTCAGATCCGTATGCCTTTGCTTCTCAAACGCTTACAGAAACGGCGTCTATAATCAAAAATATTGACAGGATTAAGTTTCATGATTCGCAGTGGATGAAAAAACGACGGAAACTGTTTGCGGAAAATCCGAAATGTACAAAGGGGCATTTTTATTCTGCCCCAATGAATATATATGAAATGCATCTTGGATCATGGAGAACAAGGGACCGAGTTAGTACGGAGGATGGCAGACATTATCTAAACTATAGGGAGATAGCCTCAGAGCTTGCTCCGTATCTAAAGATGATGGGATATACTCACGCGGAACTTCTTCCTATAATGGAGCATCCGTTTGACGGCTCATGGGGGTATCAGGTCTGCGGGTATTACGCGCCTACCTCAAGGTTTGGTACGCCGGAGGATTTTGCTTTCTTTGTCGATACTCTTCACAGATATGGAATTGGAGTTATACTTGATTGGGTGCCCGCTCATTTTCCCAAGGATGCCCATGGCCTTTATGAGTTTGACGGAGAACCCCTTTATGAATATCAGGACAGGCTTAAAATGGAGCATAAGGGATGGGGGACAAGATGTTTCGACGTTGGCAGAGAAGAAGTCCGGAGTTTTCTCATATCAAATGCGCTTTTTTGGTTTCGAAAGTATCATATAGACGGGCTCCGTATAGACGCCGTGGCGTCAATGCTGTATCTTGATTATGACAGAAAGCCCGGAGAGTGGGTTCCGAACTCAGAAGGAAACAACCGCAATTATGTTGCCGCGGAATTTTTCAAAAGTTTAAACTGTGCGGTGTTCGCTGAGTTTCCGGATGTGCTGATGATAGCTGAGGAATCAACTTCATGGCCTATGGTTACAAAACCTGTAAATAAAAGAGGTCTTGGCTTTAATTTTAAATGGAACATGGGATTTGCAAATGACATGTTCCATTATGTTCAGCTTGACCCGATTTATCGTCAGTTTCATCATTCAGATCTGACTTTTCCTATGATGTATGCTTTTTCCGAAAATTATGTACTTCCTGTTTCTCATGACGAGGTTGTCCACGGAAAAAAATCTCTGATTGATAAGATGTATGGAAGCTATGATGAAAAATTCAGTATGATGCGTGCATATCTTATTTTTATGATGACAATGCCGGGGAAAAAGCTTATATTTATGGGAACGGAATTTGCTCAGTTCAGAGAATGGGATTATAAAAACGAACTCGAATGGTTTATGCTGAGATATCCGCGTCATTGTGAAATGCAGCGATTTGTCAGAACTCTCAATCACTTTTACAGACTTTATTCCGAGCTTTGGGATATTGACGATTCATGGGATGGCTTTCAGTGGATAGAGGCTGACAGAATTTCCGATAATGTGGTGATTTATAAAAGAACTAACATACAGGGCAGGATGGTCATTATTGTTGTTAATTTTTCTCCGGTTGACAGAAAAAATTATGAATTTGAAATTGAAAAGGCAGGCAAATATGGAGTTTTGTTAAATTCGGACGATTATTCCTTCGGCGGGAAAAATGTTCTTAATAAAAGAATCTTGAAGACCGAGTATATTAAATATGTTCAGAATGAAAGGGTAGTGAAAAAGCGGATTTTGCGCTTTGATCTTCCGGCCTATACGGGAATTATTTTAAAGAAAGTGCCATATAAATATACAGATGACAGTCAGATGAAAAACCTGACGGACAAGTTTAACTTTAATAAAGTTTTTTAGCTGAGCAGATGATAATCAGCTGCCGGGTAAATGGAATTTGATACGTCGACCGGACTATGCTTACTGTTTCGGCGGTCTGACGCTCGGCTGAATAAACTTCTTGTTAACGGGTATCAGCGTTTTTTGAAAAATCATTGCAGGATAGAGGTAATATTAATGTACAGAAAAACGGAATGTGTCGCAATGCTTCTTGCCGGCGGACAGGGCAGCCGGCTGTATGCGCTTACCGAGAAGATTGCAAAGCCTGCTGTTTCATTCGGCGGAAAATATAGGATTATTGATTTTCCCATGTCTAACTGTGTCAATTCGGGAATTAATACGGTTGGTGTACTCACGCAGTATCAGCCGCTGGTGCTGAATGAATATATCGGACACGGCAGTCCGTGGGATTTAGACAGGGCGCAGAGCGGAGTTACAGTTCTTCCTCCGTATCAGGCAAAGGACGGGGGTCAGTGGTATAAGGGGACTGCAAACGCTATATATCAGAATCTTGCGTTTATAAACAGATATGATCCTGATTACGTTTTAATTCTTTCGGGAGACCATATCTATAAGATGGATTACAGCAAAATGATTGAAGCTCATAAAAAAAACTGTGCTGATGCTACGATAGCTGTACTTAATGTTTCGATTGAGGAAGCAAGCCGCTTCGGAATAATGAATACAGATGAAAATTTAAGAATTACTGAATTTGAAGAAAAGCCTAAGAATCCAAAAAGCACTAACGCTTCTATGGGTATTTATGTTTTTTCTAAGGACATACTGATAAGGTATCTGAATCAGGACGAACTTGATTCTCAGTCGAATAACGACTTCGGCAAGAACGTGATACCGGCTATGCTTGAGGACGGCCTCCGAATGTTCGCATATCCGTTTGATGGGTACTGGAAGGATGTGGGTACAATTGACAGCTTGTGGCAGGCTAATATGGATTTGCTCGGAAGCAACCCGGTGTTTAATCTCCGTGATCCGAATTTTAAAATATATTCTCGCAATGAAGCGAGACCGCCTCATTGGATGGGTCCGCAGGGTAAGACAATTAATTCTCTTGTGACTGAGGGATGCGAAATTGACGGCTTTGTGGATAACTGCGTGCTGTCAAGCGGTGTTAAGGTACGTAAGGGAGCATATGTCAAGGATTCTGTTATAATGAGCGATGTTGTGATCGGAGAGGGGTCCGTTATAAATTACAGTATAATTGACAGCGAAATAAAGCTGGGTAAAAAGTGTGTCGTCGGAAGAGAGCGTCTTGAAAGCAGCGGTGTAACTGTCATTTCGGGCGGAATGACGCTTCCTGACGGAACAGTTGTTGAAGATGGGGCAATGGCGGATATGTCATATTTTAGAAACAGAAATACCGATATTAGCTTGAAAGCATAGAACGGCGGAGGAAGTTATGTCAGCAGCAGGAATTATTTTTTCAAATATACACGACAGCAATATACCTGAGCTTACAACGGCGCGTGCAATCGGGTCGATACCGTTTGGCTGCAGATACAGACTTATAGATTTTGCCATTTCAAATATGGTGAATTCCGATATAGGAAATATAAGCATAATTACAAATTCAAACTATCTGTCTCTCATGGATCATATTGGTTCCGGAAAGGACTGGGATCTTGCGCGCCGCAACGGAGGAATTAAAATGCTGCCTCCGAATGTTACACCGTACGGCTATCATGGCAGAGAGGAGTCGGTTTCCCGTCTTGCAGCGTTAAAAAATGTAAATCTTACCATATCGCGCATAACCGACGATTATATTGTCCTGTCGGACTGCGATATGATTTGCAACATTGATCTAAACGATATTATAAAACAGCATATCGCGGAAAATGCCAATATTACAATTGCAGTGAAGAGCCTTGATCTTATGCCGGACACCGCGAAGCACAATACTATCGTTATATCTGACGAGAACGGACTTGTACGTGATATACTGACATATCCGAATCACTTTAGCGGCGTGGCGGAGGTGAGTCTGAACATACTTGTAATGAGTACGGCATATTTACAGCAGATTGTCAGGGATTCAATTGCATACAGCTATTCAAGTTTGACGAGGGATATTATTTCGCGGTCTCTGAAACGCGATTACGAACGCGCGAATATTCATGTTTATCGCTACGACGGGTATTATGCGGAAGTTACTTCTCTTTCAGGATATTTTGACCATAGTATGGAACTGATACATGATATGAATATCCGAAATTCTCTTTTCGGTGTTCGCAGCCGCCCGGTGCTTACAAAGATTCGTAACTCTCCTCCGACATATTACAGTGAAAATTCATCTGTTCGGAACTCCCTGATTGCCGACGGCTGCGTTATTGAGGGAACAGTTGAAAATTCGATATTGTTTCGCGGTGTAAAAGTTGGCAGAAATGCAAAGGTTAATAATTCTATAATTATGCAGGACGGAATATGCGGCGAGAATGTTGTGCTTAATTGTGTAATAAGCGATAAAAATGTTGTGATCCGGGACGGAATAACGCTTTCTGGTGTGTCGAGTCAGCCGTACTATATTTCAAAGGGAAGAATGCTGTAACTAAATCAGGCACGGTAAAAGGATAAAGAACTCCGGCACTTTCGTTATATACATCACATACAGTTTGCCGCAGAAGCTTGTATTGCCCGAACCGTAAAAAAATAAAATCAACAGAAAAGGATGAATGTTTAAATGAAAATTCTGTATGTTGCATCCGAGGCTGTTCCGTTTGCATCCTCCGGAGGGCTTGGGGATGTAATAGGTTCGCTTCCGGCCGCTGTCAGCCGCAGACTTGGGCCGGAATCCGACGTCAGGGCGGTGATTCCGTTATATCCGTCGGTACGTGAAAAATTTGGTGATCAGATTGTTCTTGAAAAAGAGTTTTATGTACCTCTTTCATGGAGAAAGCAGTATTGCGGCATATGGAGTATAAGTAAGGATAATGTAAAATTTTATTTTATAGATAACGAATATTATTTTAAAAGAAATTTTTTATACGGCGCTTTTGACGATGGTGAAAGATTTGCTTTCTTTTGCCGCGCGGTGCTCGAAATGATGGGAGCTGTAGATTTTTATCCGGATATTTTACACGCAAACGACTGGCAGAGCGCGCTTTCGGTGATATATTTAAAACGAAAGTATGCAGGAATAAAAGAGTATTCGGAAATTAAAACGCTTTATACTATTCATAATATTGAGTATCAGGGAATATACGGCTTTGATCTACTGAATGATATATTTGATCTTTACGAATGGGATCGTGGGATTGTTGAGTACAATGGCGACATCAATTTGTCTAAAGGCGCTATTGCTGTTTCCGATAAGGTGAGTACGGTCAGCGAAAAATATGCCGAAGAGATTTTAACGCCATATTATTCACATGGTCTTTTTCATATCCTTGAATCGTGTAGGTATAAGCTGTGCGGAATTGTAAATGGAATTGATGTTGAATACTATAATCCATCAACCGATCCCGTTATTCCTTATCGCTATTCTTCAAAAAACATATCGGGAAAGTCAAGGGATAAAGCGGCGCTTCAGAAAAGATGCGGATTTGAGATAAGACATGATGTTCCGCTGATTTCAATGGTTACTAGGCTTGTCGCACATAAGGGTCTGGACTTGGTATGTCGTATAATCGATGAAATGCTGAGTACTGATGATGTACAGTTCGTTTTGCTCGGTACGGGAGACAGTGATTTTGAAAATTTCTTCCGTGAAGCCGCGGGCCGTCATCCAGGATGTTTGTGCGCTGTGATCGAGTTTGACAAAGACCTGTCACGCCTGATATATGCCGGAGCCGATATGTTTCTGATGCCGTCGAAAAGCGAGCCTTGCGGTCTTGCTCAGATGATTTCATCGAGATACGGAACCGTTCCTATTGTCAGGGAAACCGGCGGATTGTATGATACCATTCGGGCGTATAATAAATACGACGGAAGCGGAAACGGTTTTTCATTTGCAAATTATAATGCCCATGAAATGCTGGAAATAATAAGAGAGGCCGCAGATGTATTTTCCGACAGAAAAAAGTGGAATAAGCTTGTAAAGCAGGTTATGGACGTTGATTTTTCATGGAATGTATCTGCGGAAAAGTATGCTGAGCTTTACCGGTCTATGCTTTGAACTGCGGCCTAAAACATGTACAGCATGAAAATTTTATTTGTGAGGCGGCAGCTTGGCGCGCAGTATTAGTCTGAAGTTCTTAGGGAACTAACGTGGGACGGTAGTCTGGAGTGCTTAGGTAACTGAACGTGAGGCGGTGGTCTGAAGTGCTTAGGTAACTGAACGTGAGGCGGTGGTCTGAAGTGCTTAGGTAACTGAACGTGAGGCGATGGTCTGAAGCGCTTAGGCAACCGAACGTGAGATGATGGTCTGAAGTGCTTAGGTAACTGAACGTGAGATGATGGTCTGAAGTGCTTAGGTAACCGAACGTGAGACGGTAATCTGAAGTGATTCGGTAATTTAAACGTGGGGCGGTTGTGTGAAGAACTTCGGCAGTTTGAACGGGCGGTGATAGTTTGA
>CAJLCI010000036.1 GCA_905205065.1 uncultured Eubacteriales bacterium | reverse complement strand
TGTTTTAACAGCGAAACGAAACTTGCATCTTAAAGCGTTTAGCTTTAAGATATTATACCATGAATGGTATACGCCGTCAAGCGGAATTAGAGTGAAGAATTTGCCTGTATACTAATATATTGTAAAAGAAATATTTATAGTTTCAAAATATATCTTACGACTTGGAGGACAGTAAAAGAGACAGTAAAAGAAAACTTTTTTGCCGGAGTTATAATCTGCCGTTTTAACACCCATAGCTTTGTTTAAATTCTATTACGGCGTGATATGCACTGAAAAAGCTGCTGCAAATTAAATTATTTGCAGCAGCTTTTTCGTATCATAGATATATTATTTATTTTTGTTCGGGTTCATACATTTCTTTTTGCTTAACCAAGCGTGCATATTTAGCCTTTGCAGCCTCGGCAGCTTCAGCAAAAAGCTTCTCGGCTTTTTCAGGGAAAGACTGTGCAAGACGGCTGTAACGTGTCTCGCTCTTTATAAAATCAATGTAATCTGCCGTGGGTTCCTTGGAATCAATGGTAAGCGGATTTTTTCCTTCTGCTACAGCCGCAGGATTGTAACGGAACATCTGCCAGTAACCAGCTTCGACAGCACGTTTAATTTCAAGCTGACAGTTGGTCATACCGCCTTTGACTCCATGCATTTCACAGGGAGAATAACCTATTATAATCGAAGGACCGTGATATGCTTCGGCTTCAGCCAATGCTTTAAGAGTTTGATCCATATCCGCTCCCATGGCTATCTGAGCGACATAAACATACCCATAGCTCATAGCGATTTCAGCAAGATTTTTCTTTGCAATTGACTTTCCTGCCGCGGCAAACTGTGCAACCTGACCGATCTGGGAGGCTTTGGACGCTTGTCCACCGGTATTGGAATACACTTCGGTATCAAATACCATGATGTTAACGTCTTCACCGGATGCAATTACGTGGTCAAGACCGCCAAAGCCAATATCATAAGCCCAGCCGTCTCCTCCGAAAATCCATACGGATTTTTTCGCAAGATAATCCTTTTCCGCAAGAATAGCGTCCTTTAGAGGATTGCTGCAGCTGCAGTTTTCAAGAGCTGCGATAAGGTCTGCGGCAGCCTCTTTATTTGTCTTGCTGTCGTCTTTTGAATTGAGGAATGCTTCAAAGACGGGTTTTTTATCTTCCGAGACCTCTTCCTTAAGCTGTTCTACATAACCGATCAAGCGGTCGCGAATTGCCTTCTGTCCGATATAGATACCAAAACCGTGTTCGGCGTTGTCTTCAAACAATGAGTTTGCCCATGCCGGTCCGTGTCCGCTCTCCTTATTAACGGTATACGGAGTTGCGGGAGCTGAACCGCCCCAGATTGATGAGCATCCTGTTGCATTGGAGATATACATGTTTTCTCCGAATAGCTGGGTTATAAGACGTGCGTACGAAGTTTCGGCACATCCTGCGCAGGAGCCGGAGAACTCGAGAAGCGGCTGCTTAAATTGACTGCCTTTGAGTGAGGTAGGAGCAAACGGAAGATCCTTTTTCTCAGATACGTTGTCAACTGCGTAATTGAAGGCGGCCTGCTGATCGATCTGGCTTTCCTGGGATACCATTTCAAGAGCTCTCTTTTCGGGCTTTGTAGGACATACATGTACACAAAGTCCGCATCCCATGCAGTCGAGAGGAGAGATGGCAACGGTAAATTTATAGTTTTCGCAGCCTTTTCCGATCATTTTTGCTGTAAATTTTGTTGATTCCGGCGCTGCAGCGGCTTCTTCGGCGTTCATAGCAAACGGACGGATTGTAGCGTGAGGACATACAAAAGAACATCTGTTACACTGAATGCAGTTTTCAGGATGCCAAACCGGTACGTCCACTGCAACTCCGCGCTTCTCGTATGCAGCCGCTCCCTGAGGCATTGTTCCGTCGGCAAGGTCGCCGGTAAATACTGAAACAGGCAAACTGTCTCCCTGCATTACCGAAACAGGTTTTACTATGTTCTTAACAAAGGAAACAAGCTCAGGACGCTTGCCGGTAATTTCAAGAGGCTTTTCGCTGCTCTCAGAGTTTTTCCAGCTTTCCGGAACATCTATTTTGACGAGTGCGTTTACACCGGCTTCAATGGCCTTGTAGTTCATTTCAACAACCGCTTCGCCTTTTTTGAGATATGACTTTTTAGCCATATACTTCATGTATTCGATTGCCTTGTCGATAGGAATAATATTTGCAAGCGCGAAGAAAGCGGACTGAAGAGTAGTATTTGTACGCTTGCCCATGCCGATTTTTTTGCAGAGATTGATTGCGTCAACGGTATAGAACTGAATGTTATTATTTGCAATATAGTTTTTCACTTCTGCGGGAAGATGCTTGTCCAGAGCTTCAGCGTCCCACTGACAGTTAAGAAGGAATGTACCTCCGGGTTTTACATCGTTGACAATTTTATATCCGGAAAGAATATAAGACGGATTGTGACATGCGACAAAATCTGCCTTTGTAACATAGTACGAACTTTTAATGGGATGATCTCCGAAACGCAGATGAGAAATTGTAATACCACCCGTTTTCTTTGAATCGTACTGGAAATATGCCTGAATATACTTGTCCGTGTGGTCGCCGATGATCTTAATTGAGTTTTTATTTGCGCCGACGGTTCCGTCTCCTCCGAGTCCCCAGAACTTACAGCTTATTGTGCCGGGAGCTGATGTATCGGGTGCGGTATGTTCAGGAAGCGAATGTCCTGTTACATCGTCTACAATTCCGATTGTAAAATTATGTTTCGGTTTTTCACTGTTCAGGTTTTCATATACGGCGAATACGCTCTGGGGAGGAGTATCCTTTGAGCCCAGACCGTAACGTCCGCCGACAACTTTAATATCGGAAATTCCCTGCTCTGCCAGCGAAGCAACTACGTCGAGATAAAGCGGATCTCCTATCGCGCCGGGCTCTTTTGTGCGGTCAAGCACTGCGATTTTTTTACAGGTTGAAGGAATGGCAGCAACCAGCTTTTCGCCGCAGAAAGGACGGTAAAGGCGTACTTTTATCAGACCGACCTTTTCGCCGTTTGCATTCATATAGTCTATGACTTCTTCAGCCACATCACAGATGGAACCCATTGCAACAATTACGCGGTCGGCATCGGGCGCGCCATAGTAATTAAAGAGCTTATAGTCTGTTCCTATTTTCTCGTTTACTTTGTTCATGTAGTCTTCAACGATTGCGGGAAGAGCTTCGTAATACTGATTGCATGCCTCGCGGTGCTGGAAGAATATATCTCCATTTTCGGCTGAACCGCGAAGAACCGGATGCTCAGGGTTAAGAGCGCGCTTTCTGAAAGCACGTACGGCGTCCATATCTACCATGTCTTTGAGATCTGCATAGTCCCAGACTTCAATTTTCTGAATTTCGTGAGATGTGCGGAATCCATCAAAGAAGTTTATAAAGGGAACACGTCCTTTGATTGCGGAAAGATGCGCAACTGCGGCGAGGTCCATGATTTCCTGCGGATTTGATTCTGCGAGCATAGCGCAGCCTGTCTGGCGGCATGCATAGACGTCGGAATGATCTCCGAAAATGTTAAGAGCATGATACGCGACTGTACGAGCAGACACGTGAATTACTCCTGGCAAAAGCTCACCGGCAATTTTATAAAGATTAGGAATCATTAAAAGAAGTCCCTGAGAAGCGGTAAAAGTAGTTGTAAGCGCACCTGCTGCAAGGCTGCCGTGTACGGCGCCCGCAGCACCTGCCTCAGACTGCATTTCTACAACCTTTACTTTATCTCCGAAAATATTTTTTGCCGGTTCTCCGGCGACATTTTTATCGGTAGCACTCCATGTATCAACCTGTTCCGCCATGGGACTTGAAGGCGTGATAGGATAGATGGCAGCCACTTCGGTAAACGCATATGATGCATGCGCCGCCGCAGTGTTGCCGTCCATGGACAGCTTCTTACGTGAAATTTTATTGACAGCCATAGATATTATATATCCTCCTAAATGTTTTCAATTATTAAATATTCTATCACTTTTGCTCTGTTTTGTAAAGATATTAATGTAAACTTTTTATTTTGTAATATTTTCACGCTTTTATAATTATCGGTGTTAACAATTTTTTTATCAAATAATATTTGACGTATTGCAAATGACATGATATAATATTATGATACCATATAATTGCTATTTTCATCTTTGCCGATTGGGAACAAAATACGTCAGCAGTCAGCTGAAAGCTATATTGGTTAAATTAAAAACAAATATAAAAACAAATAAATAAAAGCGCCTTTACGGTGCTGATACTTCTTGATAAGAAACAAAAGGAATAAATCATGCCGAAATACACTGAAAAAATAAAGAAACAGATACTTCCATTGGTTCCGCTTGACGGTGTTGTGATCTTTCCTGCGATTCCGATCAGTGTGGAGCTGACGTCAAAGCAGGCTGTTGAAGCCTGCGAAAGGGCGAGCAACGGTGACGGAGAGGCTTTCTTTGTACTTAGAAAATTCGATGATTCTGGAGCTGTAGTTTCTGCAGCAAGCTCGGATACGTTAATTCAGGAAAAAGATGTTTATAGGATTGGCTGCACAGCGTTCATTAAGCAGCTTGTAAAATTCCGTGACGACAATGCGCGAGTTGTGGTAGAGGGTATAAGCCGTGCGGAGATGATTTTACTTGACACGGACGACCAGAACATACCGATGGCAACTGTTTTCAATAAATCTATAAAACTGGAAAGCATGGGTGATCCCGAGATTGAAGCGCAGGTTTATGCTTTGCGTAACTTTTTTGATGAATTTTCAGAAAGACTTCCTAAGTTGTCGAGTGATCTTTTGCTCTCTGTTCGGTCAATTACTGCTCCCGGACTTCTCTGCGATTTTATAGCGTGTAACGCGCTTGTCGATATAAGAGACAAGCAGGAAGTGCTTGAACAATTTGATCCGGCCGAGCGCGTTCGAAGATTAGCGTTTATTCTTGCCCGCGAGGGTGAAATCGTCAAAACGGGAATGGACATCAGGGAAAAGGTTCATGCTCATATAGAAAAAAGCCAGCGGGAATATTATCTGCGTGAACAGTTGAAGATGATTCAGTCCGAGCTTGGGGAAGCTGCCCGTGATTCTGATATTTCCGGTGGATTCTATGATGAAGACGACTCGGAAATCTCTGAATACATGGAGAAAATTGCTGTTGCAAAGCTTCCGCAGGAGGTTGAGGATAAGCTAATAAAGGAGACAAAGAAGCTTGCCAAGACTCCGTATAACTCGGCTGAGGCCGGAGTGCTTCGGAATTATCTTGATATATGTCTTGAAATTCCGTGGAATAAAAAAACCAAGGATCGTATTGATATAGAATCAGCAAGAAAAATTCTTGACCGGGATCATGACGGGCTTGAAAAAGTCAAGGATAGAATTATTGAGTATTTGGCGGTTAAGCAGTTAAATCCGGAACTGAGGCATCAGATTATCTGTCTTGTCGGACCTCCCGGTACAGGAAAAACATCGGTTGCAAAATCAATTGCAGATTCTATGAAGAGAAAATATGTACGTGTTTCGCTGGGAGGAATACGCGATGAGGCCGAAATACGAGGTCACCGCAAAACTTATATAGGATCGATGCCGGGCCGTATAATAACGGCTGTTACTCAGTCCGGAGTGTGCAATCCGTTGGTGCTTCTTGATGAAATAGATAAGCTTACACATGATGCCCACGGAGATCCTGCGTCGGCAATGCTTGAGGTTCTTGACCGCGAGCAAAATAAGGCGTTTAGAGATCACTTTGTCGAGCTTCCGGTAGATCTCAGCGGCTGCATGTTTATCGCTACGGCAAATACGGTAGATACAATACCGAGACCGCTTCTTGACCGTATGGAGGTTATTGAGCTTCATACGTATACTCGGCACGAAAAGTCATCGATTGCTAAAAATCATCTGATTCCCAAACAGCGCAAATTTCACGGACTGACTGCAAAAAATCTTAAGTTTTCAGATGATGCAATATACGAAATTATTGACTATTATACTTCGGAGGCCGGAGTCAGAAATCTTGAGAGAGAGATTGCTTCGATCTGCCGAAAGGCGGCGAAGAGAATAGTCGAATACAAAGCCTTGCCTGATAATGACAGAAAAAAAGGCGGGGAATGTATCAAGGTAAGCAAAAAAAACTTATCTGAATTTTTAGGAGCGCGGAAAATAATACCGGACAGCATTGAGAACAACGACGACATCGGGGAGGTAAACGGGCTTGCATATACAGAGGCAGGCGGAGATTTGCTTCATATTGAAGCTGTTTCTATGCCGGGAACGGGAAAAATTGAGCTTACCGGTTCGCTCGGAGATGTCATGAAAGAGTCTGCGCATGCCGCAGTTACCTTTATCAGAGCGCATGCAGAGCAGCTTTCTATAGCTCCGGATTTTTATAAAACAAAAGATATTCATATTCATGTTCCGGAAGGAGCCGTTCCAAAGGACGGGCCTTCTGCAGGAGTGACTATTGCAACCGCACTTGCAAGCGAGCTGTCCGGAAGAAGAGTACGGCGTGATATTGCCATGACCGGAGAAATTACACTTCACGGACGTGTGCTTCCGATCGGAGGACTTCGTGAAAAAACCGCTGCAGCTTATAAAACAGGTGTAAAAACTGTACTTATACCAAAGGAAAATGAACGTGATCTTGACGATATAGATCCGATTGTAAGAGAGAAGCTGCGTTTTGTACCATGCTCTCGAATAGGAGACGTATTGGCGGAGGCGCTTATTTAACATATTGATTGTATAAATTTATCTGTTGTTGAATTTGTCTGTTGTTATGTCTGTCTGTTGTTATGTCTATCTACTATTATGTTTGTCTGTGTTATGTTTGCCTGCTGTTATGCTTGTGGTCGCTATGCCTGTCCGTTTGTTGCGTCTGTTTGCTGTATTTTCCGCTCTGTATAATGTATACAATAATTGATTGAAGGGACTTTGGAAAATGACAAGATCTGATTTAAATCTTAATAATCTGTCGCTTGCGGCAGTAGCCGGAATACCGCAGCAATTTGTTTGCGATGAACTGCCTCAGGTCGCTTTTTCAGGACGTTCAAATGTCGGGAAAAGTTCTCTTATAAATACCTTGCTTGGCAGGCGCGCTCTTGCCAGAGTGAGTTCAACGCCAGGAAAAACCATCACGGTAAATTATTACAGTATTGACGGAAAGCTGTATTTTGTTGATCTTCCAGGTTACGGATTTGCAAAGCGCAGTCCGGAGGAGAGAAAACGCTTGTCAAAACTCGGGGACGGATATTACGCAACTCAGGAGCCTGTTCTTACTGTTCAGCTTATCGATATAAAATCAGGTCCTACGTCAGACGATTATACTATGCTTGATTTTTTGCGGAGTATGAAAAAACCATATGTTATTGCGGCAACAAAATGCGACAAAATCGGAAAAACCGAACTTGGCAAGAGCGTTTCAGCTCTTACCGAATACGGCCGGGTTGTTGAGTTCTCTTCTCTGAAGGGGATGGGGCGCGATGAGCTGTGGGATCTGATAACTGCGTCGATTAGTACCTGAAATGTGAAATATTTGCATTATATTCAAGTTAAAGTTTTTTCGGTCAGTAAGTAAGTTTTGTTTCATATATTTTGGATTGGAAAGGAATATAGATACAGATGCGCGAAACTTTGCTCATTTATCTTATGCGAATTCCGGCGATACTGTTTGCAATATCAGTACACGAAAGCGCACACGCTTGGGTTGCGTATAAGCTTGGAGATCCTACGGCAAAAAATGCCGGAAGAATATCCCTCAATCCGCTCAGACACTTGAATCCGGTCGGAATGATTATGATGCTTCTTGTCGGTTTTGGCTGGGCAAGTCCGGTAATGATCAATGCAGGAAATTTTAAAAAGCCTAAGGTCGGCATGGCGGTTTCTTCTCTTGCCGGACCGCTTTCCAATTTACTTCTCGGATTTATCGGCGCGGCAGGAATGGTGCTTACTGTCCAGTTCGGTGATCTGTCGCTTAGAATTATTCAGGCGCTTGTTTTGTTCTTCAATGTATTTATAAGTCTGAATGTAAGTCTTGCGGTTTTTAATCTTATACCCATTCCGCCTCTTGACGGTTCGAGAATTTTACTGCTTTTTTTGCCGGAGCGTGTTTACTTTAAAATTATGCGTTATGAACAGTATATTCTTATAGCACTTATTATTCTCATGGTAACAGATATAATTACAGTACCGATTTCAAGTATTTCAGGAGCAATAATTAACGGAATGTTCCGCCTTCTTTCTCTTCCTTTTGGATCGTAGGAATATAAGCTGAATTGTATATAGTTACGGCTTATAATTTAAATATTAAACATAAATATTTTTAATATAAAAAGCTTTGAACGTTAAGACCGTGCGGACGGATTATGGCATGAACCGGACTAAGTAATATTTAGTATAAACGAAAGGTATTTGTATATCTATGGATGAAATAAATTATCATCTTCCGATATTCGAGGGACCGCTTGATTTATTGCTTTCACTGATTTCTAAAAATAAAGTTGATATATCGGACATACCGATTGCTTTAATTTTTGATCAATATATGGAGTATATAAATATGGCTGAGGCTGTCAATATGGAGCTTGCAGGAGATTTTATCGTTATGGCAGCCGAACTTATGCTTATTAAAAGTAAGATGCTTTTACCCGCTCCTGAAAAAACTGAGGAGGATCCGAGAGCTTCTCTCGCCGCTGCGCTCATGGAGTACAGCCGAATAAAAGCGGCTGCGGAAATGCTGACCGACTATTATACCGAATCGGGCGGACGTGTGGCTAAGGAACCCGAGAGCCTGGAAAAGGATACAAGCTATGTTGCCGATGACAGTATTGCTAGGCTCGAACGTGCTTTTCGGTCTGTTCTGTCCGGTAAATTCGGAAAAAACTCCGATACGGATAAACTTCGGCCCGAGAAGATGCTCGGACAGCTTCTCAGCAGGGGAGGTAGACGAATTCCTGTTCCTGTAAAAATTTACGGCATTATGCGGCGTCTTTACAAGTGCGGAGACTGTTCTTTCCAAAGTCTTCTTCTTGATGGAAATGACCGAGCGGAGGTTATAACAATATTTGTCGCGGTGCTTGAACTTCTTAGGTCACAGCGTGTTTCAATTGTGAACGAGGAAAACGACAATCTCACACTGCATCTTTACGCATCCTGAAAAGAAATGGAGGAACCCGTATGCCTATTATAGAAGGGTGGGACGAGCTGTGCAGGGCAGTAGAAGCAATTTTATTTGCGTCCGGTTATCCTGTCAAATTCAGTGTTATTGCCGATGTGCTTTCTATTGATGAAGAAAAAGTGCGGGAGCTTGTATCAGAGCTTTCAAAAAGCTACGAAGACCGCGGAATTGAGCTTGCTGTGCTCAATGACGAGTGTCAGCTCTGCAGCAAGGCTAAATATGAAGAACCTGTACGGGCGGCGCTTGGAATAAGACGTGGAACGAAGCTTTCCCAGGCACTTATGGAGGTACTTTCAATTATTGTGTACCGCCAGCCGGTAACACGTGCATACATTGAACAGGTGCGGGGTGTTGACTGTTCGTATTCTATTACATCTCTTCTTGACAAGGGTATGATAGAGAACAAAGGGCATTTAGAGCTTCCCGGGAGGCCTGCACTATACGGAACAACCTCCGATTTTCTTCGTGTTTTCGGTTTATCGTCATTGCAGGAACTTCCTCCGATTGAGCTTTTTGATTCCGTAAGCGGGGACAGCGCTGATGCTTCTTCAGAGACTCCCGGCAAAGCAGATTCTGCCGTAGATTTTGAAAGTAATTAATGAGAAAAGTTTTGGTTTTAAGATATTAATTCTTTTGAATTTTGGCAGAACAAATATTGGTAGAACAAATATTTATTACGGATGTGTAAAATATGATATGGCTTATTGTATTGCTTTGCATTTTTTTAACTGTTTTTTTAGTTTTAATGCTGAGAATCGGACTTCGCATACGTTATTCGGAAGAAAAGGGTTTGACGGTTGAGCTTACAGCCGACGGCATTCCATTGAAACTTCTGTATCCTGAACTTCAAAAAACAGAAAAAATCAAACTTCGTGATTTTACTCCCCGTGCCATTAAAAAGAGAAGAGAAAAGACGGATAAAGAAAAACGAAGGTTGAAAAAAGTCAGTCGGAAAAATAAAAATAAGGGAAATGTAAAAAGAAAACAGACATTTTCGGATAAATTGGAAATGCTGCGTCAGATTATACGGATTGTCAGGCTTTTACTGGGACGGTTTTTAACATATCTGCGTACAGATATAAATTGCTTTGAAATTACAATTTCGGGGATGGATGCAGGCGAGGCGGCCATCGTATACGGTGCGGTATCACAAAGCGCGGCATATTTGTTTGAATTACTTGATAATAATACAAAGGTGCGCTGGAAGAACATCCATAAGAATGGAATATATATAGATTTTTTAGGGGATCATTGCGTAGCTGATGTCGATATTACATTGTCACTTCGCGTCTGGCAACTTCTTGATTTATTTCGGCGCGGAATTTCGTCTATGGTATTTGCGGCTGGTAAGCGTTAAATGATAATTATGCTTTTGATTTTCAATGGTTTCAGTGATAATATAAATTTTTAATACTATGAGTCGGCTTCCGGAGCCGACCAGTGAAGAAAGGAATAAATGGTATGGCTGATTCTGCATCAAATCTCGGTGAGATACTTAAAAATTCGATTGAAAGTATGAAGGATATTGCCGGAGTTAGTACAATAATCGGTGATCCGATCAATACTCCGTCAGGCACTATTATAATTCCGGTTTCAAAGGTGTCTATGGGAATTGCCTCCGGCGGCCTTGATTACGGAAAGGGAGAGGGTACAAAAGTGTCCCAGAGCTCAGAGGTAAAACGTAACGGAAGAAAGAATTTCGGAGGCGGCGGAGGAACCGGAATTACCATTACTCCTGTAAGCTTTCTTGTAATTTCAGCATCCGGTGATGTTGAAATTCTTAATGTCGGCGCCGATATGCCTCCGGCTGGACCTGTTGAATCGATGGCAAATCTGATTGAAAAATCTCCCGATATACTGTCTCGCCTCAAAAATGTAATTTCCGGTTTTAAGAGCGGAAAAGATAACGATAAAGGAGAGAATGTAACTGCAGAGGGTGCTCCTGAGAAAGATTTGTGATTTTTGCCGATAACATAGTTTTATTTTTTAGTGCGTAAGCTTTTTTAGGCATACAAGAGAAGATTTGTGCATATTCATTCACCAGAAGAATTTACTTAATTTATATTCGGACGGTGTTGGATAGTGATAAAGAAAAAATCTTCAAATAAAGGCAGTTCAGGAACAAGCGCGACAGCTTTTTTTATGACAGCGGCTGCGGTTGGTACGGTTGCCGCGGTTCTTTTGTCATACGCGGTGTTGTCGGTATGTGCCGCTCTTATAACTACCTCGTCCAAGGAGACAGGCGGTCTTCCGGTTTCTTCTGAGATCGGGGTACTTTCTGATTCCTGCGGAGACGGTTATATAGCGGCGATGGCCTCAGTAAGTCTTCCGTCGGGAGCGGGAATCAAGGACGCTGTATTTACCGGCGCAAAGCCTGATGAAAAGTCTGATGACGGAGCGTTTTCCACGGAAACAGAAGCTGAAAAGCCGATTGTACCAAGCCTGTCAAAAGAGGCAGCGGAAGCATTTCCGGACATTTCGGTGTCCGCTGAGTGTGCCGCTCTTATGTGTGTTGAAACAGGGGAGCTGCTTTACGAAAAAAATGCCGATCTTCATCACGCAATGGCGAGTACGACGAAGATAATGACTGCACTCGTCGCAATTGAGAACTGTGAGCTCGATAATACGGTTACAGTATCGTCAGATGCAGTGGGAATTATCGGTTCTTCCGTATACCTGTATGCCGGGGAACAGATGACAATGGAATCTCTTTTGTATGCACTCCTTCTTGAAAGTGCAAATGATGCCGCCGCGGCAATTGCAATTGAAATATCCGGCAGCATAGATGGATTTGCTCAGCTTATGAATGAAAAAGCTGCTTCTCTCGGACTTGAGAATACGCATTTTACAAATCCTCATGGACTTGATAACGAGGAGCATTATACTACGGCCCGTGAGCTTGCGGCGCTTACTTCAGCCGCTCTTAAAAATGAGACTTTCCGTGAAATTGTATCTACGTATAAAAAATCGATTGAAATGCACAATGGACAGGGTACCCGTTTGCTGATAAATCATAATAAGCTTTTAAAAAGCTATGACGGGGCTATCGGGGTAAAAACAGGGTATACTTCAAACAGCGGAAGATGTCTTGTTACAGCGGCGAGCCGTGACGGACTGACTTACATTGCAGTAACACTTAATGCTCCCGACGACTGGAATGATCATCGAAAGATGCTTGATGCCGGATTCGGTTATTATGTCGGAGTTACTTTGGCTGAGCCGGGTTCGGAAAGTTTTTCACTCCCGGTTGTCGGCGCGAAAGATATTGACAGCATAACGGTGTCTAACCGCAGCGGAGCTTCTGCCATTCTCCGATCGGACGATTGCAGTGTAACATCTGTTGTTGAGCTTCCGCATTTTGTATATGCGCCGGTTGAAGATGAAGTACAGATTGGAAAAGTCAGGTATTACCACGGTGATACAGAAATCGGCTCTGTTGATTTATATACGGATGCCGGGGCGGAGGAAGAAGAAATTAAGCTGTCATTTTTTGAAAAGCTAAAATCACTGTTTGGATTATAATTGAACTATAAATAGATTGAAAGGGATCTTGTCCTCATGGGCCTTGATAAAAAAAAGGATGAAGTAAAAGGTGAATTTATCCGTATTCAAAAATATATTTCGGATTGCGGTATAATGAGCCGAAGAGCCGCAGAGCATGAGATAAGGCTTGGCAACGTTAAAATTAACGGAGTTTGCGCGGAGATTGGAGGAAAAGTCGATCCGCTTTCCGATATAGTTACCGTCCGGGGAGAACGAATAAAAGGAAAAGAAAGGAATTTAACCGTTATGCTGAATAAGCCTGCCGGGTATATTACAACACTTTCGGACGAATATGGCCGCAAGTGCGTGGCAGATCTTGTTTCG
This sequence comes from uncultured Eubacteriales bacterium, assembly GCA_905205065.1. Lineage (GTDB taxonomy): Bacteria > Bacillota > Clostridia > Oscillospirales > CAG-272 > UMGS911. Next base: position 9,563 of record CAJLCI010000036.1, on the reverse strand, counting down.
GATTACGGCATAAGGCTAAATCCGGTTGGGCGGCTTGATAAGGATTCAGAAGGCCTTTTACTGATGACAAGTGACGGCATGCTTTTGCAGCATCTTACGCATCCGCGCTATAGCCTTCCGAAGGTCTATATTGTAACGTTAGATGCAAAAATAAATGATAGTCATTTAGAACGTCTTAGAGCGCCGATGGAGATAGACGGTTATAATATTCGTCCTGTTCAGGCTGAAATATTAGAAAGCCAATCAGGGAATCGCACGGTTTTACGCATGACTCTTCATGAGGGAAGAAACCGTCAGATACGAAAAATGTGCGCCGCAGTCGGACTTTCCGTAATCCGTCTTGAACGAATTGCGGTAGGACAACTTACGCTTGAAGATCTTCGGCCGGGAGAAAGCAGACCATTGACCGCCGCGCAGCTTGATTATTTGTATTCCGCATTAAATTTGTGAGACGATGCTGCGGACATAAATCTAAAATATTATTTGGAGTTTATTTTAAATAAGTATCGTTCTGATTTTATACAACACTTGATACTTTATTTGTATAAAACAAAGAGAGGCTGTGACGATTATTTAATTTCGTCACAGCCTCATACTGTTCTTTGTTTTTATTCGGTTTCGTTATTGATTACCATTTCCATAAACTGCTGTCTTGTAATCAGGACAGTACGCGGTTTCTGACCTTCCGGAGGTGAAACGACTCCCATATCCTGCATTCTGTCAATAAGTTTGGCTGCTCTTCCGTATCCCAGAGACAGACGGCGCTGAATCAGGGAGGTGGATATTTTACCGTTATCTACGGCCAGTTCGATAGCTGATTTAAGCATGGGATCAAATCCGTCGCCGTCAAAATTGTCTGTGGCTGAAGCTCCTCCCTTTTTGCTTCCTGAAGTTCCGCATTTTTGGGCTTCCTGTTCTATCTGTTCAATTATGCTGTCATCATAATCTCCGGCTCCGTAAGTTTTGGCAATGAAACTTATTATATTGTCTATCTCCGTCTCGCTGACATATGCGCCCTGAACACGTATGGGCTTTGTTGAACCTACGGGAGAGAAAAGCATATCTCCCCGTCCGATCAGTTTTTCTGCTCCTGTCATATCAAGAATAACGCGTGAATCCATCTGTGCGGATACGCGAAATGCAATTCGTGAGGGAACATTTGCTTTGATAAGTCCTGTAATAACGTCTACAGAAGGCCGCTGAGTTCCGAGAATCAGATGCATTCCGGCTGCACGCGCTTTTTGCGCAAGCCGACAGATGGATTCCTCTACATCATCTGGGGCTGTCATCATGAGGTCGGCGAGCTCGTCGATAATTATTACGATTTGAGGAAGCTTTTCGGTGTCACGGTCGTTTTCCACAGCCTTGTTATATCCTTTGAGATCTCTCACTCCTACTTCTTCGATTAGATTGAAACGGCGTTCCATTTCGGTAACTGCCCACTGCAGCGCGCCTGCTGCCTTTTTGGGGTCGCTGACTACAGGGACGAGAAGATGAGGAAGTCCGTTATATATATTTAACTCAACTTTTTTAGGATCGATTAGTATAAACTTGACCTCGTCCGGCTTTGCTTTGTAAAGCAAACTCACAATCATACTGTTGATACATACTGATTTTCCCTGACCTGTAGCTCCGGCAATCAAAAGATGAGGCATTTTTGCAATGTCAAGGTAAATCGGTTCACCGGCAACGTCTTCTCCGAGCGAAGCGGTCAGTTTGCTTGTCGCGGACGTGAATTTTTCATTCGAGACAAGCTCTCTCAGGTATACGGTTGCCACTACGCGGTTTGGAACTTCGATTCCTACTGCCGCCTTTCCGGGAATCGGAGCTTCTATACGCACTCCGGAGGCTGCAAGATTGAGTGAAATGTCGTCCACAAGCGCAGAGATAGCCCGGACACGCACTCCTGATTCCGGTGCAAGCTCATATCTTGTAATTGTAGGGCCGCGGGAGATATTAATAACTTTGGCATTCACTTTGAAACTTGTGAGAGTGTCGATAAGTTTCTTTGCCGTGGTTTGCAGTTCTTCGCTTATATCTGTGTTTATCGGTGAGACAGGCGCTGATAAAAGTGAAAGAGGAGGAAAGACGTACTTTTGTTTTTTCTTCGGAGGTACTTTAACCGAAGCAATATCGAGCGCATCCTTTTGAAGGATAAGCTCCGGATCCTGCGGTCCGTTTACAATGTTTTCGGTATATGTACGATCGAATTCTGCGGCTCCTTTTCCGTTTTCATCGCTGTTGCTCAGAAAACGTGTTAAAAGCTCGTCGCTGATAGGATTGTTTTGCTCTGATTCAGACTGGTTCTTTTCGGCAAAGCTTGCGAGCTTTTCGGCCGATTCGGTAACTCCGTTAAGCCTTTCGGCTTCGTCTTCCTTTTCTATTATATCGGCTATAGCATCAAATTCATCATCAGAGCCTGCCTTATTTATAAGATTGGCATCTATATCATCGGATGAAAGTCCTTGGGATATGGTTTCGTTTTGTTTTTGCAGTACATTTTCAAAAATTGAGGGATCTATTTTGTCTGATATATCGGTTTCCGGATTTTCGTCTATAACTGTCCCAGTTGTTTTGTCAGAAGAATCTGAATAATTTTCAGACGAAAAGATTCCAAATATCTTCGGAATTTTCTTGGATATTTTTTCTTTTTCGGCAGTGTCATCCGATATTTCGTCCACTGATGTGTCAACCGCTGAAATATCAAGCTGTTTTCCTTTCTTTCTTTCACTGGTATCTGAGCAGTTATTCATGTCATTATATGCTTTTTCGTTTGTATAATATTTTTGCTCGTCAACCCATACCGGGGTTTTTCTTGTGTCTTCTTCGGCCACATTACGCCTTTCACGCCTTTCGTGAATTTCATAAGCGATTCTCAGCCATACCATGTAGGGAGTAAGTCCTACATAAAAGATACTGAGCAGTATTACAAGCACCAGCGATACGATTACAGTTCCGACAGATCCGATTCCGCGGTAGAGAAGCATACCGATAAGTCCGCCTGCGGCGCCTCCCCCGACGCTGTTTTTGCCTTGTTCAAAGAAGTATAATATGTCTTCGGTTTTGTTTTCAATCATTTCGCTGCCGGTAAAAACATACAAAAGAACTGAGACGAAAACGGTTAAAAAAAACGCGAAAATAACTTTGTACCAGACGGCATGGTTTTCGTGGTCACGGCGCCAAAAAAACGCTCCGATGAAAATAAGGATGGGAACGATAACTGCTCCGTGTGAAAACAGTCCGTACAGTGTATTTTTTACAATCGGGCCAAGTCCGCCCATCCTGTCCGGAATTATCAGCGATAAAGCTATAAGAAGCGAGATAAGAATAAGTATTCCGGGAAAAAGCTGAGTAAGTATTGTGTTTTCCCGCTTGGTTACAGAGCTTGAGCTGTTTGATTGAGTTTTATTGGAAGCTTTTGCCGATTTTGCAGACGCTTGTTTCGAGTTTCCTGAAGTTCGCGTTTTTCTTGTGTTTCCTGAATTTTTCTTTGATTTTGATGAAGCTCCGGTTTTGCCGGCCATTATATCTTTCCTTCCTTCCTGACCTTTAAACAATCGAAATGTCGAGATTAATTATTAAATATTGTATCAAAAGTCTGAATAAATCGCAGTGTTTCGGGATTTTGTATTGAAAAATCGCTGTCTTTGACAGCGAAATGAAAATCGTATCTTAAAGTGTTAAGCTTTAAGGTTAATATAGCGTTAATCAAAATGCTTGCCGACAAGGCATTTTTTGCGGAGCAGTCAATTGCACAGCTTTACTCCCTCAGACAGACTTTAGCCGTAAAGACCTGCGCCGCAAAGATTTCTTTGTATATTATACCATGAAGAGAACAAAAATACAATAGATTGCCGAGTTTTTTCCATACAGGCAACGTGTGAACTGAGTTAAGACCAGAAAAAAATATAAAAAGCTGCAGATAGTATAAAAATATACTATCTGCAGCTTTTTGCCATTACTCACTTTATCCGAACTGATAGTCTTAAACATAATTTCCCTGCGGCAAATGAAAAGATAAATCCTGCCACAGCGCAGAAAACGCCTAAAAGTACATCGGTGGTAGAATACATCATGTCGTATGGGACAATCATAACCGTGCTTGCCATAATTACACCAATAATGGCGTGTGAAAATTGTGTATACCATTTCTTATATGCCAGATTTACCGCTTTAGACAAAGCAATAAGGCATATTCCCATACCCAGTACAAGTGGAAAAAGAACCTGTATGGAAAATTTTGAAATTCCATTCAGCATTGGCTGGTATAATCCGAAAAATATAATTAATGTAGAGGAACTCATTCCGGGCACAATGAAACTGATACCCCATAGGATTCCGCACAGAAGAAATCCCCGGATATTTGGTTCAACTGTAAAGCCTTCTGTGAATTTAAAAAATACCAGGATGCAAAGCATCAGAAAAAAACTGCTGGCCATGGATATATATGAAGATGACTTTCTTCCGTTTTCTCCTGCATTAGCCCAAAGCTCCGGAATTGTTCCGATTATCAGTCCGATAAAAACACATATTAATATCTTACTGTTTTTTTCCATGAGCCAACTTGCGAGACCTGATAATCCGACAAAGCCGAAACCGATTCCTGTCAGAAATGCGAGTATATCCAAGCCGTTGTCTCTTATTGTTTTCCGCGGTGATGATAACAGACCGAGCAACGGTTTATACATTCCAAACGCGGCGCACAGTGTTCCACCGCTGATTCCGGGCATAATGGCTCCGAATCCGACAAGGGTCCCCTTTGTTATAAGCATTGCATATTTTAAGATATTTGTGTTCATAACGACCTTTCAGTCCATGCGGATAAACGATCTAAACTGTCCTTACTTCCGGAAATAAACATTATATCTCCTTTTCTGAATACGTAATCAGGATTTATGGTTTCGATCAGATTACCGTTGTTTTCTATAGCTATGATGTTAATGCCGAATTCTCCGCGCAGGTTGACTGACAATACGGTCTTTCCTACTATTCTGTCAGGAATAATAAGCTTTGATATATTTAGCTTCTCGCTTAATTGGATATAATCAAGCATTTTTGATGCCTCAAGTCGGTGTGCGAGCCTGATTGCCATATCACGCTCCGGATAAACAACTTCTGCACCAAGTTTTTCGAGTATTTCTCCGTGCTCTATACTTGTTGCTTTTGCAATTACAGTCGGAATGCCCAGGCTTACAAGATTTAATGTGGTAAGAATTGATGTATCCATGTGTTCTCCGATGCATACTACAGCCACGTCACAGTTTTGCACACCGGTTTCAGTAAGAGCTTTCTTATCAAGATTTTTTACTACATATGCATTTTCTGTATAATCCCTTAGCTCCCGTACTTTCTCCTCATCTCTGTCTATGACAAGCAGATCTGTTCCGGCAGACGCGAGTTCTATTGCCAAAGCGGACCCAAATCGACCCAAACCGATAATTCCGAATATATCTCTTTCTTTTTTTGTTCTGTTAAACATTGTTAAAAATCAACCCTTTAATTAATAATTGTATTTTTCAGCTGTATTTGATTACACGAATGATGAATTTGAAATAAGACTATAATATCAGCCTATAGCGATGTTTCCGTCGGGATAAATTGCGCGTTCTCCTTTAGTAAAATACCATAAAGACGCGATTGTAAGAGGCCCGAGCCTTCCGATATACATAATTATAATTGAAAGGAGCTTACTTCCGTCGCATAATCCTGTTGTAATGCCTGTTGATAAGCCAACTGTTCCGAATGCGCTTGTAATTTCAAATAATGCATCCATCAGAGATATGCCAGGTTCCATTATTACCATGAGGTATGCCCCTGTAATTACGACACCCAATGAGATTAAAGTAATTACCGCCGCCTTGCGAAATGCGTCAGACGGGACTGCATATCTGAAAGCTTTTTCAGTTTTATTGGTTGCTGCCGATTTTATACCTTGAACAAGAACGAATAATGTGCTTGTCTTTATCCCTCCTCCTGTTGATCCCGGAGAAGCGCCTATGAACATTAAAACGATAAGCACAAGCAGACCGGCATTGGAGAAATTTCCGAGCGGATAGGTGGAAAAGCCCGCTGTTCTCGCAGAAACACTTTGAAAGAATGCACCTAACCAGGTTACATCTTCTGTAAGCTTAATAAGAATAGTGCCTGCAGCAATTAAAAATATACTTACGGTAAGCACAACTTTTGTATGCATGGAGAATTTGCACCATCGAAATTTCTTTCCTATTATTTCTTTTATGACTAAGAAACCAATTCCTCCGAAAAATATCAGTCCGCTGGTTACAAGATTTAACATTATGTTGTTCTGGTAGGGAATCAGATTTTGCAGATCTCCTAATATATCAAACCCGGAATTGTTGAATGCCGCAACAGAGTGAAACAGGCTAAGACCTACGGCGCGAAGAGGCGGGTAATCCCGAATAAAAACTATAAAACTTAAAACGGCTCCTGTTAATTCAAAGGCGAGTGTGGTCAGAAAGACACTTTTTATAAATCGGATGGTTCCGTTTCCTAAGCCGAGATTCATCGCTTCACGTATAATATTTCTGCCTTTTAGGTTTACCTTTTTTCCTATTGCAAGAATGATTCCGGCTCCAACAGCGGTTACACCTAATCCGCCGACCTGTATCAGTACGGCGAGAAAAAACTGTCCTAACGGAGTAAATGTATTTCCTGCATCTACAGCGATTAATCCGGTTACGCAGACTGCGCTGGTGGATGTATACAGGGCGTCTATGTAGCGTAATTTTACTCCGTCCTGTATGCTGAACGGCATGCTGAGCAAAAACGAGCCGATTAGAATGATAAAAGCAAAACCGAGAGCAATAATTCGGCCCGGCGATTGCTTTTTTATTAGTTTGATCATGTTTATATGACAATACCTTTCTGAAAATAATCGAAACACTGCTATTTTAATGTTGGTTTTATGTCAGAGAGAAGGCTTTTCTGCGTCTTCCTCTATCATACGGTATCCTATTCCCAATTCGTTTTGGATATACGGATTATCGCCTGGCGTGCTTCCGAATTTTTTACGGATATTCGCTATATTTACCTGCAGCTTTTTTGTGCTGCTGTAATCGGTGCCTCCCCATATTGTTCGGACTATAGATGAGTATGTCATTACTCTCCCGGAATGTTCCGACAGCAAAACCACAATATTATATTCTGTTTGAGTAAGCTTTATTTCCCTGCCGTTTACAAAAACCCGTCTTCTTTCATAATCAATTGTCAGTCCGCCGGCTTTAAATTGCCCTCCGGGAAGTGATCCGGAGGTTGTACCGTACCGACTATTACGCAGAGTCGCTCGTATACGGGCAATAAGTTCTGCCGTTCCGAATGGCTTTGTCATATAATCGTTTGCTCCGAAATCCAAAGCGGTTACTTTGTCTGTTTCGGAAGTTCTGGCCGATAAAACGATGATGGGGGTAGTAAATGTCTTTCGTATGGATTTTATAAACTCAATTCCATCTTTATCCGGAAGACCTAAATCTAAAATAACAAGATCCGGATTATATGACATAAAAAGTGAATTTCCTGTCACGCAATTTTTAGCTGTCATAGTCTGATATCCGTTTGCAATCAGGAGAGTTTCTAAAAAGCTGCATATATTTGTTTCATCTTCTATTACAAGAATTTTAAATTTGTTATTGCTCATGTTTAGTGTCCTCCATTTCCAGAGAAAACTGTACTTTTGTTTTTTTGCCAGGAATACTTTCGGCGCAGATTTCGCCTCCGTGCGCCTTTATGATAGTAGCGCAGACAGACAGGCCGATTCCCATGCTGTTCTTATTACGGTCAACCGTAGGGGCGCTTTTTTCAAAGCCTCCGGAAAAGAGGGCGTCCTGTTTCTCCTTAGGTATACCGCAGCCATTATCTATGATTTCAAATACGGCGCGTTTCTCTTCTGTGTAAACGTATAATATAAGTTCTGTCATTCCTTTTGCATGATAAACTGCATTTTCCAAAAGGTTTAAAATAACCTGCTCTATAAGCATGGGATCCATTGGAATGATTATAAAATTTTCCGGAATATCTACTTTAACGTTTTGATTGGGATAGCGTTTTTTAAACTTTACAAGAACCGTATCGATCAGTTCTTCAAGGACGGTAGGAACCTTTTTGACAGATACCTTTTCACTGTCTATCCGAGTTACAGATAAGAGATTTTCAACCATACGGTTCAGCCATTCCGCATCTCCGCATATCTCGCTGAGAAGCTTTATTTGCTGTTCTTTGCTTAATGAATCGTAATTTTCTATGATTGTAGAACAAGAACCGTAAATTGAAGTAAGCGGGGTTCTGAGATCATGAGAAACGGCACGAAGAAGATTGGCACGTACCTTTTCTTTTTCGTTTTCGGCTCTCATGTGCTCCTGCTTTTTTAAATTAGTTGTAAGAGTGCTTGTCATAATGGAGACAAAAAGCATTACTATGCCGGAAAATAAGTTTTCCGGCAGGGAAAAATTAAATTCTAAATACGGAAAAGTAAACGCATAATTAACCGCAAGTACACTTATTAGTGATGCTGTTATTCCGAAGATATATCCGTGCGTTGAAAGCGAAACTAAGAATACAGCCATTACAAAAATCATTTGAGCAATTGCGTCTGTTTCAAAAGATTTTTGCGCAAATATTACAACTGAGAAAGATGCTATTAGAATCAGCAGCATGAAGATAGCATCAATTAAGTAATTTTTTATTTTCATTAATTTGTTCCTGATTTCAATTTAAATAGCAAAACAATTATTTTATAAATGTAATAAAAGCGATAGTTTTGAATGATTATATAATAAAATTAAAGTTAGAGCATAATGTTTAAGGAGTTTGCTTCACAAAATCGCCGTTGGCTGCAGTAGAACAAATTTGTTAAAATATGCAGCTCATATACGGGTCTTGAATGCAACGTGCGCAATTTAATTTATTAAACTATGCAGCTTATATGAGATTACCGTATACAACGTTCGCAGTCTGATTTTTTGATCAGAGCATTAACCCTAACATTTATTATATCATAATTCATTATATCATAAGATAAACTCATATCGCAATACTATAGCATTGGATTTACAAAATTGTTGGCAGTAACGGAAAAGTGAAAAAAGCTTACTGAAAATTTTTTGCTTAACGTCTATTAAATTATAAATTTAAAGTTTATCCGTAGGTTTTATAACAGTTGTTTTTCAGAAATTGCAGTTGTTGATATCGTATAAATGCTGGTTAAGCTTTGAAACTATTATATCACAACAGAATTTAAGATGCGGCAAAGATTATCTCAAATAAAGTATTTTTCTTTTATATAAATGTTTTTTATTGTTATTTGTTCGTAATAAAAATTTTTGATTTATACAACATAATATGTATTACTAAGTTGGTATGAATTTATTAAGCTTTATAATAGCATTTATAAAATGACTATTTTTATATAGCTTCACATATATAGAACTATACTATATATTTAATGATAGAAATGTTACTACCCATAACGATTAAAAATTCCGAAAAAAAGTGTAAAAAGGTATTGACAAAGAGGGGAAGGAGTGATATAATAGAAAAGCTGCCGATTG
>CAJLCI010000035.1 GCA_905205065.1 uncultured Eubacteriales bacterium | reverse complement strand
ATGCTGTTCATGCCCCCGACCCACGCAAGCTGGTCACGGGCTTTCAGTTCCTCGGTGACACCCTCCGCCTCCTGCATCTGCGAGACGATACACGCCAGCCGGTCAGCGGCCTGTTCGTTCAGGTCAGCAAGATATGTCCAGAGTTTTCCCGACAGAAGCAGTGCATTGTACTGGCCGGGCCGGTGTTCTTGCAGAAACGCTTTGTGCATCCGGCCCCACCGTCCAATAGGGCGGCTTTCCTCCGGCAGCTTCAGATCGGGGATGTAGTAGTCTCCCACCAGCGTGTAGCTGATGCCGTTTTGATGGATTTTCTTTGGTAAATGCTCCATATTCGACCTCCTGTATTCAGTTTTTTCAGAATCCAGTTGATCGTGTCCCTGTTCATGATAAATTCAAGGCAACTGAACTCTTCACGAACAAGTATGGCATATCTTTTTCCCGTTTTTATTTCTCCTGTGCTATTCTGTTAGCGTAAGGAGGGATTAAATATGTCAGCCATATTTAAAGCTATACACGAATTTGATAAGCGCATTGAAGCACGTGCGGAGCATTTCGCATTCAAGCATCCGTATCTGTCCTTTTTGCGGTATTTATCGGTATGCCGATTTGTGTTCTCGTTGCCGTGTTTTTCTTCACCGTAATTATTACGGTTCCTATTGCTTTGATTTTCGGGTGGCTGTAAGCGCCTTAATATAGTTTTAATACGCTGTAAATTCTGCTAATCCCAATTTAATCTTTATGCTGTTAAAATATCAGGCAAGGAGGTAAGACTATGAATATTATAATCGGATTTATCGGTCTTTGTGCTGCGGCACTGCTAATCTATTATGTCTATATACTGATGAAAGGGGATGAACAAAAATGAGTTCGGTAATACAATACATACTTTATCTCGTCGTTCTTATTGCTTTGGCGATTCCGCTCGGTGCTTATATCAAGAAGGTAATGAACGGAGAGAAAACCTTTCTTTCAAAAATTCTAACGCCCTGTGAAGACGCTGTGTATAAGGTTATGCGCGTCAAAAAGGACGAGCAAATGAACTGGAAAAAATATGCCGTTTCAGTTCTGATTTTTTCAGGCATCGGTCTTGTTTTTCTGTTTTTGCTTCAGCTTTTGCAGGGAGTTCTTCCCGGAAATCCGCAGGGGCTTTCGGGTGTAAAATGGGATTTGTCCTTTAACACAGCGGCAAGCTTTGTAACCAATACAAACTGGCAGGCATACAGCGGCGAGTCTACATTAAGCTATCTTACGCAAGCGCTCGGACTTACCGTGCAGAACTTTGTTTCCGCAGCTACGGGCATTGCCGTGCTGTTTGCCCTGATACGGGGATTTATAAAAGTAAAAGCCGATGGCTTAGGCAGCTTTTGGGTTGATATAACGAGAATCATCATTCATATTTTGATTCCGCTTAATCTTGTAATCTCACTTTGTCTTGTAGGCGGCGGCGTTATTCAAAACCTTAAAGGAGCTGAAACCGTATCGCTCGTTGAACCGATTGCGGTAAGCGCAGACGGCGAAATCCTTGAAAACGCCGAGATTGACCTTGATACAAATACCGTAACAGTTGACGGCAAAAAAATAGAAGACGCCGAAATTGTTACCGAACAGTTTGTACCTATGGGCCCTGCGGCAAGTCAGGTCGCCATTAAGCAATCAGGCACAAACGGCGGCGGTTATATGGGTGTTAACTCCGCTCATCCGCTCGAAAATCCGAACGCCTTTACAAATTTAATTGAAATGCTTTCAATTTTGCTTATTCCTGCGGCGCTGTGCTTCACCTTTGGCAAGGCGGTAAAGAACAAAAAACAGGGCGTTGCAATATTTATGGCGATGTTTATATGCCTTGTGTTGGCGCTCGGCACGATCGCCGTCAGCGAACAGGTTGCAACACCGCAGCTTGCACAGGATGGCGTCAACATCTCTATGATCGACCAAGCAGGCGGCAATATGGAGGGTAAGGAAACCCGATTCGGCATTGCAACATCCTCAACATGGGCGGCATTTACAACGGCAGCTTCCAACGGCTCTGTAAACTCTATGCACGACAGCTACACGCCGCTCGGCGGTATGGTGACAATGCTCCTGATGCAGCTCGGCGAGGTTATCTTCGGCGGCGTTGGCTGCGGTCTTTACGGTATGCTTGCATTTGCCATTCTGACGGTATTTATAGCCGGGCTTATGGTCGGCAGAACACCTGAGTTTTTAGGCAAAAAGATTGAACCTTACGAGATGAAATGGTCTGTGCTTGTTTGCCTTGCTACGCCGATTGCCATTCTTATAGGCAGCGGTATTGCGGCGGTAGTCCCGAGCGTAGCGGACAGTCTTAACAATGGCGGAGCGCACGGCTTTTCCGAAATTCTATACGCATATTCTTCCTGCGGCAGTAATAACGGCTCTGCCTTTGCCGGATTTAATGCAAATACCGTATTTTTAAATGTTTCGCTCGGTCTTGTCATGCTGTTTGCCCGTTTCCTGCCTATCATCGGAACGCTGGCGATTGCGGGAAGTCTTGCAGGGAAAAAGAAGATTGCAACAAGCGCGGGTACACTTTCCACCACAAACGGTATGTTTGTATTCCTGCTGATACTAATTGTCCTTATTATAGGCGCGCTCAGCTTCTTCCCTGCGTTGGCATTAGGACCGCTGGCTGAATTTTTCAGTAATGTTATTTAAGGAGGCACTGTTATGGCATCGAAAACAAAAAGTGCTTTTGCCGATAAAAAGATGCTCGGCAGAGCCATAAAAGATTCATTTATAAAACTAAACCCCAAAACACAGGTGCAAAACCCTGTTATGCTTTTGGTGTATATTTCGGCTATCCTGACAACCGGGCTGTGGATTGTTTCCCTGTTCGGATTAAAAGACGCTTCAAGCGGCTACACCTTGGCAATCGCCATTATTCTGTGGTTTACCTGTATTTTTGCAAATTTTGCCGAAGCAATTGCAGAAGGACGCGGAAAGGCGCAGGCGGACGCTCTGAGAGCTTCAAAGAAAGATGTAGAGGCGCATAAAATACCATCTGCCGATAAAAAAGAGCAGATAACCGCCGTTTCTTCCGTTTTGCTTAAAAAAGGCGATATTGTCATTGTAAAAGCAGGAGAGCAAATTCCGGGCGACGGTGAGGTTATTGAGGGTGCGGCCTCGGTAGACGAAAGTGCTATCACAGGCGAATCCGCACCCGTTATCCGTGAGGCGGGCGGCGACAGAAGCGCCGTAACAGGCGGTACAACCGTACTTTCCGATTGGATTGTCGTGCAGATAACGAATGAAGCAGGCGAAAGCTTCCTTGATAAAATGATTGCAATGGTCGAGGGCGCATCCAGAAAAAAGACGCCTAATGAAATCGCGTTGCAGATTTTCCTTGTTGCACTTTCCATTATATTTATTCTTGTCACTGTGTCGCTGTATACCTATTCCATATTCTCGGCAAAGCAGGCGGGAATTGATAATCCGACCTCTGTTACCACCCTGGTAGCTCTGCTTGTCTGCCTCGCCCCTACCACCATCGGCGCCTTGCTTTCGGCTATCGGTATTGCGGGAATGAGCCGACTTAATCAGGCAAATGTTCTTGCTATGAGCGGCAGAGCTATAGAAGCCGCAGGCGATGTGGACATACTTATGCTTGACAAAACAGGCACGATTACACTTGGCAACCGAAAGGCGAGCGCCTTTATTCCGGTAGACGGTGCAAGTGAACAGGAGCTTGCCGATGCGGCGCAGCTATCCTCGCTTGCCGATGAAACGCCTGAGGGCAGAAGTGTAGTTATTCTCGCAAAAGAAAAATTTAATATTCGCGGCAGAGAGCTTTCCGACAAGAATATGACCTTTATCCCCTTTACGGCGAAAACCCGTATGAGCGGAGTTGATTACGACGGCAACGAAATCCGCAAGGGAGCCGCCGACACTATGCAGGAATATGTGACCGAAAACGGCGGCATTTATTCTAATGAATGCGACCGAATCGTTAAAGAGATTGCGAACCAAGGCGGAACTCCCCTTGTTGTAGCGAAAAATCATAAGATTTTAGGCGTTATTCATCTGAAAGACATTATCAAGCAGGGCGTAAAGGAAAAATTTGCTGATCTTCGCAAAATGGGCATAAAAACCATTATGATTACGGGCGATAACCCGATGACCGCCGCCGCTATTGCGGCAGAAGCCGGAGTGGACGATTTTCTTGCCGAAGCAACGCCCGAAGGCAAGCTTCATATGATACGGGATTTTCAAACCAAGGGACACCTTGTGGCAATGACGGGCGACGGCACAAACGACGCTCCCGCACTTGCGCAGGCCGATGTGGCGGTTGCGATGAACACAGGCACACAGGCGGCAAAGGAAGCGGGCAATATGGTTGACCTTGATTCGTCGCCGACAAAGCTTATTGATATTGTCCGCATCGGCAAACAGCTTTTAATGACAAGAGGCAGTCTGACCACCTTCTCGATAGCTAATGATGTGGCAAAGTACTTCGCCATTATCCCCGCCTTGTTTATGGGGCTTTATCCGGGGCTTTCGGCACTTAACATTATGGGACTTCATTCCCCGCAAAGCGCTGTTTTATCGGCAATAATTTACAACGCGCTGATTATTATTGCGTTGATTCCGCTGGCACTCAAAGGCGTTAAATACCGTGAGGTGCCGGCAGGCAAGCTCTTGTCACGCAATCTGTTAATTTACGGTCTCGGCGGTCTTGCGGCACCTTTTATCTTCATTAAGCTGATTGATATGCTGTTAGTTCTTTTCGGGCTTGCATAAGGAGGAATTTATAATGAAAACATTGAAAAATGTACTGCCGAGAGCGGCTATAATCTTTCTTATTTTTACATTGCTCTGCGGCGTGGTTTATACAGGTATTGTAACAGGCATTGCACAGCTTATTTTTCCTGATAAAGCAAACGGAAGTATTATTGAGGTTGACGGAAAAAAGTACGGCTGTGAGCTGCTCGGTCAACAGTATACGGATGACGGGCATATGTGGGGGCGCATTATGAATATTGATGTTTCAACCTACAAGGACGAAAACGGAATAACTCTGATGTATGCCGCACCGTCCAATCTTTCCCCGGCAAGCGAAGAATATGAGGCTTTGGTTCGGGAGCGTGTGGAAAAGCTCAGAGCGGCCAATCCCGATATGGACGAAACGGCAATCCCCGTTGACCTTGTAACCTGCTCGGGCAGCGGACTTGACCCGCATATTTCACCTGCCGCCGCTGAGTATCAGGTAGCAAGAATTGCAAAAGCAAACAATATGACCGAGGACGAGGTGCGGGAGGTTATTCAAAAATGCACTGACGGTAAGTTCTTAGGTATTTTCGGTGAAGAAACCGTTAATGTTCTTAAAGTGAATTTGATGCTGGACGGAATTTTGGAGAAGTAATCACACTATGAACATTATCAAAATCATGATTCCGAAAATTTCCACCGTGTTCCTCCATGAGAATGATACGGTCCGTCAGGGACTGGAACGCTTTCGTGCGCACGGATATACTGCCATACCCGTGCTGAATGAAGAAGAACAGTATGTGGGAAGTGTGACGGAGGGAGATTTCCTCCGTCACATTTTGGCTGTCGGAAATACGGATTTGAAAATTCAGGAGCGTTACCGAATTGGCGGCATCATGCGCAAAGAATGTTATCTTGCCCTATCCATAAGCTAAACAAAAATCGCATTGACTTTGGCTTTATAGAAAACAATGCTTCTGCAAATGGCGATACCTACAACTGTCTTATCATTTCTACAAAGCAACATAGTATTATCTGTGAGCAAGCAGGATGTACGATAGAACCGCTGAATCCTTCAGGAAGTCAGACCGCTGTGGTATGGAAAAAGGCTTCAAGCAATGCCCTTGTCAATAGCTTTTCTGATTTGCTTTTGCCAAATCAAGCGGCAATCAATGCGGAATATTTAAAGTAGAAAATACTTTCATACTGTGATATAATAAAGAGCGGAAAGGAGGTACTATGATGAAATACTTCATTGATTCAAAAGACGGGAGTCTGCAAGCCGCCCAAAACTGCGGCGATAGAAAACCGTTTTTCACGGTTATGAGTACGGCGGAATTTCACGAATGTAAAGAACAACTGCCGTATTATAAAGAACTTCTCCACTGCCTCGGATCGATTCGTTACTGTAAAGCGGAAGTGTTCAAAAACTGCATCATCGGGACCTTACGCCTGCCTCAGAAAAGCGAACAGCGTTCACCGCAGCTTTCTTTCGGCTTTTATTTGACGGGACAGTCGCTCTTATTTGTCGAAGATGTAGGCGATTTGAAATTATGGGTAGACAAACGGATAGGTATGCTTCAGGAACTGAACAGCCCGGCTCAGCTTCTTTTGCGGTTTATGGAGCAAATGATAGAAGATGATGTTCTCTATCTTTCTCACATAGAGTCAGAAACAGAGAAAATGGAAGAAAATATCGGTTCCGGCGGTTCGGCAGACTTTTTCCCTTTGCTCACAAAACACAGGCAAAAGCTGTCCGAATTAAACGCTTACTATGAACAACTGACGAATATCGGAGAGTTGTTTCAATCCCGCACGTGTTCTTCATTTGCAGACGATACGCAGGACTGGGATAAATTTGCCTATCGTGCCGAGAGATTGCAAAATCATGTTCAGCTGCTTCGTGAAAATATGCTTCAGCTTCGTGAGCTTTATCAGTCAAAGCAAGACGCACGGCAAAATAAAATTATGGGGATTCTCACAATCGTCACAACCTTTTTCCTGCCTCTTACTTTAATCACGGGATGGTACGGAATGAACTTTGCCTATATGCCTGAGCTTAAATGGCGGTACGGTTACCCGGTTGTTATACTTGTTGCGCTGATTATTGCAGTCGTCGAATTTATTTACTTCAAAAGGAAAAAATTCTTTTAATTTCGCTCTCTTAAAATATGAGACTTACAGGAGGTGTTTTTATGGACGAAACAAGGCAAAGCCCGGAACAGATTTTGAAGCAAATTGAAAAGGAAGAACAAAGCCTTAATCGCGGGCATTTAAAGATATTTTTCGGATATGCCGCAGGCGTAGGCAAAACCTATGCCATGCTGAAAGCCGCACATTCGGCAAAGAGGCGCGGTGTTGATGTTGTTGCAGGTTACATTGAACCGCACGCCCGTCCGCAGACCTCTGCACTTGTAAACGGGCTGGAATGTCTTCCGAATCTTGTTTCGGAATATAACGGAATTACTCTTTCGGAATTTAATCTTGATGCTGCGCTTGCCAGGCACCCACAGTTAATCCTTGTGGATGAGCTTGCCCATACCAATGCGCCTGTGTGCCGACATACAAAGCGTTATCAGGATATTGAAGAGCTGCTTAATGCGGGAATAGATGTTTATACCACGGTAAATGTTCAGCATATTGAAAGTCTCAATGACACCGTTGCATCTATAACGGGCATTATGGTACACGAGCGTATCCCCGATTCGGTATTTGATAATGCCGGTCAGGTTGAGCTTGTTGATATTGAGCCGCAGGAATTGATTGAACGGCTGCAAGCGGGTAAAGTTTATAACCCGACTCAGGCTGAGCGTGCAACAGAGAATTTCTTTACCGTGGAAAATCTTACGGCGCTTCGTGAAATTGCTTTGCGACGCTGCGCTGATAGAGTAAATCTGCTTACCGAAGCTGTAAGAATTAAAAGCCACAGCGATTATCATACGGACGAGCATATCCTTGTCTGCCTTTCATCATCGCCGTCCAATCCCAAAATCATTCGTACTGCTGCCCGAATGGCGAATGCCTTTAAGGGTGCTTTTACCGCGCTGTTTGTGGAAACCCCTGATTATCAGGTCATGTCCGAGGAAGATGTAAAGCGACTGCGGAGCAATATGCGTCTTGCGGAACAGTTCGGCGCAAAAATCGAAACTGTGTACGGGGAAGATGTACCTTTTCAAATAGCTGAGTTTGCAAGGCTGTCGGGCGTGTCGAAAATCGTGATTGGCAGGAGCGCTGCAACCCGAAGGAGCATATTCTCTAAACCTACGCTTACAGATAAGTTAATTGCAAGTACGCCGAATTTGGATGTGCATATTATACCGGACACAGAAGGAAAAAGTGTAGCATACCGTGTCAAAAAAGCAAGGAAGAAAAATGAAATCGTGTTCTCGGTTTCCGATCTCTTGAAAAGCGTTGCTATTTTGATTTTGTCAAGCTGTATCGGAATGCTGTTTCGATACTTGGGCTTTGCAGAAGCCAATATTATAACGGTATATGTTCTCGGTGTCCTTGTAACCTCGGTTGTGACAAGGCATCGAATTTACAGTCTGATATCCTCTATTGTCAGCGTATTGGTTTTCAACTTTTTCTTCACCGAACCGCACTTCGCTCTTCAGGCTTACGATCAAGGCTATCCTGTCACCTTTTTGATTATGTTTTTGGCGGCGCTGCTTACAAGCTCTCTTGCCGTAAAGCTCAAAAATCATGCAAAGCAGGCTGCGCAGGCTGCTTACAGAACCAAGGTGCTGTTTGACACAAACCAGCTTTTACAGCAGGCAAAGGGTAAAAACGAAATCGTTTCTGCAACGGCAAATCAACTTATTAAACTGCTCGGTAAGGATATTGTGTTCTATTTGTCAGAAAACGAAACTTTAAGCGAGCCGCATATTTTTACCGTTTCAGGTGACAAAACGGACGAGGAAATAACCGGTATAAATGAAAAGGCGGTTGCAGAGTGGGTACTGAAAAATAACAAGCACGCAGGCGCTACTACCGAAACGCTTTCAAGTGCAAAATGCCTATGCCTTGCTGTAAGGGTAAACAGCCGAGTCTACGGTGTTGTCGGCATTTATATAGGCAATGAGCCGCTTGATTCGTTTGAAAAGAGTATTCTTTTGTCTATACTCGGCGAATGTGCTTTGTCGCTGGAAAACGAAAAGAATGCAAGAGAGAAAGAAGAAGCGGCAATTCTCGCTAAGAATGAACAGCTCCGTGCCAATCTCTTGCGGGCTATTTCCCACGATTTACGAACGCCGCTTACTTCCATTTCAGGCAATGCAAGCAACCTTATATCAAACGGCAATTCCTTTGACGAAGCGACAAAGAATCAGCTTTATACCGATATTTACGATGACTCTATGTGGCTTATCAATTTGGTGGAAAATCTGCTTTCGGTCGCAAGAATCGAAGAAGGACGGCTTAATCTTAACATTACAGAGGATTTAGTAGACGATGTCATCACAGAAGCGCTACATCATGTGAACCGAAAAAGCGTAGAACATCATATTACCGTTCGGCATAAAGAAGATTATCTGCTCGCCAAAATGGACGCAAAGCTTATGGTACAGATTATTATAAATATTGTGGATAACGCCATTAAATACACGCCTAAAGGTTCTAATATTTTGATTAAAACTTGGAAGCAGGAAGATAAAGCTGTTATAACCATTGCCGATGACGGCGACGGGATACCCGATGATATGAAAGAGCGGGTATTTGATATGTTTTACAGCGGTGCAAATAAAATAGCCGACAGCCGCCGCAGCTTGGGGCTGGGCTTGTCGCTGTGCCGTTCCATTGTAAATGCACACGGCGGCAAAATAACCGTTTCAGACAACACACCGCACGGCACGGTGTTCACTGTTACATTACCTGCCGGGGAGGTAGAAATTCATGAATAAACCATTGATATTGGTTGTTGAAGATGATAATTCGGTCAAAAATCTTATTACAACAACCCTTAAAGCGCACGATTACAGATACTTAACCGCACCTAACGGTTCCACCGCCATTTTGGAAGCGTCATCGCACAATCCCGATATTGTCCTCTTAGATTTAGGACTTCCCGATATTGACGGCGTTGATGTTATTAAAAAAATCCGCACTTGGTCGAATATGCCGATTATCGTTATCAGCGCACGAAGCGAAGATACCGATAAAATTGACGCACTCGATGCAGGCGCCGACGATTATCTGACCAAACCGTTTTCGGTGGAAGAACTTTTGGCAAGGCTCAGGGTAACGCAAAGGCGGCTTAATATGATACAGAACGAGACCGCCGCCGAAGCGTCCGTTTTCACAAACGGTCAGCTTCGTATAGATTATGCCGCAGGATGCGCCTATTTAGGCGATGAAGAATTGCACCTTACACCTATTGAATATAAACTTCTGTGTCTGCTTTCAAGAAATATAGGCAAGGTTTTAACCCATACCTTTATTACACAGAGCATTTGGGGCAGTTGTTGGGATAACGATATTGCCTCTCTGCGCGTCTTTATGGCAACGCTCCGCAAAAAACTGGAAAAGGACGCAGATTCTCCACAATATATCCAAACGCATATCGGCGTTGGTTACAGAATGATGAAGGTTGAATAATTTGTTAAACAAAAAATGAATACGCAAAAACGGTGCTGTAAATCCTTTTGATCTTTACAGCACCGTTAATCTTTTATGAAAAAATCAATTCATTATTTATGACTTCCTTTGCTCTGCTGCGGATGTTATTCATTTGAGCAACCCATTTCATTTGATTATCCGCTTTGAGTTTCTCGGTAACACCCTCATGCTCCGCTATCTGTTTTACCAAGCGAAAAAACATCTCCTCAGCCTGTTTGTCAATATCTGAGAGGTAGCCGTTCAGTTTACCGCTTGTCAGCAGATTGAGATAAAAGACCTTACGATTTTGCTTGATATACTGCAAATGTCGCTGTCCCCATAAACCGACAGGCTGTTGTTCTCCTTCGGGCAGTTTTAAACACGGTAGATAGTAGTCACCTTGAAGTTCGAACCAAAGACCGTTCTTTTCGTCATAAATGTACTTTTCCATAATCACGCCTCCTTGTAAATTACTTTGAATTTCTTTTGTTTTGCACCAATGATTTTCAATAGAACTTCATCCACCGCATCGGTGTACTTGCCGTCAGCAATAATCTTGTTCCGCATTTCGTTCAGGCAGTTCACCATCACCCGCCGTTCAAAATCATCAAGCACTATGTAATACTTCTTATCTCGCATATCGAATCCTCCTTTGCCTGTATTGTAACAAAGGAAAGCGCAATTAACGAATGTGCGGACATAACAAAACCCGCCACCTTAGACTTTCATCTAAGATGGCGGTTTCTGTTTCGTATCAGAGCATCACCTTGACGGCGAAGCCGCCGCTAAAGAAGTAGGTGTTCGTCCAATACACGTTTGGTGGAGGCGAGGGGAGTCGAACCCCTGTCCGAAAACTCATCCGACAGGCTTTCTTCGGGTGAAGTCGATTTTAATTTATGCTTTTATAGAGTCTGAACCGACAAAAGACAAAACAAAGCAGCCGTTTTGTGTGTGACTGTTATAAAGGCAAACTCACAGTTCACATTTACCACTGAATGACGCCCGGACCGAAGCCGTGGTGCTCAACGGAGGGACATGCTGCACTTAGGCAGCAATAGCGTAACTATTGTTATCGTTTATTATTTAAGTTTGGTATATTTTAAAGAGGTCATACCGTCTCTACCCGCTTACCTGTAATCAAAATCCCCGTCGAAACCTTTACGCCCCCATATATATGTGAAAAATCAATAGTCGTAATTTGACTTTGAGTACGACTTCATATGACGTTCCATATCGCGGTTTGCCTGAGCGGCAGCTGCGCTGTCTCTTTTGTCATAAAGTTTTTTACCCCTGCACAAAGCTACAGTGACTTTAACATGGGAACCGGAAAAATGCATATCAACCGGAACAAGAGTATAGCCCTGTTTATCGGTAAGTCCAATAAGCTTCATTATTTCACGTTTGTGAAGCATAAGTTTTCTTGAGCGAAGCGGATCGTGATTAAAGATATTACCTTTTTCATAAGGGCTGACATGAATACCGTAAGCAAAGAGTTCCCCGCCTTTAACCGAGCAGTAAGAATCCTTGAGATTAACTTGACCGGCGCGTATGCTTTTGACCTCCGTACCGCGGAGAACAATGCCGGCTTCATAGGTATCTTCTATAAAATAGTCATGGTACGCTTTCTTATTTTGTGTAATCAGTTTTCCGCTTTTTTTCTTATCATTTTTGTTTGGCATTTAAAATCACCGTTTTACTGTACACTGTATTTATCAAAAGATTCAAAAAGGAGCAAAGCTTCGTAATAAGACGTTCCGAAAGCAAGTCAAGCCACTACTGGAAAAAGTGAGTGGAATCTTCCGGCTGTAGAATCGAACGCCTTCGCAGTCGAATACCTTTGCAGTTGAACACCTTCACAATCGAATACCTTTGCAGTCGAATGCCTTCACACGCGAATGTTTTTGCAGTGGAACGTCTTCGCAGCCGAATATCTTACACATGCAGACGTCTCGCACTTGTTTATATTTGCTTGCTAACAGAGCAGTAAGACTTTTTATATTATCGGTGACAGTGCCGATCATAATATGCTGACCGGAAAGTGTTCGCTTTGAGTTTAAATGTCTAAGGCCTAAGACAGAACTGTAATGTTGCGAGGTTTTGCTTTTCAAAATTGTTGTCTGAGACAATGAAACTTTCTAATTAAAAGCGTTAGCTTTCGAATTATTATATCATAAAAATCACTGCAAGTCAATAGACAGAAGCTTCCTGCCCGAATTTGTACATGTGTCAGAACACCGTAAGTTCGGTCGGACACGGCAGTGGTTTTCAGCTATATAATTGACATTTTGCCGTTGCTTTATTCAGAGGCTATGTCTTCAGGATTTTCTTTCATGTCGGCGTCGTTATCTTTTGAAAAGACATTTGAAAATGCGTCTGATATATTATCAGTTTGAATTTCATCGGAACTGGATGCGGTATATTCAGCAAAGTCTCTTTGCAGCAAATTGTATTGTCTGTCGATTTCAGCAAGCTGATCTAAAAGCTCACGGTCATTGATCGCGTTCTTTTTTACGGATTCAATATCATCATTTTCTGTGCTGTCACCGGATCGGATATCCTTTAATTCTTTTTCTCTGATGTTTGACGAGGCGCCGGATTTAACTGTATCCGCATCTTTTTCCAAAGTCGCTTCGGAATTCTGCGAATCGTCGATGTCGTTGAAATCATCAAGGGAGGGAAGGGGATCGGCATTTTCAGGTTTGAGAACCGGAGACTGAGCGGGAATATGCTTGAGCGGATCGTACATAAATTTTTTACAGGTGTATTCGCATGCTACAACTCCCCTATAATCGCAGAGCATAGTGTCAGAGTCATAAAGCTTGTGAGCATTTATACAAAATCTGCATATTTCGGGCAGCTCGTGTTCTGAATGTTTTTTTCTTTTTGATTTTTTGTATTTTGGACGATATACAACCGGCTTTGTTTCGATGCTGGTGGGTATATATTTGCTTTCGCCTTTTTTATGAAAAGCCATAGAGCTTTTACCTCCGTGTTTTTCAAACGTTACGCCGCAGCGACCTGTTAGGTTTATATGCAGACTTATTTCAATACATTATACTACAAAATTAATTGTTTTTCCATAGTATTTTATTTTTTTACAAATATATTTATTAATTATAGGCTGTTTTTATATTTAGGTTATGCTTGTCATACAGCATTCAAAAGAATTTTGTTTCAAAAAGGTGCAGATCTCCGTCACAAGATGTTCCGGCGGAGGATAAAACCGCAGCCGGAAAAAGTGAGTGGGAACTGCCTATAGGGCGAACGCTGCTGCACGTTAACAGCCCGTAAGTAACACTTTGCAATTGACACCTTGCAATTGACACTTTGCAGTTGATATCTTTCAGGTAACACCTTGCAAGTAACACCCTACAAGTAGCACCCTACAAGTAGCACTCTACAAGTAACACCTCTACATGCTAACACCCTATATGCTAATACCGTGTACGCTAATATCCTGCACGTGAACGCATTTGTAATCGGAAGTCTTGCATACGTTGATATCTCGTTTTTAGCTATATCTTTCCTGACAGCTTCATAAGAATCAGTGTCAGGATCGGACACAAAAGAGCCGCTATTATTTTACCTGTATAATAATATTTCATTGTAATTCCGCTTCCTTCTATTACGGATGATGTCTGAAAATGAACGGACAGGCCTGACCATCCCACGGCAGCGGCAGTTATAAGAGGCGCGGCGACGGCGCCGAGAGACGAAGCTTCCTTGATGCCGCATGTAATCTCGGCAAAACAGGTTATAAGAGAAATTACTGCCGGAGATTTGCAGCCGAGAGTCAAAAGGATACTTTTCAGCAGAGCTGTGATAACTCCGAAAAAGGTCACAAAAGCGCAGATTGACAGCATATTTACCGCTGATGTGCCTACCGATTTTGTAAAAAGAACGGCGAAGCTTACAGGAGGATTTTTTTCTTTTGAACCGGGACTGTAAATTTTTGATTCCATGTCAGGTAAATACTTTTCCTTTGATTTATTACCGCCCTCAGAATTCTGCACGGCTTTAGTTCTTGTTTTAGCTGCAGTCCATTTCATTATAATACCGCATAAAACGGAAGTCAGCAGAAGAGAAATCCAGATTATAACACCGAGAGATTTATCGGACAGTATTCCGGCTCCGATACCGGTTATCAGAAAAGCTGGACCCGTATTATTGCAAAAAGCGAGCGCACGGGATGCGTTTTCTCTGTCTGTCTGCCCTGATGTGACAAGATTTGCTGCCGCCGCCGCGCCAGCCGGATACCCTGAGAGATTTCCAATAAGAAAAAGTACGGCGCAGTTTTTGTCTATTCCGAATAGTTTTTCAAAAGGTACGGATATAAGTTTTCCTATTACATTGCCCGCGCCGGAAGATGTGATCAGAGCGGAGACAACAAGAAAGGGAAACAATGACGGAATTACCGTACCGACGCAAAGCCGAAGTGATTCCGTGGCCGCCGCCGACGCGGTTTCAGAAAATATAACAAGAATCGGAAACGCTGAGATTATCAGAATACATTTAAATATGTATGCAAATGAGTTTTCATTTACTTTACTGGATTTGCTTTTTGAAAGGGACAGATTTCTTGAAATGTCTGCAGACGCCTTTACGGCCGAAATACTGTTATTAATTTGGCTCACCCCGCATAAAATTAATTTACAATACTGTTTAATTAGATATATTTATTTTTCATGCAAAACATGCAGCTAAGGCTGTTAATAAAGATAAAAAACGGGGGATTCGGTTAATGAATAAATATTCCGGGCGGGAAGAGATCGGTCGCACGGACGGCTTTTACAGAAAAGACGTCGGAAGGGAAAATAAAAAATCGGGTGTGAGGAGAAAGCGTTCGTTTTCTCAGCGTTTTCTTGAATCTGTTGATTTGCCTCAGTCTGTAAGCCCGTTTATACCCGAAACGGTCATAACTATAAGTGAAAATATGACTCTTAATGTCAGCTCGTGCAAGAAAATTCTTTGTTACCGAGAGGATATGATACGGCTTTCACTCGGCAAATATGAGCTTGAGGTTACCGGCAGGGATCTTTCTTTAAAAAGTTGTCTGAACAAGTCTTTAGAGCTTACCGGTATTATAGATTCCGTCAGCTTTGACGGAAGAAGATAAAAAGGCGGGGCGGAGATTTTTATGCTGTTTTTGAGATTTCTTAGGTTTTTTGAAGGTCAGGATATTTTAAAGTTTGATGCGGACTGCGGTGAAAGGGCTCTCGGACTGATGAACAGCTGCGGTATTGTTTACAGATGCCCCGGGCGCGAGGAGGACGGCTCAGTCAGAGTCGAAATTTCACACAGTGACAGGCAGAAAGTTGTTTCACTTCTTGACAAAAACGGAATAAGGGTATATATTATATATGAGAGGGGCTTTCCCGCGCTGGTCAGCCGGTACAGACGCCGTCCCGGTATATTAATCGGGTCGGTTATATTCATGTTTACCATGTGGCTTTCGACTCAGTTTATATGGAATATTGAAATTTACAGCAGCGGAGAGACGGACAAGGATAAGGTAATTGAAAATTTATCTTCTCTCGGCTGCAAAGTGGGCGCGTATATACCGGGAATTGACTTTTATTCGCTTTGCACCAAGTATTTGCTTATTGCCGATGATACGGCATGGGTTTCGGTTAATATGCTTGGCACGACGGCTGAGGTCAGACTGCTTCCGAGAATGACTAAGGAAGGTCAGGATGATATATCCGGGCCTGCAAATGTAATTTCCAAATATGACGGCGTTGTGGAATACGTAAATACTTTCGACGGAGATTCGGTTGTGACTGACGGAGACAGTGTTGTCAAAGGGCAGCTTCTTATAAGCGGGGTAGTCGAGGACAAAAATGATTTATCAAACCGTTTTGTGAAGGCTGACGGAATAGTAATGGCAAAAACATATCATGAGCTTACAGTGTCTGTTCCGCTTGAATATACCGAGAGAGTATACTCAGGACAGCCGGAACAACTTTGCGATATTGGCATTTTTGCCGTTAAGATCAGGCTGAAACGGCCGTCGCTTGACCAGACTAAGCTTTACGAGGAGGATTATGAGGAGGACAGGATTGTTCTTCCCGGCAACATAATACTTCCGGTTACAAAATATGTTACATCGTATCATCCGTATATAGACGAGACAAGACAGAGGACTTCATCCGAGGCTGCGCTGATTGCCGACGCGGAGATGGCGGTGAAAATTTCAGACGAGCTTGCCGACGCGGAGATTATATCCCGCGAAACCGAAGTGTCTGTAGTCACAGATGATGATGGATGTCAGTTTTATAATCTTTGCTGCCGTATCAGATGCGTTGAAAATATTGCTCAGACGGTTCCTCTTACGGTAACTGACTGACAGAGGCATAGAGGCATGCGGGAAGATGCGATATATATAGATTAATAAGGTCTTAAAAAAAGAGGAATAATTTTTAAATATGGAAGGACTTGTAAAAAAGACACTTCACACGGACAGCGCCGAACAGACTGGAGCGGTGTTCGGGGTACTTGACAAGAATATAAAGGAACTGGAAAACACATTCGGGGTTACGGTTCGGAGTGAGGACTCAGAAGAAACCGCGGGAAATACTTTAATTGTAGAGGGGAACGGGGAAGAATCTGTCGGACGCGCGGCCGTCGCCCTTGAATATCTGTGCAGAATGGTGTCTCCCGGAGAAGGGATAAGCGAACAAAGCCTGCATTATGTGATCGACATGGTGAAGGACGGCAGAGAGAATGAACTGAGCGGTTTCAGTTCGGAATGTATATGTGTGACTACCCGCGGAAAACCGGTTAAGGCGAAGACGGCAGGCCAGAAGAGATATGTTGATGCTATAAAAGATAATACCGTTGTTTTCGGAGTTGGACCTGCAGGAACAGGAAAAACTTATCTTGCGGTTGCGCTTGCCGTCGATGCGCTGAGGAAAAAGACGGTGAGCAAAATTATTCTTACGCGACCGGCGGTTGAGGCCGGAGAGCGTCTCGGATATCTTCCGGGAGATTTGCAGAGTAAAATCGATCCGTATCTGAGGCCGCTTTATGACGCGCTTTATGATATGTTAGGCTCTGAGACATGTATGAAATATATTGAGCGCGGAATAATTGAGGTCGCTCCGCTTGCATATATGCGCGGCCGTACTCTGAGTGATTCGTTTATTATACTGGATGAGGCGCAGAACACTACGCGGGAACAGATGAAAATGTTTCTGACCCGTCTCGGCTTTAACTCTAAAATAATAGTGACCGGCGATATAACTCAGACCGATTTGCCGGAGGGCAAACAGTCCGGACTTGTCGAGGCGCTGCGTATTCTTCGGGGGATAGACGGAATTAATCTTCATTATTTTACTGAGAAGGATGTTGTGCGGCACCGCTTGGTACAGAGAATTATAACTGCGTATGAAAAAAACACAGCGGATAATTTGTGAAAAGGATACTGCAAATATTAATAAAAAGGCGGCATGGCGAGCAGAGAGAAGGATTTTGAAATGGGAAGAGTGAAAAATGCGGTTTTAGGCCGCCTGGGATGCGGATGCAGAGTAAATATTGAAAACCGTCAGGGGCGGTATCTGATTGATTTTCAGACAAGGATGCTTATCAGACGTGCGGTATATTCGGCTCTGAAATATGAACACATGTGTATGAAGGATTTTCCTGTCTCGGTTTCGGTTTCAATAGTAAATGACCGACAGATACATCGTCTTAACAAAAAATACCGCGGAATTGATTCATCTACAGATGTTCTTTCTTTTCCGCTCCTTGAGGACGGATGTCCAACTCCCGATGATATTGATTATGACAGCGGATGCATACCGCTTGGAGATATTGTGATCTCGATTGACCACGCGGTTATGCAGGCGCGCGATTACGGACATTCACTGAGGCGTGAAATAGCTTTTCTCTGCGTTCATTCTGTTCTTCATCTTCTCGGTTATGATCATGTGACAAGCGATGAGGACGAGCGTATTATGTTTGACAAACAGAGAGAAATTCTCGGCTCAATGGGAATTACAAGGTAATATGGAAATTACAAGGTAATCACTGCGCCTTAACTTGCGGGTGCAGACAAAAAACGATAAATTTAATGCGGCGCGGCGCGCTGCCAAATCGAAAGGCTGAAGAGACAGATGCTTAATAGGCTTCGGGACGTAGAAATAAGATACAAAGAAATAGAAAAGCAATTAGAGAATCCGGAGGTTATCTCCGACATGGCACAGTATTCCGCACTTATGCGGGAGTATAAGCAACTTACCCCGGTGATAGAGAAATACAGGGAATATCTATCCGCAGAGCAGGCAGTTAAAGAAGCGCTTGAGATACTTGAAACAGAAAGCGACGAGGAAATGCGCGGGCTTGCCGATGAAGAGCTTCGAAGCGGAAGGGAGAGGATAGAGAAACTCGAAGGGGAAATTAAGCTTCTCCTTCTTCCGCGTGATGAAAACGATGATAAGAATGTGATTGTGGAAATACGCGGCGGAGCCGGCGGCGAAGAGGCCGCTCTTTTTGCCGGGGTGCTGTATCGGATGTATACTATGTATGCGGACAAAATGCGATGGAAGCATGAAATTGTCAATGCCAATGAGACGGAACTCGGAGGATTTAAAGAGGTTTCCTTTATGATAGAGGGCGAGGGCGCGTATTCAAAGCTTAAATTTGAGAGCGGCGTTCACCGTGTTCAGCGTGTTCCGGAGACCGAGTCGTCAGGAAGAATTCACACGTCAACGGTGACGGTTGCGGTTTTGCCTGAGGTCGAAGATGTTGAAGTTGAGATTTCGCCGGGCGATTTGAAAATAGAGACGATTAAAAGCAGCGGAGCAGGCGGACAGCATGTAAATAAGACAGAGTCTGCGATACGCTTGCTTCATATTCCGACAGGAATTGTTATAGAATGTCAGGACGAGCGTTCTCAGTTCAAAAACCGCGACAAAGCGATGAAGCTTCTCCGGACTAAGCTGTTTGACCTTAAACAGAGCGAACAGAACGAGAAAATCGCATCAGAGAGAAAGAGTCAGGTGGGGTCCGGAAACCGCTGCGAGCGAATCCGTACTTATAACTACCCTCAGAGTCGTGTTACAGATCACCGGATAGGTCTGACGCTTCACAGTCTGGAATCATTTCTGAACGGCGACATTGAGGAGATGATTGATTCTCTTGCCACGGCGGACGCGTCCGAAAAATTAAAAGCAGGCGCGGAATTGTAAAAATAAATACAGGTATAAATATAAGTTTAAAGATAAGCACAAAACTAAGAGTAGAGCTAAGTACGATTAATAAGTACAAGAATAGCCTGAGAGCCTAAGTACGTTTAATAAATACAAGAATAGCCTGAAAGCTAAGTACGATTGATAAATATAAGAATAGCCCGAGAGCTAAGTACGGTATATGAAAAATAAGTTGTAATAAGTTTAATATAGATTATAGATGATATAAAATGTTTAATTGTGCGGAGCTTCGCTTATTACGCCGTGGCGGCAGGGGATTACAGACGCCTGTCTAAGTACGCCGGCAGAGCTTCGTGTACATATGGAAGGCATGAATGATTATGGCAATGGAAGTTGGAATTGTTTCTTCGGAGGGAAGCTGTCATACAGAATACCTGTCAGCTGACGAGGATAAAAATCTAAGGCGCGCCGCAGATGTAATTCTGCGGGGCGGTCTTGTGATTTTTCCGACTGAGACGGTTTACGGAATCGGGGCTGACGCGCTTGATGCGGGCGCAGCGGAAAAAATTTACGCGGCAAAGGGAAGACCTTCGGACAATCCGCTGATAATTCATCTTGCAGAGCCTGAAGACGCGGAAAAATATGCGTATACAACAGAGCTCTACTATAAGATTGCAAACCGTTTTATGCCCGGACCGATTACGTTCATTCTTCCAAAGAAGAATTGCATACCTGATGCTGTGACCGGCGGACTTGATACAGTGGCGATACGTATACCTGTAGAGAGACATGCGCACAGGCTGATAGAGCTTGCCGGAGTGCCGATTGCGGCTCCGTCCGCGAACATCTCCGGGCGGCCGAGCCCTACATCGGCGGAACATTGCCGTGATGATATGGACGGTAGGGTAGACATTATTCTTGATGGAGGCGTGTGCAGCTTCGGGCTTGAATCGACAATTGTCAAGCCGAATGGAAGGGGCGGTCTTAAGCTTTTGAGGCCGGGCGCGATCACTCCGGACGATTTGAGGACAGTATGCGAAGACGTTGAGATCGACTGCGCTGTTTTCAGTAAGTTTACAGGAACTCCGGAGGCTCCCGGAATGAAATACAGGCATTACGCACCGGATGCGCGCGTGATTATACTTGACGGCAGCGACAGTCAGGTTTATTCTTTTCTTGAGGATAAGCAGGACTGCGGAATACTTTGCTACAGTGAGGATAAACCTCTTCTCAACTATAGGAATGTGTCTGTTATCGGAAGCAGATACTCACCCGCCGAGCAGGCGCATCTTCTTTTCAAATGCCTGCGGGAGTTTAAGGGAGTTGATACAATTTATGCGAGAATGCCTTCGGACGGCGGCGTAGGACTTGCTGTTTATAACCGTCTGGTTAAGGCTGCCGGATACGAAATTCTTAAGCTTTGATACTAAAAAAAATGCAAGACGGAATATATTAAGGCGTGCTTTGAATGTTGACAGAACGTATTTTCGCTGATATAATAATCGTGGGGATTTAGCACCGATATTGACAATTTTTGTTTCGCCGGAGGCGGAATTAATGAAAATATTCAAATAATTTAAATAAAGGAAATCTAATTAATTATGGCTGAACAGAAGAATGATAAAAAGCTTGTTGAACAAATTACATCAATGAAGGAAAACTTTGCTCAGTGGTATACCGATGTGTGCATAAAAGCCGATCTTATCGGATATGCCAGCGTGAAGGGATGTATGATATACAGACCGTACGGATATGCAATCTGGGAGAATATTCAAAAGATATTCGATGAAAAATTCAAGGAGACTGGTCATGAAAACGTCTATATGCCGCTTTTCATTCCGGAGTCGCTTCTCAATAAGGAAAAGGATCACGTTGAAGGATTTGCGCCGGAGGTTGCATGGGTTACGCACGGAGGAAATAATCCGCTTGCTGAGAGAATGTGCGTGCGTCCGACGTCAGAGACGCTTTTCTGCGATCATTATAAAGATATTGTTCACTCATGGAGAGATCTTCCTAAGCTTTATAATCAGTGGTGTTCTGTTGTTCGCTGGGAAAAGACTACCCGTCCTTTTCTGCGCAGCCGCGAGTTTCTCTGGCAGGAGGGACATACTATTCATGCGACGGCTGAAGAGGCTCAGGAAGAGACGCTCCGGATGCTGAATATTTACGCCGATGTCTGTGAAAACCTTCTCGCTATGCCCGTTATAAAAGGGCCGAAAACAGAAAGCGATAAATTTGCAGGTGCTGTATCAACATACGCGATCGAGGCGCTCATGCACGACGGAAAGGCTCTGCAGGCAGGGACATCTCACTATTTCGGAGACGGTTTTGCAAAGGCATTTGACATTAAATTTACCGATAAAAACAATAATCTTACATATCCTCATCAGACGTCGTGGGGCGTTTCTACCCGTCTTATAGGTGCGATAATAATGACGCACGGTGATGACAGCGGACTTGTGCTTCCTCCAGCGATTGCTCCTATTCAGGCTGTTATCATTCCTGTCCAGATGCACAAGGAGGGGGTAACAGAGGCGGCCGCTTCGCTTTGCGAAAGACTGAAGAACACATACAGAGTTAAACTTGATGTAAGTGATAATTCTCCCGGATGGAAGTTCTCGGAATACGAGATGAAGGGCGTTCCGGTGCGAATTGAGCTTGGACCGCGTGATATAGCGCAGAATCAGTGTGTTGTAGTTACTCGTCATAACCGTGAAAAAACGGTTGTTTCGCTCGATTGTCTTGAGGCAGTGATAGCCGAAAAGCTTGAAGAGGTGCGTTCCGGTCTTTATGAAAAGGCGCTTGCAAACCGTAAGGCACATACATACGACTGTACAAGTATTGACGAAATCAAACAGAAGCTTTCCGAAAACGGAGACGGCTTTGTACGGGCTATGTGGTGCGGTGATTCTGACTGTGAGGACAAAATTAAGGAGCTGACCGAGGTTGGATCGCGCTGTATTCCGTTTGAGCAGGAACAGCTTTCGGATACATGCGTATGCTGCGGCAGGCCTGCAAAGCATTTGGTTTATTGGGGAAAGGCATATTGAGCATCTGACTTTGATTGTTCCGGGAAATTGCCATTAATGAAAAATGAAGAATAAACGTTGTCGTGACGATGCCGAAAGGCGTCGGGACTTGAAGAACGGATCGGGTAAAGATATTAATACGGATGAATTTGGCGGAAAATCTCCTAAAAGCTGGTTTTACGGAAGTAAAATATTGTTTATATGCGCGCTTCTTCTTTCTGTTGTCGGGATTATTTCAATTTTTGTTACGGTCTCCGTTTCTGAGCTTTCCGCCTGCAGAGGTATTTCAAAGGTTTTCGTTCAGCTTGGCGCTGTGATTGTCGGAGCGGCGCTTATGCTTTTGATTGCCCGGCTGCCGCTTGGCTTTGTATATAAAAGGCTGTGGTGGTGTTTTCTGATACTGTCGGTTTCTCTTCTTTTACTCACTTTAAAATACGGAACGGGACCGTCGGGTACAAAAAGCTGGCTGACGATTCCGGGTATTTCATTGCAGCTTCAGACCTCAGAATTTGTAAAGCTTCTTTTTATAATATCTTTTACCGGACATCTGAAGCTGGTAGGTAAAAAAATAAATCATCCGCTTGCGGTACTTTCGCTGCTTGTGCATGTCGGAGTCATAGCTGGAATCGTTGTGCTTCAGCATGACCTCGGAAGCGCCCTTGTATATTTATTTATAGCAATTTTCATGTGTTTTTCCGCCGGGCTCAGCGGATGGTATTTCGTAGGGGGCGGAGCGCTTTGTCTTGCTGGTTTTCCGATTATATGGCGGTTTCTGACAGAATATCAGAAGCAGAGAATCATTGTGGGACTGAATCCTGAACTTGATCCGCTCGGATACGGATATCAGGTGATTCTGAGCAAAAATGCGATAATTTCAGGTTTCCCATGGGGTTCAAAGTGGCTTTCTCTCACATATTCGCCCAAAACCCCGGCAGCTCATACCGATATGATTTTCTCTGTTATGGCGGAGCAATTCGGAATTATTATGATATTGGCTGTATTTATTCTTTACGCGGCTATTGTTTTCCGATTGCTTAGTATGGGCAGAAGATGCGGACGTACGGGAGCTGAAATTTGTGCGGGAGTTGCCGCAATATTTGTTGTTCAGGCAACGGAAAACATCGGAATGTGTATGGGGCTTTTACCCGTTATCGGTGTGACTCTGCCGTTTTTAAGCTATGGAGGATCGTCTGTACTGAGTCTTTTTATTGGTCTTGGAATTGCTGTTTCTGCAATGCGGCGTGATATGCTGCAGTGACGAAAAAGGCGTAATTGAATTTTATAAAAAAGAACCTGATAAAAGAAATTGAGAAAAAGACTTTGTAAAAAAAGAATTGAGAAAAGGGCTTTAATAAAAGGCTTTGCGAAAATAACATTGAGAAGGATTTAAAAAAGATTATAAGAAAAAAAGACTTTATGAAAAGAGCTTGTGAAAAAAACTGGATAAAAATTGATAAATAGGGTTGCCTCTTGTGACTTTGCTCACATGCGGCAGCCTTTTTTTGATATAGTATATAGCTTAATCATAAAGCGGGCCGGCAGCAGATTATATAGCCGACTCAAAAGGTGAGCGGAACTCGCGCTTGCAGAGCCGAACGCCTTTACAGTCGAACGCCTTTACAGTCGAACGCCTTTACAGTCGAACGCCTTTACAGTCGAACGC
>CAJLCI010000034.1 GCA_905205065.1 uncultured Eubacteriales bacterium | reverse complement strand
TATTAATATAAAAATTACAGCTCCCCATAAAATAAAATTAAATCCGGCTCCATGCCAAAGCCCTGTAAGCAGCCAAACAACCAAAAGATTAAAAAACATTCTTAAATATCCGCGGCGGTTACCGCCAAGCGGAATATAGACGTATTCTCTGAAAAAAGCGCCGAGTGTTATATGCCACCGTCTGAAAAAGTCAGTCATAGTTTTCGCCATATACGGCAGACGGAAATTTTGGGGAAGCCGAAATCCGAACATTTTTCCCAGTCCTACAGCCATCACCGAATAACCGCAAAAATCAAAATATATTTTAAATGTGTAGGAAAATGCGCCCATCCACGCAAGCGGAACCGAGATACTATCCGCTCCGATTGATACGACATTATTCCAAAGTCCTCCGATTCGATCGGCAAGCAATACCTTATATCCCAGTCCGACTGAAAACACAGCAAAGCCCCTTGCAAGCTGTTTTATATTGAATTTTCTGCGCAAGAGCTGTCCGTGTACTTCAGGATATGTAACAATAGGTCCGGCTACAAGCTGCGGAAACATCGTTAAATACGTTCCAACCATCAAAACAGAGCGTTCGGCACATATCTTTTTTCTGTATACATCAGCAAGATACGAGATACACTGAAATGTATAAAAACTTATTCCTATAGGAAGCCGCAATTCGGTAAAAAAGGGAATATGAATATTAAAAAACGACAATAAAAAAGCCGAATATTTGAAAAAGATAAGCCATCCAAGATTATATCCGACAGAAAGAATAAATAACAGCTTTCGTTTCCGACCGCTAAGAGCAGAGATAACGCGCGCAAAAAAATAATTCAAAATTACCGCCGTAAGCAAAAGAAGCATTGCCTCCGGCGTATCCATACATCCGATAAAGTAAAATATCAGACTTGCCAGAAAAATTACCGCATTGCGCAGTTTAACAGGTGAAAAAATATATGTAATAATGAATGCAGGTAAAAAAATAAAAATAAAACTTAAACTGCTGAATACCAAAATAAACCTCCATTCGACACGTCTGATTTTTTTATTTTATTATTGTATTATATTAGACTCAAAAAAAACAAAAAAGGTGACATTATTTTTATTCTTTTTTTTACATAAAAAACGAGTTCCGAAATAAAATCCGAAACTCATTTTTTACTTTCAATGCTTTACAATAAAGATAGTCTGGCATCTTCATTTAGCTATATATTTACTTTGATATTCTTTCAATGGCCTTATTAATATTTTCAAGAGTATCCTTATATCCGTCAAGCTTTTTACGCTCTCCGTCGACAACTGCATCCGGAGCCTTTGACACAAAACCTTCGTTCGAAAGCTTGCGCTCAATACGTTCAATCTCCCCGATCGTTTTCTTCTTGTCTGCAGACAATCTCTCAAGCTCCTTTTCAAAATCTATCATTTCGGCAAGAGGAATATAGAGCGTCGCGGATTCGGTTACAATCTGCACCGCGTCGTCTCCGTTATAACAGTCTACAATATTTACATCAGAAGAAGACGCAAGCTTTATGAAAAATTCTCTGCCCGTTTCAAAGGTGGATTTTTCGTCGGTAACGATATAAAGACTTGCCTTTTTTGAAGG
Source organism: uncultured Eubacteriales bacterium (assembly GCA_905205065.1). Lineage (GTDB taxonomy): Bacteria > Bacillota > Clostridia > Oscillospirales > CAG-272 > UMGS911. The sequence goes on along the minus strand of CAJLCI010000034.1, from coordinate 22,720 downwards.
AGCTACATTCATCTCCGCACGGCGGTTTCTTACAGCACGTATGCATGAGATAATCCTGTTCATCTCCGCTTCATCGGCTTCAAAGACAAGCGCGGAGTTGAACTTCGGATAGGGAGAAATCATAATGCTTTCACCTTCGTGAGGCAAACTCTGCCAAATCTCTTCCGTAATAAAAGGCATAAAAGGATGCAAAAGCTTAAGAGTCTCTGCCAGCACAAAAGAAATAACGTTCTGCGCAGTCTCATCACCTGATGAGAGACGCGGTTTTACAAGCTCTATATACCAGTCGCAGAAAATATCCCACACAAAATCGTATAGCTTTGCCAAGGCAACGCCAAGCTCATATCGGTCAATATTTTCCGTAACCTCTGATACAAGTCTCTCAAATATGGTAAGAAGCCATTTGTCTTCAAGCCTGAACTTTGTAGATTCCGGAAGGACCGTCTTGTCTATCGTAAGGTTCATAAGCACAAAACGCGCCGCATTCCAAAGCTTATTAGCAAAATTACGCGCTGATTCAATTTTTTCATCAGAAAAACGCATATCGTTTCCTGGAGAATTCCCCGATGTCAGTGCAAACCTCAATGCATCGGCTCCGTATTTGTCAACAACCTCCAGCGGATCTATTCCGTTTCCAAGAGATTTGGACATTTTGCGTCCCTGAGCATCGCGTACAAGTGCGTGTATAAACACATGCGGAAAAGGTATCTGTTTTTTTACATCTCCGGGAAATACCTCCCTCATGTTTTCAAGTCCCATGAATATCATTTTTGATACCCAGAAAGTTATTATATCATATGCTGTAACAAGTACCGATGTAGGATAAAAATAATCGATATCGTTTTTCTCATTCGGCCATCCAAGCGTCGAAAACGGCCAAAGAGCTGATGAAAACCATGTGTCCAGAACGTCCTCATCCTGATGAATGGTCTTTCCTCCGCATTTCGGACATACGGTAATATCCGATTCGGAAACCGTAATCTCTCCGCATTCGTCGCAGTAAAACGCCGGAATCCTATGCCCCCACCAGAGCTGACGTGAAATACACCAGTCATGTATATTTTCCATCCAGTTAAGATACAGCTTAGAAAAACGTTCAGGAATATAGTCTATACTTCCGTTTTTTACAACTTCTATCGCAGGCTCCGCCAAAGGCTTCATACGAACAAACCACTGTTTTGAAGCGGTCGGTTCAAGTACGCTTCCGCAGCGATAGCAGTGCCCTACTTCATGCGTACACTTTTCAGTCTTTACAAGCGCGCCGCAGGCTTCAAGATCAGATACAACCTTTTTCCGGGCTTCATAACGTTCAAGTCCCTCATATTCCCCGCAGTTTTCATTAAGCTTTGCATCAGGTGTAAGAATCCACATCATTGGCAGATTATGCCGCTGTGCGACCTCAAAATCGTTAGGGTCATGACATGGCGTAATTTTTACACAGCCCGTTCCGAACTCCGGATTTGCATGCTCATCACCGATAACAGGAATTTCACGCCCTGCAAGAGGAAGTATAAGAGTCTTGCCGATAAACCGCTTGAAACGCTCATCCTCCGGATTTACTGCAACCGCAGCATCTCCGAACATCGTTTCGGGACGTGTCGTCGCTACAATAAGATAATCGTCGCTGTCCTTGAACTTATATTTAATATGCCAGAATGCTCCTTCAATTTCCTTATGCTCTACCTCTGCGTCGGAAATCGCTGTCTCACAGCTCGGACACCAGTTTATAATGCGAAGTCCGCGGTATATTAGCCCTTTATTATAAAGATTAACAAAAGTTTTGCGCACCGCTGCGGAAAGATTGTCGTCCATTGTAAAGCATTCCCGGCTCCAGTCACAGGAAGAACCCAGCTTTTTGAGCTGCTTTATAATACGGTCTCCATATTTTTCTTTCCACGACCAGACATGATTTAAAAACTCCTCACGGCCAATGTCATAACGAGAAAGTCCCTTTTCACGGCGAAGCATTTCCTCAACCTTAATTTGCGTCGCAATTCCGGCATGATCCGTTCCGGGAATCCACATCGTATTATATCCCTGCATGCGTTTAGTACGGATAATAATGTCCTGCAAAGTATTGTTAAGGGCATGTCCCATGTGAAGCTGTCCGGTTACATTAGGCGGCGGAATTACAATATTAAAAGGCGGACGGCTGCGGTCAGAATCAGGCTTAAAATACCCTTTGCTTTCCCAAAATGAGTACCACTTATCCTCAAACTCCGCAGGAGCGTATGTCTTTGATAATTCTTTTCTCATGTCTGTTGTCAGGCTCCTTTTTATTATAATAAAGCAGCGCACAGCGCCGCTTTTAAAAATCTATGGAATAATTAACATAACTACATCAAAAAATGACATATGTCATTTTACAATGTGAGAACTACACTTTTGGTAACTCAGTCACCCGAATACGAATAATCTGTAATTTTGGAAGCTTTTTCATCAAAAAGCGAATAACCTGCGCTTTTGAAAGTTCAATCACCAAAATATAAATAATCTGTTACTTCAGAAGCTTTATCATCAAAATGCGAATAATCCGCACTTTTAGAAGCTCAGTCATTAAAATAGAAGATTACTGGTTATTATAGCACAGCCTCTTAAAAATGTCAACAATCCCATAATATAATTACGTTTAATAAGCTTAACTTACACTCATTTTTGTAATAACAATAATTTAATCTACATCGTGACAATTTTTTAACATAAAATGTTATTAAATGTAATAAAATGTTATTTATAAATTCTATCAAATTTTGATAAAATATTGACAGAATTATGTCAATTAGGAAAGGAAAAATTATTTTATGAGCTATAAAACATACACTGCCCCGGAATATTATAAGCGTTTTTCCTGTAAATGCGGAAAATGTCGAAATACTTGCTGCGGAGGATGGGGAATTTCTCTGACCATGTCCGAGTATTACCGATTAATAGGGCTTGACTGCTCTCCTGAGCTTCGTCTAAAGCTTGACTGCGCCTTTTACAGACCTGAAAATCCAAGTCCGGAACGTTTTGCGCTCATAAATAGACGGTTTGACGGAAAATGCCCGCTTCAACGAGATGACGGTCTGTGCGGAATTCAAAAAGAATGCGGAGAAGACGTTATTTCCTCAGTATGCAGATATTACCCAAGAAGCATAAAAAATACAGCTCCTCCGGAATGCTGCTGTTCAAGCTCCTGTGAAGCTGTAATTGAGCTGCTGCTTAATATAAAAACACCTCTTCGCTTTGAATCGCTTTCCCTCAATTTTGAAATTCCTGAAGATGAACTGTCGGAAGAGTACGCCGAAGAAAAAATCAAATATGAAAGACTAAAAAACATGCACTTTGATCCGGAATTAATAAAAAACCTTACAGGCGAGAGTACCATTATCCGTAAAACTTCAACGGCGATAATTCAAAACAGAAAATTCTCCCTTTCGGATCGTTTCTCACTTCTCCGCAGCTTCTTATCTCAAATTGACTCTGTATTTATATGTGCTGATGACGATACAAATAAATTAAAAGAGGACGATACAAATAAATTAAAAAAGGAAAAAAGTCCTTCAGAATTTTCAAAAGGACAGAGTCTTAAAACCATATGTGACATGTTCGCACCTGAGTATTCTGAAGCAGCTGATAATTTTGCAGCCGTTTCAAACAGCCAGCTTCCGCAAAATATATCCCAGTATCTATGCGATTCCGCCAAGCTCATAAATTTATTTTCAAAATACAGTCAGAGCGTCTCAGAATTGGCGAAATCGACATTCAAGTCGCTTGATGTTGCTTTTGATAATAATGAAAACCCTATAATAACTGACAATGTTATACACAAATATGTAAGTGCGGAAAAAATATTTGAAGAATATTTCGAATCCGGAGAAATCATATTTGAACAAATCTTAGTCAACAATATGTTTTACAGTCGTTTCCCTATAGAAAACATAACAGAAAAAGAAATGCTGCAGAATTATCATATTTTTGAAGACAGGGCACGCGGAATTGAAGCATTATATTGTATGTTAAAATTTATTACTCTCAGTGCAATCCGAGAAGAATATGACCAATCTACAGAAAAGGAACGGATATTCAATGCATTTACAGACAGCGCCGCAGCGTTGTTTAGAATGGCCGAACACACATCGTTTTTGCAAAACTGCCTGTATTTTCTTAACCGTGAAAAACTCTTTGCAGAATTAAATAAGTAATGCGATTTCACCATAAAGCGTTTCTGCGGCGAAACCAATTTCCTCAAGGAAGGGTTAGTAACATCCGTCACATTTGGAATCAAACGCCATGACAACCGAATGCTTTTGCACGTGAGCGCCTTACAGTCAGAGTCATCTTATTATCAGCTAAATAACCGACACTGTGCCTTTTCAGACAAGCTCACGTACCCGCAGCCGTATGCCGTATTCATCTGCAATTCTTTTGCATTTTTCCAAATCTGACTCTGGGATAGTCGTCCTTACGACACTGAATAATACCTCCGGAACATACTTTTTCACCTCTCGTGCAAAATCCAGCATACCGTAAAAAGCCGATTTCCCAAATTCACTGTGGCAAATATTTTGATAAGACTCCGCGTCCGCGGCATTAAGACTTACAGATACTGTATCCAAAAGTCCCTCGAAAAGCGGAGCGGTATCATGATGTTCAATAAGAGAAGCGTGTCCGTTGGTATTAAGCCTGATTTTAATACCGCTTTTTTTACGGATAAATCTGCACACTTGCAGCATTATATTAAGTCTGCACGTCGGCTCTCCATAACCACAAAATACAATCTCTTTATAATCATCAAATTTATATTTTTCCAAAGCAGTTAATATCTCATCAAGCGACGGTTCATACTCAAGCCAGAGAGAATTCTCACTGTAATATCCGTCAGATACCGTTCTCACACAAAAATCACATGAATTTGTGCATCGATTGGTAATATTGAGATAGAGAGTATTTTCAAATACATAAACTATTGTCATTTTATGTTCTTTCCTTTATAAAAACTATAATCAAAAGCGAGAGGTCTACGCCTAAAAAGCGCTCACATGTAAAGACGTTTGCGTATAAATACATCCACGTGTAAAGGCGTTAACGTGTAAAGATGTTTGTGCATAAATGATTTCACGTATAAAAGCGTTCACGTATAAAGGCGGCTGTAAAGACGTTCACGTATATAAGCGTTCTAATGAAAAAGTGTTCGCGTATAAAGACATGTATAAAAACGTCGGAGTGTAAAAGCGTTCTCCTCCACAGTTTCGTGTTTCGCTTACTTTTTCAGCGGCAGTATAATCATCATTGCCTGTACATCTTATACAAATCTATGCTTCTTATTGAATCTGCCGCAATATTAGTTTAGTTCAAAATCTCCTTGTCAATTCCAAAAAATTCACAGGCATTGTTACACGTCATCGAACACATTTCATCAAAAGACACGCCTTTAAGCTCAGCCAGCCGCTCAACAGTCAGCCGAACATAACCGGAATAATTAAGCTGACCGCGAAACGGATGAGGCGCAAGATACGGGCTATCAGTTTCCGACAATATTCTGTCTAATGGAACAGAACGAACAACTTCCGCTATTCTGACCGCATTTTTAAAAGTTATTACTCCGGAAAATGAAATATACCAGCCCCGCTCAATCAACTCTTTTGCCATTTCCGCACTTCCGCTAAAACTATGAAATACTCCGCGGACGTCCGGAAACCGGCGGACAATATCCATGCAGTCTCCGTGAGCCTCTCGGTCGTGAATCTGAACCGGCATATCCAGTTTACCCGCAAGATCCATCTGAAGCTCAAACCACTTTTTCTGCAGCTTTTTGTCTGTATCGTAATGATAATCAAGGCCGATTTCACCCAGCGCCTGCACCTTAGGATGACAAAGCTGAGCTTTAAGCTTGTCAAGCGTTCCGTCAGGATCTTTTTCTGCCTCCTCAAGCTCCTCCGGATGAATTCCGACCGCAGCATAAATTCTTTTGTACTTTTCCGCAAGCGAGATCGAAATATCTCCCGTTTTTATGGATGTTCCCGCATTTATGATACACTTCACACTGTCATCATCGAATGCGCGGGAAAGAAGCATATCACGTAAAATTTGTCCCGATTCATTCTTCATATCAAATTTAGCGTCGTCAAAATGCGCATGAGAATCAAATAACATTATACCACCCCGCGCCGCATCTGCGGCTTGTTTAAAATTAAATAAAGATAATGTAAATAAAAATACTGCTGTCTTTTCATATCCAATAAGAAATCAACCGGTCATAAAAGAAGCCCGGCTGCGTATTTTGTATTTTGACGAAGAATAAAATACAGCATTCCGCTGAAAATTGTGAATCAAGGGCTTTCAGACGCTGTTGAAAACGATAAACCGAAGGCAGACCTCGCCTTCGGTTTTTAGCTTTTATCTTACTCTTTCACCCAAGGGAGTATCGTCTCCTAAAAATACTACCCGCACAGTATCTTCGCCTGACGCCAGAAGCATTCCATTGCTCTCAATTCCGCAAAGCTTTGCAGGCTTAAGATTGGCGACAACAATAATTTTACGTCCGATAAGCTGCTCCGGCGTATAGAATTTAGAAATACCTGATACAATCTGTCTCTGCTCATAGCCAAGATCAACCTGAAGCTTAAGGAGTTTCTTTGCTTTCGGAACCGGCTCGCATGCTATGACCTGAGCCGTACGCAACTCTACCTTCATGAAATCGTCAATTCCTATAACAGCACAGCCTTCAGGCCTTTCCGAAAGACTTTTTTCCTTATTAGTTTTTTTTCTCTCAGCTTCTATTTGTTCAATAAGTGATTTTTCATCAATTCGTGCAAATAAAACTTCGGAATCACCCAGCACCGTACCGGGCTTTAAAGCGCCAAAATCAAGCGACTTCTCTTCCGTTGACAACAGCTTTAATATTTTGTCTGTTGTATCCGGCATAAGCGGAGCAAGGAGCACCGCTCCGATTCGTATCGTTTCGAGAAGATTATAAAGTACTGTTCCGAGACGTCCTCGTTTCCCTTCCTCCTTTGAAAGAAGCCATGGCGTCGTCTCATCGATATATTTATTTGCGCGGCGAAAAATCGAAAATACGGCCTCCGACGCGTCTGCTACATGCAGTCCGTCCATATTTTCGCAGAATGAATCAACTGCATCAGATACAGCTTTTTTCAGCTCAAAGTCAAGCTCTTCAGGCTCGGACGGCTCCTGCACCGTTCCGCCAAAATATTTTTGGCTCATGTCGGCGGTTCTCTTTACAAGATTGCCGAGATTATTTGCAAGATCGCTGTTATAGCGTCCTACAAGCGACTCGTAAGTAATACTTCCGTCAGAAGCATAAGGCATTTCTGAAAGTACATAATGACGAACTCCGTCAACCCCGAATATCTGTGCAAGCTCGTCGGCATACATGACGTTTCCCTTTGATTTGCTCATCTTATCAGTTCCGAAAAGAAGCCACGGATGCCCGAAAATCTTTTTGGGAAGAGGAATATCAAGAGCCATTAAAAATATCGGCCAGTAAATGGAGTGAAAACGCATTATGTCTTTTCCGATTACATGAACATCCGCCGGCCAGTAGCGGTTAAAATTATCGCTCTGTTTATCTACATCATATCCCAGTGCAGTAATATAATTGGAAAGCGCATCAAGCCAGACATATATAACATGCTTCGAATCAAATTCAACAGGAACTCCCCACTTGAATGAGCTTCTTGAAACACAAAGATCCTGAAGTCCCGGCTTTATAAAATTATTGACCATCTCTTTCCGTCTTGAATCAGGCTCGATAAATTCCGGATGAGATTCTATATAATCAAGGAGTCTGTCCGCATACTTGCCCATACGAAAGAAATAAGCCTCTTCCGACGCTTTGCTTACAGGCGCTCCGCAGTCAGGGCATTTTCCGTCAGACACCTGAGTCTCGGTAAAGAAAGACTCGCAAGGAACACAGTACCACCCTTCATAGCTTCCCTTATAAATATCACCCTGATCATAGAGTTTTTTGAAAATATGCTTTACAGCGTTTTCATGAGATTCATCTGTCGTGCGGATAAAGTGATCATAGCTTATATTCATGGAATCCCAGATTCTGCGAATTTCCGAAGACATGCGGTCAACATATTCCTTTGGCGTTATTCCCGACTCTTTTGCGCAGTCCTCTATTTTCTGTCCGTGCTCGTCAGTCCCTGTCAAAAAGAAAACGTCATATCCCTGCATACGTTTATATCTTGCAACGGCGTCTGTAAAAATAGCCTCATAAACATTTCCAATGTGAGGCTTACGCGAACTGTAGGCAATTGCTGTCGTTATATAAAAAGGTTTCTTTTCGCAGCTGCAGCTATCATTATTACATCTGTTATTCATTACATTCCCCCACTTCTCCGTACACGGCTAAAAAATAAAGTTATTCAATAAAGACAACGGCTCCGTCATAAGGAGTTCCCCGGTTCAGCATTATCTTACTAAATTACCGGCTGAGTATACGCTTGAAATTTCATTTTCACAGTCATCAAGAATAATCATATCCGCGCGCAGACCGACCTTGAGAGAACCCGTGATTTTATCAAGCGACAGCATTCCTGCCGGATTAGAAGTCGCACAGGGTATTGCCTTTTCAAGAGATATCCCTGCAAAGCTCATAAGATTACGCATTGCAGTAAAAAGATCAAGCATGCTCCCGGCAATAGCTCCGTCCTCTGTCCTTGCAATTCCGCCGTTTACATTCACCCTAAGTCCTGCAAGCGTATAATTTCCGTCACCGCATCCGGCAGCCATTAAAGAATCGGTAATCAGCACAAACTTGTCATGAGGAACCGAGTTATATGCCGCTTTTATTACGGCAGGATGAACATGCACACCGTCGCATATAAATTCGGCATATCTGCCTGATGACAGAGCGGCTCCGGCGACGCCCGGCGCTCTGTGAAGCATTTCGGTCATCGCATTAAATGTATGAGTAAATGATATTGCTCCAGCTTTGACCGCTGTCATTGCCTCTTCATATGTCGCCGCGGTGTGAGCAATACCTGCCGTAGCGTTGTTTTCCGACAAAAACTTAATAAATTCAATTCCGCCCTTCAGCTCAGGCGCTAAAGATACGTGAACATGCATATCTGCGGAAATATCAAGAAGCTCCTTCATCTCGTCAGAATTCGGCAGGGTCAGAAGCTCCGGCGCGTGAGCACCTCGTTTTTCAGGAGAAAGATAACGGCCTTCAAAATGTATCGCGTCAAAACCACAGTTTTTCACATTTTCTACGGTTTCTCTCCACTCATCCAGTGTTGCCGATGCAAGCGTAGGTACAACCGTTGCCGTTCCCACCCTGGCATATGACGCTTTCAGGCTCATAAGCTCATCTACGGAAGCTCCGCAAAAATCTATGCCTTCCCGTCCGTGCGAATGTACGTCAACCATGGCGGGAATTATCTTTCGCCCGCAAATATCACGGGCGCAGTTAAAATCAGCGTCTGACAGATCCCCGATAGCAGTAATAATCCCGTTCTTAACCGCGATTCCTCCGGGTATAAATTCCTCTTTATCGGAATTATAAATCAACGCATTTTTTAAGCTGAAATAGTTCACTTAACAATCAGTTCCTTTTCTGTATCTATCGTACAAACTTTACTATAAGTTTCACGCAAAATGTACAAAAATAAAATATAATAAAAAGCGATATTTTTTCGCCTGCAAGACGTTCAACTATAAAACGTTCGGCTAAACGTTCGACTGTAAGACGTTCAAACTCTATGATGCTCGACTCTATGATGCTCGACTTTATGACGCTCGACTCTACTGTAAAACGGCCGGCTGTACGTACGGTGAGCCTTCTCACTTTTCCGGTAGTGATTCAGTCCGACGCAGGAACACTTTATAACGAAGCTATGCACCTTATTGAACTCATTTTTCAATTTTAAACGGAAGCTCATAAAAATAATCCGGAAGTCCGCTGTCAAATGACATAATTCTATGCGTTATCGGGTGTTCAAATTCAATTGTACGCGCATGCAGACACTGGCCGCGAAGAACTGAAGCATATTTCTTTGCAATAACGCTCTTATCGCCGCCGTAAACAGTATCGCCAAGAACCGGATGTCCTATATAGGACATATGAACCCTTATCTGATGTGTTCTCCCGGTCTCAAGACGTACAGAAAGCCTTGTGTAGGACTGTCCGCCGTTCTGCGGCGGATAACGCTCTGCAACCTTGTAATGAGTGACAGCGTCTTTGCCCGTCGCAACAACTGCCATTTTTTTTCGGTTAGACGGATGCCTTCCGATCGGAGCATTTACTGTACCGCAATCATCCTTTATATTACCTGATACAATAGTCTCATAAATTCTTTCCATTTTATGTGAGCTGAACTGTTCGGATAAAACAACATGCGCGGCATCGTTTTTTGCTACAAGCAAAAGACCGCTTGTATCCTTGTCAATTCGATGAACTATTCCCGGACGAACAGCTCCGCCGATCCCTGAAAGAGTCCCCGCGCAATGATACAAAAGCGCGTTCACAAGCGTTCCGTCAGGATTTCCTGCCGCAGGATGAACAACCATTCCCTTTGGCTTATTTACCACAAGCAGACAGTCGTCTTCATACAAAATATCAAGAGGTATATTCTCCGGTTTTATATCAGTTTCGCACGGCGGACACTCTATTACTTCAATTTCGTCCTCCGCTTTAACAGAATACCGCTTTTCACGGTGAATTCCGTTAACCAAAACATATCCGGACTCTATCAGCTTTTGAGAAGCGGAACGCGTAATACCCTCGCGCTCCGCCACATAAACGTCAAGCCTTACATTATTTCCCGGCATTCTCTAATGCATTCCTTTTATCTAAGAAAAGCACATAAACAATAAGCAGGACGGCGCCTATGCATACTGCCGAATCCGCTATATTGAATACTGCAAAATTTATAAGTTCAAAATTTATAAAATCGATTACAAAGCCGGACAATACACGGTCGATCATATTCCCTATACCGCCGCCGATAATCATGGAGAGAGAAACTCCGCCAAGCATACCGATACTGTTCCTTGAAACTATCAGATAAACGATCAGAGCCACAACAGCCGCACAAGATATCGACATAAAAACCCAACGGTGATCCTTAAGGATACCGAATGCCGCTCCGGTATTCTCAACATATGTCAGATGAAGAATTCCATTTATAATAGGAAAATCTCCGGTCGGCTCCAAAAAACGTTTGGCCAACAACTTTGAAATCTGATCAATCAGGACAACAAAAGCCGCAGTAAACAGCCATATTTTCGGGCTTCCGTTTTTTGTCCTTTGTCTCAGAGACAATTCTTCGTCCGAATCTTTTTTATCATTGCTATCTGCTTGATTTTCAACCGTCATTTCAGATTCGGAATGTAAATCTGAAAGTTCAGATCTTTTTTTTACCGTCCTCTCCTCTTCCATCCCGGAGACTTCTTCATGAGCTAAATCTCTTTTATCGTCTTCAGGCAACGAGCACATAAATAGCCGTCCTCCGTCTTTTCTCCGTCATCGGTATACGTCCAGCATCTGTCGCACTTTTCGCCGTCAGCCTGCATTACCTTTACAGAGAGCTCTTCCCCTCCGCCGTTTAAAAGTTTTACACCGGAAACGATGAATACAGCCGCAAGCTTATCGCAGAAGCTGTTTAAAAGATCGTATTTTTCTCCGCTTACAGTTATCTCAAGCTGCGCTTCAAGCGACTTGCCGATTATTTTTTCGGCACGGGCAATTTCAAGCTCTTTCATTACATCGTCACGAAGCTCAAAAAGTTTATCCCAATGCTCCTCTATGTCTTCGAAAACATAATGCTCGTCATATACAGGCATATCATTCAAAAGAACACATCTTGCATCGTCGCATGCAAGATGCGGCATAGCGAGCCAAATCTCGTCGGCAGTATGCGTAAGAAGCGGAGCAAGCAATCTTGTAAGGGAAGACAAAACAATATACATCGCCGTCTGAACGCAGCGTCTTGTCTTTGACGAAGCCGCCTCAACATACGTACGGTCCTTTGTTATATCAACATAAAGCTTTGACAAATCCACAGTGCAGAATTTGCTGATGTCATGAAAAACACTGTGAAACTCAAACGAGTCATAGTTTTTGACCGATCTTCTGACAAGCTTATTCAACCCGGAAAGAATCCACTTGTCTATTTCCTCAAGCTCATTTATCGGAACCATATCAAGATTCGGGTCAAAATCAGAGAGATTGGCAAGAAGTATTCTTGCGGTATTGCGTATTTTCCGGTAAATTTCTCCGAGCTGCCCTAAAATCTGATCTGAAACCCGGACATCAACACGATAATCGCTTGAAGCAACCCAGCATCTGAGAATATCCGCCCCATATTTTTTTACAACGTCTTCTGCAAGCACTGAATTTCCAAGCGATTTGTGCATTGCCTTTCCTTCTCCGTCAACAACCCATCCATGGGTAAGCACGGCCTTATACGGTGCGCCCTGCCCTTTTGCTCCGACAGCGGTAAGAAGAGACGACTGAAACCATCCGCGGTATTGGTCGGCGCCTTCAAGATACAAATCCGCCGGCCATTTCATTCCGGTACGGTTTTCCAAACTGACGAAATGCGTGCAGCCTGAGTCAAACCAACCGTCAAGAGTATCAGTCTCTTTTGTGAAATGCACTCCTCCGCATTTCGGACACCTGAAGCCATCGGGAATAAGCTCGGATGCTTCCTTTTCGTACCAGATATTTGAACCGTGTTCCGCAAACAAATGTGAAATTTTTGAGATTGTCTCGTCTGTGCAGACAGTCTCTCCGCAATCCGAACAGTAAAATACCGCGATTGGCAGTCCCCAGTGGCGCTGACGCGAAATACACCAATCCGCACGTTCGCGAATCATCTGCATCATACGCTCGCCGCCCCACGACGGCATCCAGTTTACGTCCTCACAAGCCTTTATCGCTTCATCTCTGAATGCTTCTACAGAACAGAACCACTGTGGGGTTGCGCGGAAAATAATCGGATGCTTGCAGCGCCAGCAATGCGGATAAGAGTGAGTTATTTTCTCGGTTGCAAAAAGCGCACCGCTTTCCTGCATATCGTTTATTATTGCGTCGCCGGATTCCTCATAATACATTCCTGCATACTTTCCCGCATCGGAAGTCTGATATCCTTTGTCATCAACAGGTACTATAATATCCATTTTATAACGCATACACGTCATATAGTCGTCTGCTCCGAATCCGGGCGCGGTATGAACGCATCCGGTACCGCTTTCCATAGTGACATATTCGGCGCAAAGAAGAACAGAATCTCTGTCAAGGAAAGGATGACGTGCTTTCATATATTCGAGGTCGCTTCCGATAAAGGAAGCTACAACCTCATAACTGTCTATTCCTCCGGCTTTCATTGTATTTTCACAGAGAGCCTCGGCAAGAATATATGTCTCTCCGTTTGACGCTTTAACAGCAACATACTTTTCACGAGGATGCACAGCAATTGCAAGATTGCCCGGAAGCGTCCACGCAGTTGTTGTCCATATTAAAAAATAAGTATTATTACGATCTACAGAAGCAAGCTTATCGCTTCCAAGATCATCTGACAACTTAAACTTGACATAAATAGATGAACAATCAACATCTTTGTAATCAATTTCAGCCTCTGCAAGAGCCGTTTCGTCATGCGGACACCAGTACACTGGTTTAAGTCCCTTATATATATATCCCTTTTTGAACATTTCGCCGAATACCTGTATTTCGCGCGCTTCAAAATCGGGACTCATTGTAAGATACGGATCATTCCATTCGCCAAGTACTCCGAGACGCTTAAACTGCGACATCTGCAGCTTTACAAATTTATCGGCAAAATCATGGCAGGCGTTCCTAAACTCCGGAACTGTCATCCTTTTACGGTCAAGCTTACTCTGCTTAATAATAGCGCTCTCTATAGGCATTCCGTGATTATCCCATCCCGGACGATAAGAAACACAGTATCCGCTCATGGACTTATATTTATTTATGAAATCCTTAAGTACCTTATTCATCGCTGTCCCCATATGGATATTTCCATTTGAGAACGGAGGACCGTCATGAAGAATATAAGCAGGCTTGCCCTGATTTCTTTCGAGCATCTTTTCGTATATATTATCCTCTTCCCAGCGTTTCTGCATTTCAGGCTCACGCTGTGAAAGATTGGCTCTCATTGAAAATCCGGTTTTGGGAAGATTTAATGTTCCGGTATAATCCTTTGGCATTTTGCATTCCGTTTCTCCGCCGAAAATCTAAAATTTTTGCATAGTCAAGCTAAGGTATTCTGCATGCCGTGCAGCTCTCGGCGGAAAGCATCCGGCAGTATTCTCTGCAAGGAGCATCACTCAGTCATAACGTCATAAGTTGTTTCGGCAGAGACCGGAACCGCCGCCGGAAAAAGCGGGCGGAATAGCCCCATTGCAGAAGCAAACGCCCCCTGAAGGCGAACGTCTTGCAGAAGCAAATATCTCGCTTTTAGTTATTAGTTATATTAGTTACTGTTATATTAGTTATATTTTTTTATTCTATTATCCTTTTGTAATATCTCTGAGAAAGTCAAGATAATCTTTATCATCATTTTCCTCTTCTTTTCTCAAAAAGGAAAGTTCGTCCGAATCATCGACTGCTTCCTCGGTTTTTACATCGACTCCTGGTTCGTCGGACATACGAAGGAATTCATCGGATTTATCATCATAATTTTTTCGGCCCCGATCGTTTGAAACTCTTTCCCTCGATGCTCCAAGCACAGAATCAGACTCATTATATGATTCAAAAGCTTCAAGCCGTCTGAGTGCAGAATAATCGTCCTCAGCAGTATCTGAAACCTCTGTCTGACTGTCTACCGAACTTTCTAAATCTTTAAATGCAATGTCATTTTCAAGCTTTTTCACTACATCGGACAAAGATTCCGAACCTGTATTCATTATTTCTGCGACAAGGTCGTTTTCATCATATTCAATTTCGTCTGCCAAGCCCGGTTTATGATATCCCACTTCATAAGCCGATTTTTTATTTCCGGCAAGCTCTTCCGATGTCTCGGTATCACCCGAAAAGACATAAGACCCCTTATTTTCATCACCGTTTGCAGCAGAATCGTTTCTGTCCGATAGATTATTCAAAGAACTTTCTTCATCGGTCTGAGCTGAATACTCTTTTAAATCCAAATCAGCTTCTTTGTGCGCATCCGATACCGCAGCGGCACCGCTTATATTATAAGCATGCGCATTTTGAGCACCGGATAAATTACCTGCATAATCTGTAACGGGTAAATCACCTGCATTATCCACTCTGTCTGAGTTAACCGCTTTATCCATACCAGATAGGCCGGCTGTATTATCTACTCCGTCTAAGTTAACCGCGTTATCCTCATCGGATAAATTGCCCGCGTTATCTACTCTATCCGATTTAATCGAGTCCCCCGTATCCGAAGAATTCTTTTCGCTATTTTCACCATCTAAACTGCGAGTGCTATCTGAATTATACGCGCTTTCCTCAGATATAAATTCTTCCGCTTCTTCAGATCCGCTGTTGCTGTGATTACTAATAATATCAGACTTTATGCTCTCGACCGCCAAACGGATAATAGCTTCGTCAGAGAATTCCTCTTCACCGAGCGAATCAAGCTCAGGCGCAATCTTTTCTATATATTCTATATGCGTCTGATACGCGATAAACAAATCTTCCTTAAATTTCTTTACCATACCGCGAAGAAGAAGCAATTCATCACGCTCTTCTTTTACGGCGCTTTTAAATTCGGAAAGTATTTTGTCGCAGTTCAGCTTTGCCGAATGCAGTATTATTTCCGCCCGCTCATTTGCTTCGTCTACAAGCTTGGTACTCGACCGCTGAGCCTCGACAAGCGCATTTCGTATAGATTCTTCGTCAGAGTGATATTTGTCAAGCTCACTTTTCATTTGAGCTATTTTTGTTTCAAGCGCATCGTTTTCTCTGTAAAGCTCAGTATATTTTTTCAGAACAAAATCCGCGTACTCGTCAACCTCTTCTGCACTGTAGCCCCGAATTGCATGTGTAAAATCTTTTGCTTTAATCTCATGTGGAGGAAGCATAAATTTATCCATCCTTTTTACTATCTAAATAAGTCAATATATAATTATCAAATATACTTTAAAACCAAAAGACGCAGCCTGCCCCTTTTAGTTTTACCGGAAAAATCCGATATTCTGAATTTCCCGTACCTGCGAACCGACACAATGTCTCCCAAAGATACTTTTGCATCGAAACTTTCCGCCGGCAAACAATTTAAAATAACCTCTCCGCCGGAAACTGCCTTTTTTACCTTTTCACGTGACATCCCCGTCAGAGCTGAAACAACCGCATCAATCCGCATCGAAGAAACGGAGATACTCTCCTGCGAATATTTTTTACAGGGAGCAAAATCATCATCAAGCTTTATTTCTTTCAGACTGACTTTATCCTTTCCCACATAATTCAAAACAGGCGGCTGTGAAAGTAAAAGTTCAGCAGCCGCCCGCGCGGTAATTATAATCGCTTCATGATCGTTTTTTACAATTATATCCCCTACTGTGTCTCTCGAAAGACCCAACGCAAGAACCGCTCCCATATATGAACGGTGATTAAGCTCCGCATAGCCGCTGCCGCTGACTGCAACAGCCTTAAGTCCCATACAAGTTGCAGCCGGACAATCTCTGTCCAAAGAAAAATCATCCCGTCCGTCAGAATCCGATATGTTACTGCTTAAATTATCAATACAAAAACTTTCTTTGTCATTATAAATATCAAAATCTGCGTCATCAAAATCGGCGCCATCATAGATACCGCATTCTGAAAGTACATCTGAAAAATCCGCGCCGTCAGATATCTTTCCGCATCTACCGCATCTATAAAAATAACCGCAAAAGTCAGGATCAAACAAAACAAGAATACGCCGTTCTGCTCCGCAGTAGCCTCCGTAGAATAAGTATCTTATACCGTTCAGACTTCCGGCATTTGCCGTCAGGTAATCGGCAGCGTATTTCTGATGCTCAGAATCAAGAAAGCCTGTACAAGCCGAACCGCGTTTTTCCGCCGCCTTTATCAAATCGTCTATTCTGTCACAAAAAAACGATAAGTCCACTAAATAAACCTCTCAAATTGAAATCATATGAAAACACATAAGTACAGTTATTAAAAATACAGCAGCCTTTGTACAAACTCAAGAATTATAAGAACAACCAGAAAAGATATATCTATAGGAAAATTTCTTATAAATTCAAACCGGCTCAAAAAATTCCTTACTGGACTTATTACCGGTTCTGTAATATTATACAAAAAGACCGTCACCTTATTTGAATCCGGCGGCATAATCCAGGACAGAACAGCTCTCAGAAACATAAAAATTTCAAATGCTCTTATAATAAGGCGTGCCGTTCTTGCTATAATATAAAACATCTAAAACACCATATCCTCGGATAAAAGAACTATCTTCCAAACAATTAAAACCGGATTCTTACTTTTGATTTGACAAAAAAACCTGACAATAAAGAACTACAGTTTTGAACATATTTTCAGATCCCGGACAACTGCGCACCCGATGCAAATCACATCGATGTATACTGCATATTATTCTGCGTCTGGTTAGATCCTCTCTGCGTCTGCTGACTGTCCTGAGAAAGATCCACATTATTCGGCGTTATAACCCACGTATTATTAGCAACCTTTTTAATATCCCCTTCGATAGTATACACTACGCCGAGGAGAAAATCTATCATTCGCCGAGCCTCTTCCTTGTTTGTTTCCTCCAGATTAAGTACAACCGTGCGCTTACTTATCAGATGATCCGCAATTTGATTGACGCTGTCCCAATGCTTAGGCTTTACCACCTTCAGCTCAAGAGCCGTACCGTTAAGCTCAACTCCCGCCGGAGAACCTACGCCTCCCATATACGCTGTATTGCTGTGGGGCTGCTGTCTCTGAGTATAACTTGTCTGAGAACGATAATCGGTATCATAATTCGTATACTCTGTATTATTTCCACCGTCGTCAAACACGTATTCATCGTCCTCATAGCCCTCGTCGATATCCTTGGGATTAACGATATCCTTAAACTTGTCAATGAATCCCATTTTTACATCCTCCAAAATATATTATTCACATGTCAATGCTGCCCTGATTTAATTCAATAAAGCACGGCTCACCTGAAAAAGCGATCATTCCGCTTTCAGCTATAATGTCTCTTTCCGAAGATAGCCGTACCGGGTCTGATTATATTAGCTCCATATTCAATTGCAATCTCATAGTTATCACTCATACCCATAGACAATAAAGGTACCTCTATATTATGCATTTTTTTTGCCGCTATGTCAAGTAATATTTGATAAGTTTCGGCAAAAAATTTTCGATAATCGTCTTTTTTACTGCAATGAGGCGCTATAGTCATTATTCCGCAGAGTCTTATTCCATGAAATTCCGACATCATGTCAAGAGAATTTTCCAAGTTTTCCGGCAAAAAACCGCCTTTTCCGCTCTCTCTTCCAATATTGATTTCAGCAAGAATATCCTGAACAAAACCTCCTGCCTCAGCCCTCCTGCTTATCTCAAACGCAAGCGGCACGCTGTCCACAGACTGAATAAGCGATACCTTTCCGGCGATATACTTTACTTTATTACGCTGAAGTGTACCGATGAAATGCCGTTCTATAGATTCGTCAAGATGGATCTCCTTGTCAAGAAATTCCTGAACACGGTTCTCACCGATACATTTAAGTCCGAGTGAAGCTGCATAATTTATTACCGACGGCGGAACCGTTTTGGTAGCGGCAGAAATTTTTACAGGATATTTTATTCCGAGACGCTCACACGTATTATTGACGTTATCTACTACCCTGAGATAATTATCGCGCACCTCACTCAGAAGAAAATCTCCGCAGCCGCAGAAAGACATTCTTTCTGAATCGCTTCCGTCACGACAACACTTTTCCGTCATACAGATCCTTCCCCTCCGTTATAACAAAGTCATAAAGTGAAAGACGATTCTTCTGATTTTCATCAGACGAGTCTTTTTCCTCGCATACAATCCAGCCGTCCTTTTCAAACAGCGGATTAATCTCACGAAAACGAACGGTTGAGCTGTCAAGAATATAAACTCCCTTAATACCGTTTTCAAGTCTTACAGCAGATACAGGAACCTTGTATCCGCTGTATTCCGCAGTTTTTATCTCCACAGTCTGACGTCTTGTATAATCAAAGTCCTCCAAAAGCGTATCGGACTTAAAAACCAGCAAAACTCTTTCATCATCTGCAGGATTAACAACACGTACAAGCTCTGTCTTTACAGTTTTATCATCATTTACAGGAAAAATAATATCAAAAGAAGTACGTTCGGAAGACACGGCTCTGTAGTCCGCTTTTGATACAGTGCATGCAATATACCAGTTGTAGTCTGTAACAACCTTTCCGATAGCATGCTTAGTTCCGTCCGAATAAAGAGAAGAATTTGAAACAGAGTTGCATATAACATCATAATCGGAAAGCTGAAGCTCCTCCGCCTTTGCGGACGAGTAAATTCCTTCAAAGCCGTCCGTCTGAGAATAAAAATAGCCGGCAAATTGAGTTGTTACAGACTCCACAGATTCTCCGGCAAAAACGGAAAGCTCATCGCGGCGCTGACGCAGCAAGGCTATTTTATCAGAATAGCTTTGCACATTCTGAGTTATAAGCGCGCGTTTATTTAAAAGGACAAGCAGATCATCGCTCTGAGAAACCGCAGAATCGAAATCGCCTTTCCCCGCTTTATCAAGTATTGAATAATAAACTGAATCTATATTAGAATCTATTGTAACTGTATCCGACAAAACAATCACATCTGAAAAACCACTTTTTTCCAAAACTGTAATTTTCTTGTCAATGTCAATAAGTTCTCCGCCGATACTGTTATCAGCATAGATCTGAGCCACTGTACTGCCCGCAGAAACCCTCTCCCCGTCGGAATAAAGATAATTAGTACTGCCGTCCGTCATAGCATAAATTACGCTTTCATTTCTGAGAATACAAGCTTCAACAGTAATAGACTGCTCCATCGTCACATATTCGGCAGCGACGGTTTCAAGTCCCGAATCATATTCCCCGAAAAGGTGAAAAAGTATGTATACTATTATCATAACCGACACGGCGGCTGTAAGAATATATCCTGCGGTCTTTTTTAAATATTGAACATCCATAATAAAATAATGTAAGGGCTGAAAACCCTCTCTGTGTGTTTCATGATTACATGCACCAACGTCTTCTTATTATATCATATTTATTTCATTTTTAAGCAGTGTTAATGAAATATTTACAATATTTTTCAAATTATTCTTATTCGTATCGTACTTGTCACATGCAATAACCCAATTAAGATAATTTCTGTGGCGCAACCATGTTTGCTGACGCTTTGCATAGTGCTGCGTATTTAATTTAATCCGGTTTACCGCATCCTCAAGTGAAACTTCTCCGCGCAGATAAGAGTATATTTCTTTATATCCTATCGCTTCGGCCGCAGTTGTGCCAGGCAGAAGTTTTAATGACGCTGCCTCATCAACAAGACCGTTCTCAATCATACAGTCAACCCGCCTTCTGATTCTCTCATACAGAACGCTGCGGTCAAGTATGTCAAGCGCAATCGCGCGGCAGTCATACGGAGATTCGGAAGAATGAGACTTTCTATCCCATTCGCTTTTTGTCATGCCCGAAATTTCGTATATTTCAACAGCCCTCGCAACACGTTTGACATTATTGGGATGAATTGACGCTGCGGCTTCAGGATCAACTTCCAAAAGCCTTGCGTAAAGCTCTTCCGATGTCAGTCCGTTAAGTTTTTCCCTTATATCCGGATCAGACGGCGCGTCTCCGAACTCAGTACCACGTATCAATGCATCGAGATACATACCCGTGCCCCCGCAGACAATAGGCAGCTTTCCCCGCGACGATACCTCACGTATTATCCTTCCTGCCTCCTCACAATACCGGGCGCAATTGTATCCGCACAAATCGTACGGATCGGCTACATCGATCATATGATGAGGAATTCCTTCCATTTCAGACTTATCGGGTTTTGCCGTACCGATATCCATACCCCTGTATATCTGCATAGAGTCGCAGGATACAATTTCTCCGTTCAAAATATGCGCCAACCGAACGGCAAGCGCGGACTTTCCGGAAGCGGTAGGTCCTGTTATTGCTATAAACTTTATTTTTTTATTTTTCATTTGAACCACTAATCAAATATTATTCTTTTCAATAAGGAGCACATCCCCGTCATTCATCGTTCCGGCAGTGGGACAAAGCACCGCCTGAAAAAGCGTATGAAACCGCCGGCCATAACGGCGGCTAACGTCTTACAGACATATACCGTATACATTTCGCTGTTAGCTATAAATATGTGCTAAGCCATAAAACTCACACAAAGCACATAGAAAATGCATAGAAAATTACGGAACATAATCCTCAATATCTATCGGATTTTTTTACTGTTCATAACTTATCCGGTCATTTATACAATAAACATCGCATCGCCGGTTCCTACGGGGTAAAAGAAAATTACCAATCGGAAATCTTTTATACTATGAACATCGCGTCGCCGAATGAAAAAAATCTATATCTTTTTTCGATTGCTTTTTTATACGCATTCATCATAATTTCGCGCGAAGAAAACGCAGAAACCAGCATAAGAAGCGTACTTTCAGGGAGATGAAAATTTGTAATCAGCCCTTCGACAATTTTAAACTTATATCCCGGATAAATAAATATTCCGGTTTCAGCACAAATCGGAGACACTTTTCCGCTCTCATCGGCCGCGCTTTCAAGTACCCGGCAGGTAGTCGTTCCTACGGCAATTACCCTCCCGGTCCTATTGTTTATCATATCGGCGGATTCAGGTGAAATCTCAACATGTTCTGTATGCATTATATGTTCGGAAACCGATTCCTCCTTTACAGGACGAAAGGTACCGAGCCCTACATGAAGAACTACAGGAACAATGTCAACACCTTTGTCTCTTATACGTCCGAGCAGCTCCTTTGTAAAATGAAGCCCGGCCGTCGGAGCGGCAGCAGAGCCTTCATGTTCTGCATATACAGTCTGGTATCTTGACGGATCGGATTCTCTCGATGTAATATACGGAGGAAGCGGCATTTCTCCGATTCGGTCAAGAACTGAAAAAATATTTTCACCGCCGCTTTTATCATAGTTTAACTTTACAAGCCTGTTTCCACCCTCTACAGTTTCCAAAACCTCGGCGCTCAGAATACCGTCTCCAAAGGAAATAACCGTTCCCATTTTTGCGCGTCTTCCGGGATGAATAAGGACTTCCCATATATCATCTCCGCGCTGGCGGAGCATAAGCATTTCCATTACGGCTCCGGTCTCGTTTTTTATCCCATGGAGACGTGCGGGAATAACCTTTGAATCATTTATAACAAGTATATCTCCGGGCGAAAGCATGTCAACAATATCGTGAAAAATATGATCCCCGGTCTCGCCGCTCCTTCTGTCAACAGTCATAAGACGCGACATATCGCGCTTCTTTGAAGGAACCTGAGCTATAAGCTCCTCCGGCAGCTCATAAAAAAAGTCGCTTTTTTTTAAGTCAGTATCAATTTTATCGTTTAAAATGATACTCTCTCCGTTTAAATAATCTGACATAGCAATAAATCCTTATTTT
The DNA here is from genome assembly GCA_905205065.1 of uncultured Eubacteriales bacterium. GTDB lineage: Bacteria > Bacillota > Clostridia > Oscillospirales > CAG-272 > UMGS911. Next base: position 104 of record CAJLCI010000034.1, on the reverse strand, counting down.
ATTCCGGGCATGAAGCCGGCAGTATAATTAATAAATTAAATTCGCTTCCATAATAAAACCAATGTCAGCGTGAACACGAAAACCATCGCAGGCATATTATGTTA
>CAJLCI010000033.1 GCA_905205065.1 uncultured Eubacteriales bacterium | reverse complement strand
ATCCTTTACAGGTTCGCGGTATCCTCTTGTAGGATTGAAGGCGAAAACAAAATCAGCACGTATGCCGGACAGAAAGAGCTTTTTGGCGCATTTCATAAGAGTTCGAACGGAATTTTCCGCTTTTTCCGCGGTTTCCGAAAGCTGCCGTCCGTCGTCCCCCTTTTCGTCCAGTGAAATATAAATTACAGGCAAATCGCCTGAAATTCCGTATTTCCATATATCTTCCTGCCGCAGCTCGGCTCCCGGACGGAAACCGTCTTCCGTGCGGAAATAAAGTCTGGAAAGAAGCTGTGAGCACACCTTGTCCTCGCGGGGGCTCATGTCTGTGAAAGGCATGGGCAGCTGACCGTTTTTCTGAGCGACATAATAAACGGAATTTTTGATAACAGATCTGTTCTTTCTTGCTCTGAGCAGACGGATTATTCTGACGGCATCATCTCTTTCCTGCCCTGAGCAAATATAGATTTCTCCTTTGTATATTCCTTTTTTGCTTCTCGACTTTCTGCGGAGAACCGCAACCGGATCTACGCAAGCTCCGTCTCTGCAAGAAAGTTCTCCGGAGCAAACCTCTTTGATGTCCGACAGATTATACATCGCCGGAAGTATCTCCCGTCTCCATACAGCAAATTCGGCGTCTCCATCGCTTCCGAATGCCATTGCAAGAAAAATCCCGCGCTCTCTTTTGCGCGCTCTTTTTCTGAAAATGAGTATTCCCTCTCCTGATATATACTCTGTCTCGATAGACATGGCGGAATATGCAGGGTGAGATCTGTAATCATCAAGCGCGGAAATAATCGGCTCTGCATAAAGTACAGGAGAGATTTCAAAAAAAGCTCCGTGGGCGTCAAATTCGATAACCAATGCGTTTTCAAAGCTGTCAAAAGACCATTCGGAGCTAAATCTGAAGCTTTCTCCGCTGTATGAGTATATAATCTTTTCACCGCTTCTGCGCATTTCCATATCATCCGTTGATATAACACTGCCGTCCGTATTTATCAGGAGCCTCATACCGCGGCTTGAAGTTTGCAGACCGTTTGCACGGAAATTTGTTTCCGAATGAAGCATATCTGCGATCCTGAAGCTGTTTTTTGAATCTTCAGTTTCCTCCGCCTCATTTTGCTCGCGGAAAGAGGAGCAGGCAGTCATTCCGCACACCGAAAAATCATCGCCGATTTCAGCGGTCAGCGCGATTCTTCCGAGAGAAAGCATCGACGTACCGTCGGAAAGCGCAAGCAGATGCATGGCGCTTCCGCTGATCATTTCCGCGGCGGGAAGTCCCGGTGCCTTTTCCGTCTGATATTTGCCGCCGCGCCATTCCGGTTTCATCTTCGGGCGCGAAGCTTTGATTCGTTTTTTCGTTACTATAGCGCCTATCGGAATACGTTCATCCAAGAGACTTTCGGCTGAAGCCATCTCCGGATCGCGCATAAATCTTCGCCTGAATATGCCGTCAAAGCAGAGATTTGCAGAAGCGAGCATGCTCATGCCGATATGATGCGACATAAACGACTTGATTACGGCATAGCCTCCGCCGACCCTCGCGCGGGTAAAATCAAGGGATTCATAAAACCCATATTTTCCGAACATTCCGAAGCTCTCGATTCTTTCGAGATTTGCAAGCACCTGTCCGGGAGCAAACTGCATCATCAGATACGACGAATACGGTGTTATAACATTTTCTCCTCCCTCGCGGCTTACGGCAAGAGAGGGAGCTCCGAAAGCACGGTAACAATAGTTTGAATCGGAATCAAATGCAAAATAACAGCCCTCGCTTCTGCCGAAGACTCTTCTGCAGGGATGTTCCTTCTGCATTCTCAGTGCGAATGAGAGCGCTTCCCACTCAAGAGTATTCTGCGCCGGCTCTATAAATAAAGTCGGCATAAAATATTCAAAGGCTGTTCCGCTCCATGACAGGACGCCGAGCATTCCGTGCCTTGTGACAAGCGGTCTTCCGAGTTTGCTCCAATGCTCGGCGGAAACTTCTCCTCTTGCGACGGCAATATAGCTTGTGGTTCTGCACTCGCTCATGAGAAAATCATAAAAACCGTTGTCCGTTTCTTCCGTCATAGTATTCACGCCGGTATAAAACAGACCTCTGCTTTCACTGTAAAGAACCGAAAAGTCCGCCTCTGATATAAGGCTGTCGAGCGGTGCAATAAGCTCCGACAAACGGCTTTCCTCGTAAAAGTAGTCTTCTATTCCGCGTCTGAGGGAAATAAGTGCGGCGACAAAGTTTCCGCTGTCAACCGTTGACACATAAGGCAGAAGTACCTCTCCGCGCCGCGTATCATACCAGTTGTAAAGATGTCCGTGCCATTTTGCAAGCGAATTTACGGAGGAGACAGTATCCGATAACCGGCTGTACAGCTCGGCGGATGAAATCAAGCCGAAGTCTCTCGCGCAGAGTATGGAAGCCATATAAAGCCCTATATTTGTCGGGGATGTCCTGTGAGCGGTTTTGAGCTCCGGAGAAAACTCCACATTATCAGGGGGAAGATAGCTCTCTTCCTCTGTTACATTGTCGGCGAAAAAACGCCACATGGCACTTACGTCACGGCGAATTCTCTCCTCCGATTTTCTGCCGATCCGGTTTTCGTGTTTTTTATATGGCTTTCCCAGTCTCCATGACCAGAACGGAAGGCAGAAGAACGCAAGTCCTATAATGCGGAGAACAGCATAAGGCATAAGCATTAGAACCGCTCCTGCGAAAATGTCCGGCAGCATTCTTACGGTGTAATCGGAGAGAAGCCCTCTGTACATGTCGCCCTCTGCCGCGGTAGTCCATTCAAGAAGCTTTCTGTGTGTGAATTTCATGCGTATGAAGCTTTTCAGAGCGGCGTCGGCAAATAAAATAGCCCGGTCGAGCAAAGAGGAAATTTCATACAGAACGGTGCGCAGAGACGACGCGATAGGAGCGGAAATTTTAGACACATGCCGGAGCGTGAATGAGTTGTGTATAAGCCTCCTCGGAATCTCTGAAGCAAATCCGGCAAGCGATGAAACGAAAGGAAGGAGTATATATGCCAGGGCGCAGATCGTCGTTATAAGCACGGACTTTTCTCCGAGGAAAACCGAAAACAATATTGAAAGAACCGCAAAAGCAGGAACCGACGCTCTTCTGACATTGTCGTAAAGCTTAAATACAGAAAGGGCGTCAAGCGGTTTTTCTGCAAAAGCGAGCGCCTGGACATCTCCCCGTATCCACCGGTGAAGCCGCTTGTTGTATGAAACCTTGTTCTTCGGTGTGCTGTCGGAAAATGTCACCGAGCTGATGATTCCGGAGCGCAGATATTCTCCCTCAAGCAGGTCATGGCTCAGTACTGTTTCCTCCGGAAAGCGGTCCTTCATAAGCTGAGAGAATACTCCGGCGTCTATGATACCCTTTCCGCAGAAGCTTCCGCGGTCGAACAGCGTCTGATAGGTGTCATATGCCGCGCCGGCATAAACATCGGTTCCTCCGGCTCCCGTACACATAACTGAAAAGGGTGTGCATGCCGCGGAATCGGCAGTTGTAGCAACCGCGGGCTGAAGAATGGCATGTCCCCCGACTACCTTGCCGCCTCGTATTATCGGTCTGTTGGCAGGATGGAGCATGCATGATACAAGCTTCAGGGCGCCTCCCAGAGGAAGCCTTGTATCGGCATCCAGCGTTATTATATACTTTATATCGTGAAGAAAAGCATCGTCGCAGATTACTGTTTCAAATGTTGTGGGCTGTCCGGATATCAGCGACGAGAGCTCGACAACCGCGCCTCGCTTACGCTCCCATCCCATAAAACTGCCGTCAGAAGTCGGACTCCTGCGGCGTATAAAAAGACAGAATCCTCCTCCGTAGTGTTTATTCAGAGCCTCGATCCGATCCTCCGCGTACGCAATGCTCTCCGCATCTTTTGAAGTAATCATTTCCTTTGCGTCAGGGAGGTCTCCGAGGATACCGAAACAGATGTTTTTCCCTCTGTTTCCGAGACTGTAACGTTCAAGAGCGTCAAAAATTTTACGGTCTCCCTTTTCTCCGAAAAGCAGAGTAGTTATTATAACAATTGTTTTCGCGTCATCCGGTATCTGTTTCAGCTTTAAGGAAGGAACTGTTTTGATCTGCGATGTCCCTGAGAAAAAACGGTCGCTGATCTGGCGCATTGCCTCTGAGACCGGAATGCATACAAACAGGGAGACAAGTGCCGACATTATATAAACCCACGCTACGTTCACGCTTATCTTCGAGAGAAAATTTTCTTCTGTATGCGCGGCATGAACGGCGTTTTCCTGTCCGACGCTGACAAGCGCAAAAAAGATAATAATCGAAATCAGAACCGGAACTGCAAGACAAAGCAGAAAAAACAGTGCTTTTCTTCCGCCCGACGCTCCTTCCGCAAGGTCTATCTGCCGTCCGTACTGCTCTGCCGCCTTTGCCTGACTTATATTCTCTTTTTTTGCAATTTCAGCAATTTTTCTGCGATACATTGACCGGGTTCTGTCATCGCTGAGTTCATATGTTTTATTGATTTTTCTCAGAATCGCGTCCGTGTGCGAAACATCTCTGATAAAGTCCTCAAAGTCTCCGCTGTCAATCGAACGGAGAGTATATGCGATATTTCCGAGCAGCTCTTCCGACGGACTGTGGTAAAGAGCTTCCAGCGACAAAAGCGACACTGCATCCTCCGCACTGTAGAGTTCCGAATCATCAAACCGGAAATCGTTCTGAGCGTCTCTGAGCTTTTCTGACAGCAAGGCGAAGCTGATCCGATAAGAACACTCCTCAAGGATCTTTTTTAAAGTTTCATAAAGTCTTTCGGTATGTCCGCCGCTCTTTTTTCTGACGACGGCGCTTTCCGCGTGCGTTTCAAATACTGTAAAATCATAGCCGCCGGCTTCTTCAAGAAGATTTTTCAGCCGCGATAATTTTTTTCGTTCCTTCATTTCTGCAGAGCGTCCTTTCTCCAAATAGTGCAACAGATATTTCCGCAGCGCGGCTAAGACCGGCACGCTGCGGACGAGTGTTTGAATTATTATTACCTGATTTATACGGTATTATGACAATAAAATCAAATTCAAGATATATTTTCCGCACTCATATGCGAATACAGTAATAAGCGATGAAGTTATACTATGCGGGACAATATATAGGAAAAACATATGGAAGAATAAAGAATAATGGAAGAATAAAGAATATATGAAAGAATATGAATGGTATAAGAGCGGCTGTCTTTTTGCACTTGGAATATTGACAAGAAAACGCCTGATATGGTATAATATTTTAAGGTTTTAAAGTGTGAGTTTCTTTTAAAAATTCAAAAGAACTTGCCGGAACATTGCTTCGATTTAAATTATTTTAACCGAATACACATATAATTATTAATGCGGCAGCGGGAGATGATCCTTCTGTCGCCTATAGTTTTGAAAAAGCGGCGCCGTAATCCGGCGGAAAGCTATACAGAATTGTATTACGGACTTAACGCTCTTACTAAAGACTGGAAATTTTAAGATGAATATTATAACTGACAGCATAAAAAACGAAAAAGAATACAGCGGCTTGATTTCCGCGGTATTTTCAGAAACAGGATCGAAAAATCCGCGCAGTATATCTGTTACAGGACTTTGCGAGGGAGCGCGTATTTCGCTGCTGATGTCTGTTGCGCGCGATTTCAGGGCGCGGTTTGGCCGTGGAATTTTAACTGTCTTTCCTGATGAAAAATACTGCGTCAAAATGTATTCCGCATGCCGCGAAAGCGGACTTAACGCCTTTATATACCCTTTCCGTGACTTCATATTTCATAACATGACCTTTTCGCATGATCTTGAATATGAAAGAATAGGAGTGCTGTCCGCGGTTCTGCGCGGCGATTACGACATAATAATCACTACTCCGGATGCGGCGCTTCAGTACACTGTTCCTCCGGATATTCTTGCAGTTTCCGGCATGAAACTGTCGGAGGGAACGGAAATATCTACCGAAAAACTAAGCTCATATCTGAGCGGTAACGGCTATGTGCGCGCCGAAATGGTAGAGGGACCGGGACAGTTTGCAATACGCGGGGATATTATAGACGTCTATCCTCCGAGCAGCGAAGGTCCGGTGCGCATTCAGCTTTTCGGAGACGAAATTGAAGTCATGGAGTATTTCGACATACTTTCTCAGCGCCGTACTGGCAGGCTGCAGACGGTGGAGCTGACTCCCGCAAGGGAGATACTTGCCGGTGCGGAGGAGAGGATTCTTCTGTCGGAGACGATAACGCAGCAGCTTGAACGGGCGGACGACGAGAGAGTTAAGGATATGCTCAGATCCGAGCTCGGAGCGGTAAACTCTGGGTGCGAGCTAAATTTTCTCGATAAATATATTTCTCTCATATATCCCGAAAAGACTTGTCTTCTCGATTACTTTGATGAACATCAGCTTGTTGCCGTTACCGAATACGCGGCATCCCGCGACCGCATAAAGGCGTTTGAGTTCCGTATGCGCGAAGCGATAGAAGGGCTGATTTCAGAAGCTGAAATCTACGGAAAATCAGCGGATTACTGCAAATGGGGGCAGGATTTTGAAAACTATATTTCATCCGTTCCCTCGCTTATTTGCGACGCCTTCGTCACGAACATGAGCGGAAAAAGCAGAAATCTTTTTTCATTTATGACTAAAAACACAGTATCATATTCGAATAATGCCGAGCTTCTTTTGGATGATTTGAAATCGTACAGAAAAAACGGATTCAGGACTGTGCTGCTCTGCGACAATCAAAAAATGGCTGAGAATACATCGGAGCTTCTGTCCGAAAATCAAATACCGTCTGTTATTCTTCAGAAAGAAAATACCGGTGATTCTCAGAAGGAACTTACCGTAATTACATACGGTATGAAAATTCCGGGATACGAGCTGACCGTAAGTAAATTCGCTGCTCTTTCACTGTGTGAGAAAGGAACTGCGTCGGTTTCCTTCGGAGTTCACAAAAGCCGCCGGTCAAAGAAAAAATCCGCTAAGGAGCGGATAATGTCATACGCCGATCTTGAGCCGGGGGATTATGTTGTTCACGATATTCACGGTATAGGCCGTTATCTTGGTCTTGAAAGCATAACGCACGACGGAGTTACCGCCGAATATGTAAAAATAAGCTATGACGAGAACGCGCTTCTGTATATTCCGACCGATAAGCTTGACTTGCTGTCGAAGTATATAGGCGCCCGCGCCGAAGACGGATCGGTAAGGCTTTCAAGACTCGGAGGAAAGGATTGGGAAAAGGCAAAAAGCCGGGCTAAAAAGGCCACTAAAGAAATGGCGCGCGAGCTTATTCAGCTGTATGCCGAAAGACAGCGCCGTCCCGGATTTGCTTTTCCGCCAGACGACGAGATGCAGCGGCAGTTTGAGTCGGCGTTTGAATATGAAGAAACGGATGGGCAAAATTCGGCGGTTGAGGAAATCAAGCGGGATATGGAAGCGCCGTGGCCGATGGAAAGACTTCTCTGTGGAGACGTAGGCTTCGGAAAAACGGAGGTGGCGCTTCGCGCCGCTTTCAAGGCGGTGGCTGCAGGCAAACAGGTGGCGATTCTCGTTCCTACAACAATTCTTGCGATGCAGCATTATCAGACGATTTTATCACGTATGAGAGGATTTCCCGTGCAGGTAGATATGCTTTCGCGCTTCCGAACTAAGGCGGAGCAGGCGGAAACCCTGCGGAGGCTTCGCCGGGGCGAGCTTGATATAATAGTAGGTACTCACCGAATCATCGGACGGGATATTGTTTTTAAGGACCTCGGACTTCTGATAATCGACGAGGAACAGCGTTTCGGCGTCGCCCAGAAGGAAAAGCTTAAGCAGCTTTCAAAAAACGTCGATGTTCTGACGCTTACCGCGACTCCGATTCCGCGTACGCTTAACATGGCAATGAGCGGCATACGCGATATGTCCATTCTCGAAGAAGCTCCGGGCGACAGACTTCCGGTTCAGACTTATGTGCTTGAGTACGATGATGTGATCCTCTCCGACGCAATAAAGAAAGAGCTTCACCGCGGAGGACAGGTTTTCTGGCTTCACAACCGGGTGGAAAGCATTGAGACGACGGTCGCGCATGTCCGGGATATGGTGCCTGAAGCAAAAATCGCTTACGCGCACGGAAAGATGGATCGTGAACAGATCTCCGAAATATGGTCGTCACTGATAATGGGTGAAACAGACGTGCTGATAAGCACTACTATAATTGAGACCGGCGTTGATATTCCCAATGCGAATACGCTTATAATAGAACATGCCGATAAAATGGGACTTGCACAGCTTCATCAGATACGCGGAAGAATCGGACGTTCCAGCCGCCGGGCATATGCGTATTTCACATATCCGCGGGGAACCGTGCTTTCGGATATTGCGGAAAAAAGACTTGAGGCTATCCGCGACTACAGCGAATTCGGTTCGGGCTTTAAAATCGCCATGCGGGACCTTGAACTCCGCGGAGCGGGCAATCTTTTGGGTTCGGAACAGCACGGACAGATTGACAGCGTCGGATATAACCTCTATATGAAGCTTTTAAGCGATGCTATTCTCGAAGAAAAGGGAGAAAAACGTCCCGAAAAACCGGTGTGTAAGGTGTCTTTGCAGTTTGATGCTTACATTCCGGAGAGCTACATCAAAAATCAGGCTCAGAGAATCGACGCGTATAAGAAAATCGCACTTATAGAAACGAGGGAGGATTACAGCGACATTCTTGACGAGCTGTCAGACCGCTACGGAAAACCGCCGAAGCCGGCAGAAAATCTTTTAAAAATATCATTTATACGCTCCGCTTCTTCTCTATGCGGGATCGATTCCGTAGAACAGCGTGAAAGCTCAGTACTGATAAGCTCATCGAGTCTCGATATTTCAGTTTGGGTTGAACTTGCTCACGAATATAACGGAAAACTGCTTTTAAATCTTTCATCTTCTCCGTATTTCAGCTACCGCATACGTAAAGGAACCAATACACTTGATTTTTTGTGTGAATTGTTTGCAAAATATATACAAATTAATGAAGAAAAAAACTTGAATACCGTAGCAAACTGAGATATTATTGTATATAATAGATGATGAAAAGTGAGAAAGGTAATTGTCCCGATGAAGCTTAAAATCAGAATAACCGCGTTCGTATTGACCGCAGTTATTTGCTGTGTACTCTGCCCTTCCTGTGCGAAACAGCCTGCGGCAATGACATACGGTAAAACAGAGATCACGGAGGGAATGTACTCCTACTGGCTCTCTGTGTACAAAACGAATTTTTTATACACATACGGAGACGGCAATGACAGCGCGGAATTTTGGGAAAATACTCTTCCGGACGGTACTACATATGCTGAATATGCAGAAGAGCAAATTCTTCGGACGATAAAATTCTTTGCGGTAGGGGTCGAGCTGTTCAGAGAGTATGGACTAAAAATTGATACGGATGTGTCTAAACAGATTGACGACGATATTCAGGAAAAGCTTGATTATGCGGGAAGCCGTCCAGCGCTTAATTCGGAGCTTGCAAACTTTGGACTTAATATAGACGGGCTGAAATCAGTTTATATCGCCGAAGAAAAATGGCAGGCCGTATATGATTATCTTTACGGAGACAGCGGAATTGAGAAGCTGACAGATGAGACTGTTGATAAATACTACCGGGAAAACTTTTCATGCCTCGGCCTGATAGTTGTATATACAGAAAGTCGCCGCGTAACGAATGAAGACGGTACATATGTTTACGATTCCGACGGCAATATAAGCGTAGCCGAGCTGTCGCAGGAGGAGAAAAATCAACAGCAGCAGAAAATTGCGGAAATTACAGAAAAGTTAGATTCCGGGTATGATTTTACGGAGCTTGCGGAAGAATATTCAGAAGAGGATCTTTCTTATTACAGCGGAGGATGCTTTGTGGGCTCGGATAACACCAATATTTACGGGGCCGCCCTTGTTGAAGCAGCTTCCGAAATGAAAGAGGGAGAAGTCCGCAGAGTCGATGAAAGTGGAATTACCTATATAGCGGTTAAATACGAGCTTCCGGATCGTCAGAATTTACAGGACAGCGACAAAGAACAGCTTGATTCGCTTGAGGAATGGGCTGTACAGAAGGTGTACTACGAGAAGTTTTCAAAGCTTTCCGAGGATGTTCAGATTAACGAAGAGGTTATTGCGCTGCACCCGCTCGAATCGGCGCCGCTTAACACATATTATTGATGTAACCAAATCTTGAATCAAGGGCTGTCAGCTCTTGCCGAAATTTTTTCAGACACAGGAGGAAGATGACATGGCTATTAATATCGATAACATATGGAACAGCGTAAAAAAGAACGCTGGAAACGCAAAAAATATTGCAGAGCTTCGAATTAAGCTTAGCAAGGCAAACAATGAGCTTTCCGATCTTTATCGATCTCTGGGCTGTCTTTGCTATCAGCATTGCGCTGAAGAACAGGCAGACGTGGAGGCAAAGGAGAGAGAAGAAGCCGACATAGAAGAACTTCGCAGGAGCATATCGCAGAAGCTGAGCGATATTGCTTCTATAAAGCAGGAGCTGAGCCGCATTGAAGGTAATATCGAGTGCCCCGGATGCGGCAGGAATGTGTCTTCTGATTATATTTTCTGCCCTCACTGCGGCGCAAAGATGCCGGAGAGTCAGTCCGGTTCCGCGGATGCAGATACTTCGGATAAGGATGAGGATATGTATGTTGAGATTACAGCTACCGAAACAGCTGAAAGTGAATTTTCCGATGACAATACGGCAGACTCAGATATCCAGCCTAATATTGACAGTGACAAGGATAAGAGCGACAGCGGAGAGTAACAGCGGCTTGTGAATGTGAAACAGAATAAAGACTGTGCATTTTTACCTGTTTTTCGCATTACTTCGCGCTTGATAATGCCATATACTTTAAAAAGTTCTGTAATTACAATTATTTTTGAAAAAACTATTGCATTTTCAAAAATAATGTGTTATAATACTAATATCGTTAATATAATAATTGTATATTAAAGAGTAGGTTCGCCTACTCTTTAATCTTTATTATAAGCAAAACATAAGCAAAAGCAAGATGCTCCCGTCTGTAAGACGCCCAAGTTTTAAGGGGTTTAACTGTAAGCGTTAAAGTGTAAGGTCTTTGAGTTTTAGGGTTCGAGTGTAAGGCGTTGAATCGTAAGGCTTAAGTTTAAGAGTTCAAGTGTAAGATGCTAAAGCGTAAGGCTTTTGAGTTTAAGGATTAGAGTGTAAGACGTTAAAGCGTAAGGTTTTTGAGTTTAAGGGTTCGAGTGTAAGGTGTTAAGACGTAAGGCTTTTGAGTTTAAGGCGTTCGAGTTTAAAGACGTTTGAGTTTTTAAAGATGCTTGAGTGTATAACGATTGAGTAAGTCGTTTGCCCTTGCGGGCGGCGGTCTTTACTAACTTTTTCCGGCGGAGGTAAAAGTTGCCGTCGGGACGCCTAATGATGGAGATATGCTTATTTTTGAAGTATTCGTTAGATATGCGGCATATGAGTACAGCAGCGCATAAAGACATTAAAAGTGAAAGGATATGAAATGGCAGAAAAAAAGACAAAAAATACTGCCTCGGTCGTAACCGGGCTTATTTCAGAGACCGTTGCCTCTCTCGGTTTTGAACTGTGGGATGTAGAATATGTAAAGGAGGGGGCGGATATGTATCTTCGCATTACAATCGACTCTTCCGAAGCTGTAGATATAGAAGACTGTGAAACAGTAAGCAGAGCCGTAAATAATATTCTGGACGATGCGGATCCTATAGATGAGCCTTATATGCTTGAGGTTTCGTCTCCCGGAATTGAACGTCAGCTGAGAACGCCGAGGCATTTTGAAGCGTGTATAGGAGAATACATTACAATTAAGCTCTTCTCTGCCGTCGAAGGAATTCCGGAGACTGCCGAAAAACGTTTAACAGGAAAACTGAAAGCCTTCAATTCCGAATCTAAGGACATTACGATTGAATGCGGCGGCCGGGATATTACAATTCCTTGGAGCAGCATGTCGAGAACAAATCTTTATTTTGACTTCGGAAGCTGAGTTTATACATTTTATTACTTCATACGTATGAAAGGAGAAAAATCCTGCCGGTTTGATCCGGAGGAAAGCAAATATCTGAAATGAATGTTGAATTTTTCAAAGCTCTTGATATGCTTGGAAAGCAAAAAGGTATTCCTACCGAAATGATATTGGAGCGCGTGGAAACTGCGCTTACAAACGCATATAAACGAGAAAAAAACGGCAATGGAAACGTACGGGTGGTTATAGACCCCGATAAAAAGGACGTCAAGGTTCTCGAACTGAGGGATATTGTCGAAACAGTTGAAAACCCCGATCTGCAAATCTCTGTTGAAGATGCAAAAAAAATCAATGCAAGATACGTTCTCGGAGGAGTCTGCGAAACCGAGCTGCCGCTGAAAAAATTCAGCCGTATCAGCGCACAGACCGCAAAACAGGTGATAATTCAGGGAATCCGCGAAGCGGAGCGCGGAATGCTTATCGAACAGTATGAAAATAAAAAGGAAGAAATCATAACAGCTACCGTATACCGTACCGCAACGCAGAACGGAGCCGTTATAGTAGATACGGGAACAAGCAGGGTCGCAATGCTTAAGGAGGAACAGATTCCGGGCGAGGTTTATCACGAAGGCGATAAAATCAAGGTTTATGTGATTGAAGTACGCAGAGAAACACGCGGTCCGCTGGTTACCCTTTCAAGAACTCATTCCGGGCTTGTCAAACGCCTTTTTGAGCTTGAGGTTCCTGAAATTCAAAACGGTACTGTCGTGATTGAAAATATTATGCGCGAAGCCGGCTCAAGGACAAAAATGGCTGTTTCAAGCAGAGATCCGAATGTTGATCCAATAGGGGCATGTATAGGAACGCACGGCACCAGAATAGCAGACATAACGGAAGAACTTTCGGGAGAAAAAATAGATGTGGTAAAATACAGCGACGATCCCGCCGAGTATATCTCATCGGCACTTGCTCCGGCGGCTATACGCAGCGTAGTAATAGGAGATGACCGCTCTGCCACAGTTTATGTCGATCCCGAACAGCTTTCGCTTGCAATCGGAAAGGAAGGCCAGAACGCGCGTCTTGCGGCGCGTCTGACCGGATATAAAATTGATATAAAAGCGCAGTAAAAATCATATAATTAATAAGTGTACAATACTTAATCTGTTTATACTGTCGTCAGAGCGGAGAAAAACAAGACAGTATGTTGATTCTCGGAGAATGGAGGCGAAGAAAGGCTTGCAGGCGTCAAAAAAAGCAAAACGAAAAATACCTGAACGAAAATGCATCGGCTGCGGCGAGGGAAAAAGCAAGCAGGAGCTTCTCAGAATTGTGCGATCACCGGATATGACCGTTTCGGTTGATAAAACCGGAAAGAAGGCCGGACGCGGAGCTTATATCTGTCCCAATGCCGAATGCCTTAAAAAGGCAAGAAAGTCTCATCGGCTTGAAAAAAATCTCGCGTGTGAAATTTCAAACGAGATTTATGATGCCATTGAAGCCGAGTTTGTAAAAAATGAATAGCATCGAAAGACTCAAGGGTATGTTAGGTCTTGCAAGCAAAGCCGGAAGCCTCATATTCGGAACAGAACCCGTTTCGGAAGCGGTTAGGTGCGGTAAGTGCAGTGTTGTTTTTACAGCTTCCGACGCATCGGCAAACACTCTGAAACGAATACACAAATACTGTACGGTATACAACGCCGAGTTTTATGATACCGGACTTAATAAATGGGAACTTGCCCAATGCGTAGGAAAAAAATACGACATTAGTGTCACGGCAACCGAAAATGAAAACTTTTCAAACGCAATTGCAGATCTCTGCATACAAATAAATGATACAGAAACAAATTTAAATAACACACGCACAGACGCGGGAGGTACAATATAGAATGATATCAGGTCAAAAATACCGCATGATGAATCTTGCACGGGATCTTAATCTCAAAAGTAAACAACTCGCCGATATGCTTCCGGATAAGGACTCGGGACATACTCATATGGGTACTGTTTCTCCGGATGAATTCGGTTATCTTATCGATAAGCTGACATCTGAAAATCAGATTGACTCCATTGATGATTATCTCGGCGGTAAAATTACAATTAAAGTTCCGGAAAAGACTGTCGCATCTAAAGCCGGCGGTAAAAGCGCCAGTAAAGCCGATAAAAAGGATAAGGACGAAAGTAAAACAGATTCAAAAGATACGGCTAAAGCGGCTTCAGAGACTTCAGTTGTTACATCCGGTGGCAAAGCTGCCGAAACAGAGGGTAAAAATAATGCCCGGACCGGATTGAAAAACGACCTTAATGTTGATTCTAAAGTTGATTCTGAGATCCATTCTAAAGTCGGCGGTAAAACAGACACTAAGAAGAGCGCTCAGAATATTTCTAAAGATAAACCAACAAGAAGTAACGATTCAGGAACCGGAACTGTTAGTATAAGTCAGGAAAAAACGGCTTCAAAACCTGTGCCTTCAAAACCTGTGCATAGAAGCGAAAGAATGAATCAGCTTCACGAAGCGCCTCGCCCGAATCTGAGCCAGCAGAAACCTAAGCAGAAACAGCCGAATACGGCGCAGAAGCAGAAACAGCATCAGCAGGTAATTCAGCCGTCACCACGTCCGAAGGATGAACAGATGACTACCGTTATAAGCGAAAAGTCACCTTCCGGTGCTAAGAAAACAAGAATTGTAGATACCAGAACGTCTACTGTTGATCTTTCCAAATATGATGAAAAGCTTGATCGTATTGCGGCAGATGCGGCAAATGGAAAGAAGAAAACCGTTAGCAGTACTGCAGACGGAAAGAAATTTAAAAAGCCTCAGGGGCGCGGGCGTGATAACTGGCGCGGAAACAACCGGGAAAGACTTGCTCAGGAGAGACAACGCAAACAAGAAATGATTGAAAGATCAAAAAAGACTCCGCTTCAGATTACAATTCCGGATGAAATTTCAGTACGTGAGCTTGCCTCACGCTTAAAAGTCACCGCTACAGAGGTTATAAAGAGACTGATGGCGGCAGGAGTTATGGCAAATGTTACTCAGACGCTTGATTTTGATACCGCGCTATATATCGCTGAAGATCTCGGCGCAAAAGCAACCAAAGAGGTAGTCGTAACAATCGAGGAAAAGCTTTTTGACGAGACGGAAGACAAGGATGAGAATCTGACTGAACGCGCGCCTGTAGTTGTAGTAATGGGACATGTTGACCACGGTAAAACTTCATTACTTGATAAAATCAGGCATTCAAATGTTACAGCCGATGAAGCCGGCGGAATTACGCAGCATATCGGAGCTTACAGAGTAAATATAAACGGCAAGGATATAACGTTTCTGGATACGCCCGGACACGCCGCGTTTACCGCAATGCGTGCGAGAGGCGCCAAGGCGACCGACATTGCAATACTTGTAGTGGCTGCTGACGATGGAATTATGCCTCAGACGGTCGAGGCAATCAATCATGCCAAGGACGCCGGGCTGGAGATAATTGTTGCAATAAATAAAATGGATAAGCACGGCGCAAATCCGGATGCGGTTCTTCAGGAGCTTACAAAGTATGAGCTGATACCTGAAAGCTGGGGCGGCGATGTAATGTGTATACCTGTGTCGGCGCATACCGGAATGGGAATCGACGAGCTTCTTGAAAGTATTTTGCTTATAGCTGAGGTTAAGGAATATAAAGCTAATCCAGACAGACATGCGAAAGGTATCATAATTGAATCCAAATTGGATAAAGGAAGAGGTCCTGTAGCTACTGTTCTTGTTCAGAACGGCACTCTCTTCGCGGGAGACGTTGTAATAGCCGGAACCGCAGTAGGAAGAGTGCGCGCTATGACCGACGATAAAGGAAAGTCTGTCAAAAAGGCGGGTCCTTCGGTACCTGTTGAAATATTCGGTCTGGATGAAGTGCCTACTGCCGGAGATGAATTCAATGCTGTAGAAAATGAACGTATGGCAAGAGAGCTTGCCATACAGCGCAAGGCAAAGCAAAAAGAGGCGGCATTCAAAACTAATTCATCCGTCAGCCTTGATGATCTGTTCGCTCAGATATCAGACGGTGTAAAGGAACTCAAGATAATTGTAAAAGCTGATGTCGACGGATCTGCAGAAGCTGTAAAGGCATCTCTTGAGAAGCTTACGAACGAGGAAGTAAAGGTAAAGGTAATCCACTCTGCGGTGGGCGGCATCACCGAAGGCGATGTAATGTTTGCGGCAGCCTCGAATGCAATTATTATCGGCTTTAATGTACGCCCTGACAAAAATGCAATAGATGCTTCAGAAAGACAAAAAGTCGATGTACGCACATATAGAATTATTTACGAATGCATTGAAGAAGTGGAAGCCGCTATGAAAGGAATGCTTGCTCCGACCTTCAAAGAAAGCCTGCTCGGTCACGCGGAAGTTCGTCAGGCTATTCATGTGCCCAATGTCGGAACTATAGCAGGCTGCTATATTCAGGACGGAAAAATTGTAAGAAGCGCGCAGATTCGCGTTGTGCGTGACGGAATTGTGATTTTTGAAGACAAAATCTCGTCTCTCCGCCGTTTCAAGGATGATGTCCGCGAAGTCGCACAGGGGTATGAATGCGGAATTGGGCTTGAACATTTCAATGACATCAGAGAAAACGATGTTCTGGAAGCCTTTGAAATGGTAGAAGTTAAAAAGTAAAAATCACTTTTGGTATAGTTTGTCCTTAGACGTATTATGAAGTTCCCTGCGCTTTTTGATTTTAAGCGCAGGGAATTTATTCAGATATTGACTTAATGCATTCAATATGATATAATTATGATGTATAGATTTTATTTTTTTGGAATATCTTATATATTGTCTAACACTGTATTTATAATGTTATCGGCAGTTCTCTGCTTTCAGATTATAATCAGTAATTGGCACGAAAGGAAATAGTTGTTAATGGCCAAAGTGTATGATTTTGATAATACAGTTTATGACGGAGACAGTTCAATAGATTTTTTTTTATTTTCGTTAAAGAATCATAAATCTTTAATAAGATTCTTTCCTCTTCAGTCAATTGGATTTATTCTAATGAAGTTAAAGCTCATAAATAAAGAAAAAGGTAAAAGTGCGTTCTTTTCATTTGTCAAAGGGCTAAAAGACGTCGACCGCGAGGTTTTGGAATTTTGGAAACAGAGTTTTTCAAAAATCAAACCTTGGTATATTGCTCAAAAATCCAATACGGATATAATCATATCGGCATCGCCGGACTTTTTATTAAATCCTCTTAAAAATCTTCTCGACATTAATTTAATCATTGCTTCTCCCTGCAATAAAAGCAGCGGAATATTTTACGGAAAAAATTGTTATGGAAAAGAAAAAGTGAGCAGGTTTAAAACAGAATGCCCTGAAATTAATATTGAAGCTTTTTACAGCGATTCCGTCTCGGACAAGCCAATGAAAGACATTTCCGGCCAAAGCTTTCTTGTTTACGGAGACAAAATAGTACCGTGGAACAGTGATTAAAATAAATAGGAAATATTTGCAGTAAGGCAAATATGTTTTTATATTTCGACTTATTTTTCACTTTTTTGACTTTTACATCTTTAGGGCGAAAGGTATATTTATTATGATTTCAAAAGAATGCAAAAAACTAACTTTGTCAGATTTATTGTTGTATTCGTCTCTTTTTCTTCTTTTTAACATTTTATGTGTAGTCCTTCTTACTTCAGTTTTATGGTTTTTCGGAATTTCAATCACTTCCGCTCATTATATTATAGGAGTGGTTATCAGTATATTGCCTCAATTTGTGTTAATCAAGCGCAACGGTGTTAACTTTTCTATTTTTCCTTTATCCGTATTAATCCCACTTATATTTACTGCAGCTATGATTTTTATTTCAGCGCAGTTTTTTGATTATTCATTTGACTCAATGGCGTACCATAAGATGGCCATCGGACTCATGGCAGACGGATGGAATCCTGTTAGCGAAGGGAGCTCGGAATTCATTTCAGTAATGAACATTTTTCCCGATATGAATCCTGATGTACAAGCATTATGGCTTGATCACTATGCAAAGCTGCCGTGGATTTTTTCTGCAACTCTGTATAAGATTGTCGGAAATATAGAAGCAGTAAAAATACTTCCGGCCATTATGGTCTTTGTTACGTTCTCTTTTACATATGCATATACCAAAACAAAATGGGCAGCTCCTCTGTCATTGTTGTTTTCTTTTGCGGCCGCGCTTACTCCGGTCGTGTTTACACAGTTTTTTACTTTTTATATAGATGGAATTCTTGCTTCATCGCTAACTGTGCTGGTAATACTGTTAGTAATGATTACTGACGGTAAATGCCACATTGAAAAAAGTATAAAGTGGATTTCACTTTTTATTATAATAGCCATAATAACGAATATTAAATTTACAGGTCTTGCATATGCTGCCGTATTTTCTTTAGTGTTTTATATTTTTTGGCTTGCTTGTGATTTAGCTAAGAAACGCTTTAATAAATCGAAAACTATAAAAATTACCGCTTTTTTTGCAATTGCCGTAGTATTTTCTTTATGTATAGTTGGGTACAGTACATATGTCAAAAATACAATTGAGCACGGCTTCCCTTTATATCCGCTTATGGGGGAAAACAGCGTTGATATAATGAAATCAAATCAGCCAGACTCTTTTGCAGTAAGATCTCCTAAAGGAAAGTTGTTCTTATCTACATTTTCAGAATGCAGCAATAAAGTTAAGGATGAGCCGAAAATAAAAAATCCTTTTACTTTTACAAAAAAAGAACTTGATCATTACTGTGCAGATACCCGAATATCAGGTTTCGGAGTATTGTACGGCGCAATAATAATTATTTCGGCGGTTTCTTTTGTCTTTTCCCTTCCCTTTCTGTATTATAAAAACAAAAAAATGTTTTTAATTGTACTAATGCTTTTGCTCACAACTTCGGCGCTTCTTCTTTTAATAAGCGATTCATGGTGGGCAAGATATTCTCCGCACTATTATTTTATTCCTTTAACAGCTTTGTTTGTACTTATAGACATTGCAGTAAACCGACCAAAAAACATTATAAAGTTTATTTCATCTTCGAGTGCTTTAATTCTCGCCGGCTTTATATTATTTAATCTCGGAACATATTTTTACAAATACATTACAATGGAAAATGACTTTTTATACGAACAGCTTGATGAAACAAAAAATAAGCTGTCCGGAAAAAGTATAGAGCTCTACATAAATAATCGTTATTATGTGGGAGTTTTATATAATCTTCGTGATTTCGGAATTGACTTTTATGTTTCACGAACAGAATTACCAAATTCGGAAAAAATTCCTTTGGAGTGCTCGAATATTACTTACAGAATTATTAATCAAGATTGAAATTACACAATTATTATACATGTGTTGTCATTTGCACAATAGATTTATAAGCATAAAAATGAAAGAGGATAGTAAATTAACCAATATGAAATATTATTTAAAACTAATGCGCATAAAACATTATATAAAAAATTTATTGATATTTTTTCCGCTTGTATTCAGCCGCAGTCTGTTTACACATAATTTTTTTAACGTTATGATAGCCGCAATAGCTTTTTCTCTGCTTTCTTCTGCTGTTTATGTACTAAATGACATTAAAGATGCTGAAAAAGACAGAGAGCATTCTGTAAAGAAAAACAGACCGATTGCCAGCGGAGCGGTAACCGTTTCTCATGCTGTGGTATTTCTTGTAGTACTAATCTTGATATCTGTCTGTCTTTCTTTTATCGCGTACGGCTTTTCTCTTACCCCATGGCTTATTACTATTATATATTTTGTGCTTAATCTCGGCTATAGTTTTGGTCTGAAAAACATTCCTCTCATCGATATTGCAATATTGACATCGGGATTTTTGTTAAGAGCTATGCTTGGAGCGGTTGTGATTAATGTAACAGTTTCAAATTGGCTTTATCTTACAATAATGTCCTTAGCTTTTTATCTTAGCCTTGCAAAAAGGCGCAATGAGTTGGCAAAACAGGAATCAAATAATACAAGAAAAGTTCTTAAATTTTATAATTATAATTTTCTTGATAAAAATATGACCGTATTCTTAACTCTATCGTTAGTTTTTTATTCATTATGGTGTATAAATGCTTTTTCATCTCAAATAATGGTTTTTTCTATTCCTATTCTTATGCTAATCGTATTAAGATATAGTATGATAATTGAAAATGATTCTCAGGGTGATCCGGTTGATGTTGTTCTCACCGACATTCCACTCCTGTTAGTTATTTTAATCTACATTATTTTAATTTTCTCGATATTGTATTTAATTTAGACAAGGAATTTAAAATGGAATTCAACAATTATTATTCAAATACCATACTCGGAAGCGGAAATAATAATCTTCTAATTTTACCCGATAATATGGGCCGCTGCGGCATTATGCTTGTCAAACCAAGAATATACGGAAGACAAAAATATACGTTTGCTTATTCGAATACTGTGGACAGCACTTATGATTCCGGCAGTACTGCATATGCCAATTTACCCGGTGAGAGCTGGACTATAGAAGCTTTAAGCGCCGCGGACGCAGGTGAAAAAGAGCTTTTTAACGTGGATTTTGAGGGAACAGGTCTTACAACAGACTATCCTGTAGAAAATTTGTTTCGATTAAACGGATATAAGGAAATACTTTTCGGCGGAAAAAATAAAAAAATTTTAGCGCCAGGTGAGATTATTTTCAGTGACAGCGCTGAAATAGAAATTCAGCCCGGACATTTGCTTGCTCTCAGAATTATATTTTCAGGCAGCAAAATTCCTTATACAAGTGATAAAATTGTTCCCTGCTTTACATATAGTAACGGCGAATATAAGTGCTGCCGAGAATTTCCTCAGCCGGTATTTTTCGGTATTGAGCAGGAAGGGCCAAAAACAAGAATAGCTTTTCTCGGCGATTCAATAACGCAGGGGCTTGGTACGGCTACCGGAAAATATGAATTTTGGACATCAAAAATTGCAGATAAGCTTCCAAGCGAGAGATATGCCGTCTGGAATCTCGGACTTGGATTCGGACGCGCGGAGGACGCCTCGAAATGCGGATGCTGGCTGGAGCGTGCGAAACAGAATGATATTGTATTCGTATGCTTCGGTGTAAACGATATTCTTCAGTACGGCGATGCTCAGCGAATCTGCACGGCGCTCGGAATAATTATATCAGAGCTGAAAAAAAGCGGAGTAAAAACCGGTATTTTTACGATACCTCCGTTTGATTTTGAGGGAAAACAGGCAGACGTATATGATTACTGCAACAAATATATTCGCGGAACGCTGACAAACGAAGCCGATTTCTTTTTTGATATAGCTGAAATTCTCGCCGCGCCTGACAACAAATATTCTGCTCCGCACGGAGGACATCCTGATGAAGTGGGCTGTTCACTTGTAGCGGAAGCATTTCTGAAGAAAATAAATACTCTTTGACCGATAAAAGCAGCATGAGATGCGAATTTTGCAAACGCATCTCATGCCTTTTCGTTTTTATCTATTGTTTTTATATCTTTTGTTTTTAATTTCTTTTTTTACCTGTCACTATAAAATAATAAGAGTTTGACGTTATCCTGTATACAATAATATAGAAAAGCGCAAATACAGCGAAGCTGATAATTACGGTAAACACAAAAAGAGTAACATTATTGAGGTTAAACATCAGCAATAGCTTTCTGACCATCGGAAACGCAAAAGCAAGATGAAGTCCTGCGCCTATAAGGGGAAGAAAGAACACGGTAAGAAGCTGTGAATTTATACTTTGCCTTATTTCCCTTTTAGTCATTCCGATTTTTTGCATAATATCAAATCTTGACTCATCCTCATAACCTTCTGATATTTGTTTGTAATATATAATCAAAACGGCGGCAAAGATGAATACTGCCGATAAAATAATTCCGAGAAACAGAAGTCCTCCGAAAGTTGAGTAGAAGTCATCGCGGTTTTCCGCTTTGCTCTCTATGTAATATGAAAAAATTCCATTTTCATCACGCTCTGCCATATCGTAAATTGCATTCGCAATTTGTTCCTTGAGTTCAATTTGTTCAGCTTTTGAGAGATTTGTATCCATTCCGTAATTCCATCTGAAGGATACTGCGCTCTCTCCTTTGCTGTCAGCAAGAGCACTGAGATCATTCGTGGCCTCGGAAAGATCCGGAACGACAACAAAAAGCGCAGGCATAACATTCATCGCCGCATATCCGTCAACAGGAAATTCATCTAAATGTTTGACAATTTCATAGCTTTTTCCATGTGCAAATTCAATTTTGCTGTAAGGATATTCACTTCTGAGAGAATATATTAACGCCTCATTTTCTTTTAAATTGCACTGTTCTCCGGAAAGCTCGTTATAATTAT
This sequence comes from uncultured Eubacteriales bacterium, assembly GCA_905205065.1. Classification (GTDB taxonomy): domain Bacteria; phylum Bacillota; class Clostridia; order Oscillospirales; family CAG-272; genus UMGS911. Next base: position 3,481 of record CAJLCI010000033.1, on the reverse strand, counting down.
CAAGCGGAATAAAATATACAAGTGAAATCTGAAAAAGAGCACTGTTCATTCCCATTTCTTCAATTTTTACGGGATCGGTTTCTATGTAGCTTTCCTTTGTAATTCCCGTGAGAATAGCATAGCTGTATTCAAATTCATTAATTTTTCCAGCGTTATTTCGAGTACAAACTCTGTTGATTTCACTTTTTATTTTATCGGTGCTTTGATCAAAAAGAGATTTTGTCTCGCTAAGGCTTGTATTTATGTTAATATCGTTTGGGTATCTTGTATCAATAGAGTCCTCAACACCGAAGTAAAGACATGTTGTTGACGACAGCATGACAAGTACCATTGTGGCAAGAATACAAATCGAGGCAAGTCCCGCGCCGTTTCGCTTCATGCGGTAAACCATTGACGAGACCGAGACAAAATGATTTTTTTTATAATAATAGCCTTTGTTTTTCTGTAATATTCTGCAAAAAATTACAGAACCTGAGATAAAAATCATATATGTAGCCGCGATTACCATTATTACAGCGATAAAAAACCATACTAAAGCTTCGATAGGCTCTTTTATTGAAACCGCCAAATAGTAAGCGGCAGAAAGAATAATAACGCCAAGCAGTCCGAAAATCCAATTGGATTTAGGAGGTTTCTCTCCGACATTTTCACTTTTCAGAAGATCTACAGGTTTAGAGAGCCGTAAATGCGCGATTGAATTGAGCAAAAGAAGCAAAAAAATTAAGGAAAAAACCTCGATGGTTTTTAATATTGCAATTCCTGATACTGAAAATGTGTATACTATATCGCCTTTAAGAAGATTTACAAGAATCAGTTCGGCAAGCTTGGATACTGCAATACCGAGAACAAGGCCGCAGATTATAGATATAATTGCAATTATTACGGTTTCACAAATAAGAAGTCTGCCGATGTTCCATTTATTCATACCAAGTATATTGTAAAGCCCGAATTCTTTTCTTCTGCGTTTTGTAAGAAATGAGTTTGTATAAAACAGAAAAACAAGTGAAAAAAACGCTATAATACCGCTTCCCATTTCAAGAAAGGAAGAAATTGTTCCGGCCCCGGGAAGTCTTGCTATAACATCAGAACCGCAAAGATATGAAATCACGTAAAACATTGTTGTCATTCCCGTGCAGGTGAGGATATAAGGAAGATAGAATTTTTTGTTTTTCTTTATACCGTTTACGGCAAGTGACGGATAAAATCCCGCTTTCATACTTTATCACCGCCAGTCGCAATCATCGTCAAAGTATCCGATATTTTTCCATAGAACTGTTCGTCCCTGTATTCGCCCCGATAAAGCTGATGATATACCTCTCCGTCCTTTATAAACAAAACACGTCCGGCATGGCTTGCAGCCTTAACTGAATGTGTTACCATGAGTACGGTCTGCCCTTCTCTGTTGATTTCTCCGAAAAGTCTGAGAAGCTCGTCAGTCGCTTTTGAGTCAAGCGCGCCTGTAGGCTCGTCTGCAAGCACAAGACGCGGCTTTGTTATGAGAGCGCGCGCTACTGCCGCTCTTTGTTTTTGACCGCCGGATACTTCATAAGGATATTTTTTCAAAAGTCCGCTTATTCCAAGCTTTTCAGCGATCGGAATCAGAACGGAATTCATCTCCTTGTATGACTTTCCTGCGAGTACAAGAGGAAGATAAATATTGTCCTCAACCGAAAAAGTATCGAGAAGATTAAAATCCTGAAATACGAATCCAAGATTATTTCTTCTGAATTCAGATACCTCCGAATCCTTTATCTCGGTTATATTTTTACCGTCAAGCTGTACGACTCCGCTTGTGGGTTTATCGAGAGCCGCCAATATATTCAGTAGCGTTGTTTTTCCCGAACCGGACTCTCCCATAATAGCAACATATTCGCCGTCCTCAACTGTGAAGTTGACATTTTTCAGAGCTTCGACTTTATTTGCCCCGAATCGCGAGGCATACACCTTGCGAAGCCCCTTTACTGTAAGAATACTCATTTTTTTACATACCTTTCCCGGCATATATCGTATCTGTGCAAATAGTTAAATATATTTATATGCCGTCAATCTGCAATCGGAATTATAACGGCGGAGAAAATGTTACCCAACTGAAAGGAGTCTGCCTCCATAAGCGGCAGGTCCAATAACCGCATTCGGAAGAGGCGCTCCTGCTAATTACAGAGCTGAGCTGCACTTATAGTGTCACTGCCTCATAACGATACAAGCCCTTATTGAACTCTGCCATAAAAAATTGCTCCGTTTAATTCCGTTACTTTCGTTACAATTATATCAAAATCACAATTAAATTAACATCGATTCTTCTTACAGTTTTCAGATAAATTCTTACAGTTTTGTCACAGCTATACCGCGCCGGTTACAATTAATGACTGCGCCGATTATTTTACAGCTGGATTCTTTGCTTCCCCGCCCGCAGAAGATTTTTATTCGGTTTTAAGATCATACCGGTCAAAATATATATTTACAGCAGTTCCCTCTCCCGGCTTTGATTCAGCGGAAATCGTATGTCCGAGTCTGTCGCATATGCATTTGCATAAATAAAGGCCGATTCCGCTCGCCTTTTTGTCGTTTCGTCCGTTATGTCCTGTATATCCGTTTTCAAATATGCGCGGCAAGTCTTCCGGACTGATTCCTATTCCGGAATCTTTTATACATAACGTCTTATCATCCTTCATATAAATGCGTATACTTCCTTCAAATGTATATTTAAGAGCATTTGAAACAATCTGGCCTATTACAAAGGAAAGCCATTTTTCGTCTGTCAGCACTGTTTTTTGTACCGGAGAATAATCGAGCCTCAGCTTCCTGAGTATAAATTCTCCAGCAAAGCTTTTTATACTTTGTCTGATAATATCGTCAAGATTGGTTTCTGAAAATACATAATCTGTTGCAGATGCGTCCAATCGGAGATATGTCAGTACCATCCCGACATACTGTTCGATTCTGAAAAGCTCGGCTGATAGTTTTCGTGAATCCTGTGAATCCATATTTTCAAGAATAAGTTTCATGGACGCAATAGGTGTTTTGATTTGATGTACCCACACAGTATAGTAGTCCATCATATCGGAATATTTTTTATCTGAGGCCGCTTCGCTGTCTGCAATTTCCTTTTTCAGGCTCAAAACCGCTTCCCGGTAATCGTCATCAGATATGGAGTCCGGCGGCGGAAAGTCCTCAATTTCCGATGCAGACAGTTTTTTTAATCTGTCAAGCATATGATGTTTTTTTCTTACAGTACGAAAATCCGCAAGCATATATACGGCTGAGGCGAATATACATACACATACCGGATATAAGACTGCGCTTACAGGAAGATGGTATAACGAAAAAGAAACATAAAAAAAGAGAGAAAAAGCAAAAAACAAAATAAATAATTTTCTTTTATAAAATAAGTATCTTTTGAATAATTTCATATTGAATATACTCCTCAGACCTGAAAAGAAAATGTTTGCGTTGTATCAAAATGCACCTATGGAAACATTAT
>CAJLCI010000032.1 GCA_905205065.1 uncultured Eubacteriales bacterium | reverse complement strand
TCGAACGCCTTTACAGTCGAACGCCTTTACAGTCGAACGCCTTTACAGTCGAACGTCTTTGCAGTCGAACGTCTTTGCAGTCGAACGTCTTTACAGCCGAACATCTTTACAGCCGAACATCTTTACAGTCGAACGCTTTTGCACTCGAACACCTTACACTTGAACATCTTTACAGTTTGACGTTTTATAGCCAACAGACAACGGCATATTGCTTTTATTTATAAATTTTAATAATTATTTGAATCCCGATTTTATTGGTAATTGATGGGATTCTTTTTTATTGCCAATGTTTGTTAAATTATCCTAAGTGCATATTTTCTTATCCGTTTTGTCAATACTTTTATCAGTGATGAAAGCAAAAATTCATCCTCAATATCTGTATCGGCATCAAGCGGAGGAAGTCTTGGATGTATCATAATAAAGTGGTTATCTGCGGGGTAAATACCGCAAAGCTGAAGACCTTGACCGATGAAGAAAAAAAAGACCTTCTTATAAAAGCCAAAAACGGAGATAAGGACGCAAGACAAAAGCTTGTTTACGGAAATCTTCGCCTTGTTTTATCAATTATACAGCGCTTCACATGCAGAAGCGATAATCTTGACGATCTTTTTCAGGTCGGATGTGTGGGATTGATGAAGGCGATTGATAATTTTAACACTGAGCTTGACGTAAAATTCTCTACCTACGCCGTTCCTATGGTAATAGGTGAAGTAAGAAGATATCTTCGTGACAACAATTCGGTACGGGTTAGCCGTTCTGTGCGCGATCTTGCATATAAGGCGCTTACGGCAAGGGAACAGCTTTCCTCAAAAATGCAGCATGAACCTACAATCGCCGAAATAACTAAGCAGCTTTCTGAAAACGGTATAACGTGTACCGAGCATGATGTCAGCACTGCGCTTGAAGCGATTGTAGAACCGATTTCGCTTTACGATCCGGTTTACGGCGACGGCAGCGGTGATTCTATATATGTTATGGATCAGATAAGCGACAATGATAATACTGACGAAAGCTGGATTGAAAATATTGCTCTGAGGGAAGCGATGAAAAAGCTGTCTGAGCGAGAACGGTCTATTATAGGAATGCGCTTTTTTTCCGGAAAAACTCAAATGGAAATAGCGTCAGAGATCGGAATTTCGCAGGCGCAGGTTTCAAGGCTGGAAAAGGGAGCACTTGAACGCATGAGAAGGGAATTATAGTTACGTCTGTTTGTCTTAAGTATTCATTTTAAAGGTTGAAAATTTGTATAAAATTTTTAATGTAGAAAGTTGAGAAACAGCTCGCCGGTTAAATCTGAAAAAAATATTAAGCTGATGTCTTCTGCGTTTTTACCAGCGCGGAAGAAACATCGGCTTTTTTGCGTATATATGAGATTTTTTAATATATTTATTACAAAACTTTATTTTAAAATGTTTTTTCCTCTTGCATAACTTTATTAACAGTGGTATAATTTAAAAAATATATAGCTTTTAATAGGGTTAAAGACTATCATAAGGAGTTCCGATTAAATGGGATACTATCGGAAAAGTGAGCGGAACTCGTCGTCTGCAGGTGCGAGCGTCTTTACCGTTGAGCGTCTTACCGTCGAACGCTTTTACAACACAACGTGAACGTCTTTATCTGTGAACGCCTATACACGCGAAAGCCTATACAACGCGAGAGTCTTTATGGGCGAATGCCTTACACGCGAAAGCCTTTACGGATGAATGCCTTGCACGCGAAAGCCTTTACGGATGAATGCCTTGCACGCAAAAGCCTTTACGGATGAATGTCTTGCACGCGAATATCTTTACAGGTGAACGTTTTACAGACGTAAATATATCGTTTTCGGTTATAAATATTTATAAGGAAAAATGATAACAGAGAGGATGGGTTAAACATTATGAAAGACAAAACATTTTCAAATCGGATATCTGGACTGACAAAAAAGGATATTATTACGATTCCCAATATTCTCAGTATGTTCAGGCTTATTTTGATACCTCTGATATTTATTTTCTGGTTTAGAAATGAGTATGTTTTTACGTTTATTACAGTTGCGGTTTCTGCTTTTACAGATGTACTCGACGGATTTATTGCGAGAAAATTCAAGGTGATAACCGATCTTGGGAAATTTCTTGATCCGCTGGCGGACAAGCTTACTCAGCTTTCCGTACTAATTTGCCTTACTGTGAAATATAAATGGATTATAGCTGCGGTTGTCCTTCTTGCTGTTAAGGAGCTTACAATGCTTGCAGTCGGAACAAGAGTTCTCAAAAAGACGGATAGAATGCCGTATGCGCGCTGGTACGGCAAAGCGGCGACAGCCGCGCTTGACATTTCGACAGCTCTTGTAATACTCTTTCCCGGAATTCCGGAAGCTGTCGCCATGGTGATTTTTGCGGTATGCGTATTTTTGATAATTTATTCTCTTGTACGCTATATGATGCTTTATAGGGAAATGATTGCCGAGTGTGCCGGAACAGACGGAGCGGAATCAGATAAGAAAGACAATAATATGGACTTAGATTTAAAATGAATGCGAGAAGGCTTATAGAAATACTTCATTTGGCGGAACGATTAAAAGATACGGAAAGACATTGCTATACGTCCGGAAACCGCAGGGAAAGTGTTGCGGAACATTCATGGCGGCTTACGCTGATGGCTTATCTTGTAAGTGATGAATTTCCCGGCGCAGATCTTGAAAAATTATTAAAAATGTGTTTGATACATGATTTGGGCGAAGTATTTACCGGAGATATTCCGTCGTTTGATAAAACCGAGAAGAATGAGTCGCGAGAGTCGGAATTGCTTAACAAGTGGTTGAAATCTCTTCCGGAACCGTATTCTTCCGAGATGATGGCTCTATTTCGTGAAATGTCGGAAAGGGAGACTCTTGAAGCGAAAATTTTTAAGGCTCTGGATAATATAGAAGCGGTTATACAGCATAATGAATCGGACATAAAAACTTGGATTCCGTTAGAATATGAGCTGCAGATGACCTACGGAGATGACAAAGTGTCTTTTTCCGAATACTTAACCGAAGTGAGGGAGCTTGTCCGCAGCGACAGCCGTGAAAAAATAGCAAATACAAAGTAAAATCCTGCAGAACGGTATACCTCTGAAAGGATAAATCCATTCAGAGGCGTATCGGAAGAAACCTGCAGGATTTTTCTGTTAAATTCTGTTAAAGAGAGTTGTATCTGTCTGAAAATTTATTCAAACAGACATTTCCACCATGGTTTTTGATTTTTTGGTCTTTCGCACCGGCACTCCGAGCGCGGCGGCAGATTCACCAGGATCGTATCATCCCCGATTTTTTCAATCTTTTCCCAAGGAATTACTATAAGCGAACCGCGCGGAGACGAAAATAATTTACATTCTCCGGGTACACTTATAGAGACGATTTTTCCTGTACAGGTATCTACTGCCACGTCACAGATATAACCGAGACGGCTGCCGTCGCATATGTTGATTACTTCCTTGTCTTGAAGAGCTCCGACACAGCATCCGTTCAAAATAAAGCTACCTCCATGCCGCAAGGCGTTAAATAATAATTATAGCTTGAAAATTAAAGGATAATGCAGATCATTCCTCCGCTGCCTTCGTTTATCAGGCGGCTGAGTGTTTCGGAAAACTTTGCCCGCGATTCTTCAGGCATATGTGAGAGCTTTGTGTGCAGACCCTCTGTTACGAGCTCGTAAAGTGTTTTTCCGAACATGTTTGATTCCCAGATGCTGTGAGGATCTTCCTCAAATTCATTGAGAAGGAATTTGACAAGATCTTCGGATTGCTGTTCGCTTCCGACAACAGGGTTTATCTCTGTCTGAATGTCAGCGCGCATCATGTGAATCGACGGTGCGCTCGCGCGCAGCCGTACTCCGTATCCTCCCGGTCTTTCAATTATTTCAGGTTCTTCAAGACGGAGATCATCGATATCCGGAGTTACAATTCCATAGCCCGTTTCTGCAACATCGTCAAGCGCGGCGGCGACCTTGTCGTACCGGTGCTTTACCGATGCAAGAGACCGGAGTGTCGATATAAGATCCTCGTCTCCGCTGATTTCAAGTCCGGTCAGCTCGCTGATTATTTTGTAGTACAGTCCGTCTGCAAGGTTAAGCGTTACCGCTGCGCTTCCGGTTCCGAGATCTATGCTTTTCAGTTCGGCCGACTTTACTGTTTCTCCGGATCGGAGTTCTTCAAAAACATTTTTTACGTCTCCTGCTTTATGTATGTTTCCTGCGCATTCGAGAACAGCATTTTTCAGAGATGTATTGAGCCAATGATCCGAGTCGAGTGCAAGCGTCCATTCCGGAAGCTCTATTCCGATTTCGGATACGGGAAATTCGAGAAGTATAAGCTCTAAAATATGCCTGATGTCTTCGGCATTCAGCTCAAGGCAGTTTACCAGAGCGACAGGAGCGCTGTAGCTTTCCTCAAGCTCATATGCGAGTTTTACAGTTTCTTCGTTTTCCGGATCTTTTGCGTTAAGTATAATCGCAAAAGGCTTTTTCAAAGCCTTAAGCTCGTTTACAACACGACGCTCGGTATCTGCGTATGAACTGCGGGGAATATCACCTATAGAGCCGTCTGTTGTAACAAGGATTCCAATTGTGGAATGGTCATCGATAACCTTCTTTGTTCCGAATTCGGCAGCCTGTTCAAAGGGCATCGGAGACTGGGACCAAGGTGTCATCACCATTCTCGGACTTCCGTTCTCAATGTAGCCCAGCGAATCCGGTACTATATACCCGACGCAGTCGATCATTCTTACGCGCATATGCGCATTGTCGCCGAGCGTAACGCCTACAGCCTCATCCGGAATGAATTTGGGTTCAGTCGTCATCACGGTTCTGCCGGCTGCGCTCTGCGGCATTTCGTCTTTTGCTCTTTCGCGGTCGAATTCACTTTCTATATTTGGGATTACAAGAGATTCCATGAATCTTTTGATAAAGGTAGACTTTCCGGTGCGGACCGGACCGACTACACCTATATATATGTCCCCTCCAGTGCGTTCCGCTATATCTTTATAAATGGAATATTCGGTCATTTCCTTACCTCCGACAAATCGTGATTGGAAAGTACAATCGGTTTTGATTAAATGTATGCCTGACCGTTTAATAATATGCCATTACTTAAAGGAAAATGATAGAAATATAGAGATTTAAACGTAAAATAACAGCTTGCGTGATTAAAAAATAGCTTTATACATATCGGTTATTTAACTAAATAGGGCTTTCTTGAAAAATAGTAAATAGTATCCGTATAGAAAGATTTTACAGTGTGCGACGCATTGACTTCCCTCTCGGTAAAGCAGTTATTAAATTATCTGTAGTACAGGAAGGATATCGCAGTCGGCTTATCATAAAATCAATATCGCTTATAACTTAGTAAGGATGTCTACCGCTACTATAGGCGGCTGGTGTCATTTTACGCTCAGTGGGAAATCTCCCGCTAAGTACCGCATTGTGACGTGTAACGCAATGCGTTTGTCCCGCACGACGGGGCAAGCCCCTTATGAAATAAAAATGAGATGTCCCCTGCCTTCCGAGAGGCTAATGCCTTACAGACGGGGACATCTTGATTATTGTTTTTATTGTTATGTTTGTTATTTTTGTTCAAACCACGTTTTTCCGATTCCGAGTTCTACGGTAAGAGGGACTGACAGCTCAACTGCATTTTCCATTTTATCGCGCAGAATCTCGGCCGCTTTATCCGCACAGCTCTCATGAGCTTCGACAATCAGCTCGTCGTGGACCTGCAGAACCAGCCTTGCGTCTATGCCGGCTTCCTTCAGGGCGCGGCTTGTTTCAATCATGGCGATTTTTATAATGTCAGCTGCGGTACCCTGAATCGGACTGTTCATAGCCGCGCGTTCTCCGAATGCGCGCAGCGGAGCTTTGGGGCTGTGAAGTTCCGGAATATATCTTCTTCTTCCATAGAGGGTTGTAACATATCCGAGTTCTTTAGCCTGTTCTACAATTTCATTCATAAAGCGTCTTATTCCGCTGTAGTGGTCAAGATAGCTTTCAATGTACTCCTTTGCCTGCCGTTTTGTTACTCCGATATCCTGGGCAAGGGAAAAGTCGCCTATTCCGTAAACAATTCCGAAATTAACCGCTTTTGCTCGCTTACGCAGCTCCGGGGTAACCGATTCTCTTGGAACGCGGAATACCTGGCTCGCGGTAATTGTATGAATATCCTCTCCGCTCTTAAACGCCTCCTGCATTGCTTTATCGTCTGCCATATGCGCCAGAACGCGCAGCTCTATCTGAGAATAATCGGCGTCGATCAGCAAACGGTCGTCAGAACGGGGTATAAAATACCGCCGGAATTGCCTGCCGAGCTCGGTACGGATCGGAATATTTTGAAGATTCGGATCTACTGAAGAAAGTCTTCCGGTAGCCGTTACATTTTGCTTAAAGCTTGTATGAATAATTCCGTTTTCGTCGGCGGCTCTGAGAAGTCCGTCTGCGTAAGTTGATTTGAGCTTTGACAGCTGCCTGTAGTCGAATACCGCGCTGATTATCGGATGGTACGGACGAAGTTTTTCAAGGATATCCGCCGAAGTGGAGTAACCGTTTTTGGTTTTCTTAATCGGAGGAAGTCCGAGCTTTTCAAAGAGAATTTCTCCAAGCTGTTTCGGCGAATTTATATTAAATTCCGTATCTGCCAAAGCATAGATCTTTTTCGCGCTTATATCCGCTTCTTCGCTTAGCTTTGCTCCGAATTCCGCAAGTCCGCTGCAGTCTACCTTAAAACCGAGCAGCTCCATATCGGCGAGAACCTGAGCGAGCGGCAGCTCAATATCATAGTATATGTGTTCGGCCTTTTCTTTTTCGAGTTTATCGGAAAGGGGTTTGTGCAGCATATAGAGCGCTTCTGCTTCAAATTTTCCAAAGTCCTCCGCATTGCCGTCATTGTATTCCTGCGGAATATCGTAACCTGCATAAACGGAAGCAATTTTTGAAAGCTCCTGCGTTACTTCTCCGGGATTTATCACGTACGCGGCAAGCGATACATCGAATATACCGCACTTCGGAGTTATCCCGTTTTTTCTTAAAAGCTTGATTGTATCTTTGGAATCATAAACGCAGAGGACTGTATTGTCGTCAAATATTTTTTTGATTTCTGAAAGTGATGAATAGCGGATTTTAAGCCTTGTTTCTCCGCGTCTCAAAAAAGCGAGACCCGTTCCGTCAGATTCTGCGGCTATACTGGCAGAGGTCAGATCGCCGTCGCCAAAACTGAATGACTCGGAGGCCTTGCATTCTTTATATTCAAAGTCATACTTTGTTTTATTTTGTGTTTCGAGAAGCGATAAACGCTTGATAAGCTTGTCGAATTCAAGCTCACGAAAAAGTGAAAGTGTACTTTCTTTATTGATTCCGGTGTATTCAAGATCGCGGATATCTTTATTTATAGGTACATTTTTCTCAATAAGCGAAAGATTTAGAGACATGTATGCGTCGTCTTTTCCTGCGCGCAGCTTTTCAAGCGCCGATTTGCCGACCGGCAGCGGCAGTCCCTTGTCAATTGAATTGTAAACGGAGTCGAGAGATCCGCATTTTGAAATCAGCTTTAAAGCGGTTTTTTCTCCGATTCCTGCAACTCCGGGAATATTGTCCGAGCTGTCTCCCATAAGAGCCTTTACATCGACAAAACTTGACGGGTCTATACCGTATTTTTCGGTAAATGCTGTTTTGTCAAATAATTTTGTCTCGCCTGTTCCGGCAAGGAGAACGTTAACATTGTCGTCTATAAGCTGAAGCGAATCACGGTCTCCGGTAAGAATATATACCATAGCGCCGGATTTTTCTCCGATATTCGCCATTGTTCCGAGAAGATCGTCGGCCTCATATCCTTCAAGCTCAAGAACATTAAACCCAAGTGACTGCATAGCTTTTTTGGCATATGGGAGCTGAGCTGCAAGCTCGTCGGGCATTCCGTGTCTTGCCGCCTTGTAGCCTTCGTACATTTTATGTCTGAAGGTGGGTGCTCTCATGTCAAATGCCACTGCGGCATAACCCGGCGAAAGCTCTTCTATTTTGGGAAGCAATATGGTAATCATACCGTATACCGCGCCGGTATGGATGCCTGTGGATGAAACGAGAGGAGGCATTCCGAAAAAAGCTCGGTTAAGTATACTGTTTCCGTCAACTATAAGCATTTTTTTCATATTATAATTACCCCGTACCGCCGTCGGCGGTTAAAAAAAGATTGATGCAGATTAATGCAGCTTGATGCGGATTAATGCATATTGATGCAGCTTGATGCGGATTAATGCATATTGATGCAGCTTGATATAGATAATGCAGCTTGATATAGATAATACAGCTTGATATAGATAATACAGCTTGATACCGATTAATACAGTTTGATGCAGATTGATATGTCTTTGCCTTTATTGAGCCTTGAATTTAAATATCGGAGAGTAAATTTGTTAAAATTTATATTGCAATTGCCGGTTTGCTATTGATTTATTCATTCCTTGTGTAGTATAATAATAAAGACAGGATGCCCGAAGTCTTGTCTTATAAGAGCGAAAATCCCGTTCTCCGGGTACCGGAGGATCGAGGAGGAAATTGCCATTCTCAGAAAAAGCGGAGTCATGTTTTGCTCTTGAAAATATATTATTTGCAGAAAGGAGGAAGAGATACAATTTTCAATATATTTGGTAAAAACAGTGTGCCGCGAAATTCAAAGCCTTCCGCAATAGCTTTTGTCGATTACGAACATTGGTACATATCCATGTATCGGATGTATAGCCGAAAACCTGACATCAGGCAATGGAGAAGCGCGGTTTCCGAACTATATGATGTTCATGACATTCTGTTTTTCGGAGACTTTTCAAATCCGTCGCTTCGTGCGGAGATTTCAAAAATCCGCGAAGTTTCAAGCAGTATTATTGAAACTCAAAATGCATCGTCGTATCACAAAAAAGACTATACGGATTTTATAATGTTGGATCATATTTATCAGCGCGCGATAACATACGGCGATAATACGGATGTGTTTATTATATTCTCCGGAGACGGTCATTTCAGCTCGGCGGCAAGTTTTCTTGTCAATCGGTGCGGAAAAACCGTTGCTGTCTACGGAATACGTGATTGTCTCAGTACACAGCTTAAGAATACAGCGAGCGTAACCGTCGAATGGCCTCCGGTCAATTCAGATTCGGACAGTGAAAGTTTTACTAACGTGGAAGACCGGGAAGACGGCAGAAACGGCAATATTCAGTCTGTGTACGCTGCTGAACATAATGGATTGCAACATAATGGATTGCAACATAATGGATTGCATTCACGTTCATCCGTGACAAATATTGTCCCCCAAATAAACGGCGGACTTATGAGAAACGGTGAATCCAAAACAGATAGAGAATTTAAAACGAACGGCAAACCTAATGCAAACAGAAAATCTAAAGTTAATGAAAAACTTGAGGCTGGCAGAGAATTTAAAGCTATCGGCAAACCTGAAGTGCTCAGAGAATCTAAAGCTAACAGTAAGCCTGATGCAAACAGAAAATCTAAAGCCAATAAAAAACTCGAAGCCGACAGAGAATCTAAAGCTACTATAGAATCTAATGCAGACAGAGAATCTAAATTGAATGGCGAGCACGCAGTAATCAGCAAATCCAAAGTGGACAAGAAATCCAAAACAATCAGCGGTTCTGAAGAGAACGATAAATCCAAAGTAAACATTGTTTATGAATCAAATCACAAAGCAAAAGTTACCGGAGAATCTGAATCTAACTGTAAACCTAACGCAAACGAGATTTCTGAATCCGGCGTCTGTGGATCTTTGGCCGGAAAAAACAAATCTGCGGCGCAGGCCGCGGATGGGAAGCGTGAAGATGACGTTAGAGTGCTGAAACCCACCGTTAAAATTAAAGATTCTAAGGTATCTGCAGTATTCAGACAAAAAGAGACCGTGGACGGAAATAACTCCGCTGCTTTGGATATCGCTCCTAATGATGATAATAAAATCATCACTGAAACGAGCGGACACAGGTTTAAAAATAAACTTGCCTTAGATAACAAAAATTCCAAGAGCGATACAGAAGCAGAAAAGCTGAAGGACAAAAGCGGAAAGGAAAACAATCAAAAAGAAAACGACCCAAGAGAAGATAACCGAAAAGAGAACAGCGTCCTAAATACTCGGATAAAAGCGGAAAATGCACCGCGAATTTTAAGGGCGGATGAAAATGACAAGGTGAAAAAAGCCGAGTTAAAACAGGAGCGCGGTTCGACAGCTGAGTCCGACGATATTTTTATCGCATATTATAAAGATATTTTAACAAACATCAGATTTCTCGAGAGAAAAAATACCGGAAAAATGCAGATGAAATATACATTCGGTGGAACTGTAGATTCGGTTTCCGAATATTACGGAGTTGACAGAGATATGGTTTCTATTGCGCTTGACCGTTTGTGCGACAGGGGATATATAAAGACAGCCGGAGGAATGCTGAAAAATTCAAAGACATTTACAGTCAATTGGGATAAGGCCGTTAAAGATAAGCTTGTCTAACCGGCGGCGCAGTATCAGGCGCAATATTTATAATACTCAGGTTATTTATCGGATATTTTTTTTGAAAAAATTGTTCCTATCAGAAAACGCGGAAGCGCCAGCATGCGGAAAAATCTTGACGGCTGAGTGATTAAACGGTAAAACCATTCGAGACCGAGCTTAATAAAAATTTTTGGAGCCCGTTTTACGGTTCCCGCCATTACGTCGAGAGTACCGCCGAATCCGCAGCAGAGCTTTACTCCGAGCTCATTCTTGTGTTCAAACATAAATACTTCCTGTTTCGGAGCGCCGAGACAGACGTAAAGAATATCAGCGCCGCTGTCATGAATTCGGGAAATGACGGCGGCCTCGTCTTTTATATATCCGTCGCAGGTGCCGGCGATTTTAAGTCCGGGATATTTTTCAGCGGCTTTCGAGGCGGCAATATCTGCTATTGCGTCAGATTCTTCATTTTTAGGTTTTCCGCCATAAAAGAAAACGCTGTAGCCTTCCTTTGCCGCCTCCTTCAGAATTCCGTCTGCCACTTCAACACCTGCCACTTTGCCTTTTGTCAGCGGTGTACCGAGAATTTTGGAAGCCAGTATTATACCTACGCCGTCCGGAATGATTATATCGGCTCCGCCGATTATCTCATAATATTTGTTCTGGTCAATACATAGCTGAACGATTTCAGAGTTAGGCGTGTGGAGGATTGCTGCGCTGCCTCCGCCTTTTGGATGCCGTACGAAGTCCATGCATTTTTCAACCGCTTCATTATAGCTTACACTGTCAAACGGAATCCCGCGTATGTTGATTCTTTTGTTCGGAATCTGGTTTTCTGTGCTTTTGATTTCACTCATGTCTGAATCTATCCTGATACCTTTCATGTTCAGCGGGGCAATACCTGAGTCAGACTCAGATGTCAGCCTTATTTTGCGTATTATTCCAAAGTATAGCACAAAAATAATATTTTGTAAAGTATGTTATACAGACCGTAGTGACCGAAAAACAAAATTACAAAAGGCGTTTAGTAATTTGTATAGAAATTAATTTGCCCATTCAAAATTTTCTTTTTCCGCGCCTAACTCAAAATTATACTTTGCAATTCCCAAATCAACCTTCGTATAAAATCCTTTTTTCGCTTCTGCCTTTACCTTATTTTCTTTCGTTAATTCAAAGCTGAATTTTTGTTGGTTCATGGCTGTAGGGGCTAATAATGCGAATTCTATCCCTTTTTTATACCAATCCGGAAAATTTTCTTTCGTTATAGATACATCCTCAAATGTTTTTATATTGTGATTTACTCCATTCTCAGTTCCGTAACCTATTGCTAAAGTACATACAATTTTCTCTTTTGCAGAAAGTTTATACGGTACTTTTCTTTTTCCGTAAGTCATAGCTACCCAGCAGGTATTCAGTCCTAATTCTTGCGCTTTCATAACTATTTCCTGACCAAAATAACCGCACCTTTCTTCTAAATTTTTTGACTTGTCTCCTTTTAGAACAATATAGTTTTTAACGTTATTAAATTTTCCGTAGTGTGCCATAAATGTATCAAATGCTTTTGGTTCATTTAAAAACAATTTAATATTAAGTTTTCCCGCATTATTGCATTTTTCAATAATATTTTCTAATTCCTCTTTTACGTTTCCGTCTATTGGCTTGTCTGTGTAACTTCTTACAGAATGTCTTGACTTTACTAATTCAAAAATATCATCCATTTTTATACCTCTTTTCTTTAGCTTGTTTATGTATTGAAACTGTTATATATATTATATACTATCTTTTTAATTTATCAACATAGAAAAAGAAATTAGAATAAAAAATCAAACACAAATAAGTAAATCTTTTTGATTAACTTTTCAGGAGCAATGATTTTCAAAAGCAATGCGGTGCGGAGAGTTGCATTTTTGAGCTGTTTGTGCTATTATAAATAATACATACTTCAGAAGAAATTATCATTTGAATTATGATAAATTTTTCGAAAGGAAAAGCATTATGAATACACCTCTGCTTGAAACTGAACGTTTGATTTTGAGAAAGTTCGCCGAGAACGATACAGAGGCGCTCTTCTTAATTCTTAAAGATAAAGAGGTTAACAAATTTCTTCCTTGGTATCCTGTTAAGAATTTTGAGGAAAGCAAAATATTTTACGAGGAGAGGTTTGCTTCAAAATATGCACAGGCTCAGGCATACGCTTATGCAATCTGTCTTAAAGGGGATAATTTTCCTATTGGTTATATTAAGGTGGACATGGAGGATCACCACGACTTCGGATATGGCCTGCGAAAGGAATTCTGGCATATGGGAATTGCCACAGAAGCAGGTAAAGCTGTTGTCGAGCAAGTTAGAAAAGACGGGCTGCCGTATATTACTGCAACACACGACATAAATAATCCGAGAAGCGGAAATGTTATGAAAGCCTGTGGTATGAAATATTGCTATACATACGAGGAACAGTGGCAGCCTAAAGATTTTCCTGTTCTTTTCAGAATGTATCAGCTCAATTTTAATGAAAGCGATGATTTTGTATATAAAAAGTATTGGAATATGTACGATAATCATTTTGTTGAGGATTTATAACTAAAAAGAGAACGCCGCCGTTTATAAGACGTTTGACTGTAAAGATGTTTGACTGCAAAGTCATTCATGTATGAGGACGTTTGCGTTTAGAGACATTCATATGTAATGGCGTTCGCATTTAGAGATATTCACATGAAATAGCGTTTGCGTTCAAAGACATTTATGTGTAAGGGCTTTTTCGTTACTGACGTTCGCGTGTAAAGGCGTCTGGCTGTAAAGATATTCGGCTGCAAAGGCATTTGGCTGCAAAGACATTTGGCTGCAAAGATATTTAGCTGTAAAGACATTCGGCTTTGTAGGTAACGGTTTCCGCCAATTTTTTCCGTCGGCGGGGTTTCCGTCGCGGTAACACCTTATGACGGGACTTTTCTCTTATTGAATTTTTTCAATACTTAAAACAGATTTGTTTAAAATTAGCTTATCGGGAGTGAGGAAGAAAATGTATGAAACACGTGGAAATATATACAGACGGAGCCTGTAAAGGAAACCCCGGTCCCGGTGGATGGAGCGCGGTTATTGTGTACGGCGGTGCGGAGAAGGAGTTGTCGGGAGGTGAAGCGGCAACTACGAATAACCGTATGGAGCTTATCGGAGCAATTTCCGGTCTCGGTGCTCTTAAAGAACCATGTGAGGTTACTTTGTACTCGGATTCCAAATATCTTGTTGATGCCGTTAATTTGGGATGGGCACGTTCATGGAAGTCGCGCGGATGGGTGAAAGCCGACAAAAAACCGGCGTTGAATAAGGACTTGTGGCAGAAGCTGCTTGAACTTTTGGAAATACATAAAGTTACTTTTATTTGGGTAAAGGGACATGCCGGACATAGCTATAACGAACGCTGTGACAGGCTTGCCGTGGCTGAGGCTGAGAGATATCAGAAAAAAGAGAATTAAAATCGGATTAAAAAATTGTATTTAATACGTATTTTTATATTGATTTTAAAAATCTGATATAATAATACAAGATAAGAATTGAAATATAGAATCAATAGAATCGAGAGAAAGGAATTCCTTGCTTTCAAGGATATGGGTACTAAAGCTTTATGGGGCTTTTCAGAGATACCGATTTGAATGAAAAAACTCTGTCGTCGGAGAGCGTGTATGACGGACATCTTCTTCATGTATACAAGGATACAGTTATGCTTCCGAACGGCATCGAGTCAGGGCGCGAATATATAAAACACGTCGGAGCCGTCTGCGTTGTAGCTCTTGACGGTAAAGGAAACATTGTGGTCGAACAACAGTACCGGTATCCGGTTGGACGTGTTGTAACAGAGATTCCTGCCGGAAAGCTTGACGAAAAAGGAGAGAATCCTCTTCATGCTGCCAAGCGTGAACTGCTTGAAGAGACGGGCATAACGGCTGACGAATATGAATATCTTGGGCCTTTTTATCCAAGCTGCGCGTATTCCGATGAGGTTATACATATGTATTTGGCAAAATCTCTTCATTACGGCGAGCGCAGTCTTGATGACGACGAGTTTCTGAATGTCGGGCTTATGCCACTTGAAGAGCTTGTGTCTATGATTATGAACGGGGAGGTTCCTGACGGTAAAACTCAGGCGGCTGTAATGCGGGTTTGGAGCGGGCTGAATTCAGAGCAGAAAAACAGCCTTGACTTCCGGCAAGAGCTATAATCTCCGGCGCAAAGCTGTGACCGATTTTAAAAATCTGCAATTGACTGCTAAAGTCCAAAGTCACCGGCGAGGGCGAGGAGTCGTAATTGCTGGTGGAAAGCCATGGCTGCCGACGATCAGCCATACCACTGGCTAAAAGTATTAATTATCGGTGCAAAGTCATGACCGATTACAAAAAGTCACAGCCATGACATAAAATCGTTCCGTTGGTAAAAAATATGACTTACGAAAAAATTGAGCCCGCGAAGACGGAGAACTTCAACTTCAAAAGCGATATGCTTTGGCTTTGAAGTCCCGACCCTTTGCAGGCTCTTTTTATTTTTTATTTCCTATTCAGTCAGTTTCAGCTTTCGAAAACAGGGTTGCCGAGAACAGCGGCGGTTTCCTTTATAAGCTTCTCGGGGAGTTTTTCTTCATACGCTTCCGGTGCCCGGCTAAAGTTAAGTGCTTCATCCGGTGCAAAACTGTTGCCGCGCGCTATGATATCAGCAATATCCGAGACAACGGCGCTTGCAGTAGGGAACTTTCCTGCGCCTTTGCCGTAAAGCATAATATCATCGGAATAATTTCCGTGAATAAGAATAGCGTTGAAAACATCGTCCACTCCCGAAAGCGGGTTTTCATTTTTTACTGCATACGGCGCGACTTCAAGATGAATTTTTCCGCTGTCGAGCAAAACAGCGCGCCCGATAAGACGTATGCGGGAACCGTTTCTTTCTGCGTTTTTTATATGCTCCGGCGTTATATCGCGTATTCCACGGGTTTTAACCTTTTCCATAGGGATAAGCTTTCCGAATGCGATAGCGGCAAGAATGCAGATTTTTCTGCAGGAGTCAAAGCCGTCCACATCCGCGCTCGGATTTGCTTCCGCATAGCCCAGTTTCTGTGCGTCCTTAAGGGCGGTTTCATAATCAATATTTTCCTTGCCCATACGAGAGAGAATATAATTTGTTGTTCCGTTCAGAATAGCGTTAATTTCAGTTACTTTATTTGAAGTTACGATGGAGTGCATAAGTGGGGATATTACAGGAATACCGCCTCCTACGCTTGCTTCAAAGCGGTATCTGACATGATTTTCCTCGGCGAGTCTGAGAAGCTCATCTCCGAATTTTTCCACTACCTCTTTATTTGATGTTACTACGCTTTTTCCTGCACGTAGAGCCGCGGCTGAAAAATCATATGCCGGATGAGCGCCTCCGAGCATTTCTGCCACTATTGAAACATCGGGATCATTTTCAATTATTTTAAAATCATGAATAACGCGGTCTCCGAGCGGATCGTCTGGAAACTCACGCAGATCAAGTATATATTTTATGTTTATTCTTTGACCGAGTCTTTTTTCAAGATTTTCAAGGTTACCGGTAAGAACCTGAGCTGTGCCGTTTCCTACTGTGCCGTAACCGAGAATTGCTACATTAACCATCTTAAAAATGTCCTTTCTTTTTTGAAAATATCTGTTCTAAAATGTCTGTACAGAAATATCTGAATGAAGAGTTTTTATTCAATACTGAATTACTATTATCGCGTTTAATACTGATTTTCAAGTTTTCAAGTTTTCAAGTTTTCGAATTTTCGAATTTTTGGATTTTCGGAAAAGTTACGGATAACAGTTATTTTACCGTCTCGGATGCAGATTAATTTTCCGCGAAATAGAGCTTGAACAGAACAGCGTCCGAAAATGCTGAAATTTTGGTTATATCAGCAACCTCGATAATTTTTTTGCCGCTTTCCGCACCGGATTCCGCCATCCTGCTATTAACTGAGCGGATAGCTGACAGCATTGAATTGTATACCGTGTCTGACAGCGGAGAAAATTCCGTATATAATTCTCCGTACCGTGTTTCGCGCGAAACAGCATCCTCTATCAGTTTTTCAAACAGCGCAGTAAGCTTTTCACCGCTGTCTGCTGTCAGTCCGGCCTCTTTATAGTAATTGAACTCGTTGTCTGAGAGAGGAATTAGCGTGCCGTCCGTCGGAGTATGGCTTTCGGAGATTTCTTCATAATCAAGGTTAAAGTAAGTATGAAATGCAAACGAAGGATCGTCCTGAATTTCCGGATCGTCGCGGAATACGTTAGTATAATAATACGAGCCGTCTGCATGAACAAGATTCCAGTAAATCGGCCATGATTCATCCTCAGATGATTCCGGAACTGTTTTTCCGCTGACAAGGGCACTGTATATTCCGCTTTCTGACAAAAGAAGCTGAAATGCCTGAGCATAACCATCGCTGTACGCTTCTCCGAGTACCAGCGCCCCGTATGCGGTTCCGAAAAGCCCGGCTTTTTCACCTGTGTCCTGTTTTATTCTGCATGCACCTATAAGTGCGTCGTGCAGGAAAAGCTCTTTTTCAATATCTTCGGAAAATTGTCCGGTGGTTTTCATCCCGTCCGTTATTTCCTTTGTCTTTTCGTCAAGCTCGGTCTTCATGACGTCGATTTTATCCGGCGATGCAAAGTATGCCATTTTAACCATGCTTCGGTGAGATGAAACCTTGATCTGGATACCGTCGAAGTCAACATAGAACAAGCCGGGATTTTCAGCCTTGAGAAATCTGTTTACGAGCTCGATGTCATCTCTTTCGTATGAGTAAGGAAGACTGTCGGAGTATTCTGCGCAGACAGCGGCCGCGTCTGCGATTGCAGCGTACAGATTCTTTTGCTTTAGAGAGAGGGTATTATAATAGAGAAGATCCACATCATATGCGCCTGATTTGCTTTCAGAGCCTGAATTTTCTATGAGAGCTCCTGCTTCGACAAATGCTTTAATACCGAGGATAAAAATGACAGTCACGATAAAGAGTGAAATAATACGCGTCAAAAGCGGTCTGTTTTCAATCCCGGTGCGAAGCTTTCTGAAGCTTTTAATTATTTTCTGAAAAATGTGCATAAAAGACCTTTCTTCCGATAAATCCTCATGTATCATTTTTTTGATTATACCATTTTTTTTTAGTAATTGCAATAGAAATCAAAAATATTGTATAGACATTCGGAGATTTTTATGATATACTATTTATTCAATAAGGGGCTTGACCCCGTCATTCAACTGCAGCTATTTTTAACATTACTCAGGATATAGTGCTCTGTCAGCTGTTGCTTACAGAGGGTAAGGAGCGTTTTTGAAGATACAGAAATTTATTGTAGGCTCAATGGGGACCAACTGTTATTTTCTTATCGGCGGCGATTCCGGTGAATGCGCTGTTGTGGATCCCGGAGCCGAGGCCGGCAAAATCATTGCGAAGCTTGAAGAAAAGAATCTGAAATGTACGCATATACTTTTGACTCATGCCCACTTTGATCATATTATGGCGCTTGAAGAAGTCAGAGCGGAGACCGGAGCGCCGGTTTTTGTTCATGAGGCCGACAGTGATTTTCTGACCGACAACGATCTTAACTGCATGTCGGTCTTTTCATCTGAAAACTTGAAGATAAATCCGGCTGATCGCCTGATAAGAGACGGGGATGAGCTTGAAATTGCGGGAGAGACGGTAAAAGTTATGCATACGCCGGGTCATACGCCTGGATCGGTTTGTTTTCTCTGCGGTTCCGATATTATAAGCGGAGACACGCTGTTTCGCGGCAGCATAGGCAGATATGATCTTCCGGGGGGAGATTTTATGACGCTGCTCGGCTCGCTTAAAGCTCTTTCGGAGCTTGAGGGTGATCGCAGAGTGTATCCCGGACATGGTCCTTCAACAAATCTTGACCGTGAACGCGGGGCAAATCTTTATCTTAATTAGTCGGCTGTCTTATATGCCTGAATTAACCGTCTGTTTTAGTTCGGTGCAGGTCAGTCAGACTTTACCTTTTGAAAGGAATTGCGTTATGGATATAAATAATATATATTATGAAAGACTGGCGGAAATTCTTTTTCCGGATGTTGTCATGACTGTTCAGGATATGGAGGAGAAATATCCTCCGAGAAATCTTCCTGAGGATGCAAAGGTGACCAGATTTGCGCCGAGCCCGACCGGATTTGTTCATTTCGGAGGGCTGTTTCCTACAAGAGTTTCGGAACGGCTTGCTCATCAGAGCGGTGGAGTGTTTCTGCTGAGGATCGAAGATACAGACTCTAAACGCGAGGTTGAGGGCGCCGAGGAAAATCTGATAAATACGCTTGAAAGCTATGGAATCGTTTTTGACGAGGGGGCGACGGCAGGCGGCGGTGATAACGGCGTTTACGGGCCGTACAGACAGAGCTTGAGAAAGCCGATTTATCATGTGTTTGCTAAGGATTTGGTAAAGCGCGGATTCGCATATCCATGCTTCTGTACGGAGGATGAGCTATCTGCAATTCGTGCCGAACAGGAGGCGGAGAAGGCTGATCCGGGATATTACGGAAAATGGGCTGTTTGGCGTGATGCGCCGATTGAAAAAATTGAGGAACGGCTGTCTGCCGGAGAAAAGTTTGTTCTGCGCTTCCGCTCAAACGGCAATCCTGAACATAAGATGAAATTTTCTGATCTTGTCAAGGGACAGGTTGAAATCACCGAGAACGACCGTGATCATGTACTTCTTAAAAGCGACGGTATTCCGACATATCATTTCGCGCATGCGGTGGACGACCATCTGATGAGAACGACGCATGTTGTCCGCGGCGAGGAATGGCTTTCATCATTGCCTTTTCATATTCAGCTTTTTTCAGCTCTCGGATTCAGACTTCCTAAATATCTGCATATTTCGCAGTTGATGAAACTGGAGGGAAACTCAAAAAAGAAGCTTTCAAAGCGCGATCACGGCGTAGACATGAGGTGGTATGACGCGAACGGATATGTTCCGGAGGCGCTGACTGAATATGTGATGACGCTTCTGAACTCAAATTATGAGGAGTGGAGAAATGCTAATCCAGCGGAGCCTTTTGAAAAGTTTCCGTTTTCAATTAAAAAAATGAGTACGTCGGGATGTCTTTTGGATATGGATAAACTGACGGATGTAAGCAAAAATACTATCGCCGCTATGAGTGCGGAAAAGGTCTATGACAGCGTTCTTGCGTGGGCAAGACGATACGAAAGAGATTTTGCTGTTTTGCTTGAGAGAGATCCGGAGTACGCGAAGCGTATACTCCGAATCGGACGCGGCGGAAAGAAGCCTCGCAAGGATATTGCCGTATGGACTGACGTAAAGCCTTATATGGGATTTTTCTATGACGAGCTTTTTAAAGTGGAGGATGAAATTCCGGACGGCTTCGATCCTGCGGATATTAAGAATATCCTTCTTGACTTTGCAGCTTCATATAATGCCGAGAATGATTCAGGCGAATGGTTTTCAGGGATAAAAGCTATAGCGGATAAATACGGTTATGCATCGGATATGAAGGCGTACAGGCAGAATCCGTCCGCATTTAAAGGAAGCGTTGCCGATGTAAGTATGTTTATCCGCGTCGCTGTGACAGGAAGACTCAATTCACCGGATATGTACGAGGTAATGCAGATTCTCGGAATCGAGAGAGTTGTCAGCCGTGTAAAGGCGGCTGCCGGCAGGTTTTGATATTTTAATAATCAAATAATCGGATATTTAAATACTTGGATATATAAATCTGAAAAAATATTTCATATTCATATTGTCTGATTATCTACGAAAGGTATGGTCATAACGATAATGGCGGAAAAAGAAGTATATTCTGACAAAAACAGCGGCGGTGAAACATCTAATTTTATTCACGATATAATCGACGAGGACAGAAGAAACGGAGCGGATGTCAGTGTTCACACCCGTTTTCCTCCGGAGCCGAACGGCTATCTTCATATCGGAAGCGCAAAAGCCATATGGATTAACAGCAATACTGCCGAAAAATACGGAGGACTTTTTAATCTCCGTTATGACGATACAAATCCTATGAAGGAAAGCGCTGAGTATGTCCGCTCTATATATGAAGATTTGTGCTGGCTTGGCGCCGAACCTACGGGCGGGGTTTTCTACGGATCTGATTATTTTGATAAATGCTATGAATTTGCCGTAAAGCTTATAAAGAACGGCGACGCTTACGTCTGCGATCTTTCAAAGGAGGATCTTGCTGAATACCGCGGCAATGCCGATGATTTTTCGGACAAGGGAATTGTTTCTCCGTACCGCAGCAGGTCTGTCGATGAAAACCTTGACTTGTTTGAGAGAATGAAAAACGGGGAATTTTCAGACGGAGCGCGTACTCTCCGGGCGAAAATAGATCCGGATTCGGATAACTCTTACTTGCGCGATCCTGTGATATACCGTATAAGACATATAAATCACCATCGGCAGGGCAGCAAATGGTGTATTTACCCCATGTATGATTTTGCTCATCCCATTCAGGATGCACTTGAGGGTATTACCTATTCTCTGTGCTCAAGTGAATTCAGAAATCACCGGTCTCTTTATGACTGGGTTGTCGAGCATTGCGGATTTGAACAAAAACCGAAGCAGCGTGAATTCGGGCGTATGAATGTGACATATACTGTTATGAGCAAACGCTTTCTGCGGTTTCTTGTTGAGCGCGGTGTTGTCGATGGGTGGGATGATCCGAGGATGCCGACAATTTCCGGACTTCGCCGAAGAGGATATACGGCGGCGTCAATTTTTGATTTTGTAAGGCGCGCCGGAGTTTCGGCGACGGATACGACGGCGGCGGCAGAGCTGCTTGATTACTGTCTGCGGGAGGAGCTTGGAGAGACTGCCCCGCGGAGAGTCTGTGTAACAGAACCTTTAAAGGTGGTTATCACCAATTATCCGGAGGGAAAAACAGAGTATTTTAAGCTTCCTAATCATCCCTCGAAGCCTGAGCTCGGATACCGTGAGCTTCCGTTTACCAGAGAACTGTATATTGAAAAAGCGGATTTTGCAGAAACTCCTCCGCCTAAGTTTTTCCGTATGAAGCCGGGCGGAGAAGTAAGGCTGATGGGTGCATATATCGTGCGCTGTGATGAGATTGTAAAAAACAGCGACGGCATCATAAAGGAGCTGCACTGTACCGCAGATCTTGAAACCGGCTGCGGTACGCCGTCCGACGGGCGGAAAATAAAAGGTACGATTCACTGGGTATCCGCCGGTGACTGTATAGACTTTGACGTAATAATGTACGACCGTTTGTTTACAATTCCGGATATTGCGTCTTATACAACATCGGATCATGAGGCGGAGGATATTCTTGAGTTTGTAAATCCCGACTCCGCGCAGATACTCCGCGGGTGCAAAGCGGAGCCGGCTGTAGCTGATGCGAAGCCGGGTGAGGCTATGCAGTTTGTACGGGTCGGATATTTTACAAAGGACAGCCGGCTTGAGAATACCTATAACCGCATTGTTCCGCTTAAGGACGGATATAAGCCGGAAAACAAGACCGGAGTTAAGCAGTAACAGATGCAAAGAAAGGCATGGTAATTATTATGTTTGAACTGAAAAATAAACTGAAAGTCGGAATTATCGGAGCTACCGGAATGGTCGGCCAGCGTCTCATTACGCTTCTCGATAATCATCCGTACTTTGATGTCAGCGTGCTTGCTGCAAGCGCACGTTCGGCCGGAAGAACATACGGTGAGGTTGTCGGAACGCGCTGGAAGCTTTCCGCTCCTATGCCGGAGTATGTGAAGACCATGAAAATAGACGACGCTGCGAATGTAAAAGAGGTGTCGGAAAAAGCGGATTTTGTATTCTGTGCCGTAAATATGGATAAAAGTGAAATCCTTGCGATGGAGGATTCATACGCGCGTGCCGAGACACCTGTCTTTTCATGTAATTCGGCCAACAGAATGACAGAAGATGTTCCGATGCTTATGCCTGAGATAAATGATTCGCATCTTGATATAATTGAATATCAGAAAAAGCGTCTCGGAACAAAGCGCGGATTCATCGTTACAAAACCAAATTGCTCGATTCAGAGCTATACGCCTTTGCTTACGCCCTTGCTTGACTTCAAGCCTACGGTTGTTACGGTGACGACGTATCAGGCGATATCAGGCGCCGGAAAAACTTTCAGAGAATGGCCTGAAATGCAGGATAATATCATTCCTTTTATCGGGGGAGAAGAGGAAAAGAGCGAGCAGGAGCCTCTTAAGATTTGGGGACATATTGATAACGGAAGAATAGTAAAGAGAGAAGCTCCTGTAATTTCGGCTCAGTGTATCCGTGTTCCTGTATCGGACGGTCATCTTGCAGCTGTCTTTGCTTCCTTTGAGAAGAAGCCGGAGAGAGAAGAAATTCTCGCGCGCTGGAAAGAATTCCGTGGAAAGCCGCAGATTCTCGGACTTCCGCATGCGCCGGAGCAGTTTATTACATATATGGAGGAGGATAATCGTCCTCAGACACGGCTTGACCGCGATATATGCGGAGGAATGGGTATCACCGCAGGAAGGCTTCGCGGTGACAACAGCTTTGACTGGAGGTTTGTCGGACTTTCTCACAATACACTTCGTGGAGCGGCAGGAGGTGCGGTTCTCGGAGCCGAGCTTCTTGCGGCGGAGGGCATTATAACCAATAAATAATGTTTAATAGGATTGTCAAAAATGGTTAAAATCATTTATAGACAGTCCTTTTTTAGTCAAATGACTTTTGGCTGACTGATTATTAGACACTGCAGAGGTACTGACTGTTTTCAAAGGAAAGTATTTCCCGTATACTTAGAATGTTTTTAGACATTTTAGAACCATGGTCTCCGCGGCAGCGGATGATAAACGGTGGGGTAAAACAAATCGGGAAGTTATAAGAAATACAGACATATTTATGTAAAAAAAGACAGTCTCTCGGTGGCGTAATCCAATCGCGAGATTGTTTACAAAATCGACATAAAATATTGTTTCGGAATAAAAAAAAACATGGTATACTTACCTCGTTTTTACAGGAAATAAAGCCAATTAAAACGGACAATTTTTTACCTCTCCGCATTTTTCTCGCGGGAAAGGCATGGTTATTTTTATGAAAAAAATAGACAGCACCGTTGTACACGAGACAAAGTTTATAGCACTTGCCGTAATTTTTTTCAGCGCGGTGACAGAACTTGTTTTCCTGATAATCGGTAAATGGGATTATACCGTGCTGCTTGGAAATCTGCTGAGTGGGTGCGCGGCAGTTTTGAATTTTCTGCTTATGGGAATTACTGTGCAGAACGCACTCTCAAAAGATGAAAAAAGTGCTAAGACTGCTGTAAGACTGTCGCAGAATCTTCGACTACTTATGCTGTTTGTCGCGGCGGCGCTCGGAGTTTTGCTTCCCTGTTTTAATACCGTTACTGCACTTCTTCCGTTGTTTTTTCCGAGAATTGCGGTGATGATCCGTCCGCTTTTCAAGAAATTTTGAGTTTTAAGTTTTGAGTTTTATGCTTGTGTTTTGGATTTAGAGCTTTAAGCTTTAAGTTTAGAGCTTCGAGTTTTGGGTTTAGAGCTTTAAGCTTTAAGTTTAGAGCTTTAAACTTTGAGTTTAGAACTTTGAGCTTTAAACTTTGAGTTTTAAGCTTTGCAGTAGTGACAGCGGAACCGTCACCGCTGTTCTGCCTTACTGAATTTTGCTGCTGGTGGGGTGGCAGGAGATCGAAAGGGATGACCGAAAAGATGAAAACTAAGAACCGCCGTTTTATTATAACGGATATACTTTTACTCGTGCTTACTATATTACCTATTGTATGCGGTATCATAATTTATATATTGACGACGGCAGAGTCTGACGGTATCAAAATCGCAGGGGCGCAGATCTATTTTACGCTGAATACCCCGCTCCAGCCGCTGCCGATTACGGAATCTCAGGTAAATTCGGCTCTTGTGATAATATCTGTATTTTTTCTTTGCCTGTATTTAACGCACGGTCTCACCGAGAAGGCGGAAACCCGAAGACAGCATATTGCGGAGTTTATAGTAGAAAAAACAGAATCGCTTGTAAAGACAAATATGGGAGAGCTTTTTAACGGATTTGCCCCATTTATAGCGGCTATTATGGCGCTGTCGGCATTTTCAAGTCTTTTATCGCTCTTCGGTCTTTATCCGCCTACGTCAGATATGAATATTGTCGCTGGATGGGCGCTTTTGGTGTTTATTCTGATAACGCATTACAAAATGAAATGCGGTGTCGGGCATTATCTCAAGAGTTTTGCGCAGCCCGCTCTGTTGACTCCTCTTAATGTTATAAGCGAGGTTGCGACGCCGGTATCAATGGCGTTTCGTCATTACGGAAACGTGCTTTCCGGTTCGGTAATTTCGGTTCTTGTCGCTGCCGCGCTCGGAGGGCTTTCGTCGATGCTTCTTGGAAATCTTCCGGGCATACTGGCGGATTTTCCGATTTTCAGAATAGGAATTCCGGCTGTCTTGTCGGTGTATTTCGACATATTCAGCGGATGCCTGCAGGCATATATTTTTGCGATGCTTACAATGCTTTATATATCGAACGGATTTCCCGCGGAAGATTATAAAAAGAAGCTGGCCGGAGAGTCAAAAAAGAGTAAAAAGGCAGTAACAGCCCGGGACTGAGACCGCGCTGATATTGATAAATTATAAAAAGACAATCAAAATCAAACGGAGGATTAAATGATGTTAGAGCTTGCTATAGGTATTATTCTCGGAGGATGCGCTCTCGGCGCAGGTATGGCGATGATTGCTGGTATAGGCCCCGGAATCGGAGAGGGAAACGCTGTTGCAAAGGCCTGCGAGGCTATAGGCAGACAGCCTGAGAGCCAAGGCGCGGTAACGACGACTATGCTGATGGGATGCGCGATTGCGGAAACGACAGGTCTTTACGCTCTTGTTATTGCGATTCTTCTTATATTCCTTGCGCCCGGACGTTTTGTCGATATTCTCATGAATGCAATAGCATAAACAATCGCTTTGCTGTCTGACGTCGGAATATATTCTATGTATCTGAATTTTCAGGTATTTAATATATTTGTACGCCCTGAAAGCGCGGTGATCAGCATGAAAAAATGTTCTGTCCGGCCGGAGGATCGGCTGTTTCACGTTAGAAAGGCTTGGAATTTAAAATGCAGAATCTTGAAGTCATATCGGTCAATATATGGCATATACTTATTTCTCTTTGCAATCTTTTAATTTTGTTTCTTATACTAAAAAAATTTTTGTATGCTCCAGTTAAGAAAGTTATGGCTCAGCGGCGCGCCGCGATTGACGAGAGCTACAGTGCGGCGGAGGAAGCCAGAGAAAAGGCGGAAGCTGATAAATCGGAATGGGCAAAAAGACTTGAACTGTCCAAAACCGAGGCGGACAGCATCATAAAAGAAGCCGAGACGAACGCTGCGAATCGTGAAAATGAAATTATAAGCGAAGCGCGGGAGAGAGCGGATGGGATAATTCGGGCCGCTGAGGGTGAAGCCGAGCTAAGACGGCGCAAGGCAGAGGATGAAATTAAGCATGAAATTGTAGACGTTTCGGCTCTACTGACCGAAAAATTGCTTGAACGCGAAATTACCGAAGACGATCACCGTGCTCTTATAGATTCTTTTATAGCCGGTGTAGGAGCCGGTAAGGATGAAAAGTAAAACGGTGGGGTTTGTCTGCCGCTGTTGATTTCTGAGAAATCAGGGAAAGTAAAACAGTAGAGCATGAGAGTATTGCTTTTGAACAAATGTTTGTGATTTTTTACTCTGAATAAGCCCGGAACAATCGCAGAGTATCGGAAAGGAATGGTTGTCATAGCTATGGCTCAGATCGAAAAGGAATATGCTGCCGCTCTGTTTGCGCTTGCGGCGGAAAACGGCTGCGAGAGGAAATTTTCCGAATCACTGGCGCAGGTCAGCGAAGTTTTTTCCGAAAATCCGGAGTATGCAGAATTTTTGTCGTCTCCTTCTGTTTCCGGCAGAGAACGGGTTAATGCTCTTGAACAGGCCGTCGGGGAATTTGTTCCGGAATATGTACTTTCGTTTCTTTCGCTTCTTTGTGAGCGGAGGCGTATCGGAAGCTTTGAGGGCTGCCGGAGGGAATATGACAGGCTTCTGCGGGAGGCGGAAAAGCGAAGTACCGCATTTGTGACGAGCGCTGCGGAGCTTACCGAGGCTCAGAAAGCTGAATTAAAGAAAAGGCTTGAAAAGCTCAGCGGTCATTCTGTAGATATGAATTTTTCGGTTGATACGGAGCTTATAGGCGGTATTGTTGTTAAAATGGATGACAAGCTGTTTGACGGCAGTCTCAAAAAACGATTGCAGGAAATTAAGGAAGCGATAGACTCGTGAAGGGCTTCTTGCTCCTATAGAGGGCTTTTGCATGAAAGGAATGATCCTGAAAAATGAACGCAAGATCTGATGAGATAAGCAGTATTATAAAAGAGCAGATAAAGAATTACCGCAGCAGAATCGAGATGTCCGAGACGGGAAATGTAATTCTTGTCGGCGATGGAATTGCACGCGTGTACGGTCTCCGTGACTGTATGGCGGGTGAGCTTCTCGAATTTGACGACGGAAGCTTCGGTATGGCGCAGAATCTTGAAAACGAAACTGTTTCTGTTGCCGTGCTTTCAGATAAAAATGAAATAAGAGAGGGTACGACAGTTCGCAGAACCGGGCGCGTTGTTTCCGTACCGGTCGGAGA
>CAJLCI010000031.1 GCA_905205065.1 uncultured Eubacteriales bacterium | reverse complement strand
CCGCTAAAGTCACTATTTATGCCGTTTTGCGGTTTATTCAGTAGACATTAAATATGGACCGCGGAGCAGCGCAGGAAATTGTGAAAATCTCGTGCAGACTTGCGGTACAGCGTGAAGAACTATGAAAACTTGTGCGGTCGCGGTGCAGCGTGAAAAACTGCGAAAAAAATATACGATGCATAAAAAACAGGCTCTGTCATTTGGTGCATTTTAATAAGGAAGTTTTCCAATCTGAAACGAGCGATGGCAACTGCCATCGCTCGTTTCAGATTGATTTTATTTAAATTGGAATTTAAACATTTCTGTATCTCTGTATCATTTATATTCTTGAATGAGCGGTTTAGAGACTACAACATCTAAATGCAATCCGCATTTTTCCGCGTCTCCAATCCCAAAGTGGCAAGTATCAATGATACTTTCATCAACTCCAATGATACCGGTTGGGGTCATTTTAGAAAGTCCTTGCCCTATTTCAACAAGCTTTCGACACTCTTTTGGCAAGCTAAATAATAGTTCTTTCAATTCCTTGGCCATACTTTCTCCTAAAATATCAGTCACATATCCGTTACGAATTATAATTTTAATAGGAGAATTAACAAGTCCGAATTCATTTAACAGCCTGCCATAATAATAAAACTGTCCTACGGTCACATCCACAACGATCTCACCGTTTGCTGTGCCTTCTATCACATCTGCTGAAGTTTCCGACGGAGGAAGAAAAGCGTAATCACAATTTTTTGTTACTTCATGAGAGCAGGTGTTAAAAGAACCAATCTTTAGTGTAATATTTGTTCCTGAGCTGTTTTTTACACTTAGCATGTTTTGAGGATTAAATAGGTTCATTTCACTTATTTTGGAGTATACCAAATTTTTAGGCGTGGAAAGTCCCTGAAAGAGCGATTCCTCGGTAATATCAAGCCTTATAAAAATATATTTTGCCATTGTTTTTACTGGCTTTTCAAAAGGCGAAAACCGTTTATTTGCTCCGGCTTCCATATACGTTTTTAAAGACAGAAGGACTATTAGTAAATCATTTTCTGATAATTGGCTGATTTTTTCAAATAGACTATCATATTCGGAATAATCGATAATTTTACATTTGTTATTTATACTGTTTTCAATAGCTTTTGCAATTTGATACTGTAAATCATCCGTTACAATGTGAACAATAGATTCCTTTGATAACCTGCACCAACGTGTTAATAGTTGTTTTCTGCTCATGACTTTTCCTCATTTATATGCTAAAATTTAGCTTTAACAAATTCATTGCATCACATATTTAAATGGCCGTCCGCAATTTTGGAGGGCATTGGATTTTATCACACAAAATCCCAAGAGGCAGTGTAACTACTTACCGGTGTTGTATTGCTTTTTCAAAATACTTCCTTTTCAGGCGTTAGCATTCAGCGGAAAATGTTTTTTGTTTCTTTCAGAATGCCGCAGCCTGATTTTTGCTTTTGTGTCACGGGGCGACTGCGGCGGCGCGTCAGCGGCTTTTGTCCGAACCTTTGGCTATGGCTTCCCAAATACCGCTCAGATAGCACGCGCCGAGTGCCCTATCATAGAGCCCGTATCCGGGACGTCCAACTTCTCCCCAGATCATTCTTCCGTGATCGGGGCGGATATAAGTATCGGGACAGCTCTCGTATACCGCCAGCATGATCTCATACATATCAAGATCTCCGTCCGAAGAAAAATGACTGGATTCGCGGAAAACCCTGTCAGAGCCGAGATGTTTAAGATTTCTTACGTGTAGGCACCCGATTCGTCCCATTTTTCCGAAATGACGGATCATCTCCGGAATATCGTTTTTGGGATTGGTGCCAAGAGAACCTGTACAAAGGCAGATCGCATTTGCAGGGCTGTCATAAAGCGCGGTGATCCTGTCAAAATCCTTCGCTGAATTCGCGATCCTTGGAAGCCCGAATACCGGCCATGCCGGATCATCCGGATGGCATGCCATAATAACTCCGCATTCCTCGCAGACAGGAATTATTCCGTCAAGAAAATATTTATAATTTTCAAGAAGCTTTTCCTCATCGATATTTCTGTAAAGAGCGAGAATTTTTTCAAGGT
The DNA here is from genome assembly GCA_905205065.1 of uncultured Eubacteriales bacterium. Taxonomy (GTDB): domain Bacteria; phylum Bacillota; class Clostridia; order Oscillospirales; family CAG-272; genus UMGS911. The sequence continues at coordinate 25,353 of CAJLCI010000031.1, read as the reverse complement.
CCGCAAGTCTATCAGGTTCCCAGCCCGGCAGGGAAAAACCGTTGCTTTTTCCCGTCGTACGTCCGACAAGATCTGTCGGAGAAAGTCCTTCAAGCTCGGCCTCGTCATAGTACATACTTGAAGAGCCGTCGGGATTTTCCCTTGCAAGATCTGTTCTGAGCCAGTCAAGCACGGGCATGAAATTATAAACAATGCATTTTACCCCGTGTTTTGCAAGGTTTCTGATTGTTGTGCAGTAATTTTCTATATATTTATCTCTTGACGGAAGACCGAGCTTTATATCCTCGTGAACATTGACACTCTCGATTACTTCGCACTCAAGTCCGGCCGCATGTACCTTTTCTATATATGAGGCAATCTTGTCCTCCGCCCATATATTACCGGCCGCCTCATCGTCAAGGAATCCCATTATCCCTGTTGCGCCCGGAATCTGTTTAATCTGTTCAAGCTTTACGCTGTCGCTATTTTCTCCAAACCAGCGAAATGTCATTTTCATATATAATACGTATCCTTTCAAATAGGAGATGTCAGCGTTTCCGTCTTTTCCGGAAACGTATTTACAATCATAGCATCTTCATGCCGTTTTTTCAAGATATAATTTCAATTTTTTTCTTAAAATGTTGACAAGAGAATTTTTAGGATTATAATATTTGAAGAGCGGCAGAGCTGCTTAAATAAAAAGTGATATATATAACGGTCACAAAGGAGAAAAAAGTGTCTTATTCAGACTTGGTAAAGAAGATATACGAGATTGGAATTCTTCCGGTTATCGCGATCGATGATCCGGAGAGCGCCGTTCCTCTTGCAAGGGCGCTGTGCGAGGGGGGACTGCCGGCTGCGGAGATTACTTTCAGAACGCCGTGCGCAAAGGAAGCGATCATCCGAATTAAAAGAGAGCTTCCCGATATGCTTGTCGGGGCGGGAACGGTGCTTACTCAGGATCAGGCGGACGACGCGGTTTTGGCGGGAGCGGAGTTCATTGTTACCCCCGGATTCAATCCCGAAACAGTAAAATATGTTCTCTCCCGCGGCGTGCCTATAATGCCGGGAACGGCTACTCCCGGCGAGATGGAACAGGCGATGAGCATGGGACTTGAGATCGTCAAGTTCTTTCCTGCGGAACAAAACGGCGGACTGTCCAAGCTTAAGGCGGTGTCCGCTCCATATCAGAAGCTTCGCTTTATACCGACAGGCGGAATAAACTCGCAAAACCTGTCAGACTATATAAAATTTCCGAAAGTTCTTGCCTGCGGAGGCACATGGATGGTAAAGAAAGAGCTTATCGAAGCGAAAAACTGGGACGAGATCAGACGGCTTACCGCGGAAGCGGTCAGGAGCATGCTGGGGCTGGAGTTTGCGCATCTCGGTATAAACTGTGATTGCGGCGCTGATTCTCTTTCAAAAAAGGGCAGCGGACTGCTCGGCGAGATGTTCGGATTTGACTGGGACGAAGATTTTCCGATTTTTACAGCGCAGAGGAAGATAGAACTATGTAAAGCTCCGGCGCGCGGAACGCTCGGTCACATCGGCATATATACAAATTCTGTCGGACGAGCTGCAGCATACTTCAGGAAAAAAGGGTATAATATACCTGAGTTTGAAATCCCGTGCAAGGGGCCGGTGTATTTTGAAGACGAATTCATGGGCTTTGCCGTGCATCTCACTCAGAAGTGATACCGAAATACATTAAAATGTATTGAATTATCTGAAAATACATTTAGATACATATAAAAATAATTAAAAGTGATATGTTTGCGGCTGTAGATGTTGGGATGAAAAAACGTTCGTATGCAGGGCGTTTGTGTGCAGGGGCGTTCGTCTCTGTATGCAGCGGATTACGCATACTTATTTCAGCAGCGGAACAATCCGCTGTCGGAGCGTTTATCGGCGGGCGCTGTCCCTTATTGAAAAACACTTAATTGTTGATGATACAGGAAAGGCTTGATAATATGGCAAAAAAAATTATAACATTCGGCGAGATTATGCTCAGACTTAACCCTGAGGGTTATCTCAGATTCGTTCAGGCGGACAAATATGAGGCATCTTTCGGCGGCGGAGAGGCAAACGTTGCCGTATCGCTTGCTGGCTACGGTATGGACGCCGCATTTGTTTCAAAGCTGCCGGAGCATGAGATCGGTCAGTGCGCTGTGTGCGCGCTTCGCCGTTATGGAGTTGATACCTCGAAAATCGTACGCGGAGGTCCGAGGATCGGAATCTACTATGCAGAGAAAGGCGCGTCCCAGCGTCCTTCCAAGGTGATCTATGATCGTGCGGGAAGCTCGATCGCGCTTGCGTCCAGATCAGATTTCTGCTGGGACGAGATTTTTGACGGAGCCGACTGGTTTCACTTTACCGGAATTACTCCCGCACTGGGCGGAGAGCTTCCGCAGATATGCCTTGAAGCGTGTCAGGCGGCAAAGGAGAGAGGCGTTTTGATAAGCTGTGATCTGAACTACCGCAAAAAGCTCTGGAGTCGAGAGGCGGCAGACGCGTGCATGTCAAAACTCATACCGTATGTTGACTTATGCATTTCAAACGAAGAGGACGCAAAGGACGTTTTTGGCATTGAAGCCGAGAACACTGATATTGATGCCGGCAGGCTTGACCATGAAGGCTACGTCAGCGTTGCTCGTCAGCTTCATGAGCGTTTCGGATGCCGCTGGATTGCAATAACCCTGCGTTCCTCAATTTCCGCAAATGACAACGACTGGGCAGGTATGATCTTCACCGATGACAAAGCCTATTTTTCAACGCAGTACCATATGCATATCGTTGACAGAGTCGGCGGCGGGGACAGTTTCGGCGGTGGTTTGATATATTCTCTTCTTTCCGGCTTTGATCCGCAGAAGGCGATAGATTTCGCCGTTGCGGCGTCATGCCTTAAGCATTCGATTGAGCACGATTTCAATCTTTGCTCGGTCTCTGAGGTGGAAGCTCTTGCCGGCGGAAACGCCTCCGGAAGAGTTCAGCGATAACCTTTGTTTTTCCGCGCCGGGCAGACTTTGCCGCGGAGGTTATTCGACTGTACAAACCTTTAGAATTATGCGGTCAAAAAGTTCATGCGGCCGCGTCAAAAAATCAGTCTCTGTCAGCGGCAGAGACTGATTTTGTTTCTTCGGGCTGACGAAAAATAAATAAGATTGTTATGCCCGCAGCGCTTTGATCTTCAGCCGAATGTCTTATGACTGGACCCTTCTTCTAATTGAATTAAATTAGCGCGGCATAAGTCATTTTAAAAATATTTCCCAACCGAATCCTTTCTTCGGGTACTTAATAGACAGAAGCATGTTTTCAAAAGATAAACGAAAGCGGGGCAAAGCTATTGAATTACCGAAATATTGTTAAACAAAATAACCTGGATATCGTTGAACGAAACGGTCGGAATATTGTTGAGCAAAATGTACGGGATATTATTGAACAATATGAAAAGAATTACCTTTCAAAGGTATTTGGCTTTTGTCGCTGCAAAATGAGAAGCCGTGAGGATGCAGAGGATCTTGCATCCGAAATTTCAATAGAGGTTATTAAAACCATTCAAAGCGGTAAGAAAATAGAAAATCTGAACGCTTTTGTCTGGAGCGTTTCTAATCATATGTTCTGTAAGTGGCTGCGTTCAAAAAAGCGCAGAACTGCCGTCTGTTTTGATGAGTCCTATGTTTTTTCTGATAGCCCAGACAGTGAATATATTCTGAAAGAACAGACTAATATTCTGCGACGCGAAATTGCTTTGCTTTCGGAAAACTATCGAAAATCAGTAGTACTTTATTATTTCGATAATAAAAGCTGTGATGAGATCGCGTGCGTTCTTAAAATGAGTACCGGTACAGTAAAATGGTGGCTTCATGAAGCGCGGAAATTAATGAAAGAAGGTATAATTACTATGCGTGAATACGGAGAAAAAAGCTTTAATCCGGAGAGTCTGTCTATTTCTTGTCATGGGCTTGCCGGAGCCGACAACGAGCCCATGAGCCTTGCAAAGCGAAAGCTTCCTCAGAATATTCTGCTTGCCGCATACAGAGAGCCGATGTCCGTACGGCAGCTGTGCGCAGAACTTGGGACGCCGGCGGCATACATTGAGGATGAGGTTTTCTCTCTTGTTGAGAATCAATTGATGAAAGAGGTTTCCGGAGGCAAATATCAGACCGGCTTCGTGATACTTCCGGGAGACAACACAAAAATAGCGCACGATCTGTACGGCGCATGCTTTCCCGGTTATTTTAATGAGCTGATAGGTTTTCTTGACAATCACAGGATACTTTTGAGCGGAGGAGAATACAACACGGCGAATTTTTCCTGGGAGCGTTTGCTCTGGGTTTATATTCATATTTTTACAGATATCATGTTGTCAAAATATAAATATGACGAATGTAATATAATTACTTATCAGGATATGCCTATACGTCCGAACGGAGGCAAATGGATCGCACTCGGATATAACGACGGCTGGTTTTCAGATATTGATAATAGTACTTCCGATTGGAGCGAGTATGTTCCTTTCGACGGTCCGGTTCAAAAAATGAAAGAGTGTGCACAGGGATTTTTCCATTATTGGAGCGGGCTTGACAGTAATGTGTTGTTTGAGATTCCGGATGAAGTATTTACGCTCTGCCGTGACATTATAAAAGGGAATATTTCAATTGACAGCTTAGATGATGATCAAAAATATCTTTTCAGTATTGCCGTATCAAAAAAGCTGTTCATCAAAGACGCAGCGGAATTCCGGCAAAACTATTACTTCACGGATCGTCTTTCTTTAGAGAAAATCAAAAGATTGTCTTATGAGTTGTATGGCAAAGTAAAAAATTATTTTGTCAGAGCTTATCAGCTGATACTCGGCGAATATGAAAGTACCGTACCCAAGCACCTTCATGAGCAGATGGGGAATTTTCTCTCGAATCATCTTGGAATTTTTGTGACTTGCTCTCTGTATGAAGGAATTAAGCGCGGAGTTCTTTCGAAGCCTGATGAGAACAACAGGGAATGGCTCAGTTTATTTGTTTCTGAAATGTAGGCCTATATTACAGTATGAGAATGGCAGCGTAAATGATATGCCGCTGTCTTTTTCTAAAGCGAAGAAGATAAAGAGAAGAAGATAAAGAAGTTTGGGGAATGAAATAAGGAGAGTAAGAATTATTTTTCTTGATTATCCGAGAAGCCGAGCATTGTAAAGCTGTCTGTAAGACTATTGACAAAATGTTTAAAACGCGGTATAATTCTGATAATATTTAATGAAATCGAGGTGAACAAAATGATAAGCTTAATACTGATAAAATCAAGCGACGTTTTGTTCGCCGCTCAATTCGGATAAACGGCATTCGATGATTTGATATTTGATACTCGGCTTTCCATGCTTTAATCAGGATTGAATAATCGTCTTTGATTTTATCAGAGACGATTATTTTATTTAAAAAGGCATAAAAGAGGTATTATATGAAAGATTCAAAGTTTATTCATCCACAAAAGTGCAATGGCTCCGTATTAGAAGCTTCTGCCAATAAAAAGTCCTGAAAAATCATCAAACAAGATATTGATGAAAGCGACTTTTATCTTATAAATTTAACATGAACACCGCTTGCTTAGAATTTAAGTTCAATTACGAACTATGATTTCCATTGATACCATCGCCGTTGAAAATGAGGTCGCTGATACAATATATCATCGATCAGTACTTGACTATCTGATTTACAATGTTCCGCTTGGATATGCGGACTTGGCGCTTAATTGAGGGGTTGGGGATTGTTTTAAGAATATTTCACCGAGAGATTTTGCATTGTTCTGATTTTTTTTGGTGAAACCATAGATTATTTGACATTTTTATGCTATAATATTTACAAGTTTTTATATAAAATTGTTTTGGGCTATTATTGATTGGAGAAAAATTTATGGACAAGCGTTTAATTGGAAAGTGGTATAAAGAAGATATGGGCGAAACCATCAACATCTTTGATGAAATGCCCCTCAGAATGAAAATGTCCTCAACATCAAGCGGCTGTTACAATTTTGAGCCGAACTGTGTTTACGAGAAGGACGGCTATCTTTGCTATGAAATCAACGATGAATATTATCGTATGGTTTATCATATTAAGTTTTCCGACGGAAATCTTGAGGGCTATTATACCCAACATGGCAAAGAAACTCCCATTAAATATACGAGGGTTAGCGATACTCCCGAAGATGCACCTTATAAATTTATTCCGACAGAGGTATATGTTCCAAATACAGAGGAAACAAGATTTGAAATCCTAACGAAATACGCTGAGTATGACAGAAGTCGTGAATACGGTAGTTTTGTAGCTTTTATTCTCGGCGGCGATGTTCCTGCGATCTTAGAGAAATACGATTATTCAAAGTACATAAACGGACTTGATAATTCAAGCGACGAGCTTGCTTTTAAACTTCTTGATTTTGTTTGCGACCATTTCGGGCACAACGGAACAGGCGGTTCGGGAAACGGGAGAACTATAGAAAAACTGATTACATTTTGTGAAGGCAACGATAATAAAACCAACTGCCGAGGTCTTGCAATTATATTGGCGTCCTTGCTCCGACTCAACGGAATAAAGGCGCAGCACATCACCTGTATGCCTTATGAAGACCCCTATGAGGATTGCCATGTGGTAGTGGATTGCCTTTTGCCGTCAGGCAAGCGCATTATGCTTGACCCTACTTGGCGTTTATTCTTAAAGGACAAGAATGGAGAATATGTTTCACTACCACGGCTTCGTGAGCTTCTCCTGTCAGATGAGCCGATTTTTGAAAATCCTACTGCCGATTATAACGGACAAGGCTTTGATAAAGATTTTCATAGAAACTATATGACGAAGAACTGTTTTCGTTTTGCTCGTCCAACACTCGCCAAAGAAGGTATAGACAAACAGACAGACGAATCAAGGTATATAGAGCTTACTCCTAAAAATTATCCCATAGAAAAGTTTCCTCAAAATCGTAAAAATAATTTTGTATATAACGACGTTGAGTTTTGGAAGATATAATTTTGGGAAGATATAATAAAGAAAAGAATAACATCGCTGTAATCAGCGTGGAATCATTTTTTAAAATAATGATTCAAGTATATATTTTATATATTTTTACCGCCGGGAAAACTTTTTGCATTCCTTGGCGGCTTTTGTTATAGACTAATTCGCAAATTTATAATATAATTAGCTTAACGCAAAGTTGAGCTTGACTCTTTTTTACGTCGATTCTTATTCTCCGCGGTATGTGTTACAATAGATTCACGGTACCGACATATTATATTTGGGAGGTTTATTGTGACATCATCAATGGGACAGATTATTAAAGAATTTCGTAAGAAAAACGGATTCGCGCAGGAAGAACTTGCAGAGCGCTGCGGCATAACGTATCAAGCCGTGTCAAAGTGGGAAAATGATACGGGTATGCCCGATATCTTGCATGTTGTTCCGCTTTCGTCTATATTCAAAGTCAGCACAGATGTTGTTGTTCGGTATTGCAGACACAACAGAAAATGAAGGTGCATGGAAAATTGTTCAGCAAGCCGACGGCATGAAAAAAATACGGAGAGATTGATACATATTTAGGCGCATACGACGTTTTACTCGACGGGCTGAAAAAATATCCTAACAACCTATTTATTATGCTCAATTGTATGCATCTCGGCCCTCGCTTTCCTCGACGGAGAACGGGTGGATATATGCAAATAAACGGGCAAAAGAAGTTGTATCGGAGACAATTCGTCAGGCAAATTTCATTATAGCAAATTCAATAAATATCACCGATATTCTATCTGCCGTCAGATTCTTATTTTTCTGTCTTGCAGTCAAGAAAAATTCGATTTAGCATCAAATGAAGCAAGAAACTCGCTTAAAGAGTTAATAAATGTCGTAAATAATCTATCATAACAATGTTAAAAAGTAAATTCAAAAAGTTATGATATAATTATAAAAAAGTCCCAACTTTTTCAGATTCTCGTGTCTATATGGGTGAAAGCTTTCAAGAGGTGAAAACAAGTGAAAAGACAAGATATAGAAAATACCATAACTGAATATCTGAAACCCGTATTTGGCTTTGCTTTGAAACGTTGCAAAAGCATTCACGATGCAGAGGATTTGTCACAGGAAATTGTGCTTAGAGCGTATCGTGCCCTTCTTGCTAAAGAAGATATTGCTGACATGGGTAAGTTTATTTGGACGGTTGCTCATAACACGCTCAGCAATTATTACCGTGATGCGGCAAAAAGTATGATTGGTGTTTCGATTGATGAGGTTTCGGAGCTTATAGCAGACCCCGACTCCTTAATAGATGAAGATGATAACGCGGAATTACTTCATCGCTTCCAGATAGAAATTGCCTATCTTTCAAAGCTGCAAAGGCGAATTGTAATTGCGTATTATTTTGAAAACCACAAACAGGCAGATATTGCAAGCGAACTTGGTATTCCTCTCGGTACGGTCAAATGGCACTTGTTTGAAGCAAAAAAAGAATTGAAACGAGGTATGGATAAAATGAGAAAAGCAAGCGAACTGAAATTTAATCCGATCAAATTTCACTCCTATGGCGTCAACGGATCAGTTGGTACAAAGTCGCCGGATGAATTTTTCCGTTCCGCTCTGTCACAGAATGTCTGTTACTGTGTGCGAAACACAGCAAAGACAATCAACGAGATTGCGGATGACTTGGGTGTTTCCCCTGTGTATGTGGAAACTGAAGTTGAATTTCTTGAAGAGTATGGTTTTCTGCAGGTTCAGAAGGATAAGTACATAGTAAACTTTATCATCAGCGAACCGTCAGCCGAATTGCTTACGATGCAGGATGACATGTATAAACGTGCTGCCGAGCTGTTTGCAAACGATCTATATGATGAATTGATTTCTTGCGAAATCCTTGATGACCCAGATATCCAGTGCGGACAGACCGATGAACCGATCTCCTCAACTAAGTCTTCAAAAGCAGACCGCAATTTCATTCTGTGGGCGCTGATTCCTTATATAGCCGCATTGTCCGGTGAGAAAATGATGGATGAGAGCATTTCCTTTGAAGAGGTGGCTACAATCCGTCCGGATGGTGCTCATAATATCTTCCATGCATCTGTGGTTTCGGATGAAATAATTCTCCCGAAAGACTATGTATATATGAACAATTGGTGTGGTCCTATGTGGAATACAGTCGATCATCAAATGATGTGGCAGATTGATTCGGAGTGGTCTGACAGAGCGCCGGTAAAAGAAAGAAATATTTTCGAAGAACATGCAAGAACTATTATGCAGTTTAACTGTGAGAACGATAATTTGCTGTCAAAACACGATTACGCTTGGCTTACAGAGCGTGGCTATATCAAGACCAACGGAGATTATGACGGACACTTTAAGTCTGCATGGCAGATTGTCGTTTTGTCAAGTGATGAGATTCGTGATAAACTTCTCTCCGTCGGTGAGCACATCAAGAAAAAGTATCGTGCTGATTTTGATGCTCTGAAAGCGCCTTATGCCGAGGCTGTATTGGAATCGGTTCCTTCACACCTCAAAAAAATTAAGGAATACGAGCTGCAGTTTATGTTCTATTCAGATGGGTGGTTCCTTCTCCACTGTTTGAAAACGCTTTTGAACAATGGTAAACTGAAAGAACCTACTGATGGTCAGAGAAAATCATTGACTACTTTAATCGTTCCTAAATAAACTAAATAAACTAAATAAACGCCGCCCATTACAGCGGCATGGCCCCTTTGTTTTCAGCATTTTTTACTGTGCCGATTGCGGAAGTGGGAGTACAATCTCTCACTGAGCATCGCATTTCTTCGCAATGCGCTTGCCCCGCCCATGGCGGGGCAAGCCGTTTGTTTATTGAAAGTAAAACAGCCCAAACCCCTTACCTGTGGCAAAGAGACTTGGACCATTAAAATTTGGTGCGGGTAAAAGGACTTGAACCTTCATGAAGTTGCCCTCACTAGAACCTGAATCTAGCGCGTCTGCCAATTCCGCCATACCCGCATATTGATATTTAAGCTGCACTTCGGTATATATGATATGCAGTCTTTCGGCTTCTGCAATATATCATAAATTTATGCCGGAGTACAATGCTTTGTGATTTTGTCCTGAGACTTTGCCCTGAGGCGCTGCCGCCTTGATAAGGAAACAAAGCCTATATTTTGAAAAGCCTCAAAACTGAACTGATTATATCATATTAAAAAGTTTTTGTCAATATGTATGCGTGTGATTTATCCGATATTTTTTTAAAATAGTTATTGACAAAACAGAGAGTCGGTGATATAATACAATCTGGTGAGCAAAGGCGTTCATTCAAAAGGAAGATTTATGCGCAGGCATATTTCTTCCCGTTGAATGTACGTCTTTGTTTTTTATCTGCAAACGGATAACGGAAAGCGGATATTTAGGGCGTCCGGAATTTATCTGCCGGAGGCCGATCCGAGGTCCGTTAAGAAAGGGAGATTATAAATGAAACTCGAAGGTCAGGTCCGGATTCCGTCCGGCTGCGCTATTTCAGCGGTCATTTCCAGAGAGGGAAACAGAATGACCGGTGAGAGCATTATAAAAAGTATGATACCGATGCACGACCGTTCAAACGGGCTGGGAGGCGGATTTGCCGCATACGGAATTTATCCGGAATATCGTGATTTCTATGCATTTCACATGTTTTATGATGATAATTCAAGCCGAGCTGCGTGTGAAAGTGTGCTTCGCGAGGGATTTGAAATTGTGAAAGCGGAAATAATTCCGATAAAGAAGCATCCGGAGATTACAGATGTTCCGTTGATCTGGCGTTATTTCATCACGCCGCTTGCGTCGGTTCTTTCGCGTCTTCAGCTTGATGAAAACGAGTATGTTGCGCGTACGGTTATGAAGATCAACAGCACGGTACCGGGAGCGTATGTATTTTCAAGCGGCAAAAATATGGGAGCGTTCAAGGCAGTGGGATTCCCGGAAGATGTCGGAAGGTTTTACAGGCTGGACGAATATGAGGGCTATTGCTGGACGGCGCACGGGAGGTATCCGACAAACACGCCGGGATGGTGGGGCGGCGCGCATCCGTTTGCTCTTCTCGACTATTCGATAGTACATAACGGAGAAATATCGTCGTATGACGCGAACCGGAGATACATAGAGATGTTCGGCTATAAATGTACACTGCAGACGGATACCGAGGTAATTACCTATATTGCGGATTATCTTATACGCAGGCAGGGACTGACTCCGGAGGAAGCCGCTTCGGTCATAGCGGCTCCGTTCTGGAGTACGATTGAAAATAAATCCGGGGAAGAGAAAAAGCGTCTTACATTTCTGCGGACAGTGTATTCGAGCCTGCTGGTTACCGGTCCTTTTTCGATTGTTCTCGGATATACGGGCGGACTTATGGCGCTTAACGACAGACTAAAGCTCCGTTCAATGGTTGTCGCAGACAAGGACGATAAGGTGTTTATAGCCAGCGAGGAAGCGGCGATACGGGTTATGGAGCCTGACGCCGGCAACGTATATGCCCCGACAGGCGGAGAGCCGGTTATTGTGAATGTAAAGGACGGTGCTTATTAAGAATGTCAATTTCATACATATATCCTGAATTTGAGGTAGTGAGAAACCCAAATCGGTGCATTGCGTGCCGGGTATGCGAGAGGCAGTGCGCAAACGAGGTACACTCATATGACGCTGACAGCGGACTGATGCTGAGCGACGAGTCTAAATGCGTTGACTGCCAGCGGTGCGTTTCTCTCTGTCCGACGCGGGCCCTTAAAATTGTAAAAAGCGACTGCCGGTTGCGTGAGAACGCGAACTGGTCGGATAACACGATAAAGGAGATCTACAAGCAGGCGGGAAGCGGCGGAGTTCTTCTTTCGTCTATGGGAAATCCGAATCCGCTGCCGGTATATTGGGACAAGATACTGATAAACGCGTCGCAGGTAACCAATCCTCCGATAGATCCGCTCCGTGAGCCGATGGAAACGAGGGTTTTTCTCGGAAGCAAGCCAACCGAAATGAAGCGAACTTCAGACGGCAGGCTTGACTGCACGCTTTCTCCTCAGCTTGAGCTGTCGATGCCGGTAATGTTTTCCGCCATGAGCTACGGCTCTATAAGCTATAATGCTCACGAAAGCCTTGCCCGCGCGGCGTCGGAGCTCGGTCTTTATTACAATACCGGAGAGGGCGGACTTCACGAGGACTTTTACTGCTACGGTGAAAATACGATAGTTCAGGTTGCTTCCGGACGTTTCGGAGTTCATGAGGAGTATCTCAAAGCGGGAGCCGCAATCGAGATAAAGATGGGGCAGGGGGCAAAGCCGGGAATCGGCGGCCACCTTCCCGGAGCGAAAATTGTGGGCGATGTTTCAAGAACAAGAATGATTCCCGAAGGATCGGACGCTATTTCTCCTGCGCCTCACCACGATATATATTCGATAGAGGATCTGCGTCAGCTTGTGTACTCGCTTAAAGAGGCTACCGAGTATAAAAAGCCCGTAATTGTCAAGGTTGCCGCGGTTCACAATATCGCGGCGATTGCAAGCGGAATTGCGAGGAGCGGCGCCGATATCATAGCGATCGACGGCTTCCGCGGAGGAACCGGAGCGGCGCCCACGAGAATCCGTGACAATGTCGGAATACCGATAGAGCTTGCGCTCGCGGCCGTTGACCAGAGACTGCGCGACGAGGGAATACGCGGAAACGTGTCTCTCGTAGTCGGCGGAAGTATACGTTCCGCCTCCGACGTTGTCAAAGCAATCGCGCTCGGAGCCGACGCATGCTATATAGCTACGGCTGCGGTTATAGCCCTCGGATGTCATCTCTGCCGGACCTGCCAGAGCGGAAAATGCAACTGGGGAATCGCAACGCAGAGGCCGGAGCTGGTTAAGCGGCTGAATCCGGATATCGGAAGCGAAAGGCTTGTGAATCTTATGACGGCTTGGCGTCATGAAATCATGGAGCTGATGGGCGGAATGGGAATTAACTCTATCGAGGCGCTGCGCGGTAACCGATTAATGCTGCGCGGGGTAAATCTTACTGAAAAGGAGCTTGAGATTCTCGGTATCTCACACGCGGGAGAATGAAACGGGTTTATGTAAAAGAAGAATGGTGTCTCGGATGTCACCTTTGCGAATATAACTGCGCCTTTGCAAATTCCGGTCTGTCGGATATGGTGAAGGCGCTGAAGGGTAAGCTTATCCGCCCGAACGTCCGCGTTGAAGAGGACGGGGCTGTCACGTACGCGGTTTCCTGCCGTCACTGCGACGATCCCATATGCGTTTGCAGCTGTATTTCCGGTGCGCTCTCAAAAAAGGACGGCGTTGTCTGTATTGATCACGATAAATGCGTCGGATGTCTTACGTGTATTCTTGTCTGTCCTTACGGCTGCGTATCGCAGAATGAACAGGGCGCCGTTCAGAAGTGCGAGCTGTGTCTGGAAAATATCTCCGGATATCCAGCGTGCGTTGAGGGATGTCCTAACCGTGCCATTGTATTTGAAGAGCGGTAACGGGAAAAATTTTGAGTGTATCGAGGGGTTGTCAATATATGAAAAAATTTGTTATAATCGGAAACGGCGTCGCGGCGGCCGGATGTATAGAGGGAATCCGTTCGGAAGACAGTGGAGCCATGATAACCGTCGTATCCGCGGAGAAGCATCCGGTTTACTGCCGTCCGCTTATTTCGTACTATCTTGAGGGCAAAACGGATCTTGAAAGAATCAAATACCGTCCTGACAGCTTTTATTCGGATAACGGAGTAAATGTCTGTTACGGAAGAAAAGCCGTAAGAATTGACGCCGTGAAAAAAGAAACGGAGCTCGACGACGGGACGATTCTTCCGTATGACGCGCTTTGTATAGCGTCGGGCTCTTCTCCGTTTGTTCCGCCGTTTGACGGACTTGATACTGTGGAAAAGAAATTTTCTTTTATGACTCTGGACGATTCACTTGAGCTTGAAAAGGCCGTATCACGGGATTCAAGGGTGCTTATTGTAGGCGCGGGACTTATCGGGCTCAAGTGCGCCGAGGGACTGCACGGACGTGCCGGAAGCATTACTGTATGCGATTTGGCTGACAGGGTTTTGTCGTCGATTCTTGACGCGGAATGCGCGTCGCTTATGCAGCGCAGGTTAGAGGAAAACGGAATTTCGTTTATGCTTTCGGACAGTGCCGTGAGATTTGACGGAAATAAGGCGGAAATGAAAAGCGGCAGGACGGTTGACTTTGATGTTCTTGTTCTGGCGGTCGGTGTCCGGGCGAATATTTCGATAGCTTCGGAGGCAGGAGCGGAGTGCGGCAGGGGAATTCGTGTAGACTCTGAGCTGCGCACAACGCTGCCGGGCATTTACGCCGCGGGAGACTGTACTGAGGGTATGGATATTTCGTACGGCGACCGCCGTGTGCTTGCGATTCTTCCGAATGCGTACATGCAGGGCAGATGCGCCGGCAGATGCATGGCAGGCGGGAACGATACCTTTGACAATGCAATTCCGATGAATTCGATCGGATTTTTCGGACTACACGCGATGTCGGCAGGCAGTTATTTCGGAGCAGATCAGGGCGGTGAGATGTATGAAAAGAAAGAGGACGGCAAAATTAAGCGCCTGTTTACAAAGGACGGATTTCTGACAGGCTTTATATTAATCGGAGATACCGAGCGCGCGGGGATATATACAAATATGATAAGAAACAGGATACCGCTGTCGAATGTGGATTTTGAGCTTTTAAAGGAAAATCCGGGACTTGCGCCGTTTGGCTCAGGCTATCGTACGGCTAAGCTCGCAAACTGAAAAAATTTACGGCGCTCCTAATTAAATTAAGAGAAGGTTATGGTGATATAAATGAATATTGCAGCGTCACAGCTCGGATATGCCGAACTTAACGAACAGATTCGCGCCGCGGGAGAGGAGTGCATCCTTTCGGGATGCATCGGCCAGCGGTTCATCGGAGCCGGAATGCGCGACAAGCGTATCGAAATCGGAGGAACTCCCGGAAACGCTCTCGGCGCTTATCTCAACGGCGCGGATATAACGGTACATGGCAACGCTCAGGACGCGGTCGGAGATACTATGAACGCGGGAACAATCGTTATTCACGGAAACATCGGTGACGCGGCCGGGTATGCTATGCGCGGAGGAGAGATTTACGTACGGGGGAATGCCGGATACCGCGCCGGAATTCACATGAAGGCCTACAGGGACAAAAGGCCTGTAATGGTCATCGGCGGCAGAACGGGAAGCTTTCTCGGCGAGTACCAGGCTGGGGGATATATAATTGTTCTCGGACTGCATGACGACGGAAAGCCGATTGTCGGCAATTATCCGTGTACCGGAATGCACGGCGGAAAAATGTTTCTTCGCGTAAGTCCAGGAGAGATTAAATTTCCGAGACAGGTTTCGGCAGTCGCGGCGTCCGGGGCTGATAAGGCGGAAATTGAGAAATTTGTAGTTAAATACTGTGGTTTGTTCGGCGTTGACGCGGAAGAGATTCTTGCTTCCGATTTTACTGTTGTCACGCCCGACAGTAAAAATCCGTACAAGCAGATGTATGTAGCCAATTGACAGTGACTAAACCGGCGGCACAATTTCGCTGTCTAAATCGGTGACGCAATTTTGCTGCCTAAATTGGTGGTGTAATTTCGCTGCCTAAACCGGTGATGCAATTTTGCTGGTTAAACCGGTGGTGTAATTTCGCTGCCTAAACCGGCGATATAATTTCACTGCCTAAATCGGTGGTGATTTTTCGCCGACTGAAATCGGTAGTGCAATTTTGCCGGCCGGATAGGAGGACAGATCGTGGGATATTCTCAGAGGGAGATAGAGCAGTTTATCGGCGAGGAGGATGTAAAATTCATTCGCCTTGCTTTCAGCGATGTCCGCGGAAATCAAAAAAACATATCGGTAATGCCGGGCGAGCTTGAGCGCGCTTTTCATTACGGAATAGCCTTTGACGCTTCTTCGGTGGACGGATTTGGCGGAGAAGTACGTTCGGATTTGTTTCTTCACCCGGATTTGTCGACGCTTTCCATACTTCCGTGGAGACCGGATCACGGCAGAGTTGTGCGAATATACTGTGATATTAAGAAGCCGGACGGGACGCCGTCGGAGGCGGATACAAGGCGTCTTTTGAAAGATACGGTAAGACAGGCGGAGGCGTCCGGTCTTGAATTCCGGTTCGGATCCGAGATGGAATTTTATCTCTTTATGCTGGATCAGGATGGCAGACGTGGTGAGATTCCGCACGATGAAGCCGGGTATATGGATATTTCTCCGGAGGATAAGGGAGAGAACGTCAGGCGCGAAATCTGTCTTACTCTTGAGCAGATGGGTATTGTGCCTGAAAGCTCTCATCACGAAGCGGGACCCGGACAGAACGAAATTGATTTTCGTTGTTCCGATCCGGTTTCGGCAGCTGATAACGCTGTTACTTTCCGTTCGGTGGTCAGTACGATAGCGGCGCGGAACGGACTGTACGCGGACTTTTCTCCCAAACCGATGCGGAACTGTCCCGGAAACGGAATGCATATAAATATTTCTGTACGTCGGCGCGGAACGGGAGAAGAAATCCGAGGCGCGGAGGCGCAGATGATAGCGGGAATTATGGAGCAGATTTCCGGCATGACGGTTTTTTTGAACCGCACGGAGGCCTCTTATGACAGACTCGGATGCTGCAAAGCTCCGGAATATATAAGCTGGTCGCCGGAAAACCGATCCGGGCTTATCCGTGTTCCCGCAGCTTTCGGAGAACACAGGCGCGTTGAGCTTCGCTCGCCCGATCCGCTTTGCAATCCTTATCTATGCTATGCCCTTATAATCCGGGCTGCACAGTACGGAATTGAAAGGGGGCTGGTTCCTGCGCCACCGGCGGATATGAACTTTTCAGAGCTGTCGGGAGATTCGCGGAATTCGCAGGATTCGTTGGATTCGCAGGATTTGTTGGATTCGCGGAATTCGCGGGAGAGATTTAAACGGCTTCCCCGAAATCTGCGGGAAGCGCGCAGCGCGGCTCTGGCGAGTGAATTTATTGCGGAATATGTGCCGAAAAATATCATAGATTTTTACTGTTCGGAAGCTTAACGGGTGAAACGGGGATTTGATATTCACGGAAAGGTATGGTTATAATATGAGCGGTATCCATGAGGAATGCGGAGTGTTTGGAATTTATTCCAAAAATCGCGGAGATGTGGCGAACACAGCCTACTACGGTTTGTATTCGCTCCAGCACAGAGGGCAGGAAAGCTGCGGAATAGTGGTGTGCGACGATGGGCTGTTCTTTTCTCATAAGGATATCGGACTTGTCGGAGATGTTTTTACTCCGGAGGTGATGAGTAAATTTCCGGATGCGTCAATGGCTGTGGGGCATGTCCGTTACGGTACTACCGGCGGAACAAGCCGTGTAAACTGTCAGCCGATTGAAGTCAATCATCAAAAGGGAAAAATGGCGCTCGCGCATAACGGAAATCTGACAAACGCATGGCAGCTCCGCTCTGAGCTTGAGCTTTCGGGCGCGATTTTCCATACGACGAGCGACACTGAAATTATCGCTTATATTGTAACGAGAGAACGGCTGCGCGCTCCCTCGATTGAAGCGGCGGTAGCAAGAGCTATGCCGCAGCTTGACGGCGCGTACTCGCTTGTGCTGATGTCCGCGGCCAAGCTGATAGCTGCGAGAGACAGGTACGGCTTCCGTCCGCTTTGTTACGGAGTTACGGAGGACGGGAGCTATGTTGCCGCGTCGGAAAGCTGTGCCCTGAGCGCGGTCGGAGCTTCCTTTGTAAGAGATATTCTTCCCGGCGAGATTGTCGTATTTGACGAGACGGGAGTACATTCATACAGGGAAAACTGCAGATCGGCCCTGCCGGGAAAAATCTGTATTTTTGAATACATATATTTTGCGCGTCCGGATTCTGTGATAGACGGAGTTTCCGTTCACGCGGCAAGGCTTCGCGCCGGCGCCGTGCTTGCACGCAGACACCCGGTGCAGGCGGACGTGGTTGTGGGAGTTCCGGATTCTGGGCTGGACGCGGCTCTCGGATATTCAAGGGAATCGGGAATACCGTACGGAATAGGCTTCATAAAGAATAAGTATATTGGAAGAACCTTTATTTCGCCGGGACAAAGCGCGCGTCTGGATAAGGTAAAAATCAAGCTGTCTCCGATTGCGGATACTGTGCGGGGCAAGCGCGTTGTGCTTATCGACGACTCGATTGTAAGGGGAACGACCAGCGGTCAGATTGTAAAGCTTCTGCGTGACGCCGGAGCCTCGGAAATTCATATGCGGATATCCGCTCCTCCGTTTATGAATCCCTGTTATTATGGAACGGATATAGATTCAAGGGAAAATCTTATAGCATGCCGTTATTCTGTTCCTGAAATCGCAGAGATGATAGGAGCCGACAGCCTTGGCTATCTTCCGGTCGGCGAGCTTCGCTCTCTTATCGGCACAGACAGCTTTTGTTCAGCATGCTTTGACGGCAGATATCCTACTGTAATACCTGAAAACACATGCAAGAATCGTTTTGAGAGAAGGCTTTCCGAGCGTGAAGAAAAGCCGGATAACCATTAAAGGAATGAGACATAGGGGATGAGGCATAGGGGATGAGGCATAGGGGATGAGGCACAAGGAATGAGGCATAAGGAATAAGACGTTCCGGGGTTGCACGGCGTATATCGTTCAATTAACAATTAAGAAATATAATGATGTATAAATATTAATATTAAAGTGGTACAATAAAACCTGTTGTGACAGGACAGAGATAGTTCTATCGCCGTATATTAATATACGGGCCATTAGCTCAGTTGGTCAGAGCTACCGGCTCATAACCGGTCGGTCCTAGGTTCGAATCCTAGATGGCCCACCAAATTCGAGTAGTTCGGACGTTGTCATCAGTGGTGGCACGCCCGAATTTTTTGTTTTATCAGGTAATGGTCAAAGCCATGTAATAAGGCGCTCCGGCGAAGAAGTATACCGTCGCCTGAAAAAGCGGCGGGCGGAAACCTCCGCTTGACGGCTTTGCTGCGGACAGCTTTGCAGTCGATCTCTTACAGACGGCGGCGCCGTGCTTTTAATTTTTTTGCTTTGTATGTATTTTATCTTTAAAAAGGGAAAGGGTATAATTAGAGGAAAGGTATTAGAATGAATGATGTAATTGAAGCGATGCTTAACAGAAGAAGTATCAGAAAATACAAGGCGGAGATGCCGCCGAAGGAAATGATTGACGAGATAGTTAAAGCGGGGTTATACGCCGCGAGCGGAATGGGACGGCAGTCTGCGGTTATTGCCGCCGTTACTGACAAAGCTCTGCGTGACAGACTTTCCGACATGAACCGTAAAATCGGAGGCTGGGACAGCGGATTTGATCCGTTTTACGGAGCTCCGGCGGTTTTGATTGTCTTGTCGGACAAAAGATGTCCCACCGGAATTTATGACGGCAGTCTTGTTATGGGAAATATGATGCTTGCCGCGTATTCTCTCGGAATCGGCAGCTGCTGGATTCATCGCGCGAAGGAAGAGTTTGAGAGCGAGGACGGAAAGAAAATTCTGAAAGAGCTCGGCATTGACGGAGAATACGAGGGAATCGGGCACTGTATTCTCGGCTATCCGGACGGCGAGCCGGCCGAAGCTGCGCCTCGAAAGGAAAACAGGATATACTCATATTGAAAGTTTGGAATATAAATTAGGCAAGAATGTCTCCCGCCTCTGCAGGCGGAAGCTTCCGCCTGCTTTTCCGGTGACGGTACACTTCGCTGCCGGAATGCCTTACGACGGGGCTTTTCCCATTATTGAATGAACGGGGTTGATTGTATGTGTACTGCGGTAACTTATAGAACAAAGGATTTTTATTTTGGAAGAACTCTTGATTATGATTTTTCATATGGAGACGAGGTGACGGTGACTCCGAGAAATTATAAGTTTTTCTTCAGAGAGGCGGAATCTGTCGAAAGCCATTATGCCATGATAGGCATAGCGCATGTTATTCGGGACTATCCTCTTTATTATGATGCCGTCAATGAGAAGGGACTTGGAATGGCCGGTCTGAACTTTCCGGGAAACGCGTATTACCGCGGCTCTGAAGCGGGCAGGGACAACATAGCGCAGTTTGAATTTATTCCGTGGATACTTGGAAGATGTGCGTCGGTGGAGGAAGCAAAGGAGCTTATTGAGAAAATCAATCTCACGGATATTCCGTTCAGCGCCGACCTGCCTGTCGCTCAACTGCATTGGATTATTTCCGATAAAGATGAAGCGGTAACTGTTGAATCCGTAAAGGACGGTATTAAGGTTTACGATAATCCGGCGGGGGTACTGACGAATAATCCGCCGTTTAACGAGCAGCTTTTCAGTCTGAACAATTATATGCATCTGTCTCCCTCTTCTCCGCAGAACCGTTTCTCGGAAAAGCTTTCCCTGACGGCGTACAGCAGGGGGATGGGCGCGATTGGACTTCCGGGAGATCTATCATCACAGTCGCGATTTGTCAGAGCCTCATTTGTTAAAATGAACTCTGTTTCGGGCGATTCGGAGTCTGAGAGTGTAAGTCAGTTCTTTCATATTTTAGGCGCGGTCGATCAGCAGAGAGGATGCTGCGATATCGGAGACGGAAAGCTTGAGATTACACTGTATACTTCATGCTGTAATGCAGACAAGGGAATTTACTACTATACCACTTATGATAATCATCAGATTACGGCGGTTGATATGAACAGGGAGGATCTTGACGGCAGCGAGCTTTCGCGGTATCCGCTGATAAGCGGAGAGCAGTTCAGATTTCAGAACTGAATTTTTGGCCGTATTCAGATGATAAGTACGTCAGTTTAAATATTTATTCATTATAATCATTAGTATTGCATTTTTTATAAAAACATGGTAAAATAACTGAAAGTGAAATGCCGCCGTCTCTGAAACGGCTTATGACGGAGCTTTGCTTTTTATTGAACAAAACTGAAAAAAGTACAAAAGTACAGATGAATTCGATTGTGCAGGACGGACGGAGCGGAAAAAATTATAAATTACAGAGGATTGGATGCGAATTTGAAAATAAAGCTTCTTGATATGGATATCGGCGAACTCAAACGCTTTGCCGCTGAAATCGGAGAGCCGGAATATCGGGCGGAACAGATCATGAGCTGGCTTATCAGAGGAGCCGAAATTCAGGAGATGACAAATCTGCCGCTTCGGCTGAGAGAAAGGCTCTCTGAAACTGCGGAGACAGGTCTGCCTCGGATAAAGCGCAGACTTGTTTCAAGGCTTGACGGGACGGTCAAGTATCTGTTCATGCTGGAGGATGGGCAGTGCGTAGAGAGCGTCGTAATGCAGTATGAGCACGGAAGAAGCATCTGCGTATCGTCGCAGGCGGGATGCCGTATGGGCTGCCGGTTCTGCGCGTCAACGCTCGGCGGCCTTGTCAGAAATCTCAGGCCTTATGAAATACTCGGACAGGTAATCGCAGCTCAGCGTGACTGCGGAGGGAGAATCGACAGCATCGTGCTTATGGGAATCGGCGAACCTCTTGATAATTACGATAATGTAATGAAATTTCTTTACCTTGTCGGAAATCCCGGCGGACTTAATATCGGTTACAGACATATTTCTCTATCGACTTGCGGGCTTGCCGATAAAATAGAGCGTTTATCGCATGAGGGCTATCCGGTTACGCTTTCGGTATCGCTTCATGCTGTCTGCGACGAAGAGCGCAGCGAGCTTATGCCGGTTAATAAAAGTTATAATCTGGAGAAGCTTCTCGGCGCGTGCGCGGATTTTTTCAGAACGACCGGCAGACGTATTTCCTTTGAATTTACTCTTATAGCGGGCAGGAACGACGACATTGAGCATGCGGCCAGGCTTGCGAAGCTGTTGAAAAAAAATATGAAGGGCGCTCCGTTTCATGTCAATCTTATTCCGGTTAATGAGGTTGAAGGAAAGCCGTACAGAAAAAGTCCGCGTGCGGCGCAGTTTCGGGACGAGCTGCTTCGGCTTGGAGTAAACGCCACAGTCAGACGTCGTCTCGGCTCTGATATTAACGCTTCATGTGGTCAGCTTCGCAGGGAATATTCCGGCGAAATGCCTATCTGACAAATATACAATGATAAGTTATCATATACATAAAAAGGTATATAAAAAGGTACATAAGAAGGTACATAAAAAGGCAAGTGTAAAAATTGCGTGTGATTTATTTCGGAGTGCTGAATCCGGAATAAGATTCCGTTTATCGGAAGGGGATGCTTAAAAGTTATGTTTTTCTATGGATTAAGTGATGTCGGCCGCCGCCGTCAGAACAATCAGGATTCTTTCGGATAT
Organism: uncultured Eubacteriales bacterium; assembly: GCA_905205065.1. Taxonomy (GTDB): domain Bacteria; phylum Bacillota; class Clostridia; order Oscillospirales; family CAG-272; genus UMGS911. The sequence goes on along the minus strand of CAJLCI010000031.1, from coordinate 3,111 downwards.
TTAAAGATTGCCGATAATGCAGAGGTTTTTGTCGTATGCGATGGTATGGGCGGAGCTAACGGTGGAAACGTTGCGAGTGAGATGTCGGTAAATGTTTTTACAGAATATCTGAAAAATTCGCTTGGAAATTTTGTCGATTCAAAAACCAATCTTCTTGTTCTTCCCGAGGATACGGACAGTCTCGGTCCTTATGCTACTACTGCCGAATTTAGTTTTTTGAAAGATAATGATAAAGCGCAGGATCTTGCAGCGGCGGCTAAGGAGAACGGACTGGAAAACGGATCTGAAAACGAACCGGAAAACGGACCTGAAAGCGGGATTAAAAACGTATCTGAAAGCGGGGCGAAAAACGGATCTGAAAATGGATCTGAAAATGGATCTGAAAACGAATCGAAAAACAGACCGGAAAATGGATTGAAAAAAGATTTGGATAACGGAGCGGAGTTTGTTGGAAACGCAGAGAGCGGAAGTGATACGGGCAGCGGAAAAACGCAGAAAGGCGGCTCGGATCCGGCGACGCGCGGCGACGGCGAAAACGAGGCTGACGTAAAGGTATGCGACGATACTGACAATTACGAGGACACAAGCGTGCTTCAGAATCCGATATATACGCTTCTGAGCGAGGCTGTGGCGTCCGCAAATACCGAGGTCTACGAACGTTCAAGGAAGGACGAGTCTCTGAGCGGCATGGGAACAACACTTGTGGCGGCGCTTATGATTGACAGTAAGCTTTATATTGCGAGCGTCGGCGACAGCAGAATTTATCTCTTTTGCGGAGGAGATATGGTCCAGCTTACGCATGACCATTCTTATGTGCAGTATCTTGTGGATATAGGTCAGATTACACCCGAACAGGCGCTTACGAATCCTTACAGAAATATTATAACTCGCGCCGTCGGAAACGAGCGTACAATTGAAGCGGATACGGAATCGCTTCTTCTTACAGCTTCGCCGTCGTATATTCTTTTGTGCAGCGACGGTCTTACAAACTATCTCGGAGCTTCCGATATACGCGACATTGTCTGGGGATACGGCGAGGCGACGGATAACGGAGAGGATCAGGAAATCGAGCTGAAAAGAAAGGTTGAAGAGCTTATAGATTCCGCAAACGAAGGCGGAGGCGGCGACAACATAACAGCTCTTTTGGTGAAATATACCGGATGAATTTTCGGTCGCTTGAGACCGGGGGACTTCCGAAATTCTGTGTCAGACCGGACCGCGGTCTGTTCAATTGATGAAAGGATAGGTCATAGCTGTGGAGATATATGACAAGTATGTCGGTCAGATCTTTGACCGTCGTTACAGGATCGTCAGAATTATCGGCATAGGCGGTATGGCGGTGGTGTTCGAGGCAGTTGACACTGTTATGAAAAGGACTGTCGCCCTGAAAATGCTGAAGGATGAGATTGCAAACGACGCTCAGGCTGTAAAGCGGTTTGTAAACGAATCCAAGGCGGTGTCGATGCTGTCGCATCCCAATATTGTCAGCATATACGATGTGTCGGTCAGAGAGGGCCGTAAATATATAGTGATGGAGCGGGTAGACGGAATCACACTGAAAAATTATATGAATCAGAGGGGCCCGCTTCCGCCGAAGGAGATAATGAATTACTCGGCGCAGATTCTGCGTGCGCTTGAACATGCTCATTCAAAGGGAATAATACACCGTGATATAAAGCCTCAGAATATTATGCTTCTGAAAAACGGGAGAATCAAGGTTACGGATTTCGGAATTGCGAAAATGCCGAATGCCGATACTATAACAATGACGGACAAAGCAATCGGAACGGTTTACTATATCAGTCCGGAGCAGGCGAGCGGGAAGCAGATTGATCCGCGCAGCGATATATATTCTCTCGGCGTTGTTATGTACGAAATGGCAACCGGAAAGTTGCCTTTTGTAGCGGACAGCCCGGTATCGGTTGCGCTGATGCAGGTAAATGAACGGCCCAAACCGCCGAGAGAACTTCTGCCGGAAATTCCGGCCGGTGTGGAATCGATGATTATGACGGCGATGGATAAAGATCCGGCCAAGCGTTTTCAAAGCGCGTCCGCTATGCTTCATTATGTGCTGAAGCTCCGCGAGGATCCGGGGTATAATTTCAGAGCTCATCATACAGGACAGGTCACGACCCAGATACCGCGTACAAAAAATCAGAAGAACGTGAAAAGGGGGAAGGGGAAGACGCCGCAGAAGCGTACACCGAAACAGAGCCGCTCAATGTTTCCCATAATAGCCGGCGTGGTATCAGCGTTTATTATAGTGCTTATAATAGCCGGCGTTAATGTAATAATGAACGTTGTGCGCAACAGCAACGAGAACAAGCCGATTACAGTTGATATTCCGCAGTTTGTAGGTAAAATATATAACGATGAGATGAAGGCCTCTATCGAAGAGGAAGGATATTTTGCGATAGAATTGGTAGAGGAATACAATGAAGAATATGAACCGGGGTATATAATTTCTCAGGATCCGGCTGCCGGTTCGGCGAGAAAGGTGAAAAAAGGAGAGCAGCTCGCTTCTGTAAAGCTCACTGTCAGTCACGGACTTGAAACACTCACTTTAGGCGACTATTCAATTGTGGAGTACAGAACGGCAAAGCTTGAGCTCGGAAAGCTCGGCCTTAAGGTTGAAGAATTCGGAGTGTATGACGATACTGTTCTGCAGTACTATACAATACGGACAGAGCCGGAGGCAGGTACGGAGCTTTCGCGCGGAGACACTGTCAAGCTTTTTTACAGTCTCGGACCTGAGGTTGAGTACGTGACAATTCCTTCGTTTATAGGCTATTCGGCTGATGAGGCTATTGCGGCTCTCAATGAACTCGGACTGACATACGGAAAAATTACATACGATTATACCGACCTATATGTAAAAGGGGAGATTTTTTCCCAGAGCAAGGCGGTCGGATCTAAGGCGGCGGTTGGAAGCGAGATTGATTTTGTCGTATGTATAGGAAGCGAGTCCGAGCGAAACAAACAGTAGTATTTTGCAATTGAATATCCGCGAGTCAGTGACATATAACATATAAAAAATAAAAAAAGCCGGAGCTGCGGTTTAATGTGCCCCCCGTCAAGTAGACAGGCTAAAAAACAAAAAGAATATGTTAA
>CAJLCI010000030.1 GCA_905205065.1 uncultured Eubacteriales bacterium | reverse complement strand
TATATATGAATACCTGCGGTTTCCTTAAACGCAGCTCTCACTGCTCTTTTTAGGGTTATCTTCCTTTCGGAATTTTCCCAAACCGAATACAGACTTTTTCGATTGGCTGCATTCTTTTTATACTTCCTTTTCCGGTACTATAAACTACGTCTTTTGTAACGCACCGGTCAAGGATAATTTCTTTATCTCAGGTGATTTATTCTGACGATATTTTCAGATCACACTCTTATCGGCAGCAATAAACTATTCAGCATCAGCAATAAGCTTCATCAAAACAGTAAGGTCGATAGCGTTGATATTACCATCATCGTTGACGTCAGCATTTGCACATTCCGGATCATCAATACCTTTATCATCAGCCAGAAGCTTCATAAGATAAGAAAGATCGCGGGCATCTACAGAATTATCTCCGTTTATATCACCTACAATTACAGGTCCGGGAACATCGCTTGAATCACCGGTATCGGAACCGTCTCCAGTATCAGATGTATCAGATGTATCAGAGGTGTCAGATGTATCCGCAGTATCGGCGGTGTCAGATGTATCGCCGGTATCCGCTGTATCGCTTGTATCCTCTACCGTAACAGTATCAGCTGACAATACAACTTCATACTTAGGACCGTTGTCAACTGTATTCACGTCGTTAAAAAGTACGAAATCGTTGATATTAAAGCCTTCCGCATAGATGTTATCAGCAAGCTTACCCCAGTCTAAGCCATAATGGAAGTCAAGCGGAACATCACAAACTGTAATACCATATACAAATTCGCCGCCGTCCTGCATGAGTGATTCCTGAACATTCGGTGAAACCGGGAAAGCCATTTCCACTACATATCCAATCTTTTCGCTACCGCCTTCATTATATATGTAGTCAACCTCACATAGTCCTTCTTCTTTATTCTCTTCGTGTCCATTAGCCCATCTGTTCCATTCAACAAATCCATTTGTACTGCCCAAGGAAAGATAAGCGGCATGTCCAAGCGCGTCTGCTCTTGCCAAAAAGCTTAAGTAACCGTCTCTGTCATTACCGTATTTCATACATACAGTAATACCGTCGGTAAGCCAAGGTCCTTCATCGTTTACGCCGGTCTCCACAGCCATAGCATAATGTTCGTCATCCATACCTGTTACAGAGCTGTCGAGTACCTCGACCGCGACATAAAGAAGATTATACTCAGCATTCCACAGGAAATGAGAAGTAGCTTCTATGCCATTTTCCCAGTCGTACTCACGGAAATTACTGCCCTCCGCGCCATACACTTCTTTTACAGGATTTCCTTCCGCGTCTATATATTCATAGTCTTCCGTACCGAATATACCTGACATCCAGTAGTCTGAAGGATCCTCCGGCCAAACGTGTTTTATACTATATGACTGAAGATAACCTTCATCAATTTTGCCGTCAACCACGACTTCATAATCACCGGTCTCAAGCACTTTGTCAGGAACAACAGGCTCTCCTTCTGCACTTGCCGGCATAACAGCAGCAGCGCCGAACAACATTGCAGCGGCTGTTATCAAGCAAAGATTCTTTTTCATGATTACTTTCTTCCTTTCTTATTCTCCGTGCATTACACGGTTTTATTTATATATACTTTCGCAATTCGAATTTAAGAACCGCAAAAGATACCGACACAGCAGATAATTTCTGATCGCATATATATACTACCATATTTCAAACATAAAATCAAGTACATTATGCAAATCAGTATATAAAAATTTTTCCCAAAATTTAATATTTTTTTCAGACGAAATTTTGTGTTGGTTTTTTACTCAATTTTTTAAATTTAAAGCCTAAGTTTTTGTTGAATTTTATATGCAATAAATCAATCGACCGGCTGAATACCTACTGTAGATATATCACATGCCTTAAGTCCCGGAATAAGCTTATAAATTTTTGAATCTTCTTTAACGGTATAATCTCCGCCCTCGTAATCAACGAAAATGTCTTCAGGCATTATTCCGCTTATATTATCCCTATATTCTATATGCGCTTCTGTCTGATTTGAAATCTCATAATTACTTCCCATGCCCAAAACATTATTACGGACAACAGTATTTCCCCACGCATAAGGTACATAGTTATCTTCAAGATCCACCACATTTGTAGTTTTCAGAAGCATCGTCCATGGATACATAATTGCCCAGGACTCTCTTGCATACGCCGGTGTTTTATCAACCCGTCCCCACACAGACGAATCCCACGGCATAAGCGACGCCCACAGTCCGTACATCTCGTCTACCCCGAATCTTGCCTGATTCGGCTGCCATCCGGAATTAGGTCCCGCACCTGGATAATAGGCTCTCTGGTCATATGCAAAACCGGACGTACCGATTATTATATTATCTGTAATTACATTGTCGCGTCCGCCTCCGCAGGCAACTCCATGTCCGTCAACATTTATGATAATATTGGAAACAAATGTCTTTCCTCCGCCGGCGTCGTCATTATAATAACAGTTCGGACTATAGTAGATGCTCAGATCATTTACAATATCTTTAAACAGATTATTTCTGTAAATGTTTCCGTTTGCGGACCAACCGCCCTCGTATATCGCACCGGCGTCTCCCGCTTCATAGCAGACATCATGTATATAGTTATTTTCAAAAAGCATCTCGCATGCCACATTTGAGAATGACGTATGCGGTCCTCTGTACAGCTCATTATGAGTGATTGTAAAACCTATGCCCTCCACATACATAGCTCCGTTGTAAACACGATGTACCTCGCCGAAGTCATGAATCGCGTTATTGTCAACCAATGTTTTCGAAGGAATCAAGTTAAGACTGTCTCCGCCTAATACGCTTACACCGCCTCCGCCTGAATGGCTTATCTCATTATTATACAAAGTGTTTCGGAAACCGTTTATATATATATTAGTATCTCCGCAGCATCTAACCGTTGAATTTTCGATGCAGTTGTCGTTTCCGGTAATGCTGATATTGTCATCATAACCGCCCTCTATAATAATTCCGTCAAAGGTATAATTATTTACCTCGGCTTTTATTACGGCATCCTTACAGCTTGCAATACTTATAACAATATCCATATAGTCGGCAGGAGCATAAAAGTACAGCGTCTCAGTCTCTTCGTCTATATAATATTCTCCGACCATATCCATCTCTTCTATTACATTCGCATAATAGTACCGGCCGGAATTGTAACTCAGTGAAGAGCTTGTTGACACCGTAACCCGATTGGACGAAGAATCATATGACGATATTATTCCGTCAGAACTAGACCAGTCTATCTCAAACATTCCGATAATCTTGACGCCTACCGGCTCTGCCCACGTACTCACAACATTGCTTGTATCGTAAAATGTTTTGCCACTCACGCTATCAAAGCCCATAACATATCCGTCGTTAGGATAACGCGCTTCAAGTGCGCGGCTGCCACCGTAATATACGGCCTGCTGTTCATCATAATTTATGTTTAAACCGCTTAAATCATAAACAAGAACGTTTTCCCTTGCCGCGGAATCTTTTATTCTGGCTACTAAAGCATCATCCGCTGCCGGTTTTGTGAAACTGCTGCTGTCAAGTGCAACAGCCCCGTCGATTATAGCCGTCTCTCCCTCGTATGACTTATATGTAATCGTACAGTCATCGCTTCCGGAGTCCTCAGACGTAAATTCAAGCGTACTTTCCTGATAATATCTGCCTTCGCGCAGATACACTGTTATATCTCCGCTGAATCCGTCCTTTGCTTCGCGCACAGCGTCCCTCGCGGCAGCTATCGTAGCAAATGGATCGTCTATAGTTCCGCTGCCCGAATCAGATCCGTCCGGAGAAACATAGTACTCTATCGTATTCCGCGTATCATCCTCAGCAAATATACCAACTGACAGCGCAGAGCAAAGCATAACCGCTGAAGTAAAAAGCGAAAGTACTTTTTTGCCGTTAAAGCAACAAGTCCTGTTTTTCATAATTTGCGTCCTCCCTTTAACTTTTTATTAAATCAGTTATAAACTTATTGTAAGCGCATAATTAATGTTTTTTCGTCTATTACTGCACACCATTCTCAGAAAAGTCAAAAGCTCTGAATCCCGGCACAAGCTTATATATCTTAGAATCTTCTTTAATTGTATAATCACCGTTTTCGTAATCAACAAAAATATCTTCTGTTAAAATCCCGCTGACATTATCTCTTATGCTTATAAGGCGCTCAGGATTAGCGGATATAGTATAAACACCGGTCAGACCGCCTATTACATTGTTTCTTATTACCCCTCCGCCGTATGCCTGAGGCACATAGTTATCGTTCAGATCAACTACATTTGTAGTTTTCATAAGCATTGTCCAGGGATAATGGATCGCCCAGGACTCGGTTGCATATGCCGGAGCAGGCTCTATATGTCCTGTTACATGATCAAAAGGAATCATACTGAGCCACAAACTCTTGTCCGGGAAAGCCGTTTCATACGCCCATCCGGAAAGGACACCGGCTCCGGGATAATATCCTCTTTGATCGAAATAAAATCCTCTCGTATCCACCATAATATTGTCCGAAAGATCAAGATCACGTCCGGCGCATCCTATAGCGTCTCCGTCAATGTTTATAAGAACATTTGACACAAATGTTTTTCCTCCGCCGGAATTATCAACGTAGTAACCAAGAGGTGTCATATATTCACTGTAAATATTTACGATATCCTTTAACAGATTGCTTCTGTAAATATTTCCGTTTGATCCCCAGCCACCCTCATATATTGCACCGGCATCCCCGGCCTCATAGCAGACATTATGTATATAGTTATTTTCAAAAAGCATCTCGCATGCCACATTTGTAAATGATGTATGAGGAGCATCATATATTTCATTGTGGGAAATGACAAATCCTATTCCGTCAGCATAAATAGCTCCGTTGTAAACACGATGTACATCCCCGAAAGCATGAATTTTATTGTTGTCAATAAGAGAGTTTGAAGGAATAAGCAGCTTGGTATCTCCTCCGTATAAATCTATACCACTCCCACCCGAATGGTATATGTCGTTATTATATAAAGTGTTTCGGAAACCGTTTATATATATATTAGTATCTCCGCAGCATCTAATCGTTGAATTTTGGATGCAGTTGTCGTTTCCGGTAATGCTGATATTGTCATCATAACCGCCCTCTATTATCAGTCCGTCAAAGGTATAATTATTTACCTCGGCTTTTACTACGGCATCCTTACAGTTTGCAATGCTTATAACAATATCCATATAGTCGGCAGGAGCATAGAAGTACAGCGTCTCAGTCTCTTCATCTATATAATATTCTCCAACCATATCCATCTCTTCTATTACATTAGCATAGTAGTACCGGCCGGAATTAGCGCTCAATGTATAAGTTGTTGTTGACACCGTAACCCGGTTGGAAGAAGAATCATATGACGATATTATTCCGTCAGAACTAGACCAGTCTATCTCAAACATTCCGATAATCTTGACGCCTACCGGCTCTGCCCACGTACTCACAACATTGCTTGTATCGTAAAATGTTTTGCCACTCACGCTATCAAAGCCCATAACATATCCGTCGTTAGGATAACGCGCTTCAAGTGCGCGGCTGCCACCGTAATATACGGCCTGCTGTTCATCATAATTTATGTTTAAACCGCTTAAATCATAAACAAGAACGTTTTCCCTTGCCGTAGAATCTTTTATTCTCGCTGCTATAGCATCATCCGCTGCCGGTTTTGTGAAACTGCCGCTGTCAAGCGCAACAGCCCCGTCGATTATAGCCGTCTCTCCCTCGTATGATTTATAAGTAATCGTACAGTCATCGCTTCCGGAGTCCTCGGACGTAAATTCAAGCGTGCTTTCCTGATAATATCTGCCTTCGCGCAGATAAACCGTTATATCTCCGCTGAATCCGTCCTTTGCTTCACGCACGGCGTCCCTCGCAGCAGCTATCGTAGCAAACGGATCGTCTATAGTTCCTCTGCCCGAATCAGATCCGTCCGGAGAAACATAAAATTCTATCGTATTCCGAATATCATCCTGCGCAGATATTCCAAGCTGTACCGCAGAACAAAGCATAACCGCCGCTGTAATACAGGAAAGAACCTTCCGGTTATATCTTTTTAAAAATATATTTTTCATTATTTACTCCATTATATATTAATTCAAAAAAGAGATAATTAATTATCGCTCTGAACTCCAACTTTTGAAAAATCACAGGCTCTGAAACCGGGTATACTGCGATAAATTTTTGAGTCTTCGCCGATTGAGTAATCTCCATTCTCAAAGTCAGCAAATCCAATATCATTTATCGAAATTTCAAGATTATCTCTTATATTAGCGAGCCGTTCCACATTACTTGAAATCTCAGTACCCATAATCGGCGCAAACACATTATTTCTGACTCTTGAATCTCCGAATGCATATGGAACAAAGTTATCGTCAATATCCACAACATTTGTAGTTTTGACAAGTCTGAGATACGGGTAGAGAATTGACCATCTCTCCGTCCCATATCCCGACGCACCGTGCTCCAGAACCCGCATTTTCCAGTTAAGCCCTGTGCCTGCTATGGTCTCGTCCACCGGAAACTCCGATGTAAGAGCATATCCTGCATTAACTCCCGTGCCCGGATAGTAAGTACATTGATCCCAATGAATGGACGTATTTACGAAAATATTGTCCTGCGCCTTAATATCTCTTCCTCCGCAGTAAATACCGTAACCGTCAACATTTATAAATAAATTTGAATAAACGTTTTTGAAACCTCCGCCTCCGTCGCTGTAGTACGCGTGAGGAGTATAATAAATGCTGTCGTCATTTTTTATATTTTCAAACACATTATATCTGTAGCAATTGCCCTGAGAGTACCATGCACCGTCATATATCGCGCCGGCATCTCCCGCCTCGTAGCACAAATTATGAAAATAATTGTATTCAACAATAAAATCGCAGGCGATATTCTCAATAGAAGTATGAGGCGCATGATAAATCTCGTTGTGTGAAATTGTAAATCCGGAACCATACATAGTTACGGCGCCGTTATATACTCTGTAAATATCTCCGAAATCGTGAACTTTATTGTTGGTAATTACAGTATTTGAAGGAATAACCGTAACAAGACTTCCTCCGTTAAGAATTATTGCGGTTCCGCCGATGTGATATATTTCACTGTTCTCAATCACAAAACGGTTTCCCGTCGATTCAACCGCGTTATTTCCGCAACAACGGATAATACAATTATTAAAAGTATTATCGTCTCCGGAAATAACTACGTTATTATTATAACCGCCCTCTATTATCAGTCCGTCAAACGTATAGTTGTCAACCTCCGCATTTATAACTGCATTTTTGCAGTCTCCGACAGTAATCTTCATTTCAGAATAGTTATCCGGAGCGTAAAAATACAGAAGTCCGCTGTCGGAATCTATATAATACTCTCCGACCGTATCCATTTCCTCTATGATATTCGTGTAATAATATCTTCCGCTGACTCCGCTGATATCCGAAAGTCCTGTAGGAGAACATAGCGTCACGCGATTTGTCTCGGAATTATAGGATTTTATATCTACCGGCAGCGTCTGAATCCAATCCAATCCGAAGTTTCCCGCAACCTGTACTCCCTCGACACTTGCCCAGTTCTTCACACGGTTTTCCTTGTCATAAAAGCTATTGCCGTCACACTTGTTGTCTCCGTCATTGAATGACATTATATACGCCCCGTTGTCACCATAGTTAGGATATCTCGAAACTACAGCGCGGATTCCGTCATAATAAAGACTTAACCCCGGATTATTACTCGTAATTTTCATACTTGTGAGATCTATATTCTCATCGTTAAGATCATAAACGACAACCTTGCCGCGTGCCGTTTCATCAAGAATTCTGTTCGCCATTTCATCATCCGCAGACGGACGTGAAAATTTGCTGCTGTCAAGGGTAATTCCGCCATCAATTACTGCGGTTTCATCATTATAAGCTTTGTAAACAACGGAGAAATTCTCATTTCCGGAGTCCTCTTCAGTAAATACAAGAGTATCTTCCTGTGTATACACACCTTCTCTCAGATAAACGGTTACACCATCCTTACCGGTTTTATCCATCAGCCGAATTGCATCACGGGCTTCAGAGATAGTTGAAAAAGGATCATTCAAAGTTCCGTCCCCGGAGCCAGTTCCGTCCGGAGAAACATACAACTCATAATATTCAGGTTCAGTCTCATTAGTTAATGCATATATGCTGTATTGTGAAACAGAAAATATTGTAATAACTGCAACAGCGTAAGAAACAATACGCCTGCCGAATTGACTTTTATGTAATACTCTTTTCATTTACTATGATCCTTTCTATTATACACTCAAGAGCTAAGACAAGCTCCGGTTCCTGTAAAATACGGCAGCCCAGATTTGCAAATCATTGACGTCAACCGCAAAAAACTTTATACTATAAAATTATATCCTAATAAATCTATTATATCTTTGTATCCTGATTTATCCAAACTCGCAGATTCAATTCTGTCTGAGCAATAAATATTAAATACCAGAATTAATTTCAAAAGATTTTTATTCCTGAATACCCACCTTTGAAAAATCACATGCTCTAAAACCCGGCAGATCGTGGTAGATAACCGAATCCTCTAATACCGTATAATCGCCTCCACCGTAATCCGCAAAAATCTGATTTACACTTAAACCGCTGATATTATCTCTCACATTTACAAGCCGCTCCGTATTATTCTGAATGTCATTCGAACCATTACCGGCAATAACATTATTTCTTATTCTTGCGGTAAGAAAAGCATACGAAACAAAGTTATCGTTCAGATCCACAACATTTGTAGTCTTAAGCAGCATCGTCCACGGAAAATGAATTGCCCATGACTCTGAAGCATATGCCTTCATACCGTTCATCATCCATCTCCAGTTAAGGCCGCTCGTATCAATGTCAACACCAAACTTGCCTGTCAATGTCCATCCTGCATTTGCTCCTGTTCCGGGGTAATAGGCACGCTGGTCATATCTGATTCCGGAATTTACAATAATATTATCTGTCACAATATTTGAAGGACCGCCGCCGAAGAAAATAGCGTCTCCGTCAATGTTTACACATATATTTGAGGTAAATGTTTTTCCTCCGCCTCCGTCATCGCAATAATAGCCGTTCGGTGTGTAATAAATGCTTGTCGGATTTGTTATATTTGCAATTACATTATTGGAGAATACATTGCCGTTTCCTCTCCATGTACCGTCATAAATTGCTCCTGCATCTCCGCCCTCATAACATAAATCATGAAAATAGTTATATTCAACGATCATCTCCATAGCAAGGTTTTGCATTGCCGTATGAGGCGAGTGATATATTTCATTATGGGAAATACTGAATCCAACGCCCTCAGCATATATCGCACCGGCATAAACGCGCTGAATATCCCTGAAATCATGAATACTGTTATTGCTCAAAACAGAATTGGACGGCAGAAGATTTGTCATATCTCCGCCCCTAAGATCTACGGCGGTAGAACCTATGCGATAGATTTCATTATTTAAAAGCTTATTGCGGTAACCGTCAGAATATATACCATAGTACCCACATCTTATAACACAGTTCTGAATTGTAACGTCATCAGCTTTAACATCCACAAGAGTTCCGGTGCTGTTTTCAATTACAAGTCCGTCAAGTGTAATATTGTTCGCATCGTTAATGGAGATAAGTTTGCCGATATTAGGAACGCTTATTTTTATATCAAGATAGTTTTCCGGAGCATAAAAGTACAAAACTCCATTTTCTTTGTCAATATAATATTCTCCGACAGTATCAATCTCTTCGACTACATTGCTGTAATAATATCTTCCGCTGTATCCGTTTATAGTCGCATTAACTTTAACACGGTTAGAATCAGCGTCATACGAAACAATGTCCGCGGGAGACGACTGCGCCCAATCAATCTCAAACATGCCGCAAACCTTAACTCCGTCTATGTTTTTCCAGGTGGAAACTACATTTTCTTTGTCATAAAATGTTCCGTCTGCAGAATTGCACATATACCGATCGTCGTCACGGTGTCCGTCCGAGAGATCATGAAATCCAAGTATATACTGCTCGTTAGGATATCTTGCAAGCGTTCCTCGTTCGCCGTCATAATAAAGTGCAAAATTGTCGTTCGAATAATCTATCCCCGCCGCTTTAAGGTCATACATAACTACACTTTCCCGTGCATCCTGATCCTTAATACGGCTGGCATAAGGATCGTCCGGCTCAGGTCTTTTAAAGTCTTCGCTCGACAGAGTTATTCCTCCGTCTATGACGGCAGTCTCACCATTGTACGCTTTGTATGTAATAGGAAAATCCTTGCTTCCGGAGTCCTCAGCGCCAAATTCCAATGTATCTTCCTGTATGTAAACGCCTTCTCTGAGATAAACAACCGCTTCCGATACAGACGAATTATTATTCTTAAGCTTACGAAGCATATCTCTCGCAGCAGACACTGTGGCAAGAGGCTCGTCAATTGTTCCCTGACCTTCATCACTGCCTTCAGGAGACACATAAAGTTCAATCGGATCGGATTCGTCCGTTTTATCGTTTTCTGCGTAAATATAATATGGCTGTAACGCCAAAACAGTTAATAAAACAACTGATAAAGCGCCAGAATGTATTCTTGTCCTCATACATTTTTTTCGATTCCACATAATATCTTTCCTTTCAGCTCATCACAGTCTCTTTGCAGCGAATACATTTAAATTTACAGAAATATTATTTTATCCATATTCAAATTTGAATCAGCGAAAAAAACTCAAATTCACATATGGACTTTTCGCAAAACATGTAAAAAGACACACTGCCGTTGTTTCCCTGGGAATCAAAGTCTCTCCGGAAAGGACGGTACAGTATACATAATAAAGTTCAGGTTTTACGGCAATCCTGCTTTGTTCTCCACCGGCAGCGGCAATTTAAATATACAAAGTGCTTAAAAACTGCCTTAAACGCTGATTTCGCGGATGTCATAACAAAATGATAAAGTAATTTTGTTAAAACACGTCCGATATAAGCATAAGTAAGGTGTCCACATCCGTAAAGTCAGTTTACCAGTAAAATCATACGAACATAAAGCCATTCACACGTAAAATCATACGAACATAAAATCATTCGCACAAAAACTGTTCGCACTTAAAGCCATTCTCGCTTAAAACCGTTCTCGCTTAAAGTCATTCTCGCTTAAAGTCGTTCGCCTATACAGACAACAGTTCAGCTCACTTTTTCCGGTGGTGGATGTACCACCACCGGAATGTCTTATAAAGGAGCTTTGCCCATTAATAAACATTCTATAACTAATGGACTATGACTTAATTAAGCTTTCATTCAACAGGCTGAATTCCGACTTTGGAAACATCGCACGGGCGAAGTCCTGGTAGGTCATGATAAACCCTCGCATCAGAACTTACAGTATAATCTCCGGCTGCAAAGTCATTAAATATATAATCAGTCAGATAACCTGTCAGATTATCACGGATATTTGCGAGCCTTTCAACATTACTCTGAAAAGACGTTGTTCCGGAGCCACAAATTATATTGTTGCGGATTGTTGTATTAGAAAATGCGTACGGAACAAAATTATCATCAAGATCAACAACATTGGTTGTTTTGAGATGCATCGTCCAAGGGAACTGGATAGCCCATGCTTCCGTCGCATATGAACCGACACCGTTTATCATCCAACCCCAGTTTAGTCCGTAATCAGAAGGACTTACTCCGAACTTTCCTGTCAAAGTCCATCCTGCATTCGGACCGGTTCCCGGATAATACGCTCTCTGATCGTAGCTGAAAGATGAATTTACAATTATATTATCTCTTATAATATTAGCAGGACCTCCGCCTATAGCAATCGCGTCACCGTCAATATTTATAAGAAGATTTGAAACAAAGGTCTTGCCTCCGCCGCCGTCATCACAGTAATAACCGTTGGGGTTATAATAAGGACTTGTAGGGTTTGATATATTCGCTATTATATTATTTGAGAAAGTATTTCCGTTTCCGCGCCATGTACCGTCGTATATCGCGCCGGCGTCTCCTCCTTCATAGCAAAGATCGTGAAAATAGTTATACTCAACAATCAGCGAGGTTGCAAGATTTTGTAATGCCGTATGCGGCGAATTATAAATTTCATTGTGAGAAATTACAAATCCAACGCCCTCAGCATAAAAAGCTCCGTTGTAAACCCGCTCGATATCCCCAAAATCGTGAATTTTATTGTTGCTTACAACCGTATTGGACGGAAGAAGATAAGTAAGATCTCCGCCGTAAAGGCTTATCGCTGTAGCTCCGATGTGGTAAATCTCATTGTTAAAAATATTAGTACGGTAGCCATCAGAATATACAGCTTGATGACCGCATCTGATCATACCGTTCTGGATAGTTATATCGTCTGCTTGAATATTGACAAGAGTTCCGCCGTTATACTTATTTGTATAATTTGTATATGTGCAGTTTTCTATTGTGATTCCATCAAATGTAATATTATCCGCACCCTCAAATGAGACGAGATATGTCATAGCTTTCGGAACACTTATTTTTATATCACGGTAATTTTCAGGAGCATAAAAATAGAGAATTCCATTTTCCTTGTCAACATAATATTCTCCGACCATATCAATTTCTTCAATTACATTGCTGTAATAGTAACGTCCACTTATACCGTTAATAGACACATTGCCAACCTTTACGCGGTTGGTAGAAGCGTCGTAAGAAACAAGATCCGTTGCCGGAGATGACGACCAGTCAATCTCAAAATTACCCTTGATCTGTACTCCCTCAACACTCTGCCAGGTTTTTACAACCTGCTCCTTGTCATAGAACGTATGAGTCGAAGAATCATAATCCGAGGTAGTTCCCGTTTCACTGTCACTATAGTTAAATCCCAAAATAAACTGCTCGTTCGGATACCTCGCAAGAGTTCCGCGCACGCCTCCGTAAGAAAGCGCAAAGCTGTCTCTTTCGTAATCAATACCGTCCGCTTTAAGATCATACATAATCACATTTTCACGCGCAGCAGAATCTTTAATACGGCTTGCATATGGATCATCGTCAGCAGGTTTCTGGAAATTTTCCGTCTTTAGAGTAGTGCCTCCGTCAATAGATACCGACCCATTGTTATATGCTTTGTATACAATTGGAAAATCCTCAGAGCCGGAATCTTCTTCGGTAAAGGTGAGAGTTTCATCCTGATAGTAATCACCCTCTTCGATATATACCGTTACACCTCCCTCAAGACTCGAACGGTTATTCCTTATAAAATCACGTGCTCCGGCAATCGTTGCAAGAGGCGATTCAAGTGTGCCACTCCCGCTGTCGCTGCCGCTTTTTGAAACATAAACCGCATTCAGCGGCTCATCGCTGTTCTCTGCAGAAACAAATGTAGCCGTAGACGGAATTATCATAGCCGACACAAGAAACAAAGCCACGATCGTTTTTGTAAAAACATTAGTATTTCTTATCTGTTTCATCATTTTTTCCTTTAAATATGCACAATCGAATATAGGTAATATTCGATTATTGGGTTAAAACATTTCGCCTGCCTATTTCATAAAAATCATAAGCTTTAAATCCGGGAATATCGTGGTAAATAAGCGAATTATCCGTAATTGTAAAATCTTCGTTTTCAAAATCCACAAAACCGAATTGACCAATGTTTGTAAGGTACATGTTGTCACGGACAGACGCAAATTTTTCCACATGCTTTGAAACATACATGGAATTAACTTCAGGATAAACCACGTTATTTCTTAAAACCACGTTTGCGGTCGCATAAGGCATATACCTATCCTCGTAGTCACGAACAGTAGTGGTTTTATAAAACATTGTTCTCGGATATCTCACCGCCCAGTTTTCTGTTCCGTAACCCGATTCGCCGAATAAATCATCCCAGAGTATATCACGATACGGAGGAATTCCATTTAGAAGAGTTACAAAATACGCACACCAATCGTTATACCATGTGCGAGAATCATACCACAAAGACGCATTGTATGAATCCGGTCCCTTGATAATTACATTATCTGTAACAATGTTGTCTTTTCCGCCGCCCATGCCTATTGAGTTACCTGCGATATTGTAAAACAGATTGCTTCTCACCGTTCGACCGCTTCCGCCGTCATCACAGTAAAATCCATTCGGAGCGGCATACTTATAAAGATTATACACATTGCAGATGAAGTTATTTTCAAAAACCATTCCCTGATTACTCCACCATGCAATATATACTGCCCCGGCGTCTCCGCCCTCCCGGCACACATCATGAATATAGTTATATTTCATGATAATGTCCCTGCCGTTTGCGCTGACAGCCAGATGAGGCGAATAAGCAACTTCATTGTGAGTAAATGTAAAACCGGTTCCGTCTCCTCGCATTCCGGCTTCATATACAGTCTTTATTTCACCGAAATCATGAATATAGTTATTATCTGCCACAGAATTTGACGGAATACAACTCGTGAGATCTCCGCCACTCAGCAACAGCGCCGCATAACCGGTATGACAAATTTCATTGTTATATACATAATTATCATAGCCGTTTATGTCAAGTCCGCGGTTTCCCGAACATCCGATTTTACAGTTCTGAACTGTAATTCCGCTGCCCTTTGCGGTAAACGCGCTTCCACCCGAATTCTCTACGGTAAGTCCGTCAAACGTTACATAATCCGCATTCACCTCAACAAGATTCTGAGTATTCTGCGTGTACGTAATTTCTGTATCCGCTATATCTCCGTCAGGATAGAAATAAAGCAACCCTTCCGGACTTATATAATACTCTCCGGGAACATCAATCTCATCAAGAACATTGCGGAAATAGTATCGTCCGCCCTCGCGATACTCCTTATTGCCCGAAGGAATAGAAACCGTAATCCGGCCGTTTTCCTTATCGTATTCGGAAAGTACGGCGCTGGTCTGAATCCAGTCAATCTGAAAATGTCCTTCAAGCAAAACTCCTTCAACCGAATGCCATGTCGAGATAACATCGTCGGCATCGCACCTAAATGGCTGGGTACCGTCCTCACCTACCGCCGCAACATTTGTAAGCTGCAGCGGAGGTTCATCCGGATTCCACGCGTTGGGATACCTAGCTAAAGTTCCCCGATTTCCGTCATAATAAAGCTGATATTCAGGACTGACATCGAGTCCCGCAGCCTTAAGATCATAAACCACAACCGAATTCCTTGCAGTTTCATCTTTTATACACTCAACCTCGGATGCCTCCGGTTTTCTGAAGCCGTCAGGCAAAAGACGGCGGCCTCCGTTGATTACCGGAATTTCATCCTCATACGCTTTATACACTATGGGCGCGCTTACCGTACCCGAAACATCAAAATTCAGAGTCTTATCCTGATTATAATCTCCACCTCGGAGATATACGGTAACTCCCCCGGAACGCTGAACATCAGACAGCAAAGCTATTGCTTCATTTGCCTCGTTTATATCCGAAAACGGCATCTCAAAAGTTCCGTTTCCGTCATATTCAGAGTTACCGTTCGGAGCTACATAGAAAACTGCTGTCGGTTCTGTTCCGCCGCCTTCATCTGCTGCACTCAGGTTCGCTGCAAAGACCGACTGGCCGCACGCTCCGACTGTCAGTGCTGAAAGCAACAGAGAGCAAAACCTTCTAAAACCATATTGTCTTTTGGTAACAATTATTCTACTCATAGCCCGTATCTCCTTAACTAAAACTATGGCTTATGACCCCGTAAGGTCTTATTTTCATTCAGCTGCAGGGTATGAATTGGTTATTCTGTTGAGAACCCAAGCTTTATCGCTCATATCAATAACAGCATTAAGCCACTCCTGATACTGAGTTTTTGCGTGAGATACAACCTCAGACTGATAACGTGAAGAGAGCATTCTCGCAAGATATGCCTCGTTACGGGCAAGTCTTTCATTGTAAGGATGAATCTGTTCCCAAAGAGCATACGCTTCCTTAGCAAATGTTGTGTCATAGCTTACAACTCCGTCGACAACAACCTTCATAGGAAGAATTTCAGCAGGCTCAGAATATATATTGAAGCATGAACCGTCTTTATGAGCTTCCTCGTCAAAACGATCTATATATGTTCTGATAAGAGATACTTTATCAGATCCATAGTAATGAGCAATGCCGCTGTCAATAAATTCACTGTATTCATCATCGCTCATATTCGGATTTTCAAGAATGACTCTTGCAAGATAAGAACGAAGATCAGAAAATTCAAGGTTCGACTGGTCTACATCGAACTGGAGATAAACCGCATAAAAGTCCTGAGATTTATACCACTCTACATTCTTCTTCATTGTGTAAAGATTAGGGAAGGTTACGGGATAGAAATAGTAGTCAGATGTGAAATCGAGTACGCTCACATATCCGCAAACCTCTTTCCAAGCCTCAACATTTGCAATAAATGCCGCGTTTGTCTCGCAATCAGGATCATTTATAGCATGCGCAGAGCAAAGCTTAGGATTATAAATAAGAACCTCTACATTATCACCAAGCGATGTTTTAGGAGGGATATATGTCTCGTTTGCCGCAAGGATACGAAGAATCTGGCCATCCATCTGAGCTGCAATTTCACGCACGAGCTTGAAATATGCCCCCATCTCCGTGCCCTCGGATTCCGCTGCAGCTTTACATGCGTCACAGGTGCACGCATCTTCTATTGTATTATAAATCAGATATCCGGTTCTTTGCGCTTTCTTAATAATCGTATTCTTATGAGATACCTTTAATGTTGAATAGCAAGGTGAATAAGTACCCTTAATAGCATACGCATTATGATTCATAAGATCAGTATAACCTACGTCTCCGTATCCGGAAATCGCAAATCCGTCAATATCCTCTGCAGCATTTTCCTTGAGCTCCGGAGCGGTATACGGATCGGTATAAGTATAATTTTCAATATCAACACTTATGCCGTTATTGGCAACGGGAGTTGTAAGAGTTGTAGTCGGATCATAGTGCAGATACTCTTTTACAAAGTATTCGCATGCTTTCCAAATACCGTCCGCAAGGTCATAATCCTGATAAGGATTCTCTGTTGTTCTCGGATTCGGATTTGCGGCAAGCAAAATTGTATTGCCGTATGCTCTGACAGTAAAGCTGTCGCCTTGGAAAGAACTGAAATCCAAGTCCTCAAAAAGTTCATCGCGCGAAGTAGAACCGATTACAATCTCCTTATCGGATGTACGCTCTGTATCGTTCACAATCGGAATCGTGCATCCCGTCATATCCTTTATAGTATCCTGAATTGCAACCGCTACTTCATATTCATGAGTTGCCTGCGCGAAATCGCTGATTGAAGTAGAAGATATGCGATTAGCCGATCCTACACATACAATTTGATATTCGGTTTTCTTTTTGGCATTGACAAGTACAAGTCCCTTGGAGAGATCAAACTGATCCGAAATATCTTCCGCAGCCGGAATAGCCTCGATCGGTGTGTACTGTTCGTTTGGATCCTCGGTTTCTCCAAGAGTTTCCGGTGCCGGAGGCTCATCTGTAACAACGTCTGACGTATCGTCTGTATCGCTGCTGTCCGATGTATCAGGATACATATCCGGATCAGCAATTATTTTCATAAGACGAACAAGATCCTTTGAATTCACCTTACCGTCGCCATTAAGGTCTGTTCCGTAAGCTTCAATATCAGCGTCAGGATCAGCAATAACCTTCATAAGACGCACAAGGTCCTTCGAGTTTACTACGCCGTCGCCGTTAATATCACCGTATTTCGTCGATGTATTATCAGCATTGCTTTCGGCTGCATAAATATACGGAATACTGCTTCCTGCCATCACAAGACTAAGAAGCAATGCGGCAGTCTTAACGTTCTTTTTCATTTTTGTAGCCATACCTTTCTTATTTTATTTACCTCGGCAGATATTATATATAAAATATAATACGTCGCCGTCAGTGTCTGTTTTGAATAATTTTCACACTTATCTTACTCCGACAAGTGAAAAATCGCATACCTCAAATCCCGGAAGATCGTGGAGAACTCTTGATTCGGGTTTGAGTCTGTAATCTCCGTTTTCAAAGTCCGCAAAACCTATGTCGTCAAGAGATTCATAATGAATATTATCTCTGAAATTGGAAAGACGTCTTGTATCCGGCTGAATGTCCTCTCTGCGCTTATTTTTATCGTATGTCACATTGTTTCTTACAACTGTATGCCCCAAAGCATACGGAACAAATCTGCTGTTATAATCGCGCACGTTTGTCGCCTTTATAAGAAGCGTTCTCGGATATCGAATCGCCCATTCCTTTGTTGCATAGCTCGGATCCGTAAGAAGATTATTCCACAGTCCCGCAGTGCGGAAAATTGCATTGTGCATTTCCCACTGATCATAGTAAAGACGTTCGTCATATGCTATACGGGAATTTACAATAATGTTATCTTCAATAATATTATCGCGCCCTCCGCCCATCGCAAAAGCATTGCCGGCAATATCTATGAAGAGGTTTGCGCGTATTGTCTTGAATCCTCCGCCGTCGTCATTATAGTAACCGTTCGGCGCGCCGGTATTATAAATGTTTACTATATTTTTAATAATATTATGACTGAATATTATGTCCTGAGGAGCCCATCCGCCGAGATAAACAGCTCCCGCGTCAGCCGCTTCATAGCATACGTCATGTATATAATTGTACTGTATATCAAGCTCGCTTCCGCACATTGACATAGCAAGGTGAGGAGCGCGGTACATTTCATTGTGAACGCAGGTTATTCCTCGTCCGCGGAAGAAAACAGCTCCATTATAAACACGGTAAATTTCTCCGAAATCATGTATAACATTATCGCATATAACCATATTTCCGGGAGTAAGCTTTATTTTATCTCCTCCGCCCATATCTATAGCGTCAGCTCCGATTGTATAAATTTCATTGTGTTCAATCAAAGCATTATATCCATCCGCGCGAACGGCTGTTTTCAGTGTTCGCCGTAATGTACAGCCGCGTACGGTAAAACCTGTGCAATCGGCGGTAATCAGATTCTCACATCCGGCTTCAATCGTACATCCTTCAATTGTAATGTAGTTTGCCTTTACGTTAATAACGTCTTTGGAACACTGCGTAATAACAACCGTAGTATCCTTAATATCGCCTTCCGGAATAAAGTACAGAATTCCGGCATCGTGATCTATATAATATTCCCCGATTTCGTCAAGCTCGTCAAAGACATTGCTGAAGAAATATCTCCCGCCGTCTCTCGCCTCACCGTTGCACTCTATTCTTATTTTATGCTTGTCGTAATCATATCCGATGACCGTACCTTCCGTACTTGCCCAGTCAATGTAAAAGTTTCCTTTGATTACTATATCCTTAAAGCTCTTCCAGCCGCCTACAGCTTTGTCGGAATCGTCAAACTCATATATCCAGGTCTTATCATCATCACAGGGAAAGTTCTCAACTCCCTTCATGTAATGATAATCCTTGTTCGGATACCTTGCGAGTACTCCGCGGTTTCCGTTCCAGTATATCTGAAGATTTCTGTCAAGCTCAACGCCGTCAGCTCTAAGATCGTATGCAACTATCTTTTCTGCAGACTTTGGATATTTTTTGACAATCGGTGCTATAGCATCTCTGTCCGGTTTATAAAATTTTTCGGAAACAAGTGTCCTGCCTCCCGTAATTATTACCTCATCACCGTCCTGCGCACGGAAAACAACAGGAGCATTTTCAGAGCCGCTGTCTCTTTCGTCAAGAACAAAAGTATGCTCCTGATAATATTCTCCGCCGTGAATAATAAAAGTAACGGCATCATCCTTTGATATTTTACCGGAAGAACGCATTTCACGGACCGCATCTCTTGCCTGTTCAAGAGATGAGAACGGCTTCTTGACGCTTCCGTCCCCGACGCAGGAATCCTGTGCCGAAATATGTAATTTTAATTCCATCTTTGATATCATACCTTTCGTATAGAGCTAAAACTGCCGGCGTCCCGAATTTCTCTTTTAACCGCCGAACATATTTTTAGTTTTTATAAAGGGCAAAGCCCTCTATAAGGCGCTATAATAGTGGATATACCACCGCCGCGGAAAAAGCGAGTGAAACCTGCCGCCTTAAGAGACGAAATCCTTTGCAGGCGAACGTTTTAAAAAACGAAAGCATCTCGCTTTTAACAATTCATCAATCTATAACGGTAAGGTCAGCCCCGCCGTCATCATATTCTTTATCAACATTTTCAAATTTATGATTACGAACTACCGCGCTGACGCCGTCGCCTATTTCAATTCCGCAGACCGAATTACGCGATACATTGTTTTCAAATACCACTCCGCGGTAACTCATGCTGCCATCCTTATGATCACGCCGCGGAAGAGCGGTAAAAGTGCAGTCATCCTCAGCGGTATTTCCGCGGACAACAACCGAAATTGTGCTGTCATGCGTTTCGCCGCCGAGCAGCCCTATCGTAGCACTGTTACTGTAAAATCCTCTTGCGCGTGTTACACGGTTATTGAGTATCTGGCCGAAAATCTCTCCGGCACAATTCCATGTCGGACCGCATCCACTGAGATCTTCCATAAGAACTCCTCCGTTATCGTGCAGCCAGTTGCCGTCGATAATATTAGAATAAGTTCCGCCCCAGTAATAGATACCGCGTCCCAGCGCGCTTACTTCATTTTCTATAACATACGTATTTTCAAATTTCATAAAATCGGAAAGACATACAACGCTCGTATCGTCAAGCTCACAGTCAAGCGGAGCCTCCAGCGTTACCCCGTCTCCCCCGCTCTCTTTGACAGGCATACGAATTCCCGCTCCGCGCCCTCCGGTTATATATACACAGCCGCGGTTAAATGCATCCTTAACAACTTCATGCCCCTCAAAAAGGCCTTTCAGACAATCCTCTCCGTATCTCTCATACAGTTTGTCCATATCAATTACAAGTCTTGTTCCGTCAGTCTTCTTTACAGGAACCTCCATGTGATTGCTCCATATATGGAAGCAGAAGCCTTCCGAATCGCAATGCCACATAAACGGCTTTATAACATTGTTCGCCATATAATAATTGGCGTGTTCCTCCATAATCCAGAAAGCCGCACGGCTTGTCTTGGAGGCAATATCAAACACATTGTTCTCAAGTATGATATTTTTGCACTTGCGTCTCCAGTGACTGTCGGGGTTATATGAAGTAGAAAAGAAGTCAATACATCCGGCCATATCTCCGCCCACCATAGTGTTTCCGCTTATAACCACATTCTGACCGCCGAGTATCGCCAGACAATTTCCGCCGCCCTCTATAAAATTATCAAGAATTTTGACGTTTCTTCCCTTGATTGCAACAGCCACCCAAACATTCGTAAGCGCAGGATAATTTGTAATGGGCTGAAGAAACTTTTTGGAATTGTTGTATTCGGGAACGTAAAACTGATCTGTAGGATCTGCCTTGCGGTGTACAATATATGTAGGAGACTGGTATATATGACAATTTTTTATAACAACATTATCCGCATCTCTGTCATCGTCAATCATGTTTGAATAACACGGCACACGATTATAGCTGTCATCACCGAGCTTCGGTTTTCCTTCACGTATCGGAGCGCCGATTACCACAGCGGAATAAACACTCATAATGTTTATATTTTCAATTACAAAATCACCGTCGCCTTTGATAAATACCGGAATTTTCATTCCTTCCTGATAAGTACCCCAACCATCTATTGGATTCATTCCGAGAGGAAGCTCAAGCCATACCCGGTTCTGATCCTCTCCCTTGAGCTTTACTCCGCGCGGTATATGAATAGAGTTGTAAAAATGGTAACGTCCGTTCGGCACAAAGACTGTTCCTCCGCCGTTATCGGCAGCGGCATCGAGCGCGCGCTGAAAACCGGGTGCGCTGTCAGGAGTCTTTTCAAAAGTATTATTTTTTACATAATCCTTGGATATCGGTTTTATAACAGCCGCCCCGTAATCAAGTACATTAAACACCTTGCCGCAGTTTTTAACCGCGTCAAGATAATTTCTTTCGAATATCTCTGTTTCAAACGAAACGGGTACGCCGCTCTTATCATTCATTATATAAACGGTACACTTTCCGCACGCCGCCGTCACCGGCATCTCCGCACGTACTTCATAGCAGCTTGCCGACTTAACCTTTAAATCGTAAATATCGCCTCTGCCATCGCGCAGAAATACACTAACGCCATGCCCATCCGTAAGCATCATTCCATATCCGTGAACCTCTTCTCCGGAAAGGTCAAAACAGTCCGGAGCTGCAAAGCAATGACCGAAAACACGAAATTCCCCGCCGACTGTAAGAATTTCATTCTGAATCCACTTAAATTCCGGAACATTCATATTAAACGGGGAGCTTTCGCCGTCATCACTTTTTATAACAATCTGCCATCCACTGAATACTCCTTCGGGAGTTTTTACTGTCAGAACATGATCATCTGAATTTTTTACTACTTCAAGTTCAATATCTGTTCCCGAAGCAAAATTCATATCTTCAATATTCTTGCCGGCCTTAAGTGCGGCTTTGATAATATCGGAACTTGCTCCGAGTTTGTTTGCAAATACTCTCGCATTTTTAAAACCGTCTCCGGTTATCACAGCAAGATTTCCTGCCGGAACTGCATTGGTCACATGTCTGATAATTACCTTATCAGTTTTATCATTAAGTTTTTGCATTCGATTGGTTTCTCCTTTGGGTTATGAAGGTTTCCATAAATAAAGCTCTGATTTATAGGAAAACAGTATCTAAAGATAAGTAAAAGACAAGCAGGCCGCACCAAATTGAACCATAAAACGAAACAAATGCAGTACGAACAGACTACTATGCCATGTTATTACCCTATCGTATTTATACCACAGTTTAATGATTAATACTTGTGTTTTTATGGCGAAAAAATATAACGATATTCCGATGCGATAAAATGACTGTCAATAATTTATTAAAAATTCCTTTAATGGCTATATCTGGAATTCATTTCCTCCTTAATGATGCGTAATAATAAAGACTGTGAAAAAACCATCATTTGTATTTCCCACAAATTCGCCAAAAATTGACCCCTTGTTTTTTTCCTCTTCTCCTTGACTTTTAAATAAAATATGGTAGAATATTATTTGCTGCATCATCAGATAGGAGACGGCACGGAAGATACTCTGAAGCCGTACTCAAAACCACTAATTTTATAACTTTCCGGATACTTTTTATCAGGGGTATTGTCAATGTTATTTTCAAGTCTGTTTTTTTTATATGCCTTTCTGCCGTTAATTCTGATTCTCTTTTTTCTGATTAAAAATACTTCATACAGAAGAATACTTCTGGTAATATTCTCCCTGATTTTTTATGCGTGGGGAGAACCGGTCTATGTATTTTTAATGATCGGAACAGTCGTTTTCAACTACATATTCGGTCGGATGATTGATAGCCCGCGTTTTTCAAATCATTCCAAGCTCTGGACGGCGGCGGCTGTAATCATTAATCTTGTTCTTTTAGGAATCTTTAAATATACAGATTTTTTTATAAATACTGTAAATTCATTATTCGGGACAGCAATTCCCCTGACGTCCATCAGACTTCCGATTGGAATCAGCTTCTTTATTTTCCAATCTATATCGTATATAATTGACGTTTACAGAGGAACATGTCCGAGTCAAAAATCATTTGTCAAGCTTCTGTTGTACATATCGTTTTTCCCACAGCTCACAGCGGGGCCTATCGTCAGATATGAAGATATGGCGTCACAGCTTGACAGAATAAACCCCACTCCAAGGAAAATATTCTACGGATTATTCCGGTTTTCCGTCGGTCTCGGCAAAAAAGCTGTCATTGCAAACAGCTGTGCTGCCGCAGTCGACAGTCTGCTCGGACTTACCGGCGCACCGACCATTTTAGCCCGGTGGGCAGCTGCACTGTTCTTCACGCTTCAGATTTATTTTGATTTTTCAGGTTACAGTGATATGGCAATCGGACTTTCCGAAGTTTTCGGATTCCGCATACCTGAAAATTTTGCCTATCCTTTCATAAGCAAAAGCGCCACAGAGTTTTGGCATCGCTGGCATATATCGCTCAGCACATGGTTTAAAGATTATCTGTTTTACCCGGTAATGCGTTCCCGTGTGATACGCAAGTTTACAAAAAAGCTTTCGGGGTCCGGACATAAAAAAGCTGCAAGAACCATTCCGACGATAATTGCGCTTTTTATTGTATGGTCGATGACCGGTCTCTGGCACGGTGCAAACTGGAACTATATTCTCTGGGGACTATATTATTTTGTATTTCTAACTCTGGAAATGTTTCTTCAGCCAGTTTTTAAAAAAATATTTACCGGATTTACAGGAAAGTTTTTGTCGCGAATATACTTTGCTGTTATTACGGTTTTCGGAATGGCAATTTTCAGTTTCGAGTCAGAGACTTTCAAAAATCTCGGTTATCTCTTCGGAGTCGGAACCGGAGGTTTTACAGATATATACACAAACTCGGTGATTTCCGAAAATATTTTCTTGTTAACGGCATCGATATTATTGTCCCTTCCCGTTATACCTTTTCTTATCAGACTTGCCGAAAAAAAGCTCGGCAAATTCAGCCGAAAATCAAAAACTATATATATGACGGTCGCTATTATTTTCCTCGTTGCCGTTTCAACCGTAAGACTTGCGGGAAATTCATATAACCCATTTTTATATTTCAGATTTTAACTGAAAATATTACCAAGGAGCGAAAAGCTGTGAAAAAAAACAGTAATACTACTTCAAATAAGAAAATAACGCCGACATCCGCCGACATCAACGGCTTTTCCGAATTTATATATGAGAGCGCCGAACAGCAGGACTTCGATGAATTTCTCCGAGAATCTCCGGACACACACAATAAGCGTACGGCCAACGTAAAAACTTCCGTAAAACAATTTAAAAATCCAAACTATCATCCGGCAAATGTCAGAAAAAAAAGAAGAAAAAAGGCGCCCGAAAAATTCGGACTTGCATTGCTGGGTATTCTGTATTTTTCAATTGTAATTCTGAATCTTATTCAGCCTGACCGGCCCACTGTCTCAGAAAATGAAAAACGCGAGCTTACAAAGATGCCGGTCTTTTCATATTCTTCACTTTGTGACGGATCATGTTTTGATCAGCTCTCGCTGTTTTTTTCAGACACGTTTATTTTTCGTGAAAAAATGGTTCTTGTTTCAAGGAAAATACCTTCACTTTACGGAATATCCGGTAATTTTTCAGTGCTGTCAAACACAGGCACAGAAAAAGAAACCGACCCCAACATCAGTGAAAAACTTGAAGAAGAATTAAACAGGCTTCAGTCTGAAGAAGCGGTCACACCTGCGGTAACAGAGCCGGAAACGGATCCCCCGGAAACACACATTATATCTGTTTCCCTGTCTCAATCAGAAATCAGTCTCCCTGTCGGGAGTACGGCGACAATTGATTTTATAATAACAGGGGCAGATGATTCCGCAGCTATCTCTCCGACGGTTACATCCGGAAGCGAGATAATATCCGCTTCGATTTCCGATAACAGGATTATTGTCGGCGGACTTGCCGAAGGAACCTCGAGTTTTACAATCAATTACGGAGAGGCGTCTGCCGTATGCGCCGTTACTGTCACGTCGGTAACCGTTACAAATAATGACGGAGAAGCCGATTTCCTTGCGAACGGACTTTTTATTTACAACGGTGCGGTTTATACAATTTCAAATTACGGAAAACAATCCGTCGGTTATATTTCCAGATGCCTTGATTATTACAAATCGCTTTTCCCCGATACAAGAATAAGTATCATGCCGGCTCCTGTTTCTTCCGTTTTAATAGACAATCCCGAAATTACGGAAAAATTTACGAGTCAAAAATATATTCTCGACAATATGCAGTCAAGAATGAGTCCTGGGATAAATTTTGTCAATACCTACGATGAAATTTTTTCACACCGTACAGAGTACCTTTACTTTAAAAGCGACCATCACTGGACGCAGCTCGGCGCATATTATGCATACCGCGTCTTTGCCGAGTCGGCAGGTTTTTCTCCGACTTCACTGTCCGATATGAACCGCGAAGTTATTAACTATTCCTATAACGGATCAATGTACAATTTTACCGGAGACGAACGGGTAAAAGATTTTATTGATCAGGTAGAAGTATATTATCCGACAAAACCTGCAACCATGACGGTTACAAAACACGACGGAACAACAGTAACCTACAACCGGACAATTATAGGAGAGAGCGGCAACTATCAGGCTTTTATTGCAGGAGACAATCCATATACAGTAATCAATGTTCCTGATAATCCTCAGGATCTATCCATTCTCGTCATAAAGGATTCCTACGGAAACGCCCTTGTTCCGTTTCTCACTGAACATTACGGAAATATAATTGTAATTGATCCAAGATACTGCGACATAAACATATATGATCACTTTAAGGATTACGGACTTACCGACATCCTCGTAACTGGAAATATACAAAGCCAGAACAGTATAAAATGGGCGTCGTACTACTTTGCCTGCGTTGGAGTGGATCTTGAATCGCTCGGATAATAAACGAAAAAGCATTTAATATCAGCAAAGCCAAAAGCTTCAAAGCTTCTATAAGCCATTTCGTTATCGGATTGCAGTAAGATAAAAAGAAGTTATCCGTTTATAAAAAATTATTTAAAAGAGTCTGCAGCATAAGTATTTATGCTGCAGACTCTTTTGTTTATTGCCGAAGACAATGAACAAATACAAATCTATTCTATTTCAGAAATAAAATCGCCAAAACAAGCGTCAGACGGCATTCTCCAATCACCGCGCGGAGAGAGCGTCACCGAACCGACCTTAACTCCGTCCGGAGTACATGAACGCTTAAACTGCTGAATAAAGAACCGTTTTATAAATGTGCGAAGCGTAGATTCTATATAATCTGTTTCGTATGTTCCGGCAAACGCTGTCTTTGCAATTCTAAGAATTTTTGCCGGCGAATATCCGAATCTTACAAAATAATAAAGGAAAAAATCATGAAGTTCATAAGTACCCAGTATATCCTCCGTGCGCTGTCCAAGTTCTTCCCCGTGCGCCGCCGGAATCAGCTCCGGAGAAACCGGAGTATCAAGCACATCACGCAGCACCGACGCAAGCCTTTTATCGGCACAGTATTCGGCATAATATGAAACAAGATAACGCACAAGAGTTTTCGGCACAGAACAGTTAACTCCGTACATCGACATATGATCGCCGTTATAGGTAGACCATCCCAGCGCCATCTCCGAAAGATCTCCTGTTCCGATCACTATACCGCCGGTTTTGTTAGCCATATCCATAAGCACCTGAGTACGTTCCCTTGCCTGAGCGTTTTCATAAGTTACATCATATACGTCATCCGGATGATCAATGTCACGCAGATGAATTTTAACCGCATCGGCAATATCAATACACACAAATCTTGTATTCAGATACTCGCAAAGCTTTTCCGCGTTTCCTCTTGTACGTTTTCCCGTTCCAAAACATGGCATTGTAACCGTGACAATATCGTCACGGCTCTTTCCCAGCTTATCCATTGCGGAAGCCGTCACAAGAAGCGCAAGAGTAGAATCAAGACCCCCGGAAATTCCGATGACAGCTGTACGGCATCCCGCATGACGAAGACGCTTGGCAAGCGCCGATGATTGCATATCGAGTATAAACCTGCATCGGCCGGCAAGACTTTTTTCGTCTTCCGGAACAAACGGACGCTTGGAAAAACTTCTTGTCAGATCAGTGTCACACATGCCGCCGTCAAAATAAATATATTTGTAGCTGCTGTTAAAAGAGACTTTAAAGTCCGTAATCCTTCTGCGTTCATGTACAAGCCGCTTGACATCAAGTTCCGTATAAATAACATCTTTTTTTTCAAACGGCATGCGCTCCGCAAGAAACGCTCCGTTTTCACATATTACAGAGTGACCGGAATAGACAAGATCTGTTGTCGACTCTCCCTCGCCTGAGTTAGAATATACATAGCCGCATATATTGCGCGCAGAATGAATACCTACAAGCTCGCGGCGGTATTCCGGCTTTCCTATCGACTCCGGAGAAGCAGAAAGATTGACAATCACTGTGGCTCCGGCCATACAGTGAGATACCGACGGGGGAAGCTGTCCCCATACGTCCTCGCATATTTCCGCACCGATAATTAAATCCTTCATCCCTTTATGACAGAAAAGCTGATTTGTTCCAAAAAAAACGGTAAATCCCGCAAAAGAAATACAGATACACTCAGCATTTCTGTCTGCCGGCTCAAAATGCCGCGCTTCATAAAATTCACTGTAGTTCGGCAGATAACTTTTCGGCACAAGACCGAGAAGCTTTCCGTTCTGAACCGCTGCGGCACAGTTATACAGCTTGCCGCACACCTGTACTGGAAGACCGACAAAGACAATCGGTAAAGTGTCCTCAGTTGCCTTTATTATTTTAATCAAAGAACTTTCAGCCGCCTCAAGCAAACGATCCTGCGAAAACAAATCAGAACAGCAATAGCCGGTAATGCAGAGCTCCGGAAATACAATCACGGAGGAACCCTGCTTCTGCGCCTTTTTCATGAGCGATATGATCTGCTCTGTATTAAAAGTACAGTCTGCGACAGCAAGTTCAGGCGTTGCCGCCGCGACCTTTATAAATCCATCCTTCATCGTTGAACACCTTTCGTATACTCTCGGATTTTAACTGTCCCGGACATAATCTCTGGCCTGAACACCGTTTATATATTACCGTTAATATATTACATTAATATATTACCTTAATATAGATCGGAAGAGCGTCGTGTAGGGAAAGAGTGTAGATGTCGGTGGTCG
>CAJLCI010000029.1 GCA_905205065.1 uncultured Eubacteriales bacterium | reverse complement strand
AGTCTTGAAAACTTTTTGTTTTTTCAAGTGTCTACTCTAAGGGGATTATATCACTGCGTCTTAGTGGTCACAAAGTCGGCTTTTTTTGATGCTCTGATTTTACATAGTTCAAAACTATGAATACAAAAGAAGGGAGGTATATTTAATGAGTGATTCTGCTGTAAGTATTCGTGTCTTGAAAGACATTCTTATTGATCCGGATTTTGAAAGTGTATGTCCCCCACTAACCGAGGATGAGTTCTCATTGCTCGAACAAAACATTTTATCAGACGGAGAAGTAACAAATCCTCTTATCGTGTGGGACAACAAACTCATTGACGGTCATCACAGACGGCAGATCATTCTGAAACATCCTGAGCTGCCTTTTCAAATCAAGGAAGCTGCTTTCAATATGCGGCTACGATCAGAATGAGAAGACATACAGTATTTTCGCCTATGACGAAAAAGATCACTACACCGTTTTCAAAACACCGCAAAGCGGATTTGAGGCGGGAAGAAGGTATGTCAAGAAAAACGGCGGCGGTGTCGTCGGTGCACTGTGTGCAATCCGACCGCTTGATATACAGTATGAGTTAGAGCCATCGACTATAAAGGATACATAGAAAAAACAATAAAAAGTGTATTGGTGCAAACGTATGCTAATTGGGAAATGTTAATTGTCGATGATTGTTCAACTGATAACACGGTACGAATAATTGAACAATATTGCGAGTTGGATAAGAGAATAAAATTAATTAAGCATCAACAAAACAAAGGTGTTGCCGCAGCGAGAAACACGGCTTTGGCTGAATCAAGGGGAAATTTTGTTGCTTTCCTGGATAGTGATGATATGTGGTTTCCGACAAAATTAGAAAAGCAATTGGATTTTATGCTGGCAAATGATTATGTATTAACTTATACTGCTTATCAAAAGATTTTAAATAATGAGATAAAAGGAAAAATCATAACTGTACCATCTAAAATGACGCACAAGTCTATTTTTTATAATACTGCAATTGCATGTTTGACGGTAATGATAAATAGGAAAAAAGTAGGAGATTTTCGGATGCCGTTATTGAATCATACGGAAGACCAATGTACATGGCAGTCGATTCTTGAAAGAGGATATGTTGCATATGGTTTAAATGAAAACTTAGCATTATATCGTGTTACTTCTGATTCGCTAACAGCCAATAAAAGAGAATCGGCGAAACGACAGTGGAATGTTTATAGGGAATATCATGGTTTTTCGATTTTCAAAAGTGGTGTTTATTTCGCAAGTTATGCTTTACATGCCTTGATAAAGTATTTATGAGGGAATAATATGATGACAATTCTTATTGATTCTTTTGATGGTTATAGTGATTTGTGGCCATGTTTTTTTGAAGTATTTAATAAACAATGGCCAGATTGCCCATACGATGTGAAGTTAGTATCGAATTATAAGAAATATGAAGGTGTAAATACAATTACTGTTGGTGAAGAAATTTGTTGGACGGATCGAACATTGAAAGCAATAAAACAAGTCGATACCGAGTATATTCTTTTGCTATTAGAGGATTATTTAATTGGTGGGAAAGTTAAAACGGAAGAAATAAACGATGCACTTGTATTTTTATATCAACACGATGGAAATTATCTTCGGTTAACGAATATTCCTGCAAGCAGATTTAATAACGGTGAAACAATATTCCAATTGTATGAAGATGAAGAATACGGTATAAATTTGCAGGCATCCATATGGAAAAAGGATTTTTTAATTGATGTTTTAGAAAAATATCAGGGGAGTGCATGGGAATTTGAAATTGGTTTTTTAAGATCAGCCGTAGATGCTGGGCATAAAATATTGGAAAAATGTTATGGTATGTTAAATGACCCATTGTGTGTTCATAATGGTGTTCTTAAAGGTAAGTGGTTTCCAAAAGAAATAAAATATTTTTCTAAGTATGGTATTGATATTTCTTGGAAAGAAAGAGGAAAACTTTCTTTTATACAAACGACAAAATACAATCTATCTGTTGAATTAAAAAATAAACTTTCATATAAGAGGCGAAAAAAAATCAAATCAATTTTGAGAAAATTCGGAGTGAAATTTGCTTCGGATTTATAAATGAGGATAAATATGAAAATATTATGGATTAGCAGTCTAGCATGGAAGCATAACTCAGAATACTCTTATCCGGTTAATGGAGCAGGTGCAGTATCCGGATCGCTCTTTCAACAATCAATGATCGAGGGACTTGAAGAACTTGGTCACGCAGTAGATATTATTTCAGATTACCCCTATGCTCCTGGCTGTAATGTTCACAGTCAAATTCAATGGTCGCATAATATTAATTCATCAGATGTGGCAGTAAAAACAATAGATATACCATATTATTCTCTACTTTATAAGGCACACGCGTTAAAGAAATTGGTGAAGCAAAAAACAAATGCAACATCATACGATATAGCTGTAGGATATTTAATACATCAGCCTTATATGGCTGCAATTGCATATGCCAAAAAACTCGATCCTCGTATAAAAACTGTTTTAATATGTCCAGATTTGCCGGATATGATGGATATGTCATTGTCACAGAAAAAGCTAAAGTCCTTTTTGAAAAAACTCGATATGCATCGGGTTATGCGATTATATAAAAAAATGGACGGATTTGTTCTGTTTGCCGAAGCCATGAAAGAAAGGATTGGTGTTTCAGGAAAACAATATACCGTTATTGAAGGAGTGGCTACAGTAAACGATTTGGATATTACTCCCATAAAGAAAGAGCACTTTATTATGTATGCTGGCACTCTCCATAAAAATATAGGGATAGAAAACATTATTGAATCGCTCAATTATATAAATGATGTTTCATTGCAACTTAAATTATATGGGACTGGCGAGTTAGAATATTACATAAAAGAAATGGCAGCAAAAAATCCACGGATAATATATGGTGGGTTTATTGAACGCCAAACATTATTTGAAGAAGAGAAGAGGGCTATAGCTCTAGTTAATGCAAGAAACCCCGAAGATAACTATACTAGATACTCATTTCCTTCTAAAACATTTGAATATCTATACTCAGGAACCCCATTTATTACAACTAAATTAAATGGGGTTCCTAAGGAGTATTCAAAATATACATATGAAATTGTTAATAATGAACCGCAAAATATTGCGTATGCTATTGATTTGGTAAACTCAATGGATAAAGATGCGATTGCTATTCGCGGAAATGAAGCTAGAAAATTCATTGTTGAAGAAAAAAACAAAATAAAACAATCGGAGAAATTAGTTTCATTTTTTACATACTTGAGGAAAATATGAATGAATGCTTTACAAGAAAAGAAAAAAACAAATGCAAATACAAATATTGGTTTTCTACCAACTTTAATAATTATTTTCGTTTCGAATGATACTCTTTTATTTGGCACTAATTCTATTCGCTATTTCTTTTGGATACATGTAGGTATTTTACTTATATTATTTATATATTTAACTTGGAATACAAAAAGAATTAGTTCTAATGTATTATGTTTTTTGCTTCTTTTGACTACGATGATGATACTAACATTTGTAGTGAATCAAGATAACGAGGTAATCAAGTATTTATACAATGCGTTTGTAATATTGTTATGTGGATTGTTCTGCAAAAAAGTTAAATTTCAAGATTTTTTTAAAGCATATGTAAATATTGTAAGTTATATTGCTTTGTTTGCAATCATATTGTTTATGCTTTGGATGGTTGCCGCTCCTGTTGTCAGATTATTTCCGAGTATAACAAACGAAAGCGGAATTAGATATTATTTTGCTGGCTTGGGGTTCGTGGAAGAATTAAATTTTGGCGTTTTGCCGAGAATGTATGGAATATTTAGAGAACCAGGCGTATTTACTTGTTATCTTATTTTAGCATTGGTCATGGAGCTTTATTTTACAGAGCAATTAAATATTAGGGCGGTGTTAATTATATCACTTGCCGCTATCTTAACATTTTCTACTGCGGCTTATATTCTTGTATCTATACTCTTAGTTGGATATTTTACAAAACAATTATTCGGCTCAAGCCATAAAAACAAAAAGGTTTTTAGATTGTTAATAGCACTTGTAATTTTAATTATGACAGTTTTTTTGCTCATTGGCCCGGAAAAAATTTTTGGTATTGTTTTTAACAAGTTGAAAGTTGAAAATTCCTCAAGAGATTCTCGATTTGGTTCCATATCAGCAAATGTTCAAATATTTTTGGAAAGCCCAATGTTAGGAAAGGGATGGGAATATGTAGAAGACAAGTTTGTTTATTTCGCGAGTTTAGGCACATATCGAGGGGCACATAACACTAACACATTTTTGAAAATTCTGGCAATTTATGGTGTGGCATTTTTTATATGTATGATAGTTACAACATATATATTTTTTAAAAAAGAAAGTCGATCAATATATTGGGGCATTTTTTTAACAATTATGTGGATTGTTACATTGTCAAACGAAGATATGTCGGTAAATATTTTGTTTTATCTATTTCCTTTTTATGCACTTGAAAATAATAGAAAAAATGAGAGGATAATTTGTGAAAATATTAGCGATTAATTCTGTACCTTACGGAAGTACCTGTAATATAATGATCGGAGTGGCAGAAACGGCTATTCAAAGTCATGCATATATTGTTGCAACAGGATTTTCAACCCATCCGGGCGACTTTAGAATAAAGTATATTAAAATTGGAAGAGGAGTTGATAAAGCAGTTCATATGTATTCGTCAATACTAACAGGATTTAACGGCTGTTTTTCTCATTTGGCGACAAAGATTTTTTTGAAAGAAATAGAGAAATATTATCCGGATATAATTCATCTCCATAACCTACATGGTTGGTACATAAATCTCCCTATGCTGTTCAGGTTTATAAAAAAGTATGAAATCCCTGTAGTATGGACACTGCACGATTGCTGGGCGTTTACCGGTCAGTGTCCACACTTTGCCATGGTAAAGTGTGATAAGTGGAAAACAGGATGTTACGATTGCCCGCAATACAGGGAATATCCGGCAGCCTTGGTGGATCGGACAAAAACTATGTGGAAGCTTAAGAAGGAATGGTTTACCGAGGTCGAAAACATGACAATTGTTACCCCTTCGCAATGGCTGGCGGATTTAGTAAAACAATCGTTTTTAAAAGACTATTCGGTAAGGGTTATACACAATGGCATTGATTTAAATATATTCAAACCGACCTCAAGCAGCTTTAAAGAACGGTACGGAATCACTGAAAAGCATATTGTTTTGGGAGTTGCATTTGGCTGGGGGAAGCGTAAAGGGCTGGATGTGTTTGTTGAGCTTTCGAGACGGCTTCCGCCAGAATATCAAATTGTGCTTGTTGGTACAGACGACAGCACGGACAAGTTGCTGCCGGACAACATTATATCTATTCACAGAACGCAGAATCAAACAGAACTTGCCGAAATTTATACGGCTGCAGATTTGTTTATTAATCCGACGCGTGAGGAAAATTATCCAACAGTAAATATGGAAGCAATTGCCTGTGGTACGCCAATATTGACATTCAAAACTGGAGGAAGTCCAGAAATTTTGAGTGATAATACAGGGGCGGTTGTAAACTGCGATGATATAAACGCTATGGAAGAAGAAATTATTCGGATTTGCGAGACACATCCGTATTCTGAGGAATCCTGTGTTGAACGGGCTAAATTGTTTGATATGAACAATATGATCAAAGAATACATTAATCTGTATAAAGAAATTCTATAATGTTATTGAGAAAGGATAATATGAGTCTTACATATAAACTATTACATAACCCAATTACAAGAGAATTAAAATTAAGTGTCAAAAGTATTCTTTTAAAGTATAAATATAGTAAGAATATACGCAAAGGGTTAAAAACAATGCAACCGATAATTTATTATTGTGGTATTCCCGCTCATGGAAACTTGGGAGATCTTGCGCAAGGTGTATGTATCAGAAGATGGCTTAAAAAGAATTATCCTGAATATCATGTTACTGAAATTGAAACGGATTCATTAGTAAATACAAAGTTTTCATGCTTGAATAAATTAAAAAAAGCTTTTAACGATGAGAAAGATTTTGTTGTCTTTCAATCGGGTTATACAACGACCGATTTGGGCGGATTTGCTGATTTAATGCACCAAGCAGTTATTCAGGCATTGCCTAACTCAAGAATACTAATGATGCCTCAAACTATTTTTTTTCAAACAGATGAAAGAAAAGAATTATGCTCCAAGGTTTATAACAGTCATACTAAAATGCTTTTCCTTGCAAGAGATAATGTTTCATTTGAAATGGCAAAGGAAATGTTTCCTGATATAAATAAAGCTTGTTATCCGGACATTGTTACCACTTTAATTGGAACATTTGAATCAAATCATAATCGAGAGGGCATTATTTTTTGCTTGCGAAATGACACAGAGAAGTATTATAGTGACGAGGAGTTAGCAGTTTTAGAAAACAAATGTAAAGCGTTTGCTTCAATCGATAGAACTGATACAACAAAGGGAAGGCAAGTAGTTAAAGAAGCAGAAAAATTCATATTTTCTGAAATTGAAAGATATTCTAAATTTAAGGTTATGATTACCGATAGGTATCATGGAACGATCTTGTCTTTAATTGCCGGAACACCAGTTGTTATAATTAAAACAACTGATCATAAAGTTGTGACCGGAGCTGACTGGTTTAAAGGTGTATACGATGATCATGTATATTTGGCTAAAGATTTGGAAGAGGCTTATGAATTGGCAAAGAAGCTTTATATAAGAGAAGAATATAAAACATTGAAGCCATATTTTGAAAATAACTATTATGATAAGCTTCCAGCCGTTTTTAAGGAGAAGGTCATATAATGGATACAATATGCGAACAAAATAAATGTACTGGCTGTGGTATGTGTACCAATATATGCCCTGAGCAAGCGATAAAATTGAAGGAAGGCTTGCATGGATTTGTTTTTCCTATTATTGACGAATCGTTATGTATTAATTGTGGTTTATGCGAAATAAAATGCCCTTCAAATTTAGAAAAGCAATGCCGTTCAACAGTTCAAGAAGTTTATGCTGCGTGGAATCATGATAAAAAAGTTCGTAAGGAATCA
The DNA here is from genome assembly GCA_905205065.1 of uncultured Eubacteriales bacterium. Taxonomy (GTDB): domain Bacteria; phylum Bacillota; class Clostridia; order Oscillospirales; family CAG-272; genus UMGS911. The sequence goes on along the minus strand of CAJLCI010000029.1, from coordinate 22,484 downwards.
TCTTCTGGTGGTATTTTTACCCTCATTGCAGAGAAGCTGTTAGAAGAAGGCGGCGTTGTAGCAGGTGTAGCTTGGGATGAGCAATTTCATCCGCATCATGTCATGTGTGATAATGTGAATGATTTAGAAAAACTGAGAGGGTCGAAATATTCACAAAGTAATACTGGAGATATTTATAGAATAATAAAACATGAATTATCTACTGGCAGAAAGGTCTTATTTAGTGGGACTCCGTGTCAGAATGCAGCGTTAAAAAGCTATTTAGATAAAGACTATTATAATCTTTTTATGGTTGATTTAGTATGTCACGGCGTTCCTTCAAACAAGATACTTGACGACTATTTTAATCTTTTCCACAAAAAGATTAACAATGTTAATTTAAGATATAAAGATCCTTATTGGGATTATTCGTTTGTTAAAATTGATTTTGTAGACGGAACTAAATATCAAGTTAGAACTATTTATGATGACTATTTCAATCTTTTTAATGTGGGTTATTCACTAAGAGAAAGTTGCCATGAATGCAGATATACTACGTTACACAGAGAATCAGACATCACATTAGCAGATTTTTGGGGATATAAAGCCCATAACTTTAAATCTATAAATTATAATAAAGGCACAAGTCTGATTATTATTAACTCCAGAAAAGGACAAGAACTAATAAATTTGGTGAAAAAAACAATATATGTTGAAAAATCAAATATCGATACAGCAATCAGAGGTAATAAATGCTTGAAAGAACCATTTAAAATTGATGAGCAAAAACTTGCGGAGTTTTGGCATGATTATGAGAATGGAATGACGGTAAAAGAACTAAATCAAAAATATACAGCCGGTACATTTACTTTGCCGAAGCATCTGGTACTTAGAAGAAATATTAATAGGTTCAGGTGGATTATTAAAAGATGAGCGAAAATTCAAGAACAAAAAATGCAAAGCTAAACGTAATTTACGGTTACTTAGCTCAAATTGGAATTTTAATACTATCTTTCGTTGGAAGAAAAATTTTTTTAATTTTTCTTTCCGCTGATTATTTAGGAATTAATGGGTTGTATTCTAATATCTTGACGATTTTATCTTCGGCAGAATTGGGCTTAGATACAGCAGTTGTTTATTCACTTTATAAACCTGTTGCTGATGATAATAAAAAGTTGATAGCTTCAATGCTGAGGTACTTTAAAAAGGTTTATTATATTGTTGCGATTTGCGTTTTTTTGGCAGGCTTATGTCTTTTGCCATTTTTGCCATTTTTTATTAAGAGTAACTTGTCATCGATTGACCTTGCCATTTATTATATTCTGTTTTTAATCAATACTGTATCCTCCTATTTTGTTGCATATAAGGTTGCGCTACTTTCAGCATATCAAGAACAAAGAATACATAAGTTAGTAACATTATCGGCGAATCTTATTCTTCAGCTAATGCATATAATAGTGCTATTCATATGGAAGAATTATTATATCTACATAGTTGCTACTGTTGTTAGTACTGTTATTTCTAATACAATATTAAGTTGTATATGCAATAAGAAGCATAATGATATTTTCAAGCAAAAGGAAAAGATTTACTTTGATACGCAAGGCATAAAGAAACATGTTCTATCTGTATTTCTGTATAAAATAGGTACTGTATTAATTAATAGTACAGATAATATACTTATTTCTGTTCTTGTAAGTACTATAGCTGTTGGTTATTATTCAAATTATTATACAGTAGTTTCTGCAATTACTGGTTTTATAGCAATAATATATACATCATTAATAGCTGGAATAGGAAATAAGGCTGCCAAAGGAGCAAAACAGGAGCAATCTGCATTATTTGATATGATGCTATTACCATATCACGGAATTGCCGCTTTGGGATTTGTCGGTTTTTCTTTATTGTTTAACAATCTAATTGTAATATGGTTAGGATCAGAGTATCTTTTTGATGATGCAACGGTATTTATTATCTCTTTCAATTTTTATATTACAAATGCGATTTCACCTGTGTGGATGTTTAGAGAAGCTAATGGATTGTTTGACAAGGTAAGGATTTTGGTATTAATAAGATCCGGATTTAATATTCTGCTGTCTATTGTTTTTGGCTTATTATGGGGTGTATTTGGAATATTCTTAGCCACTGTAATAAGTTTGATTGTTACGAATTTTTGGTACGAGCCAAAAATTATTTCAAAAGAGATTTTTGGTAGAAGTCAATTCATATATTGGAGAAAACAGTTCATTTATTTCTTGGAGACAGCTGTTGCTTTTGTTTTAAGTTGTTTCGCGATAAAGTATTTAGGCGATTCATTTGGAATGTTAGTATTAAAGGCAATTATTATTGTCGTAATAACTGGTGGAATTTTCTTAATCTGCAACTTAAGATCTGAGGAGTATAAACGATTGAAAAGCTATATGTTTAAGAGATAAATTTACATATATTAAATACACTTATGCAAAGCTATAACCTATATTATTAATACTTTTGATAAAAAAATAATTTGGATATTTAGGAGGTAAAACACAATGTCACTTTTAAAAAATAAAACTCTCATGATCACCGGTGGGACAGGCTCTTTCGGCAACGCTGTGCTTAACCGTTTTCTTTGCACGGATATCGGAGAGATTCGTATTTTTTCCCGCGACGAGAAAAAACAGGATGATATGCGGCATGAATTTCAGGTGAAGATGCCGGAAGCGTCGGAAAAGATTAAGTTCTATATCGGAGATGTGCGTGATATTCAATCGGTGCGCAATGCCATGAACGGCGTTGATTACATATTTCATGCTGCGGCGCTTAAACAGGTTCCTTCATGTGAATTTTTTCCGATTGAGGCGGTAAAGACCAATGTTCTGGGCACGGAAAATGTGCTTACCGCTGCGATTGAGGCCGGAGTTAAAAACGTCGTATGTCTTTCTACCGATAAGGCGGCTTATCCTGTCAATGCAATGGGGACAAGCAAAGCAATGATGGAGAAGGTTATCGTAGCCAAATCGAGAACCGTTTCGCCGGACAGGACTAAGATATGCTGTACGCGTTACGGCAATGTTATGTGTTCACGCGGTTCTGTGATTCCGCTTTGGATTGACCAGATTCGCGCAGGACAGCCTGTAACAATTACAGACGGCAGCATGACACGCTTTATTATGTCCCTTGAAGAGGCGGTTGATCTTGTTTTATTTGCATTTGAGCATGGAGAAAGCGGCGACATACTCGTCCAGAAAGCTCCGGCATGCACTATACGGACACAGGCTGAGGCGGTTTTGCAGCTTTTCGGCGGAGATGAAAAGGATATCAAAGTCATAGGTATCCGCCACGGCGAAAAGATGTATGAAACATTGCTTACAAATGAGGAATGCGCCAATGCTGTAGATTTGGGGAATTTTTATCGGGTTCCGTGCGATAAGCGCGGACTTAATTATGATAAATACTTTAATCAGGGCAATACCGAAAGAAATACGCTTACCGAGTTCAACTCCAACAATACCAAGCTTTTAAGTGTGGAGGAGACGAGGGAGAAAATTGCTTCTCTTGCTTATATTCGTGAAGAGCTTGCTAAGAATAAAAAATAATATATAATACGATTAAGCAATATCGCTAAGAAATACCGCAAATCATATATTTGCGGTATTTTTTTAATCAGAGAATCCTTATAACAAAAAGAGAATGTTCCCGTCAGTAAGATTTTCATATGTAGAGACACTCGCATTAAAAAATGTTAGCATGTTGAGATGTTCACGTGTAAAGGCGTTCGCACGCAAAGGTGTTCACATGTAAAAACATTCGCATGTAAAGACGCTCACATGTAAAGACGTTCGCATGTAAAGACGTTCGCATGTAAAGACGTTTGCATGCAAAGATATTTGTATGTAAAGACATTTGCATGTAAGACGTTTGTATGTAAATGGGTTTTCTTCTATAGGCGGTATATTCCGCTCACTTTTTCTGGTAGTAGTCACGACCGTCGTCTGAACGCCTTATGACGATAATTTACCGAGTATTAAATCATTATCTGTTAATTTTATATTTTTTTATTTATTTTTTAAATTTCAGTTGACAGTTTTACACATTTGAGATATAATACATACAAGTATTATCTATAATTCGACAACAATTGCGATTTGAAAGGACTGATCAAAAAGAAACATAAGTTTTTTTCCGCGTTCCGGTACAAAGCCGGCATTTTAAGATGAATCTAAAACGGTCATATGGCATAGGTCTTATAAAATCTGAAAGTCGGTCAATGGGGTGCTTTCGGTTTGGACTTGGCTGGTATCCAATCAAAAAATGAAGTGTAATCCGCAGATATGCGGGTCTGAAGCCCTGCAGGCCGCGGTTATGATACGGCGGAACATCTTCATTTGTTTATTTTACTCTTTAATTATGAAAGGTACGGTTAATGACATGGAAGAAAAACAAAAAAAGGCTGAAAACGGCAATGACAAAGGAACACACAACAGAAACAGAAAGGAGATGAGATGCAGGAAACACAAAGCGTCCGAGAAAACAGGAAAAGAACAGAATTACTGTTCGGTTAATACGGCAAAGAAAGACAAAAAAGAAAAAAAGAAAAGCAAGGACGGAAAGGAAAAAAAGAAACTGCCGTTAAAGCGTACCGCGGCAAATAATTTATTTGCGTTGAAAATTCTGTGGAAGTCTTCTCCGAGCTATCTTATAATATATCTTGCCTCTTCGTTTGTTTACGGAATTCTTGGATTTTTGTCTGAGTCTTATCTGTTGCGGAAGATTGTAAACGGAATACAGTCCGGAGAGAATATAAAATCATTGATGGTTTATGTCTCGGTTCTCGGTATTATTACCGTAATTACATATACCGGGATGAACTGGTTCTGGCAGGTTATCGGTCCTGTTAAGCAACGGGCTATCGGAGCTTATGTAGAAAAAATGCTGCTGCGCAAGTCCGCCGAGGCAGACCTTGCATGCTATGAAAATCCGGAATTTTACGACAAATATGTAAGAGCTATGGATGAGGCATATGACCGCATTATGAAAGTAATGTATACCCTTTATGATCTTATTGCGAGGGTAATTGCGCTCACCGCAAATTCTTTTTTGCTTTTTACAATTGATCCATGGCTTATTTTGTTCGGTTTGTTTCCGCTGGTTCTCGGCATTTTCAGAAGGCTTGAAAATGTGGCGAATCATGATATGGAGATAAAGAAGAAAACCGTTAACCGCCGAATGGAGTATGTGCGCAGAACCTTTTATCTCGGCGAATATGCTAAAGAGATGAGAGTCGGCGGAATGTATATAAACATGCTTCGCGAATTTCGTGAGAGCTATGATGAGTACCGGAAAATTGTAAACAAATACGGATTGAGGATAGCGGCATACGGTTTTATACAGGACTGCGGACTGCAGTTAGTGACGATTTTAGGAGCAACTCTTTATTCTGTCTGGAGTGCCATGTGTATCGGAAGCGATCAGGGAGGAATGCTGCTCGGCGACTGCATAGTCGTTATCGGCGGAATCGGTACGATTTCGTTCTGCCTTAATAATCTTGTTCAGAATTTTGCGGAATTCGGAGAACATTCGCTGTTTTTGGAGGATGTCCGCTGCTTTTTGGATTACGAACCGAAAATCAAGGACGGTAAGCTGGAGGCCCCGAGCTCGGGAGGCGGGCTATGCGTACATAATGTATCCTTCAGATATGACGGAAGCGATAAAGACGTTTTGCGGAACGTCAGCTTTGATCTGCATCCGGGCGAACGTATCGCCCTGGTGGGAAGCAACGGCTCGGGTAAGACTACGCTTGTAAAGCTTCTGCTGAGACTCTATGATCCGATTGTCGGCGAAATAACGATGGACGGACGGGATATCAAAGAATATACTCTCATGTCGTACAGAGACTGTTTCAGTACTGTTCTTCAGGATTATAAAATGTTTTCGCTCACTGTCAGGGAAAATGTTTTGCTGCGCCCTGAAAAGGAGGGTGACAGGGAGCTTGTGGAAGCGGCATTATCTGCGAGCGGCGTTTCCGAAAGAATTGACAGGCTTGAGCACGGTATTGATACGGTGCTTACGCGTGAGTTTGACGACAGGGGGGCGGTGTTGTCTCTCGGAGAACAGCAAAAGCTTTCTCTTGCGAGAGTATTCGCAAGCGACAGTCCGTTTGTCTTGCTTGACGAGCCGTCGAGCGCTCTCGATCCGATTGCCGAGTACAATATGTTTGAGAATATGATAAAGGCAACCAAGGGCAGAAGCGTAATTTTTATTTCGCACAGACTTTCTTCCGCGGCGCTTGCAGACCGTGTAATCCTTATGGATGAGGGCAGGATTGCCGAGATGGGAACTCACGGAGAGCTGATGGCCAAAGGCGGAAAATATGCCGATATGTTCAGGCGTCAGGCGGAGAATTATCTTGGAAGCGAGGTGAGCGCAAATGACTAAAAAACAGAGACAGAAGCTTTCGGTTATTATAAAGAACAACGTGTTTATGATCCGAAAAATTGCAAGATATACCCCTGAATTTTTTCTGTTCATGCTTCTTGACGGCATCTTTTCGGGAATCATACAGTCCGCATATTCGATATTTACTTATAGGCTGTTGAATACCGTTGAAAACGGCTCGGATTTTCTCTACGCGGTGAAAATAATTGCAATTATATCTTTGGCATATTTTCTGTTTTTCATTTTCAACAGGTGGTACAGATGCGTAAAAAATCCGCTTATACGTCAGAAGCTCCATCTTCGTATGCACGAGGAGCTTTTTGTCAAGGCGCGGGAACTTGATCTTTCATGCTTCGACGATCCGGAATTTTACAACGATTTTGTGTGGGCGATGAACGAATCTGACGCACGCGCGGCCGAGGTGCTTGAGGATACCGGAACGCTGATAAAGAGAATAATATCTTCGTTTACGCTGCTCGGACTGATGGTCCATATAGACTGGATCATTGCGGTTATTCTATTTCTTTCCTCCTGCGTCACAGTTGTATGCAATCTTCTCGGAGGCAGAATAAGCTTTTATCACGGCAGGGAGATAACCGGTCTCTGGAGAGTAAACCGGTATATAAACAGGATATATCATCTTGCGGACTATGCAAAGGAAATCCGTATCAGCCATGTCGGCGATATTCTGACAAAGGAATATGATGAGAACAATAAAAAGATAGCCGATACTGACGCTAAATTCGGTAAAAAATACTTTTTTGCTTATACGCTCGGCTGGAATTTTATCGGTACGGTTACCTTCTTTTCGATAATTCTGTATATGATTTCAAAGCTTGAAGGCGGAGCTCTTACCGTAGGAGGCTTTGCAGCCGCAGTAACTGTAATATGGGATATCAGATGGGTGCTTACAAATTTGATTGAATGTTTGACAAGATACGCGAAGCATTCACTTTTTATCGAAAAATACCTCGAATTTCTGAGATTTGAGCCGCGGATAAAGAGCGGAACAGCTGAGCTTCCCGAATTTGAAAGTCTTGAGCTGCGCGACGTCAGCTTTTCATATGAGTTTTCGTCTCATCCTAAATATCTTTATCATGACCAGGATTATGAGGCTCCCGTTTTGGACGGCGGAGGCGGAGACGCGCTGCGGCACGTCAGTCTTACTGTCAATGCCGGAGACAAAATCGCGGTAGTCGGGTATAACGGGGCAGGAAAGACCACGCTTATCAAGCTCATTATGAGGCTTTACGATCCTACGGACGGTGTAATTCTGTACAACGGTGTTGACATACGGGAATATGACGTTGAGGCTTACCGCCGCAAAATCGGAACGGTATTTCAGGATTATAAGATTTTCGCGGCGTCTATAGCCGAAAATGTCATGAACGGCAGATTTGAGGAAAGCGACGGCGAGAGGGTAAGATCTGCTCTTGCTTCCGCAGATTTTACCGGTAAGCTGAATACTCTGGAGGATGGTATAAAAACGCACCTCACCCGTGAATTCAACGATGACGGAACAAATCTTTCAGGGGGCGAAGCGCAGAAAATTGCAATTTCCAGAGTTTTTGCAAAGGATTCTCCGATCGTTATTATGGATGAACCGTCGAGTGCTCTTGATCCGGTGGCGGAATATACGTTAAATCAGTCGATTATGCATAATACCGAGGGAAAAACGGTTATATTCATATCGCATCGTCTATCTACCACACGTATTGCGGACAGGATATTTATGTTTGACGCCGGACGTCTTATTGAAGAGGGCAGTCACGACGAGCTGGTTGCAAAAGGCGGAAAATATTCAGAGATGTTTCGGGTTCAGTCGGAAAAATATAAGATGAAGGTATAATATCTTAAAGCTAAACGATTATGGTATAATATCTTAAGGTTAAACGATTAGGTATAATATCTTAAGTCTAAGCGATTTAAGAGGCAAGTTTCGTTTCACAGTTAAGTTCAGCGATTTTGCAGACAAAACCTCGAAACATTGCGGTTAAATCAGACTTTGCGGTGTAATAAGCATAATAAAATTATTACTTGCCGTGTCATATTTTTAATAAAATCCCTTGACAAAGCAATAATAAAAAGGTATAATATCTTTTGTGACATTTTATATACTGTCATCGGTATATAAAATTATAAGATTAAAATTATTGATTCTTTTTGCTTTTTCATATTGACTTTGGCGGACGTCTGCGATGTCCGCCGGAGCGCGGTTTTAGCCGCAGGAAGGCGGTGGTGTCAGGTGGAAGAGATAAAACAGTCCTATAAAATCGATATGTTTCCGATGCTTTCCGGCAAGTGCGACAGAATCGAAATATCTTTTATGCTTCAGCCTGAACCTGTTGCCGAATTGGAAATCGTTTTTTATGAACCCTTTGAGGTGCGCGGAGAAGTTACAAACAAATCGGGATATATCAGCCTGCAGCTTTCGGCTGAGGTTCCGTTTGAGACTGTATGCGCGAGGTGTCTTAAAATGGTTCATGGATTTCAGCCGGTTTCGCTGAACAAAACGGTTGCGGTAAAAGGTACTCTTGAAAATGAGAATGCCGACGAGGTTGTTGACGATTATCTTTTAATTGAAGACGGCATGCTTGACGTGTCCTCTCCCGTGGTGGAACAGCTTATGCTTTCGCTTCCGGTTAAATCGCTGTGTAAAGAGGACTGTGCCGGGCTTTGTCCGAGATGCGGCAAGGACAAAAACGACGGAGCGTGCGGGTGTCCCGAACATGAGCCTGATCCTCGGCTTGCCTGTCTGGCAGAGCTTCTTGAGGATTCGGAGGATAATGGGGAGCAGGAATAGGATTAGCTTATTAGCATCGGCGTACTGTAGAAGTAAAAGGAATTAGAGAATTAAGGGGGTGTACGGCAGATGGCAGTACCGAAGAGAAAAGTATCGAAGGCGAGACGCGACAAAAGACGTTCAAATGTATGGAAATTGGATATGCCCGGTATGATTAAATGCCCGAAATGCGGAGAGTACAATCTTGCGCACCGTGTTTGCAAGGCTTGCGGAACCTACAGAGGCAAGGAAATCATTAAAGTTAATGTCGAATAAGCTTCGTTTTTTTACTGATTGATCAGAGAATCAGATATCGCATGTCTGATCAGATTCAGAGTCTACATGTAAGGATTCACTGAAACCGGGCGCATGCTTAGCATGTATGCCCGTTTTTTGTTGTACTTTTCCGTTAGACGGAGTTAGTTTTTATCACTTTTATCACTTTTATTATTTTAATTATTTTTATTACTCTTATCATGTGTTTAAACCGCGTTTTTGTTATGGGGAATTATTATGGTTGAAATATCCGAGGTTGAAGCCGGATCTGCCGCGCAGCGCGCGGGAATTAAGCCTCACGACATACTTATATCTATTAACGGATTCGATATCGGCGATGTTCTTGACTACAGATTCAGAATAACCGAAAAAAAGGTTGTATTGAAAATTCACCGCGGACCGGAGCTTTTTGACGTTGAAATAAGAAAACCGGAGTATGACGACATCGGACTTGAATTCGATACTTTTCTTATGGATGAAAAAAGAAGCTGCAGAAATAAGTGCGTATTTTGCTTTATCGATCAGAATCCTCACGGTATGCGCGATACAATTTATTTTAAAGATGACGACAGGCGGCTTTCTTTTCTGCAGGGAAACTATATAACTACTACAAACCTTACAGAACAGGATATACAGCGGATTACCGAGATGCATTGTTCGCCGATGAATATTTCGGTTCACGCGACAAATCCGGAGCTGCGCTGCAGAATGATGAACAATAAAAATGCCGGCAGAGTACTCGGTATTATGCGTCGGTTTGCAGAGGCAAATATCTCTATGAACGCGCAGATTGTTTTGTGCAAAAATCTTAACGACGGGGAAGAGCTTGACCGTTCTCTGCGTGAGCTGTCCGCGCTTTATCCGCAGCTTGTCAGTGTTTCGGTAGTTCCGGCAGGGCTGACAAAGCACCGCGAGGGCTTATATCCGCTTGAACAGTTTACGGCGGAGGACTGCGCGGCGGTTATCAGACAGGTAGACGCGTTTGCCGAGGAGTTTAAAAAGCGGTGCGGGATAAGGCTTGCATATTGTTCCGATGAATTTTATCTGAAGGCTGGTATTCGTATTCCGGACGAGGATTATTACGACGGCTATCCCCAGCTTGAAAACGGCGTCGGAATGATTGCTTCGATGAGCTCCGAGTTTTACGGGGAGCTTGATTATCTGGACGAGTATGACAGAGACGGAGCGGACGAGGTTTCTATAGCTACCGGCGAGGCCGCGCACGGTTTCATCTCGTCTATTGCGGAAGCTCTTAGCGAAAAAACCGGGATAAAGATTCATGTATATAAGATTAAAAACCGCTTTTTCGGAGAAACCGTTACAGTCGCCGGACTTTTGACCGGAGGAGATATCGCGGAGCAGCTTGACGGTCTGCCGCTTGGAAAACGCCTGATTCTTCCGTATGTTATGCTTCGCGCAGAGCGCGATTTGTTTCTCGACGGAATGACTCCGGATCAGCTTTCCAGCCGGGTTGGAGTACCTGTTGTTTTCAGTGAGTCGGACGGAGCCGACTTTATAAGATCGGTGCTTGCCGGATAATTTGTACAGATGGAAAGGGAAGATTTATGAGTAAACCTATAGTTGCGATTGTCGGGAGACCGAATGTAGGCAAATCAACACTTTTTAATAAATTGTCCGGGAAAAGAATTTCTATTGTCGAGGATACTCCCGGGGTAACGCGTGACCGTATTTATAACGACATAGAATGGTGCGGACGTCAGATGACTCTGATTGATACCGGGGGTATAGAGCCGAAAACAGATGATACGATGCTTGTATATATGAGGGCTCAGGCCGAAGCGGCTATCGAAACGGCTGATGTAATTATATTTATGGTGGATGTTACGGCCGGAGTGACGGCAAACGACCGTGATGTCGCTACAATGCTGATAAAAAGCCGGAAACCGATTGTTTTGTGCGTGAACAAGGTTGACAGCGTCGGGGCGCTTCCGATGGAATTTTACGAGTTTTATGAGCTGGGAATTGATGATCCGATTCCTGTTTCATCGGTTTACGGAACCGGATCCGGCGATCTTCTCGACAAGGTTGTGCAGCTTTGTCCCGAAACTGCGGATGAAGAGGAAGAGGATACTGTCAAGGTCGCTCTGATCGGAAAACCTAACTCCGGCAAAAGCTCTCTGATCAATCAGATTTTAGGAGAAAAAAGACTTATTGTATCGCCGGTAGCGGGTACTACGCGCGACGCGGTTGATACTGTGTTTGAAAATGAGTACGGCAGATATACCTTTATAGATACGGCCGGAATACGGCGGCAGAGCAGGATAAGCGACAGAATTGAAAAATTCAGCGTACTTCGCTCCAAGGCAGCTGTTGAAAGGGCGGATGTGTGCCTGATTCTGATAGACGCCGTTCAGGGAATAACAGAGCAGGATGAAAAAATAGCGGGAATTGCCCATGAATCGGGAAAAGCGTCTGTGATCGTTGTCAACAAATGGGATGCAATTGAAAACAAGGACAATAAGACCGTAAAAGAATTTAACGATAAAATCGCGGCTGCATTTTCATATATGTCCTACGCTCCGGTAATATATGTATCAGCTCTTACAGGACAGCGTGTCACCAAGCTTTTCTCTCTTATAAATTATGTAAATGAACAGGCTTGCATGCGTATATCGACCGGAATGCTTAACGACGTTATGAATGACTCGATAACACGTGTTCCGCCGCCCACAGATCGTGGAAAAAGGCTTAAAATATATTATGCAACTCAGACCGGAGTTCGGCCGCCGGCGTTTGTTATCTTCTGCAACGATCCCGAACTGTTTCATTTTTCATATCAGCGGTATATTGAAAACCAGATTCGCGAAGTGTTTGGATTCAAGGGAACTCCGATAACCCTTACAATACGGCGGCGCGGAGATGATTAATTTTGGGGTGTCAAAGACTTCGGTATCAAAAGTTTATTCTTGAATATATTTAAGCTGAGTATGTGTGTGCGCGTGGAAACTGGAGACAATTATTCTCCAAATACACTTTTTCACGCGAAAAGTCATGGGTATTAATTATGATTACATTTGAAAAACTGTGGAGCAACGGAATTTTCGGTATTATGGCTGAAAATTACGGAAGTCCGTTTCTATGGATTTTGGGAATTATTCTTTCCGCCGTGGGCGCGTATCTGCTTGGAAGCCTTAATTTTGGGGTAATTATATCTAAGCTGGCGTATCGTGACGACGTCCGCACGCATGGAAGCGGCAACGGCGGCATGACAAATATGCTTCGCACATACGGAAAGGGCGCCGCGGCGGTTACTTTTCTTTGCGACGCGGCAAAGGCGGCTCTCAGTATTCTTGTAGTCGGACGAATGCTCGGCGGAGCGTGGGGCGCGAACATTGCCGGGCTTGCCTGTATCATAGGTCATGTATATCCTGTATACTTTGGTTTTCGCGGCGGCAAGGGTGTTGTAACTGTCGCTGTAATGATTCTCTGCCAGAATCCTTTCGTATTTCTGATATTGCTTGCGGTTTTTGTAGCCACCGTTGCCTCGACCAAATATGTATCGCTCGGTTCATGTCTGTGCATGGTTATATATCCGTACGTTTTGTATAACATGACAGGCTACGGTTCACATATCATAATCGCTGTTATCGCCGCGGCGTTTGTTCTGTTTCTGCATCGGGAAAATCTCAAGCGGCTGCATGAGGGTAAGGAAAATAAAATATCATTTTCAAAGAAAAATAAAGTTAAAAACAGTGATAATAAAGAAAATAAATAATATTTATATTTATTTTCTTTTCGGTAAAAAAGTATTGCATTTCATCAAATAATATGGTATAATAATTCTGTTAATCATCGGCGTGTATGCCGAGGTCAGACTGAATTGCTGTGCTTTGCGTACTGTACGGCTTTTCTTTATGACTACTGTAAAAAAACGCCGTCGGTTATGATGGTATTTGAGATTATATGCCTTTTCGGAATATAAATTGTATTCCTGTATTGCGGCATGGCCGAAATCGGCTAAAATATTAAGTTTACATGAAAGGAATGATTATAAATATGGCAAAATGTGATATCTGCGGAAAGGGAGTTACTTTTGGCTGTAATGTATCTCACTCTCACCGCAAGACTAACAGAGCTTGGAAGCCGAATGTAAGAAAGGTTAGAATTGTTACTTCTAACGGTACTCATAAATCAGTTCATGCTTGCGCCAGCTGCCTGCGTTCAAATAAGGTAGTTCGTGCATAAGTTTTTGATTTTGCTTTTTTCAGCTTCGGCCTTGTTTAAGTGAGTTTGCCGTCGGTGTATGCCGTACTGTGGACTCGCTTTTTTCGTTGAAAATATATCGTAGAAAGTATGTCGTAGAAAGTATGTCGTAGAAAGATTTAAGCGAAAGGATTACGGTATGACACTTTTCGTCAGCGAAGCATTGCCGGAAGAGCTTGAAGATATGCTTTGCCAAGCTGTCTCCGGCGGCAGAGGGAACTGCGGCGTTGTACGGCTTCCCGCTTTTGACAGATATGACGCTCCGGTAGCGTCGCATCCGGATATGCTGTTGTTTTATCGCTGCGGGAAAATATTTTGTCCGGAAGCTTATTATGCCGTTAATCATGAGCTTTTGGAAGGCGGGCTTAAATTTGCGGAAGGCGGCCGAACATGCATCAAAGATAAGAATTCGGATTTTATATCGTTTGTACCTGTAAAAACGCCTGAGCCGAATTCCGGCGGAAAATGCCGTTATCCGGATGATGTGGCTTTAAATGCGGCGCAGCTTATTTCTCCGAGCCTGGGCGATATGCTTTTTTGCCGGCGCAAAAGTACCGCGGCGGAAATTCTTTCACTGTACTCGGATGAGGCTGTTGCCGATGTTCGGCAGGGGTATGCTCATTGCTCTGTGTGCGCTGTGACTGAACGTGCAATTATAACTTCGGATGACGGTATTGCCTGCCGTGCTGAGCTTTGCGGAATCGACGTGCTCAAAATATCTCCGGGAGGTATAAAGCTTGACGGATATGACAGCGGATTTATCGGGGGCGCGTCAGCACGGGTCGGCGATACATTGTGCTTTTTCGGAGATCCGAAAACTCATCAGGACGGCGAAAAAATTATAAAGTTTGTAAATGATCATATGTCAGATTGTACCGATAAAGAAAATACCCTCAGAAGAATGGCGACATGTCCGGGGACACTTCGGGACTATGGTTCTGCGTTGTATATACCATGAGTTTTAATAATAAAAAACATGTCTTTTTATTCTCAGAATAAAGACATGTTTTTTGCATTGCTAAAGAGAAGTACTGTCCGTTTCAATTTTCTTTTTTCTGGTGGAAGGCTCTGTAGCAAGCATAGGAAAGTCGTACCCTTTCCGGAAATACCTGCTTTTTTCTGTCGAGATTAGAGAAGATTTTGCTTGTTGTGAATATCCCAAAACCTTGTGCAAATAAAAAGTTGTTAATTTAATGCTATAATGATATAAGCAAACTCGATTTCAATTATTTCTATGAGTGTTAGTCCTGCTTTTAACAGGTGTTGTTGAATTGTTTTTGGATTATCAGGATATATCCTAATTTTACGGCTGCCCATATCTATAATATCATCCTGAGACTTATCAATAGAAAGTACAAAACGTCCGTTATCATTTAAACTTTGTTTAACTTTTTCTATTGCTAATTGTTTTTCCTCAATGTGCATAAATGTCAATGAGGAATAAATTACATCAAATTTTGTGTTGAACTTTGTATCAAGAAAATCACCGCATATTATTGAAATATTTCCGTAATTAGACAAATTAACTGTTGCTCTTTCGACTGTCTTTGGCGATAAATCTATACCAACAAACCATTTGCATAGAGGCGCAATCTTTAAAGCCAATCGACCTGTTCCAACGCCGATTTCCAAAACGGACATATCTTTTGAAATGTTGAGCTTATCCATAAAAATTTGACCGTCCCATTTATTCATATAGTCTTGTAATGGTGGTGGATCTAAAACAGGATCGTTCCATTCATCTATCAGTAAATCATAATAATTTTTGGTTTCACCTTGCATAATTAATTATACCCCAAATGATGATTGTGAATTTGTATATTTGTACGGAATAGCAGGGACGACCGAAAGAGCGAAATCAACGAGTACGTTCGCTCTCAAATATTAGGGTTTTTCCTTATATCTGCCCGTATCGTTTTATATTGGCTTATTGAGTCAGGGCGGCGAAAAAGCGTCAAAATGCTATTTCAGGCGTTTGAAGTCACACTTGTATTTATCAAAAAATTAAGCATTTATGCGGGTTTAAGGTGTTTTACTCGTTGTACCGTTAAAAAGTATAATACTATTTTTTATAGTTTACTGTTTTTATACCCTGCATATATATTTTATTTCCGAATCGGTCAGTTTGCGGAAGAGAGACTGCGGTTATTTGATATACCAGATAAGTCCGATATATCAGCGGTATTCGAAAGGCTGAGCGAATATTTTCGTCTGAATTGTCTGTAAATTTTATCGAATTCCTCTCCGCTTGTCTTAACATTTTCAAGATATTGATGCATATTCAAAGCATCGTCCTGTGAAATTTCAATTATACATCCGGCTATATTTGAACAGTGATCTGAAACTCTTTCAAAGTTTGTCAAAATATCCGACAGCACAAATCCATGTTCAATAGTACATTCGCTGTTTTGAATTCTCAGAATATGGTGAAGTCTGATTTGCTCCTTAAGGTGATCTATGACCTGCTCAAGCGGTTCTACAAGACCGGCAGTATTCAGATCATTTTCCTTAAAGGCTTTTGAGGCGAGACCGAGAATTTCATTTGTCGCGTCCGCCAGGACTTTAAGCTCATAAATCGCATCCTCGGAGAAGGTCATTTTTTTGTCGCGTATTTCTTCGGCGGATTCCAGCATATTGACGGCATGGTCGGAGATTCTTTCAAAGTCGCCTATTATATGAAGCAGCTTCGTAACTTTTCGGCTATCGGATTCCGAAAGTGTTTTTGCTGAAAGCTTTACAAGGTATGTACCGAGAGAATCTTCGAGCAGGTCGGCTTTATTTTCATCTTCCCGTACCTCAGCCGCTTTGTTTTCATCGTAATTTTCAAGGAGTCCGACCGCGGTGCTGAAAGCTTTACATGCGATGTCCGCCATACTGCGTGTGACCTGTTCCGCACAGTCGGCGGCAATTGACGGCGTGTCAAGAAGTCTGTCCTCAAGCAGGCTGACTTCGCTAGTTTTGCTTCCTTCCCGTACCGAAATTATTGCAAGGCGCTCAAGCTGCTTATAAAACGGCGCGAAAATAGCAATTGAAAGAATTTTGAAAATTGTGTGTACTGTAGCAACGCCCCACATTCCGATCGGCTGATTTATAATCTTGAAATTGAATATCGAATTTAAAACAAGATACAAGGCAAGCAGGATTACGGCCCCGATTACGTTGAAATACAGGTGAATCAACGCGGCGCGCTTTCCGTTTTTATTTGCTCCGGCGGATGAAATCATCGCTGTTACGCAAGTACCGATATTTTGCCCCATAATAATCGGAATAGCTGCTCCGTATGTAATTGCCCCTGTCGTTGTCAGAGACTGCAGAATTCCGACTGATGCGCTTGAAGACTGAATAATCGCTGTCAAAATAAGTCCTGCCAGCAGTCCGAGCACCGGATTCTGAAACATCGTAAATATGGCGCGGAAAGCCTCGCTGTCCTTGAGAACCGAAACAGCATCGGACATTGATTCCATTCCTACCATAAGCACTGTAAAGCCGAGAAGAATCGATCCTACATCTTTTTTTCTGCTCTTTTTTGAAAACATATTGAGACATAGTCCTATAATGGCGAGAATCGGAATCCATGAGGACGGCTTCAGCCAATTAATTATGGAGGAAGCGGCTTCTCCTCCTTCAAGGCTGGACAGACCGATGAGCCATGATGTGATGGCCGTACCGAGGTTCGAGCCCATAATGACTCCTATAGACTGCCTCAGCGTCATTGTACCTGAGTTGACAAATCCTACTACAATTACTGTCGTAGCTGAAGATGACTGCATAATCGCCGTTACTACAAGTCCGAGCAGGAAGCCCTTGAATTGGTTTGACGTCATTCTCCCGAGGATGGTTTTCAGTTTGTTGCCGGCACTGCGCTTGAGCGCGTCTCCCATGACCTGCATACCATAGAGAAACAGGGCGAGACCGCAGAGAAGGCTCAGAATGTTGAAAATGGACATTCGGATAGATTCCTCCGTATTTAAATATTTATGTTGCTTGTCCGGCAGATAGAAAACCGAGGCTTATCTTATCACGGCAGGATTCGGATCTTTGTCAATGACTCCGCGGAACACGCTGCCGAAGTCTTTGGGGCTTCTGTAAAACCGGATTTTATTGTATTAAAGTGTCGGAATACGTAGCTATAATATGTATGATAGATTATCAATGTTAAATGCTAATGTGGTTTATGTAAAATGAATGTAAAAATAAAGACATAATTAAAAAGAGCCGGCGAAGATGCAGAGCCTAAGCTCTGCATCTTCCGGTATTCATATGTATAGCACACATAAATACCTGCCGGAATTCCGGCGCCGACTCAAGGTATACTGTATATTAAGGTATACTGTATATAACGCTTTATTCTGTATTCATCCGGATTTGCGGAGAAAAACTAATTATAAAGACGTACATTCAATTCGCATTATTTGTTTTTACTTTTTCCGCTGAATTTTAAAATCCCGTCCCCATTTTTTCAATGCTTTTCAGGTTTAATCATTTTAAAGTTTTTGTATTCTTAAAACTTTTTTCAAAAAGGTTTAAGCCGCCGGAGGCACACGTCGCGACTCTGCATCGTATTTCTATGTGCAGACCTTATCTCAGCAGCGCGGCGCGCAGGCGTTCCGCGATCGGATTTTCGGTACGCAGATCGACGTTGCAAACGACGTATTTCTTTCCGTTCCATTCCTTTTCTCCGGCAATCATCACCTTGTGCCAGTTGCCCTCGTCGTCTGTGTTTCCGCCGACAAGAATCGGCGTAAAACCGTCCGCCTCGAACGTGTGCGTAACGATCGGAGTAATCATATCCTCCTCCGCGTCATAGAAGTAACGTATGTCTTCCGGTTCGAACTCCGCGACCGCCGGATGTCCTGTTTTTCGTGACGCGAAGTGAACGGGCGACATTCCGCAGGCTTTAACGCGTACAAGTTCTCCCGCGATTTCCGTGCTTTCGGTAAGCTTTTCTATAAGTACCGTTTCACCGCTGTCCGGAATGTTTACATGAGCGAATACCTCTAAAGGCTGTTCATTCCATGCCGTAACCTTTCCGTCGCTGTCGGTTAAAATTCCGCGAAGCGTATATTTTTGGCGGTCGCTTGTCTGCGGCGCGGTAAATACTGCGCTTGCCGCATACTCCGCGCGGTTTTCGGAAATTTCAGCGGCTGTTTCTCCGCGTTTTACAAGCTCTCCGTCCTTATATAGCTCAAAAATGAGCTTGCCGGTACCGCATTTGTGCGTGTCGTTGCAGATGTGGGCTTCAATTGCAATTTGTTCTCCGCAGTAGTAAGTGAAGCGGTCGGTGCGAAGACTGAGCATTACGGGCTCAAGCGCGTTTCTGTAGGCGAAGTATGCGGGCTTAGGCTGACGGCGGCAGTCCATGATTGTTTTCATCCAGCCGCTCGGCCATGCGTCAATGAACAGGTGAATCGCGTTTGTAATCATGCGGTTGTCGCGACGGAACGCTTCCGTCATTGCACGTACCCCGAACGCCTGAAATTTTTGACTTTCTGAAATCCACCCGGACATGCTGTCCTGTTCGTCATAAAAGAAATAATAGAAATTCGCGGTCTGGGCGTCAACAATTTTTCCGGGGTCAAACGGAGAGGTTATCCATTCGGCAGGATAATCCTCACGCATTACGTTTTCAAAGTCAAGTCCTTCAACTCCGTACTCTCCGCATCCATAGTAAAATCCGGGTTTTACGTTCATCCAGTAGCCGCGGTGAAGCATGCCGAAGTCGATTCCGTGGCCATTATACCACATTGTATAGCAGTGGTTGTCCGGAAGTGATTCGCAGGGCGGATCATAGTCTCCATCTATATGTTTGATTACGCGGTCGGGGTTCGTAAGATGCACCGCGATATCGCATGCCTTGAAGAATTCCTCCATTTCTGTACGTATCAGATGCCGGTGGGGTTCGTTTCCGGCGTTAGGAGACGGCTCGTTCATGTACGATACTACGACGTTGCATGCGTGAGAACGGATCAGCCGTTCCATTTCCTCCGCCTGCTTGACTCCCTCTGCGAACTTTGTACGCCGCATTTTCGCAAACAGCGGAAGATCCGTCTGCGTCATAAGACCGAGACGGTCACACCAGGTATAAACCTCGTCTTGTACCGGCCGCTGGGTAAGGCGCAGAAAATTCATGTTGCAGAGCTTGGCAAGTAGAATATCATCGATCAGCTGTTCCGTATCTCCGCGCAGAACGTCGTTCTGCTCAAATCCCATTGTGTTGGCGCCGCGCAGGCGTATGCTCCGTCCGTTAAGGAAAAACATACCGCGCAGTCCGTTTTCATCCTCGTCCATATTTTCTGTAAAGGTGCGCATGCCAAACTGACTTTTTGCCGCGTCCATCGGTTTACCGTTTTCAAAAAGCGTAACCTGCGCGGAGTATAGATACGGCGAGTCGAGATCCCATCTTCGGAAATTTTTCATCGGTACGCGTATCTTGTAGATATTTTTTCCGTGCATTGCCGGCATAGGGATTCCCGCACCGTACTGTTCGGGATTTATTGCGGCGGAGAAGGTATCTCCCAGACCTACCGTTTTTACCGTCGACGGGTTGTATGCAAGCTTTTCTATAACCGTTTCTTCAAAGTTCTGTCCGTATACAGAAAGCTCAAAGGATATGTCTCTCTGTCCGTATGTGCTGCTTTGGACTTCAACCCAAAGCTCCGCCTCATCAGATTCGCAGAGCGGACGTACAAACAAGTCGGAGATGTGTACGGTCGGACGAACATCAACGTATACGTTTTTGTACAGTCCCATTCCGGGCGGGCAGTGATGCCATCCTGTCCCGGCGTCGTCCCATCCTATTCCGGTCGCGGCATACATCTTTTCGCCTTCGTGGCTTTTGCCGTCTTCCCCCTGGCTTCCCATGAAAACATAGTCGTTTTTCAGCTCGATTCTCAGTGTGTTCAGACCACGGTTTACATACTGTGTGATTTCAAATTCAAATGGAGAAAAAAAGCCTTCATGTACTCCGACGCATACTCCGTTTATGTATACATGCGCGATATAGTCGGCTCCGCCGACGCAGATATAAACCGCGTGATTTCCGTTCGTCTGTTCCGGTGTGAGTGAAAACTGAGAGTCGTAGAGAAGCTCCGCACTGCCTAACGGAGCGCCATAGTGAGGAATTGTAATTTTTTCCGTCTTTCCGTCTTCACGGTACAAGGTGAAGTTTTTAATATCGATTTTTTCATGAAATTCCTGAATCTCCGGAGAGTGATCGGCAAGATACGGCGCAAACTTTGCGCGCTCAGCTTTGAGCGCATCTGTAAGTTCGGCAATAGTATCCATTTTTTTCGGAACTGAAATAGGAGCGGCGTCCGTTTCGGAAAGCTCAATTCCGCGGAAATTGATTTCCTTTGGCTTCGGCTGTTCAAGCAGTTCGCTCCGTCCGCCGATGCCTCCGGCGGCGATATTTGCAAATATGTCGTTTTTCATAGTGGTTATTATGCCCTTTCTTTGTATTTGCGCCGATAGGTGCAAAGATGTATCTTAATTTAAATAACTTGAATCTTGAATCTTTTCTGTCCAAAGCGTATTTTCGCCTCTGTCGCGTTCGGCCGTGAGGGCGAGAGCGCGGATAGCGCAGAGAATACCTGACGTTGTATCTTGGCTTTCTTTGTCGTGTTTGCCTGCGGCATATCGTTCCTGGTTCCAAATCGTATGCAGAACGGCGCCGCATCTTACGCCGAGCGCGGCGGATACGGTGAACAGGGCCGCGGCTTCCATTTCGCTTGCAAGAACTCCGAGCTTTTTCCAAGCTGTCCATTTTGCGCGCAGCTCTTCCGATACCGGCATGCGGTCCGTATCGTGCTGACCGTAGAATGAATCCTTTGATTGAATTACGCCAATATGGAAACGTTGTCCAAGCTGTTCCGCCGCGCGGACGAGCGCCGTCGTTATTTCAAAATTCGCTGCCGCGGGGTACTCGATCGGCGCGTATTCTCTGCTTGTTCCTTCCTGCCGGACACATGCCTGTGCAATCACATTGTCGCCCGGAATAACTTTCTCGGCTATTCCGCCGCAGGTACCGATACGTATGAATGTATCTGCTCCGCATTGAACAAGCTCTTCAAGCGCAATTGCCGCCGACGGACCACCGATTCCGGTAGAGCATACAGTGACCGGAACTCCTGAGCTTTTTTCGCCTGTACCTGCATAGCTGATATTTCCGTTATAAATGGAAAATTCCCGGTTTGTGCATACATGGTATGCGTCCTGCAGGTGTCCGGCAATATCTTCGGTTCTTCCGGGATCGCCTGTTAAAATGCAATATCTGTTTATATCTCCGGATTTTGTTTTGAGATGAAAGGCGCGTGTTTCAGACGTATATTTCATTTTTGGGTTTATCCTTTCATGAAAAGAGAGAAAATTCGAAATAAAGCCTGCTGACCGAAAAGCGATTGCTTTTCGGTTATTATATCACAAATCGTTTTTTTTTCAACACAGCATTTTGTTCTTTACAATTTATTTACATATTGTAAATTTCAGAATGTACGAATGACAACGGCAAATTGCCGTCTCAAATGTTATGAATCTTATAAACGTATAAACATATAAACAAATAAAAAACACACATAAAAACACACATAAAAAATACATATAAACACACATAAAAAACATGTATAAAAACATGTATAAAAAACTCAATTGTCCGATCGAAATCAGACAATTGAGTTTTGGTACAGGGCAATTATATTGAAAAAGCTTTGCATAATTTTTATTTTTATCTGTTTACTCCAGCTCAAAAGCTCCTGTATACAGCTGATAATACTTACCTTTCTCGGCAATCAGTTTATCGTGGTTTCCTCTT
>CAJLCI010000028.1 GCA_905205065.1 uncultured Eubacteriales bacterium | reverse complement strand
GATATTTTTATTATTATTAAAAAAACTTGACAATTTTATTCATTATGGTAAAATAAATATTACTATATTTCTTGCCTTTACGGCAGCTCTTAATCAAAATCAAAAAGTCAAGTGCCTCACCGTCTATGCGGAAAAAGGAATTTTTACATGAAAAACAAAGAAAAAAAACTCGGCATCAGGCAAGTACTGTCTAATTTTACATACGCTTTTTACCTGATGATAAAAATATATCCTCTGAAATTTGTAATGCAGTCATCTCTTACTATTCTCGGAAGCGTATGCAATTTCTTTCTGTTCACGTATATGATCAGATTTCTAATAAACGGTATTCAGAGCAAAAAAAAGTTTTCCGTGTTACTGATGCATATCTCTGTTATTTTAATTTTTGTCGTACTGTTTTTCGTACTAAAACGGATATACGATACGCTCATCGATCCCATTATCAGTAAAAAATGCGATGCGAAATTTAATAAGACCTTATTTGAAAAGTCTATGAATTCAGATATTTCTGATTTTGAAGATCCCAGTTCCTACGACTTGTTTACCCGTGCGGTGACAAACGGTACGGGCGCTGTTAACGCAACGCTGAACTTTGTCAACGAAGCATTGGATTCCGCCCTTAAACTTTTTCTGACTTCATGGCTCTTTCTTCAAATAGATCCAATCCTTTTTATATTCGCTCTGTTTCCGTTAGCTATCAATTTTCTCAATATAACGGCTGAAAACATATGGTACCGCTATGAAAAAGGCGAGCAAAAGGCGGATCGGAGGATAGGTTACACCAAACGGGTATTCTATCTGGCCGATTATGCAAAAGAAATGCGTATGTCAAACATCGGCAATGTTATGTACGAGCGGTTTAAATCGGCTGTAAACGAGTTTACCGATATGGTTAAGACAGAAGGTCCGAAAAAGGCGGTTATCGGTTTCTGCATTGATTTCGGAGTTCAGGGAATCTCAACTCTCGGCGCCGAGCTGTACGCCCTTTACCGTACTCTGATTTCGGGTACAATGATGTTCGGAGATTGTCTTGTAGTTCTGAATTCAACCGAAGAGATATCATGGGCTGTGATGAATATATCGCAGACATTTGTCAACGCGTATGATATCGCACTTCATATTCAGGACTACCGTTCTTTTATATCCAAAGAACCTAAAATTAAATTAAATCCAAAAGGAAAAAACGCCGTCGCGGGCGACTTGTGCATGAAAAATATTTCATTTAAGTATAACAGCTCAGACAGCGCAGTTTTAAAAAATATAACCATGACTATACGCCGCGGCGAAAAGATTGCCGTTGTCGGAAAAAACGGCTCCGGAAAGACAACGCTTGTAAAGCTGATTTTGCGGCTTTATGACGTGTCGGATGGTGAAATACTGCTCGGCGGCTCAAATATAAAAGAATATAATTTGAATTCATATCGTTCTATGTACGGAGCAGTATTTCAGGATTATCATCAGCTTTCCCTTTCGGTTGCGGAAAATGTTCTCGGAAGGCCGTATAAATCTGAAGATGAGGAAACTGTTGTCAGCGCACTCAAAAATGCCGGCTTATGGGAGATAATTTCCGAGCTTCCGAACGGTATCCATACTATAATCGGGCATGAGTTTGACGACAGCGGCTTAATCCTCTCCCGCGGACAGTCTCAGAAACTTGCCATAGCCGCGGTATATGCAAGAAACTGCGAGATCGTTATACTGGACGAACCGTCGAGCGCGCTTGATCCGATTGCGGAACATGAGCTGTTTGAAGAGCTGAATCATGCGTGCAGGGACAAAACGGTTATATTTATTTCTCACAGAATGTCGTCCGTGGTAAATGCAGACCGCATCTTTGTGTTAAATAAAGGCAGGTTAGCCGAAACCGGCTCTCATGAAGAGCTGATTAGAAAAAACGGCATTTACGCCGAACTGTTTCGCATGCAGGCGCAAAATTATATTACTGTCCGTGACTATCCGTGACTATCCGTGACTGTCCGTGACTGTCCGTGACTATCCGTGACTGTCCGCGACTGTCCGCGACTGTCCCTGAGTATGAGGAATAAGGAGAATCAATATAATGAATAATGACAAAAATTACAGCTCTGTCCGCTCTGTCTTCTGCAATTTTCTATTCTCGCTGCGGTACATGTGGAAAAACGCAAAATTATATACTGTTTTACAATTGACAGGAATGCTCACAGAAGGGCTTTATCCCTCCGCAAGTCTGCTTCTGACAGCGCTGCTGTTCAATTCACTGGAGGAAGACAGAGATTTTAAAACCGCGTTTCGGATTTTAATAATAAAGGCAATTTTGCTTATCGTTTATTTCCTATGGTCCTATATATTTTACTATATCGTGGCGCCTATACTAAACAAAAAATTTCACTTTAAGCTACAGTCAGATTTATTATCCAAAGTTCATAACATCGGGTTAGAGAAATACGACGATCCAGCTTTTTACGATGATTACTTGGTTGTAATGCAAAACGCCGACTCCTGCATGATCAGTTCAATAGATAATATCAAATCGCTGTTTAATACTCTCTTTTCCATTCTGGCATCTGCCGCTCTGCTTGCTTATGTAAGTCCGTTAGTTGCGGCGGCAGTTATTGTGTCATCCGCTGTGTCGCTTCTCATAAATACAAAGCTAAAGAAGCTTGACTTTCAAAGTGCTTTGGCATTCTCGCCGCTGAACAAGAAGGATCAGTACATAAACCGGGTTTTCAAGCTTTCCGATTCGGCAAAAGAGCTTCGGATTACCGAACACGGAAAAACTATGATCAGAGAATACGATAACAACGTAAAAGAAAGCATTAAACTTTCGAGGGTATTCGGCCGCAGAAAAATTTGGCTGCAAATTGCAGAAATTTTCAACTCAAATGTTATATATCTGGCTATTATATCTTTTACTTTGTATCAAGTGTCCGTAACCGGGACGGTTCTGCTCGGCGGATTTGCTATTGTAATAAATGCCGGCTGGACTTTTCGCAATACAATGACGCAAATCGCAAATATGATTTCGGAGCTGCCGAAACAAAGTCTGTTTATCAGCAAAATCAGAGAGTTTATGACACGCAATGAAAAAAATAAGTGCCACGGCTTACCGGTTGATTCCTTTAACAAAATTGAACTTTTACATGTGTCGTTTGGCTACAATACAGAGAAATTCGTACTGAACGATCTTAACCTATGCATTCACCGCGGAGAGCGTATTGCAATTGTCGGCAGCAATGGCGCGGGTAAAAGCACCCTTATAAAGCTTCTGCTCGGTTTATACAAACCAAGCAAAGGTACAGTTCTCTACAACGGCGTTGACGTCTCACTGTTAGACACCGACGCATACCGCAAAAAATTCGGAATTGTATTTCAGGATTATCGGATATTCGCGGCGTCCGTCGCGGAAAACGTCTGGGCAGACAGCTTCTCCGAAAAATATAAGAAAAACGTTGAAGACGCCCTGAAACTGGCAGACTTTGAAGACAAGCTGACCGCTCTTGAAAACGGCGTCTCCACTCAGCTGACACGCGAATTCGACGACAACGGCGTATGTCTTTCAGGAGGAGAAGAACAAAAAATCGCAATTGCCCGCGCAATTGCAAAATCAAGCGATATAATTATTATGGACGAGCCTTCAAGCGCGCTTGATCCAATCGCCGAACAAAAGCTTACTTCCAACATACGGGAATACGGAAAAGAAAAAACCGTAATTTATATTTCTCATCGCTTATCCACAACAAAAAATGTCGATCACATTTACGTGCTTGACGGCAGTAACATTATTGAATCGGGCAGTCATGAAGAGCTTATGAGAATTAACGGAAAATACGCTCGTATGTTCAATGTGCAGGCAGAAAAGTACAAATGCCGTAAGAGCTGAAAAACAATAAAAATACATAAACTTCTCACTTTTAGTTATATTTTCTGCTGTAAGGCGTATAATTTTTTATTATATCCTTCCAGTCACCGAAAACTATACCATAGTCATCAATGTAGCTGTATTTTAAATCTGCAAATATATAATAATTCTTGTAATAGACGACCTCTGTGGGACAGGTCGCCGTGCTTTTATCATAAACACCGACATAATCCTCCGATATTATTACCGCCGGCGTAAGCCAATAGTACACGAAGGATAAAACAACTATAACATATGCGGCTATAATTTTAATCCATAAAATCTTATTGCAGGTATAAAAATATGATATATACATGCCGAAAATTAAGACAAAATAAACCGGATATTTTATAACCGGACTGTATTGCAGTGAAAACGCCATCAGCAACGCTTCGCACAAACAGAATATAACGGACGTTAATCCAACCCAAAATAAAATTTTCTTATTATTTCGCTTTCCTTTTATTGTACATAACAACGATGTGACTAAAAGAAAAATATATAACATAATTTTCCTAACCCCAAATCAACATTTAAAAACCGGGCAAATACGCCTGTACAAGTTACATTTTAATTCCCTCGACGGTTTGCGGTAAACATTTAAATAGTAATTTATATGTATCAGAAAAATCACTCGCCGTTACACCCTAAAATAACTATAACCGCACCACATTTGCCATAATCATATTTACTGACTGCATCGGAATCAACAGCACGAGCTAATCGCTGACAATCCCCTTTGTAATTTTTACTCCCTTACAGGTCAGACTTATCGTACTGAGCGAGGGCATCAGCAATTCATATTTGAGCCTTTTATCTTCTGTTACAGTCCATTCATCATAAGAATATTCGTCTATATCCGGATACCCCAGTGTTTCATCATTTCGAACTTCCATGCGAAAATCCCTTACTTTATAAAAATCAAGCGTATAAGAATTATTCAGATAATAAATTCCAATATAAAAATGATCGTTCACTCTGTTATGTGAATTAACATATGAATATTTTGAAATGTTCCAGTCATGAAACTTACCCTCCCTTTCATATATCCGGATAAATTTCTTTGACAAAAGCTGCTTCGATTTTTTGTATTCCAGCTCATACAATTCAAAATTATTCGTCCACTCTTGAATATACGGATTATCTCTCGACAACCGCAAATCCTGCGTTATAATCCATAGTTCAGGCTTGAAAAACCGCATATACATTCTCCGTTTCATACCGTCAGCGCTTTTTACTGAATTCTCCGCATAATATATAATTCCTGATTCCCCCGCACACTCAGTTCGCACCACTCATCACTCAGACCGGATCACTCAGCCCGACACGCTCCGCTCAGTTCGGTACGCTTGCCCAGAATGCTCACCCGGTATACTAAGTTCGGCACGCTCGCCCAGAATGCTCATCCGATATACTAAGTTCAGCACGCTTGCCCAGAATGCTCATCCGATATACTAAGTTCAGCACACTTGCCCAGAATGCTCGTCCGGCATACTCGTCCGATATACTAAACTCGCCACGCTCGCCCGGCATACTCAGCTCCGCGCCCTGTCCCGGCTTCCAAAGCCTTGCAGGATGTACTGCGTTCGAAGAAAAATTCAGATTACCTGTTTGACAAAAAAACGCAGTAATACCTCAAGTTTAACTTGTCATATATAAAAACAGCATAGCGATCAGTTACATAACTTTCTTCATCATCTTTTTCCTCGGCATTTAAAAACTCGGCGCTTCTGCCTCTCAATCTGACTATGCAGAATTCCGCGCCGTCCAAGGAAATTTCATCAAATTTAATTTTCTCGCTCTCCCATGAGTAGTTTTGAATAGCTGAAATAATATCGCCGGACAAGCCATTCCACACTTCAGAATTTTTTTCTATATACTCTTCAACTGACTTTTGCTCATTATCTTTAAGTTCATATCGCCAGCATCTGTGCCCGACCGAAGATGACATATAAGTATCCGCGCGTCTCTTCGGCGCGTATGCTTTTCCTTCGGCTACCCCTGACATGTAATCAGATAAATATCTCGGAGATACAAATATAAAAAATAAGGACAGCAAAACCGCAATCGAAATCAGAATCACATTTTGTTTTACCCGGCTATTCATTAGCACCACTTCCGTTTACCTGAAAATTAGGGTTATACTCAATTTTATACGGCTCGTTGTCAAAGATTTCATCACTACCGCAAAATAATATCCCGTAATTTTCGATAAACGAATACTCACTTGACATAAATATCAGCATCTTCACCTCATAATACGTAACAACAGTTTCTCCGATTCCGGTAATATTTTCATATATACCGACATAATTCTTCTCATTGCACGTCTTATATTTTACTCCGACAAAAGCTACCGTTACAGCACATACTCCTACCGAAATTATTAATATAATTACCGAGAAAAACACTTTGACAGATCTATACGGAATATAATTAAAAATTACCAACGCAATAAATGTTATTAAAAAAGAATAAACGTATATTCTTATATTTGTCACATACTTCACAGATAAAAAACAATTCAACAGTATTGATGAAGCTGAAAATATCGTTAAAATACATATCAAAACCGATAATAAAGATTTCTTACATCTTTTCGCTATAAAAAATAAAATTATAGATACTGCGCAGGTTACAATATCAAAAAGCATTTTTCCCTCCTCCTTAAATAGTATAAATCCAACAATGAGTTCAGATTTTCTCTTTTATATCTCTTTTATAAGCGGATTTATCTTTTTCTTTTTTATACTATTGCCTTGATACTTAAATGCAGATGTCAGAAAATATTATTTACTCACCAAAACATATGAGTATAACTTCTCCTGTTTTTTGAGATAACATTATATTTATATCTCCGCCCACAGTATCTCTGTCAATACTAAAATCAACGCTCCAGATACCTTTGTTTTCATCATGGACAACATTAACCGTTTTATAATTATTTATATCCTTTTTTAAAATATCGCTTACAATGATCCCTGCATACGCCGCCGCAATATCTTTATCAGAAATTATGTCTCCGTCAAACAAAGCCTCTCCGGAATTTTTTACTTCCTCAACATCTAAACTTCCGGTTTCATAGCTAAATGACAAATCTGAAATGTCACCAAAAACGTCATCAGAATTGTCAGTTTTGCAGGAAGTCATAGCTATACCTGCAAAAAGCGCCGCGAATATTAAACATAAAGCTTTTTTTGTCATGGTGATCTCCTTATATATTTACAATTAAATTTACAGCTTGCTTTTAAACGATCTCTCCGCTTGCTTTTATAGCGCTGATTGTCAGAATCTTTCTTCTCATTTCCGGCGGGCATCTGCACTTTACGGCATACCTATGCTTTTTACGGAAAGCATATACTCTTTACGGCAAACCTATTCTCTTCACGACAGGCCTCTCTTTACGACAGATCTATTTCTTTACGGCAAACTTCTACGCTTTACATGATGAAAAATACCTGAGCTTTAATCTGCTATGAGTTAAATCCTTTTCCTCCGTATTTATCAAAAATATCACGAATATAATCTATGTCTTCATTTGAAATATCATAATATCTTAAAAAATACTGATATGAAGCACAGCCGTCCTGAGCTATCAAGTAAACTCTCGTCCCTATTTTAATTGATACGTCAAAATTAAATCCGCATGACAGATTACCTGAAGGCTCGGCATTTTTCAATATATCTCTTATGTTTTTCGATTCCTCTGCCGTTAATACAGCACTAACATCAGCGCCGTACTTATTATATTTTATAGAAACCGGAAATATATAAAACTGAATTTGATAAAATATAACCGCCAGAACACATATAACTATAATCAGAACTGATTTTTTTTTGAATATTTTTTTCATAATCACACCTCATTCTATTTTTCTCACAAATGCAAACAAATCGTCAAACAGGCTACGAACCCGATGTATTAAATCAATTGATATATAATATATTGAGTCTGCAATTGAGTCTACCGAAAATTTCGGCTGTCCTTTAAATTTTATTGTTTACTTTACACCTGAGAAACGACAATCAATTATTTGAAAAATACCCCATATCCCTATACTTTTTTCTGTATTCTCCTCCCAGACAAAACTACAAAAAGCAAACTTTATGATTAATTAATATAACTTACATTGAATTCTCTATTATACGGTTCATTATCAATAATTTCGTCATCAATAATTTCGTCAAAGTCCTCGCCTGTTCCTATATATGTATCTATAAAAGAATGCTCGCTTTCCATAAACAAGGAAAATTTACTTTCATAGTATGTAACACAAACCGATCCCTTGTTTATTTTGCAATAAGTTCCTATGTAATCTATTCCGTCAAAATCTCTATATGTTACACCTATATTATCATTATAGAGATAATATATTAAACAAGAAGATATTAAAATTATTACGCAGAAAATGCTTCCTATTACTTTCATCGTAGAAAAGAAAAATATACACATGATTGCTGTAAAGAAAATTAAATAAATAACAGCCTTTATATTGGGAATATACTTCAAAGAAAAAATCAGACACAATAATATCGACGACAACGAAAACAAGACAGACATTCCCGTAAATATAATCAGATATTTTTTTCTGATTTTTATTCCTATAAGTAAAAATATAATTGAAAATCCAAGGAATATTAAATCAATAATCATATTTGTTTGCCTTCCCAAATCATATTTATTTCCCCTTTTTTTCATAGGCGAGGATAACTATACAGTTATCATATGTATAATTATACTCTTTTTTATTAATTCGTCAATACTTTTTATAATATTTTCGATATTATTATAATATATATATTATTTATAGATAAAATTCGACCTATGCGGAGCAGAATATCGTGCGACGCCCTTGTCTAAGTTATATCCCACGGCCTTCGACCCGCAAGTACAAATAAATAATAAATAAAAAACGGCAAGCCGGTCCGCAGTTTTATGTGACCGAGCTTGCCATTATAAGCCATATTTATAACCTTTATGAAAAATAGATATTCAAACTTTATGAGTATGTTAAATTATAAGTAACAGATATTCAAGGTTTCTTACATCGGAATAAACCTCTCACGTCTTGTAAATCAGTCATGTAAATCAGAATTTGACGGAAGCATCGGTTTTTCCCAAAACATCTATCCCCAAAGCTCCTACTGACTTGAATCTTTCGCGATTTGTTCCCCTCGTGACTGCCAATGTATTCAATCCCTCATTTTTCGGATCTGTATCATCCCTTATACAGTATATGAAGAGCATAGTATAGACTACATCAGATACAGAAACTTCATAATAAAGTCTGCATTTCTTTGTTTTCTTTCCTCCGCTGCTGCTCTCACTGGTGTAGGGGCTATAGTTATCGGATCTTTGAGTTATCTCTTCAGGTATAAAATCAAACAATAATTCAATATCATCATCCAAATCCTTTGAAACTTCAACGGCATTTTCTGAAAATGCATTTTTAATTCCGTCAAAATCCTTCTCATTTATCGAATTGATTATTGTATCTATTAACTCTTCCGTATATTTGTACTCATTTTCTGTTTCTATGTTTAATAAATTTAGTCTATTCGTTATCAGATTACTGCATGAGTTTAGTAAAAATACAGCGGAAAGCAAACATGAAATAAACACTATTAGATTTTTCATTTTTTATTGCCATTTCTTTTTATTGACTCTCATTTTTATTGCTTTTCATTTTTATTGCTTTTCATTTTTATTGCTTTTCATTTTTATTGCCTTTCATTCTATATTGTCTTTCATTCTATATTGTCTTTCATTTTTTATTACTCTTCATATTGCTTAATAGTTAGATCCGTAAAATCCTAATTTGCATGGTTACTTTGAAATTAAAAATCAGGCAAGCGCGAAAGAAATTACTTTATACGAATCACCGAATTTTTTGACTTCAATGCAATAATAAAAACCTCGGTAATAATCTGCCGGAAAGTAAAAGTAATATATATCCTGATATATTTCCATACTTTTCATAAAATAAATAGGTACTGAGCAAAACAAATAATTATTTTTTGAAGGATCATCGCCGAACTGAATAACACTTCCCGGCATCTTTTCCTGATAAAGCTTATCTTTGTCAGCATTATAGTAAGAAATATTCAGATCTTTTATTGATTCTAAAACAACTCTTTTTATTTCTCTGTTTTCTTTTAAACTCAACGAATAATTATTAGTATACATGGCTTCCCACATCACTACATTTTTTAATAAAAAGCAAATAGAAAACATCGCAAGGACGAATAACAATTTCAAAATCTTTTTCATACTATTACCCGATACTTTAATATTGAATTCAGAAAATATTACTTTTAACCGCATTATTTTATATGAATAAACAAATATATTTTTATCTGTTAGCTATAAACATACAAAAATAATTTTTATTCAATTTATCATAAATATATATCGCCCTCGGCAGCAACAGCCCTTCTTCGGCTACTGCTTCATAATCTTTTATAAGGCCTTTGTCCCCTAAACTAAAAATACTGCAGTATGAATTTTCTATCGAAATTTTATCAATTCCGACTTTCTCATTTTCAATTATCAGGACTTTTATAATACCAAGAATTTTCTCTGACATGTTTCCCCATACATCCGGATAATCATTTATGTACTGTTCGGCTAATTGCTGTTCTTTTTGATTCAGTGAGAACATCCAGACATGATGTCCTATAGGATCATATAAATATTTATCCGCGTATCCGTCCGGAGTAAAAACCATATCACATCCTAACGCTATCATTTTTTCAGGCAGTTTTCTATGTTCAAAAATCAAGAATGTACATGTCAGAAATATTACTATAAAAATTAATAATATTATTCTTTTATTTTTCTTCACTTTTAAACCCCTTCCAACTATTCAGCACCGGTTAATATATTTTGATGCTATGTAAATCTGAAAATCAAAACCATCTGACGCAACAGTTTTCCCTACATCTTGCCTATGGAAATAAAATTTTTAGCCCAACCGTTTGTAATAAAATTCTCCCTTTGCAAAAAATCGTACCGTACAATGTCTGTCGGATCTGGATGTAAAGGTGGGTCATAGTAAAATGTGTCCTCATACGTAAATGGCAAATATAGATTTTGCCTTCGAAAAAGACATAGATTTTTCATACGGAACCGTGAGCGTAAATCCCATAAGGATCACTATTATTATTTATCGGATAGTTTTAACAATATGAAAAAACATTATGATGTAAAATACCGTGATTCATTGATATAATAAATAAAATTTCATCAGCAATAATAAATC
Organism: uncultured Eubacteriales bacterium; assembly: GCA_905205065.1. Classification (GTDB taxonomy): domain Bacteria; phylum Bacillota; class Clostridia; order Oscillospirales; family CAG-272; genus UMGS911. The sequence goes on along the minus strand of CAJLCI010000028.1, from coordinate 22,451 downwards.
TGCCGACAACAGGATCGTAATATCTTGACTGGAGGTAGTACATACCGATCTCGATATCAAAGTAGTAGCTTTTGTAACGGTACGGATTTATCCCCGCAATTCCGCACGCCGTTGTGTCGCTTACCGTTGTGCAGACTCCCCACGCGGCATATGTTCTCCGCTCGGAGTTATACCATTTACTGCGACGAGAACAACTATACTCCAATATATGTATGATTATACTCTTTTTTATTAAGTTGTCAATATTTTTTCATAATATTTTCGATATTATTACAAGGTATCTATGATTTATAAATGAATACCGACCTGTGCGACTCAGAATATCGCACGGCTACCCTTCGCCTATACACCGTTTGGTCTCCAATACTTTTCCCTCTGCACTCTTCTCTTCATCACTTTATGTAACCCCTTTTGTAATCTTCTCTTTAATTCTTTCTATAATTTTTTCTGTGCTCCACTTCCTTTTTCTGTCTAAATCTTTTTACTAAAAAGCAGGATAATAAATAAAAACTCCCGGCAAACTCAGACTGCCGCTTTTGCGTGGCTTTCTGAGTTTGCCGGGGTTATCCTATATATGAGTAATTATAAACAAAAAGACAAGAGCTAAGTTTAATATTTAATATATTTACTTAATTAGCATATTCTACGAATGAATTAACACCGCCGTGGATATCGTAATCAATATTTATTTTTCTCGTCCTATATATAAATATTTCATTTGTCTCTGTTTTATCCAATAACACCTTTCCGATGTATTGGTCAGCAAATATTCCTTTTCGTAAGGACGCATATCTTTGACTATATTCTATATCAAATAATTTATGACCTATAGTTATAATATAAGTATATTTCTTTAAATCCAAATTTAATTCATCTATATTAATACCTAAATGAGCTAAATAATCAAAGTAATTTGTACCCACTTCGAGAGTGTGATATTCAGAATCTCTCAACGCGAACCATATTAATGATTGTCCAGAACTATAATCTGTTTTTTCAACGCTCTTAACATCTTCCAGTTCAAAGTCTAATGGCCTAAATGAAAATAAATTAACAAATATAATTACAATGAGTAGAATTAAAGATATAAAAACAAACAATAATATTTTTTTCATAAAATTACTCCCACTTCCTATTTTTATTTACGAAAGATAGTTGAATTGTGTTATAATTTTTTACATACATAAAATCCGCCCAATATGCATTATCCTCTTTTGTCAACGTTTTTTTTGCAAATGGTTGCTTCCAGCTCCTATAATATACACTTCCATTCACAACGGCTCTTACATATGCTCCTGGACAAAGCATAGCTAATGTAACTGCAACAGACCATCCACCGCCATCAACTGAAGTTCCTCCATTACATGAATTTAAAAATACTTTTCCATGTACAGTCAATTCACCTAAATCATCATACATTTGATCAACCGTATACGTTTCTCCATAAAAATATAAACAACTTGTTCCACCATGTAAATATAGATATATATCATTAATATCTTTTTTCTTTTTACAAGACTATTCCAAGCATCCACAAAATCATCAATATATATTACTTCATATATCTCACAGTCTTCCTTTTTATATCTATTTTTTATCATCCAATTCGCCTGGTCATTAAAATCATTTCCAGCTTTATTATATAAAATATATTTTTTTACTAAATTTCCCACCGGATGTGGAACACATGCCTGTAAAATCAACCGCATTAACTGAATCATTACTACAATACGTAAATATATTATCTTATCGGCGAGGGACACAAGGAATTTGCTCCCGACAAGGTAAAAGACGAGGACTATTATGTGCTGACGCTTGCGGCAATTGCAAAGGAACTGAGAGTGGAAAACCTCACCGAAGCACACGTTGTTATTGCGGCAGGACTGCCGCTTACTTGGACAAGCGGACAAAAAGCAGAGTTTAAGGCGTATCTAATGAAAAACACAGAAGTAAAGTTCACCTACAAAAAGGTAGATTACCACCTCTATATTGATGATGTTCGCATTTATCCGCAGGGATATGCCGCTATTGCAAGCTTTGCAACTACGCTGAAAGGCGTTAATTTGATTGCCGACATTGGCAACGGTACGATGAATGTGCTGTATATGATAAACGGCAAGCCGCAGCAGGGCAAAATGTTCACCGAGAAATTCGGAACTTACCAGTGTACGCTCAGTATTCGGGAAGCCTTTATGCAGAAAACGCAGCGAGAAATCAACGACGCCATTATAGACGAGGTTCTTATTACAGGCACGGCGAATATTGCTCCGGCTGATCTTAAAATCATCAAGGGCATTGCGGCGGAATATGTAAAGGACATCTTCCGCAGACTTCGTGATCACGGCTATGATGAAAACACCATGACGCTGTATGCAACCGGAGGCGGCGGGTGTCTTATAAAGAATTTCAGCAAGGTGAATCCTGACCGTGTAAAATTCGTCGATGACATCTGTGCCGCCGCTAAAGGATATGAGTATCTGGCAGAAGCACAGATGAAATCCGAGGCGAAGTTATGAGCAAGTACAGAATCAATGTGCGTTTTGACACCGATGACCCGAAACAGGCTGAAGCAGTAAAGTTTCTGCAATCACTTGAACATTCCCGCAATGCTTTTATTGTGTCGGCGGTTCTTGACACTATTTCAGGAAAGAGTGCGGCTAATAGCATTTCGCTTGAAGCTATTCGGAAAATCATACGGGAGGAATTGCAGGAGGTGTCGTTGGTTGCGGCACCTCCTGTTTTTCAGTCGGCAAAGACAGAACTCACCGAAGAAGAACAAGCCGAAAATGAAAAGAGTGTTCTTGATGATCTTGAAATGTTCGGTTGAGCCAAAAGCGGGATTTATGGCTCAATACAGCAATTTTCGAGAAAAAACTGAGCCAGTTTGGCTCAAAGGAAGATATGCCCCAAAGGGCAAGGGAGTGGCTTTCGGTATCGGATGGCGCAGAGATACGCCAGAATCCCGGTATCCGACAGCCGCTTTTCTTTCTGCCCTGCGGGGCGTGTCCTACGGTATAACAAGCAGGGACTTTGTGTGCCAAAGTCCCAATCAAAAGCCGCAGATTTTCTTGCGGCTTTGTTCTTTGGGGGCTTACTGCCCCCAATCCCCCGGAAAAAAATGAAAGAAGGAATGTTGTATATGAAAGATATACGAATAGCTGTGCGTGTCACGGCAAAAGAAAAAGATAAAATACAATCAAAAGCCCGAAAATGTGGGCTGAGTACAACTGAATATGTCAAGCAAAGAGCGTTAGGGTATGAGCCGAGAGGTATTCCGCCTGACGCTCTTTTTCTTTGTCTTGAAAAGCTCGGTGAACTTGCCGACAAAGCGAGTTCACCAGAGCTGGACAAGGAAATCAGTGATGTGCTGAAAGAAATTACAGCAGCTTTTCTATTGCCGGGAAAGGGGTGCTCAACGGGGTCCCCGCAAAGCCTGCTTTGTGGGGAGAAGGAGCATCCACGGAATGGTGAGGTTTCGCCGCTTGCGGCGAAAACGATGAATGGAGTGTGATGCGACGTGGCTGTTACTGGGTTCTGGCCTATATACAAAAACCTAAAAGCAACGCTCGACTATGCCGACAATCCTGATAAAACCACCGACCGCAGATATTTGGATGACGATTTATATGCGGCGCTTTCTTACGCTGAAAACGATAATAAGACCGACCGCAAAATGTATGTCGGCGGTATCAACTGCTCCAAGCAGAATGCTTATGCCGAAATGGTTGCCGTACAGCGGCGGTTCGGGCTTCGTGGCAAGGTTGTCGGCTATCACGGAATACAGAGCTTTAAGACAGGCGAGGTTACACCGGAGCAGGCTTTTGAAATCGGCAAAGCAACCGCCCGAAAGATGTGGGGCGATAGGTATCAGGTGCTTGTGACTGTTCACCTGAACACTGAAAATGTGCATTGTCATTTCGTTGTAAATCCCGTTTCATTTAAAGATGGAGCAAAGTTTCAAAACAAAATCGGTGACCACAAGGAGCTTCGCCGTGTGTCGGATGAGATATGCCGGGAACACGGTTTGTCTGTTCTTGAAAACAGTAGCTTCTACGGAGGCCACAAAAAGGATTATTGGCGGCACAAAGCCGGCAAGAAAACACATCGGGACTATCTCCGTGAGGATGTGGAATACTGCCTGTCTTTTGCTACCTCTCCGAGAGAATTTGAGAGCCAGTTATATGCGCTCGGATATACGCTTGACCCCGTGCGATTTTCTGTAAAAGCGAAGCACTGGGAGCGTTCTGTTCGGCTTGCAAATATCGGTTTTACAAAGGAAATCGTACAGGCGCAGTTAGACAGAAACGCAGAAAGCAGATACCACTTATTCACCTTGGAGTACCGTCCACCGTACAAGCCGAAAAAGTTTCCGCTGGAAGATGAGCTACGGCGGCTTGACTTTTCCATTGACCACAGCTATGATGCGGCAACTGTTTTAGTAGATACGATTTTCTATCTCGTGATAACAGTAATCCAAATTGTAGCCGAACTTGCTGATGTAATGCTGCTGTCGCCGGATTTACGGGCGGCGGAAAAGGATTTGAAAAACCTTGTAGCAGATTATCATTTTCTCAAAGAAAATGACATTCACACCGTAGCCGAATTAAAAGCTAACATTGATGAAAGCAAAGCACAGTTATCTAATTTGGAGCATGAACGTAAAGAATTAAGCAACCGTATCCGCCGCCCGAAATCGCCGGAGGATGAGAACCAAAACAAAGAGAGCCGAAAGGCGATCAGCAAACAAATGAAGCCTGTTCGTGAAAGGCTTCGCCGTGCGGAAAAGATTTTGGAGAAGCCTCCGCATTTGTATGAATTATTAAAACAAGAGCACGAGCTTGAAAGAAAAGCCCGTGCGAGATATTTAGATAGGAGTAGATGAAAATGAAAAATACAAGAAATCAGCCGGTAAATATTCCGGTAGAAAAACTTCGCCCGTTTGAGGGGCATCCGTTCAAGGTTAAGGACGATGAGGAAATGAATACGCTGATTGAAAGTGTGCAGACGCAAGGAATTCTTTCGCCGCTGATTGTTCGACCGATTGAAAACACAGATGAATATGAAGTAATAAGCGGGCATCGCCGCTTACACGCCGCAGTTAAGGCAGGGATTACAGAAGTCCCTGCCTTAATTTATGCCCTCGACCGAGATTCCGCCGCTATTGCTGTGGTGGACAGCAACCTGCACAGAGAACACATTTTGCCCTCTGAAAAGGCATTTGCGTATAAGATGAAACTTGATGCAATGAGCCGACAGGGATTTCGTTCGGATCTAACTTCCGACCAAGTCGGTCGGAAGTTAGAAACAGCGGATATAATCGCACAGCAGTCAGATGACAGCAAAACTCAGGTGCGCCGCTATATTCGCCTAACAAACCTTATTCCCGAACTTCTTGAATTTATGGATGAAGGCAAAATGGCGCTGTCTGTTGGCGTGGAACTCTCGTATTTGGACGACCAGTTACAATACGATGTTCTTGAACAATGCGAGCAAAATGACTGCACGCCGTCCTATTCGCAGGCTTTCCGTATGCACAAGGCAGACCGTGAAGGACTGCTCACCAAAGCCGTTATCCAAAATATTATGTGTGAGGAAAAAGCCAACCAAAAAGAAACGATCAAAGTTTCTGCCGAGCGCCTACGAGCCGTTCTTCCCAAAGGCATGGACTCACAAAAGACGGAAGATTTCATTATACGGGCTTGCGAACATTACCGTAAGTATCTTCGCAACCGTGACCGAGATTCGAGATAGGAGGTGCGCTTATGGAATTTAAAATGAATGCAGTCATTCACCTTGGCAACAACTACAATAACGCCCTCCGTTCTTTTCAGCACAAGCGAATGGAATTTCTGGAACAGGAAATCCGAGCGCTTGACAGCGAAACGCTGTGGTTACTCTTACGCCAGCTTTGCAAAAACGGCCGCACATTGGAAAGCGTCACCGGTCTGGCTGTATAATGAAAAAGCAGGAGGACTGATATTATGACAAAGAAACAAAAATACAATACTGAGGATAACAGGGGCGTAGCTATCTACGCCCGAAAATCCCGCATCACCAACAAGGGCGACAGTATCGGCGTTCAGTTCAAGCAATGTGCAGAATACGCCAAACGAGAATTGCATCTCGATGAAGATTACACTTTCCTCGAATATGAGGACAAGGGACTTTCCGGCTATTACTCCGACCGTCCTGATTTTCAACGTATGCTCCACGATATTGAAATGGGCAAAATTCGTGCCGTTGTTTGTTACAAATTAGACCGTATCGGCAGAAAGACAAGCGACCTTCTGCGTCTGCTCGATTTTCTTGAAAAGCACAAGGTGGATTTGCTGATATGCTCCAACAATATCAATACAGCTTCCGGCGTATCAAAGATATTTATCCAAATATTCGCCGTCGTTGCCGAATTTGAGCGTGACACTCTGACAGAGCGTATCACAGACAACATGATGGAACTTGCCAAAGACGGGCGCTGGCTGGGCGGCAATACGCCCACAGGCTTTACGGTGAAGCGTGTGAAAACCGGCAGCGGCAAAAATAAATCCGCATACAGCTATTTGGAAAGCATCCCCGAAGAAAAAGCAATGATCCAAAAGCTCTATGAGGTATTTTCTGCTACCCGTTCTATTAAGAAAACAGCGGACAAAATGAACGAGCTTGGCTACCGCACAAAGGTAGGCGGACGGTTCAACAGTTCCACCACACGGCTGCTGCTGAAAAATCCGGTTTACTGCACTGCCGATGAAAATGCCTACCATTATTTCTTGGAGCACAACGGCGGCCTGTGTGGGGATATATCCGATTTTGACAGTCAGCACGGTATCTCCGCCTACAACAAAACCGATCAGGAAAAGTTTGAGGACGCTGACAGCACCTTCATTTCACCGAAGTTTGTGCAGTTGATGTCACAAAAACCGCTTTCCGAATGGATCATCTCGGTTGGCAGACACGAAGGGTTTATATCCAGTCAGCAATGGATTGACACGCAGAATGTGCTGGACGATATTGCCGAAAAATACAATCGACCGCACCGTAAAACCAATGCTCTGCTTGCAGGGCTGGTTTTCTGCCCGCATTGCGGAAAGCGCCTGCGGGTTATCTCAGAATCCAACCGCTGGACAAACGGCAAGCCGAGATTCAAGTATGTTTGTCCCGGCTACCGTGTCGGGGAATGCACTTTCCGTGCAGTGGACGGCGTGTTGCTTGATGAATTTGTGGTGCAGCAGCTTTCCCACCTTGCCGATGAGGACAGCGAATACTTTGAAAAACTGCTCAACGAAAAGGTATCGGATATTTTTCGCTCCTCTCAGAATGAAAAAGAGTTATCCGATCTTCGAAAGAAAAAGATGCAGCTTGAAACTGCCATCGCCAACCAAATCAAAAATTTGCGTGAGGCAGACGATAGGCTGAAACGATTTATTCAGGAGGATGTAAAGGCACTGACCGATGAGCTTACCGAAACGGAAACGCTTCTGCAAAAGCTGGAGGACAGCAAGCGCAGTCAGATGTATGCAGTCCGTGATATTGAAGAAATCAAGGAACGGCTACTGTCCTTCGGAAAGTATTCCGAGAACGCCGCACCCGATGTGCTTGTAACGCTGATACAGACCTTTGTTGAACGCATTTATATTACTGACGAAAATGATGAGCGCCACTGCCATATCTTTATTAAAGGTTGCACCAAAGAGGACTATGACGAGTTCTTCCGGGCAACCGGTTACATATCTGGTACAAGAGAAAACGGGAATATCACATCTAAATTGCCTTTGTGTGATTCAGATGAGTGTTGCAAAAGCTATGTGATGTAAGCAAATTTTCGGAATATGAAGTTAACCCCTCGGTATACTCTCCGGTAACATAGCCCTCATCGCCGAACAGATATACCTCCGATATTTCGTCACTTTCCGTCTCCCCGGCTTCAGTGTCCGGCGGAATTTCAGTTATTACCCTTGTACTTCTCGACGCCGCACTGCGCTGGAAGCTTACCTCTTTTATCAAATCATCGGCATCGTATACATCGCCGCCATCCTCTTTCTGCTCTACTCCGAATTCCTTTACAGCGACAATTCTACGCCCTCCATATGTATATTCGGTTCTGCGCTTTGCATTTCCCGATTCATCCTTAAGCGTCACCGACAAGGGCAGTGATTCTCCGTTGTACGCAAGCTCAGCGCTTCTTCCGCCGGGATATGCTTGTACTGTAAACAAGGAAACAAATCACATACAGAAATATTGGAGGTATTTGTATGCGTCACTTTTATTTTCGTTTGATCCTCGGTATTGTGTTCGTTTGCTGTATGATTTTCAGCTTTGTCACGATGAACATCCCGTTTGCTCTGCTGTATCTTTTCCTCGGTGGTGTGTTCTTGGCGTCTGCTTATTCTCTCTGGAAGAAAGACAAAGATAATCGGAGGTAATGCGGTATGAACAGCAAGACACTTCTTTCCCTGGATAATTTAAGCGTTTGGTACACCGCAGATCATCCCGTACTTTCTGATTTTTCGCTGGATTTAGGGGCCAATGAAGTTGTCGGGCTGATCGGACTGAATGGTGCGGGGAAAACCACCTTTATCAAGACTGTGGCTGGGCTGCTGCCGGGCTACCATCTGGACAGTGCGACATGGGACGGTCATTCATTCTCGTTCCGCGACAAAGCATTCAAGAAAAGTCGGTACACTGTCTTTGCGGAAGATCGCTCTTTTCAGTATTTCACATTCCGTGAGTACCTTGCGTATGTGGCTGCGTCCTACGGTATGTCGCAGCCGGATGTGTCCGAACTGGTAAAGGGCTTTCACTTCGAGGATTATACCGATGTCCTCTTAAAGGAGCTATCCACTGGCAATCTGAAAAAAGCCTATTTGATTACAGCGTTTGCTCTGCGGCCCAAGTTGCTGCTTCTGGACGAACCTGTGAACGGGCTGGATTTCCAAAGCACAGAGTTTTTATACCAGCTCATAGGCGGATATAAGCAGTATGGAACACTCCTGTTTTCTTCCCACATTTTAGAAAGCATCTGCCTGACCTCTGACCGTGTGCTGGTTTTAGAACATGGCAGGATCAGCCGGACATTCACCGGCGAGGAAATCGCAGCCGGAAACATCCGGGAGGTGTTGGCCGATGAAGAACACCATTAAAGCACTCTCCAAACAGTTCTTTGGTGCCAAGTATGAGAGCGCCAGAAAAAGTCTGCTGGCTGCGATTATCCTGTTTATCGCGCTCTATGCGGCTGAATTTCAAGTTGAGATCGCGCCATTTATTTTTTACTTGACTTCGACCTTTTTTACCGCCGGTATTATGTGGCAGATGCTTACCGGTCGGCGGCACATGGAAACTATGCAGGGAATGTTTATGCTCCCCTTTGATAACCGTAGCTTTGTCTTTTCCTATGTACTGGTGCTGGGAGCGCATACCCTGATTACCAAAACACTGCTGATCTGGACACTGTTCTTCGCTGTTGCTCCGTGGAGCATATGGGAAATTTCTGTTGCGATTATCTGCGGCTGCATGGCGTGTGTGGTAACGGCAGCGGGGTATCGGATGTGTCGGAAAGGACATATTGCGCTGTCAATCCTTTGGGCAGTTGGTATTCTGGCTGTGATTTTACTGGTGCGCCAATGGGCGGCGGTACTGGCTGTGTCAACGGCAAGCCTTGCAATTGCGGCGCTGTATCTGACTTTTGCAGATGCCTATGATTTTTACAGTGCTGTCGTTGCAAAAAAGTCTGTCCGGCATACAGGCTATGCCGGAAGTGTATTCGTTTATCTGACACGCTATCTGATGGCAAACAAGAACTATCTTGTCAATACTGTGGGGCTGTGTGCAATTGCTTGTTTTCTGCCGCTGCTATTTGGTGAATTTCAAGGACTGAATATGTTTCCTATCGGCCTTGCGATCTTGTGCCTGAACACCCCAATCTGTACGCTGCTGTCGTGTGATCCAGATTTGGAGCAAGCGATCCGTATGCTTCCCGAACAGGCAGGGCGGTTTTGCCGGAAATATTGCCTGTTTATCTTTACCATCAACAGCATTGTCGCCGGTATCTACCTTTGTAGCTGGCAGATCATCAACGGTAGCATCAATATTATTCATGTGGAAACACTTCTTTTATTCGCCTTGCAAAGTGCTATTCTGTCGGTCATTTTGGAATGGAAGTGGCCGATCCGTGGCTGGAAAACCGAAAGCGATTTGTGGCATCATCCACGCAAATACCTTGTTCCGTTGATTATGCTGCTGGTTGCAGCATTTGTAGGCACATGGACACTTGCCCTTTGGCTATGTGCTGCTGTTTTGCTGATAGAGTGCTGTGTTTTGCTTTTTATGACGAGGAGGGCTTGACAATGAAAAATACAAGATGCTGCCCAAAGTGCCATTCGAAGAATATCGTGCGTGTGCCGGATAATCCGGGGCGTTATGCCACCGGAAACAATATCTATACCACAACTATAACCTTGTTTGGGAAAATTCCAGTGATTCGCTATGTTTGCTGTGACTGCGGTTATGTGGAGAACTGGGTAGAAAATCAGCATGAGTTGGATGAAATCAAAAAGACATTCGGATAAGGAGGCATTACATGGGCTGGGACATTGATGTACGAGAAAAAGTGTATCAACGCCTTGCCAATGAGATTTTCTTTCATATTTTGCACGGCGAGTATGCGTTGGGAGCAAAGCTGCCCTCTTACATAGACCTTGCAAAAGAGGCCGGGAGCAGCCCGGAAACTGTCAGAAAGGCGTTCCGGGAATTACAACAGCATGGCGTGATTGAGAAAACACGGCGAGGATATTTTGTGACTTCGGATAACGCTGCGGTAGCGGCGTTTCGGGAACGATACCTTGCTTCCATCGAAGAAGAATATCACAACGCGATAGCAAAAGTAGAAATCTGAAAATCACATAAGAAAGCGATCCTGCCCCGCCCAACGGGGAAAGAAAAAAACCGTTGCGGGGCAGGTGCTTTTGTGCGCGCATTTCACAATTTTACTCTGACGGCGGTTTTGGAATACATTTCAAGGCCGCCGTTTCTTATGCCCTCATTTGGAACGACGCCCTGACGCTGGCGAGATCGGCGGCTTTAGGAGGGAGCCGCCATGAATCAAAAAGGCCTTCGACAAAATAAGACAACACCTGCACCATCAAAAAAAGCCCGGTCACCACCGGGGCACATTCTGCTTATGAGTATGAACTGTATGATTACATAAAAGCGTTTAATAGTTCATTTGCGCCTGTCTGCGTTTTGCAGACAGGCGCTTTTTGCTGTTTATGCGGGCCTTCGCTATACAGCGGAGCCTTTCATAAAAATTTCTTCCCGCTCGCGGTTGCCAAAATCGCAAGCCTTGCATTACTGAGGCGAAAGGGAGGAGATCACCACCCCGCACCCGTGCGGCGCGAAGGGAGGTGAGAAAATGAAAGACTCCTATGAGCAGCGTATTCAAAATCAGTTTGGCGCTTTCTGCGTCAAGGTTTTGAAGAATGAGGCCCGGTACATCCAGCGCGAACTTGCCAGTCTCCAATCCCAGGAGAAATTCCTGGGCGAGCTGACAGCTTCTGAACTGGAGCAGACCGCCGTATGGGACAAGCACTTTATGAGTGAGCATGTCTTTGAAGTGCTGGGACTCCCGGTAGTCGTGACCGGCGATCTTCTGGCTGATGCCTTGGCGCAGCTGCCGGAGGGCAAGCGGGATGTCATCCTGCTGTCCTACTTCCTGGAAATGACGGACCGTGAGATCAGCGAGAAGCTGAACATCGTCCATCAGACCGTATCCAAGCGGCGGCTCGTTACGCTGAAAGAATTGCGCGAGTACCTGATGAAGGAGGGATTTGAATGGCCGGACAAGTGAAGCCGATTCCGGTGCCGGTGATTCTGGCAGCCGTAAGCGGCGACGAGAACGCCCTTGCCGCCGTGGTCGCTCACTATCAGAAGTACATCCGGGCTCTTGCCACCCGACCGGTGAAGGACGAGTATGGGAACGAGTACCTGTATGTGGATGAAGATATGCGGCTCAGACTGGAAACGAAGCTGATCCATAGCATCGTGACGAGTTTCAAGGTGCTGCCGGTCTAAAATTGTTCGGGGCAAGTTTCTCTCCCTTTCCTTGCCCTGGCGATCCGGCAGCGGAGTACATAGCTCCTTGACAAAGAAAGCCCGGCGGGAGGCCTCCGGCGCAGTATAAGGCAGACGGATACGATCTGTCTGCGTTGAGCCGGTCGGCCGGTGCGCCATGACCCTGTTGCAAGTCCGCAGGACGGGACCACTACCAAACAGGAGAGCGACGAACACCAGGCCGCAAAACAGGTGTGGCAGCCTGTGGGCGATGACGCGCAGGCAGGATAATGAGACTCCCGCGTTGAACGCCCTCAAAGCATTGCGCGGCGCACCCATCAGCATGGGCCGGGGTGAGATTCCCGTGGAGCTGCGGCCAGCAGCCATCCGTTTTCTGCCTCTTTTATAGCTTTAATGAAATGGCATGAAAGGGGCTTTATCATGCAGAAAAATCAATCTGAAAATAAATATGCCCCGCCTATGCGGAGCAAAAAGAAGATCGGCAACACGACCTTTATCGTCAATTCCTTTTTCCCTCAAACGGGAAATCAGACGATAGCCTCCAAACTGGAGAACCTGATAAAAGCCGATATTCAGAAACAAACTGTGACTTGAAAACCTCCTAACAGGCAGACAGGGAAAAGAAAGCGCGGTATAATGAAGTTGGACTTCAATATCGTGTTTGACTGCCGGATAGGAGGTATTTATGTATTATCAGTCAAACACCGCTGCCGCGCTTCAATTCCCTTATGCAGCAATGAGTTCCGAAGAACTTACTGCTTTGTATTGTCGCCTGTCCCGTGACGATGAATTGCAGGGTGACAGCAATAGTATTGTAAACCAGAAAAAAATCCTGGAAAAGTATGCTCTTGAACACGGATATACCAACTTCAAATTCTATGTTGATGATGGCATTTCCGGTACGACCTTTAACCGCCCTGGCTTTCAACAGATGATCGCAGATATTGAGGCAGGCCTTGTTAAGCGTGTTATCATCAAAGATTGTTGTGCGATAATGGGACTAAATCAGAAAGACCTTGAAAATCAAGGGATTCTGGCTTAGTCCCTTCTTTTTTGACCTGAAAGAGGAACAATCGCACGACAATCGGCGCACCGGATCAAAACCGGCTGGCGGTGGCTATGGAGGTACACTGCATAAGCTCTTCCCGTTGCGCTGCCCACAACGAAAGGAGTCCATCATGAAACAGGGAACTTTGGTCTATGACCGCGCAACGGATCGGTACGATATTCGCTTTGACCTTGACCGCTACTACGGCGGTCTGCACTGCGGGGAATGCTTCGATGTCATGGTCGGCGGCAAGTGGAAGCCCACTCGGATCGAGATGGCTGCGGACTGGTATCTGGTCGGCATCCGCACAGATAATTTGCAGGGATTGAGGGTGAGGGTGTGAAGACTTTTCTCAAGGAAGTGCTGCTTCCTCTGCTGATTGCCCTTTGTCTCGCCGCATTCTTCAAGCCGGTCTACAAGGCGGACGGCGTATGTGACTACTTCCTGATGTGGCTCTGCGTCGGCTTCCCGTTCGGCATCCGCAGGATGTGCCTCTGGCTCGTTCCTTTCGGGTACGGCATATCTGGCACGGTAGGAATCTTCGCACTCAACATCATCATCGGCGGTCTTATCGGAGGACTCGCCCTGATCGTCGGGCTGCTGCTCGGCATCATCCATACCATCCGAGAAATCATCTGAATATCTGAAAAGCTAAGAGGGTTTGTTTCATTCTCCAAATCGGAGTATGAAGCAGACCCTCTTTTTTTGTTGCCCAAAAGCTGGAATAATCTGCCTCTTGCAGATGACGGCTGTACGGCGAAGAAAGGAGAGAAAGAAAATGAGCTACATGACAGCCGGTAAGCTGCAAGCCTTTGAAGCCCTCATGAAAGAGGTGCCCGGCCATAACCACTATGACAGCGGATGTGACGGTATCTGCCCGGAATGCCGGTCGTGCTGCTTCCATCGTCCCTACTGGAAATATCAGACCTGTGTATTCGAGGAATGCCCCTATTCCCCGGTGAAGCTGTCAACGCTGCGCGGCCAGCCTGTGACATCGAGGGAGGGATAATTCATGGCAGTCTATCGCGTCAACAAAAACCGCAGCTACACAGTCATGGCAAATTACCATCTCAGGGATAAAAATCTGTCTCTCAAGGCCGTGGGACTGCTCTCCAAGATGCTGTCCTTCAACGATGGCTGGCAGTTCTCAACGAAGGGGCTTTCGGCGATCTGCAAGGAAGGCCCGGATGCTGTTTTGGCTGCTCTCCGGGAGCTTGAGGATCACGGCTATCTTGTCCGTCACAGGCAGCGAGACGCTAAGGGCAGAATGAGCAACACGGTCTTTGAGATTTATGAACAGCCACAACCGGTTTCTCCACACATGGGAAATCCAGATGTGGACAATCCAGATATGGAGAATCCACACATGGAAAACCCACACAAGGATAAACCCGCACAATTAAATACTAATCAAGTAATTACCAAACAAAGAAATAACAATCCAAATAATTATCAATCCATCAATCTTGATGGGATGGATAGGATGGACGAACGGGAGCAATACAGGGAATTGATCAGGGATAACCTTGAGATCGACATCCGCTCTCAGGACAGGCATTATGACCTTGACCGGGTAAATGAAATCGTTGAGATCATGCTGGATGCTGTCTGCTCCACAAGCCCTACCATCCGTATCAACGGTGAAGATATGCCGCAGCCGGTGGTCAAATCACGCTTCCTAAAGCTGGACAGCGGCCACATCGACTATGTGCTCCAAGCGATGAACGATTGCCCTTCCGACATACGGAATATCCGGGCATATCTGCTCACAGCACTGTATAACGCTTCGCTGACCATAGACAACTACTATTCAGCCCGCGTGAACTACGACTTTCACGGGAAAGGATGATGCGTAATCATTCTCAATCAACTTAGAGGGGGTGATATGAAAACATGATCCACATTTTACACGGTGTCCCACCTTAGCGACGGGATAATCTCGCAAATCTCAGAAAGGAGGTTCCCATGCAGGATGAAGTAAATACCAAAGTCGTTGCGATTGCCATTAAGGGCGGCAAGATCACTGCGGAGGTTCTGAAAAAAGCGCTTGCCAAATTCATTGAGGAAATCGAGAAAGCTGAAAAACAAGCCTCTCAGCCTAAAACCTACCGGGGCAAGCAGTCTATCAAGCACCTTGTCCAGCAAAATGCAGCAATCAGCAACATTGAGGTGACTGACGGAAATATCAAGTCCTTTGAGCGTACAGCAAATAAGTACGGGATTGACTATGCGCTCAAGAAAGACACCTCTGAGCAGCCGCCTCGTTATCTCGTCTTCTTCAAAGGACGGGATGTAGATGTGATGACTCAGGCGTTCAAGGAGTTTTCCGCAAAGACGGTCAGGCAGAAAGAAAAGCCATCCCTCAAGCAGAAGCTCTCCCGTAGCCGGGAGCAGACTAAAGCCCAGCATAAGGAGAAAGTCAAGTTCAGGAAGAAGGATCGGGGCGTTGAGCTATGAAGAAGAAACTCGACATCAAAAAGCTCGTCCTTCTCAATTTCCCGTATGTGTTCGCCTTTTACTTTGTGGATAAGCTGGCGGCAGTTTTCCGGCTGGCTCCCGGCACAGAGTTCATCGACAAGCTCACCGGCGGCTTTGCCAATTTCGGCGCAGCGTTTGCCAATCCGCTCCCCAGCTTCCACCCGGTAGACCTTCTCATCGGTGTGGCAGGAGGCGCGTTGCTCAAGCTGGCCGTCTACATCAAAGGCAAAAACCGCAAGAAATTCCGCCAAGGAGAAGAGTACGGGTCAGCACGCTGGGGCAGGCCGGAAGACATTCGGCCTTACATGGACGATGACTTTTCCAACAATGTCATTCTTACCCAGACTGAGGGGCTGACGATGAACAGCCGCCCGAAACAGCCAAAGTACGCGAGGAATAAGAACATCCTTGTCATCGGCGGTTCAGGTTCCGGCAAAACCCGCTTCTTCGTGAAGCCCAACCTCATGCAGATGCACAGCTCCTATGTGGTCACTGATCCCAAGGGCACGGTGCTGGTCGAATGTGGGAAGATGCTTGAGAAAAACGGCTATGTCATCAAATCGCTGAACACGATCAACTTCCGTAAATCCATGCACTACAATCCGTTCGCTTACATCCGCAGCGAAAAGGACATCCTCAAACTGGTCAATACAATCATCGTCAATACGAAGGGAGATGGCGATAAGTCCGGGGAGGATTTCTGGGTCAAGGCCGAAAAGCTTTACTATACAGCCCTCATCGGCTACATCTGGTACGAAGCGCCTGAACACGAGAAAAATTTCACTACCTTGCTCGAATTGATCAACGCTTCTGAGGCCAGAGAGGATGACGAGACCTTCAAAAATCCCGTTGACCTCATGTTCGATGAGCTGGAAGAGCGCGAGCCAGACCACTTCGCAGTGAAGCAATACCGCAAATATAAGTTAGCCGCTGGCAAAACTGCCAAGTCGATCCTGATTAGCTGCGGCGCGAGGCTTGCCCCATTTGACATCGCCGAGCTGCGTGAGCTGATGAGCTACGACGAGATGGAGCTGGATTGCATCGGCGACCGAAAGACGGCGTTGTTCGTTATCATCTCTGATACCGATGATACCTTCAACTTCGTTGTTGCGATCATGTACTCCCAGCTTTTCAACTTGCTCTGTGACAAGGCGGATGATGTTTATAACGGACGGCTTCCCGTCCATGTCCGCTGCTTGCTCGATGAGTTCGCGAACATTGGGCAAATCCCCAAGTTTGACAAATTGATTGCGACGATCCGAAGCCGGGAAATCTCGGCATCTATCATCTTGCAGTCCCAGAGCCAGCTCAAGACCATCTACAAGGATGCTGCTGACACGATTGTCGGCAACTGCGATTGTACACTCTTCCTCGGCGGCAAGGAAAAGTCTACTTTGAAAGAACTGAGTGAAATACTCGGAAAGGAGACGATAGACCTATATAACACCTCAGAAACCCGTTCAACCAACAATTCCTACGGCCTGAACTACCAGAAGACCGGCAAGCAACTCATGTCGGAAGACGAAATCGCTGTCATGGACGGCGGCAAATGTATTTTGCAGCTTAGAGGCGTGAGACCTTTTCTCAGTGACAAGTACGATATTACGAAGCATCCAAAATACAAAATGCTGTCCGACTACGATAAGAGCAACGCCTTTGACATCGAGAAATACCGTTCCCACAAGCTGGTAGTCAAGCCCACCCAAACCTTCGATCTCTATGACATGGGAGAGGTCGAAGCAGAATGAAGCCCCGTCATGCACTGCGCATGGGCAATGCCCAAAGCAGAACAATGACGGGGCTTCTATTTTTTTGCCCATTTTCAATAACTCACACTCAAAAATCAAGGAGGTTACTCTATGGAATTTATCAATCAGGCTGTTACGGTCCTTCAGACGCTCGTTGTTGCCCTCGGTGCCGGTCTGGCTGTGTGGGGCGTGGTCAACCTGATGGAAGGATATGGTAACGATAACCCCGGCGCCAAGTCGCAGGGCATCAAGCAGTTGATGGCCGGTGGCGGTGTGGTGCTGATCGGCACGACCCTCATCCCCCTGCTGTCCGGTTTGTTCTGATAACCGGTTCGCGTGTCCACATGGGAGGGCGCGAAATGGCGCGCTCTCCCATCATTTTTAATCAATTTCCAACACAAGGAGGTCATTTATGGAATTTATCAATCAGGCAGTTACCGTCTTGCAAACCCTCGTTGTCGCCCTTGGCGCTGGCCTTGCCGTGTGGGGCGTGGTCAACCTGATGGAAGGATATGGTAATGATAACCCGGGCGCCAAATCGCAGGGCATCAAGCAGTTGATGGCCGGTGGTGGTGTGGTGCTCATCGGCACAACCCTCATCCCGCTGCTCTCCGGCTTGTTCTAAGTCCCTCGGTTTCAGATAGCAGAAAGGTGGTGAAATATTGGGATTTATCCTTGAAAAAATCGAGGAAGCGATAAAAGAGCTTCTGATCGGCTGGATTGAAAGCAACATGACCAATATGTTCACCGATGTCAACGAAAAGGTAGGGACGATAGCTGCTGAGGTGGGCAAAACGCCCTCTTCATGGGATAGCAGCATATACCAGATGATCCGGGGACTATCCGAAAATGTGATAGTCCCCATCGCTGGTATCATCATTACCTTTGTCCTGTGTTACGAGCTGATTTCCATGATCACCGAGAAAAACAACTTGCATGATATGGACACATGGATGTTCTTCAAGTGGTTCTTCAAGGCGGCAGTGGCGATTTACCTCGTTACCAACACCTTTGACATTGTGATGGCGGTCTTCGACATCGGTCAAAATGTCGTAGCCGGTGCAGCCGGGGTCATAAGCGGCGACACAAACATCGACATCGAATCCACCCTCGAACAAATGAGAGCCAGCATGGAAACGATGGGCATTGGCGAGCTGCTCGGTTTGTCCATAGAGACACTGCTGATCAGCCTGTGCCTCAAGATCATGTCCATCCTCATCACGGTCATCCTCTATGGCCGTATGATTGAGATTTATTGCACCGTGAGCATCGCTCCCATCCCCATTGCGACGATGAGCAACCGCGAATGGGGCAGCATCGGCACGAACTACCTCAAGGGCTTGTTTGCACTGGCGTTCCAAGGTTTTCTCATCATGGTGTGCGTTGCGATCTATGCCGTGCTCATCAACAACATGATCATCGCAGCCAATATCCACTCGGCGCTATTCTCGGTGGCAGCTTATACGGTCATCCTTTGCTTCTCCCTGTTCAAGACAGGTTCGCTTGCAAAGTCACTATTCAATGCCCACTGAGAAAGGAGGGTCAGCTTGAAGAAATACTCCGTGATCTATGCCGACCCTCCGTGGCGGTACAAGGTCTACTCAAAGAAAGGGCTTGGCCGCTCAGCGGAAAGCCATTACCCGACCATGAGCCTTGAAGACATCAAGGCTCTGCCTATTGGAGAGCTTGCAGCAAAAGACTGTGCGCTCTTCATGTGGATTACCTTCCCCTGTATGCAGGAGGCGTTCCAAGTCCTTGAAGCATGGGGATTTGAATACAAAACGACGGCTTTTGTCTGGATCAAGCAGAACCGGGTGTCCGACAGTCTCTTTTGGGGCATGGGGTACTGGACACGGGCGAATGCTGAACTCTGCATCCTTGCAACGAAAGGCCATCCCAAACGGGCAAGCCCCGGTGTGCATCAGGTCATCATGAGCCACATCGAAGAGCACTCCAAGAAACCGGAGGAAGCCCGCAACCGCATCGTCCAGCTCATGGGCGATGTCCCGCGCATCGAACTTTTCGCCCGCCAGTCCCCCGAAGGCTGGGATGTATGGGGCAATGAAGTCGAGTGCAGCATCACGCTTGGAAAGGAGGTTCCCAATGGCGTTTGTACCGGTCCCGAAGGACCTGAATCGTGTCAAGACGAAGGTCATGTTCAACCTGACAAAGCGGCAGCTCATCTGCTTTGCGCTGGCTGCGGCAGCGGGTGTTCCGATCTTCTTCCTGACTAAGCCCAGCCTCGGCATCTCCACCTCGGCAATGCTGATGGTGGTCATCATGCTCCCGTTTATCTTCTTCGCTCTCTATGAGAAGGACGGGCAACCGGCTGAAAAAATCCTCGGTCATGTGATCAAGTCCATGTTTCTGAGGGATAAAGTGCGGCCATACCGCACGAACAACCTATACGCTGCGATCCAGCAGGAAATCAAAGAGAAGGAGGAATTGCAGATTGCACAGCAGCACGAAAAAGGCCGCAGAGCCTAAGCGGCTTACCAAAAACGGCAAGGTGTACGGCGATCTTCTCTCCGCTGAGGAAAAGAAGAAGCTGGTCCTGCAGAAGAAAAAGGCCAAGAAGACAAAGAAAGTCCGTCAGTCGGCGCAGCAGACTATCCCCTATGTGGAGATGTGCCGCGACGGCATCTGCAAGGTCAACAGCCGCCTCTACACAAAGACTATCCGTTTCAACGACATCAACTACCAGCTCGCCCAGAACGAGGACAAAACGGCTATCTTTGAGAACTGGTGCGACTTTTTGAACTACTTTGACAGCTCGATTTTTGTCCAGTTCTCCTTTATCAACCAGAGGACGAGCATCAGCGAGTTCAAGAAGCAGATCAACATCCCCGAGCAGGATGACGAGTTCAACGACATCCGCAGCGAGTATTCCGAGATGCTGCAAAACCAGCTCACGAAGGGCAACAACGGCCTCATCAAGCGCAAGTACATTACCTTCGGCATTGAGGCCGACTCCCTGCGCATGGCGAAGGCCAAGCTGGATCGGATTGAGACGGACATCCTCAACAATTTCAAAACCCTCGGTGTGAAGACCGAGCCGCTGTCCGGCTACGAACGGCTGAAAGTGCTCCATGATGTGTTCAACATGGACTCGAACGAGCCGTTCCGCTTCTCCTTTGACATGGTAGCCCGGACGGGACTCAGCAGCAAAGATTTCATCGCGCCCACTTCCTTCGACTTCCGTGAAGGCAAGTGCTTCAAGATGGGCAAGGCCATCGGCGCAGTGAGCTTCCTGCAAATCCTCGCGCCGGAACTCAATGACCGGATGCTGGCCGACTTCCTCGACATGGACAGCAACATCACGGTCAATCTTCATATCCGCACGATTGATCAGGCGAAAGCCATCAAGAGCATCAAGATGAAGATTACTGACCTCGACAAGATGAAAATTGAAGAGCAGAAGAAGGCCGTGAGAAGCGGATATGACATGGAAATCATCCCGTCCGACCTTGCCACCTACGGCGGTGAGGCCAAGCGCCTGTTGCAGGACCTTCAGACGCGCAACGAGAGAATGTTCCTTGTGACCATCCTCATCATGAATACCGCTGCCTCCCGCCAGAAGCTCGAAAACGCCATCTTCCAGACGGCTTCCATTGCCCAGAAATACAACTGTGCGCTCAAGCGGCTGGACTTCCAGCAGGAAGAAGGGCTGATGTCCTCTCTCCCGATTGGCCTGAATCAGATCGAGATTGAGCGCGGGCTGACCACCTCTTCGACGGCGGTGTTCGTCCCGTTCACGACGCAGGAGCTTTTTCAGAGCGGCGAGGCGCTGTATTACGGGCTGAACGCGCTCTCCAACAACATGATCATGGTTGACCGCAAGCAGCTCAAAAACCCGAACGGTCTGATCCTCGGCACCCCCGGCTCCGGCAAGAGCTTTTCGGCGAAGCGGGAAATGACCAACGCCTTCCTCATCACAGAGGATGACATCATCGTCTGCGATCCCGAGGCGGAGTATTATCCCCTTGTGCAGAAGCTCGGCGGTCAGGTCATCCGCATCTCGCCGGTGAGCACCGACTACATCAACCCGCTGGACATCAATGTGAACTACTCGGAAGAGGAAAACCCGCTGACTTTGAAGTCTGATTTCATCCTCTCCATGTGTGAGCTGATTGTGGGCGGCAAGGATGGGCTACAACCGGTGGAAAAGACCATCATCGACCGCAGCGTCCGCAAGGTGTATCAGGACTACCTTGCCGATCCGGTCCCTGAGAAGATGCCTATTCTCGAAGACCTCTACAACATCCTGCGCAGTCAGAGTGAGCCGGAGGCACAGCGGATTGCCACTGCCCTTGAAATCTATGTGCATGGCTCGCTGAATGTCTTCAATCACCGGACGAATGTGGATGTGAATAATCGCTTCGTCTGCTATGACATCAAGCAGCTCGGAAAGCAGCTCAAGAAGCTTGGGATGCTCATTGTGCAGGATCAGGTCTGGAACCGTGTGACCATCAACCGCGCCCAGCATAAGGCGACCCGCTACTACATGGACGAGTTCCATTTGCTCTTGAAGGAAGAGCAGACGGCAGCATACAGCGTGGAAATCTGGAAGAGATTCCGTAAATGGGGAGGTAAATTGCTTTGTGTTTTGATTTGCATGAGAGCACAAAGTATGCCGTCCTGATTGAAGCCGAAGTAGACAGTCAGGATTATCAGCGGGAAAGAAACGGAAAGGGTTTTGCAATCCTGATCCGAGTGGAAGTGCCAGTGCAATAACCGACACACACGCAACGCATAGAGCTTGAACCCAGCCTGTGATGGCATGGAATATAACAGCTCCACGAGTCCCCGCTATCGTTTCGGCAGACAGCGCAGAACTGTCGGATAAAAAGATATGCTATGCCGGGTGTGAAGTGACACACCGCTGAAAATGGGAGAAATCCCCGGAGGGACAGATAAAAAGCTGTCCGATAATCACACACAGATCCCAACCGGAATTACTCAAAATGTCAAGGATTTGCTGGCTTCCAGAGAAATAGAGAACATTTTTGAGAACTCGGACTTCGTTTACCTGTTGAACCAGGCAAGCGGCGACCGGCAGATCCTCTCGAAGGCGCTGAACATCTCGCCCAGCCAGCAGAACTACATCACCAACTCCA
>CAJLCI010000027.1 GCA_905205065.1 uncultured Eubacteriales bacterium | reverse complement strand
CTTACCCTCTCCTGAATATTTATGTGGTCTTGCACATAGATATTCAGGTGAGGGTAAGTGGGGACTTGCTCTTTCCGCCGGCTTTTATTCTGAATTTCCTTATTGAATTTTTTCTTGAAAAACAAGCAGAATTAGGTTTTCACTCCTAAACAGACATTGAGAGGCTTTTCGTTAGAAAAATTTCTCGGTGACAGAGCTAAGGAGCGTCAAAATCTTTCTCCGCTTGTTTTTTCTTTTTGCGTTTTCCGTCGCCCAGAGCTTTTTTTGATTTATTTTGATTTGTTTTTTGATTTATTGTCTTTATTTACAAAATAATTTCAATTTAGTCACTAACTGATTAAATCTATTGTTGAATTTTATCGAAAAATAAGTTATAATTTAAACGTCGGCACCGATAAGGCTTTATGTCTGTACAATAGCGCACGCAGGCATTCAGGAAAACTGTCCTCCTATCTCAGTATTCTGCCGACTCAATACCGATTAATTAAGAAGCAGACATTTCAGAAGTATTTTACGTTTACATATTTTGTTTTTTTACTGCGCTTGCGCAAAAAGACGATTTTTCGATAATTTTGTATTATTTTAGACTATTTCATTACTAAATGTCAATATAAGTATATTTTTGAAAAAAGAAAATTATAATTTTTTTTGCCAAACCTATTGCATTTTTTCCATAATTATGTTATAATATAGACAGTGCCGGATAAATCAATTCCAGTTGCATGTTTATGTCTTCCTACATAAGCATCACTAAATTGGTCTGACAATGCCAGTTTAGTGCCGGCACTACTCTTTTATTTTTTCTGTCTTTGCCGCCGTTCAGTAGGGCGGAGGCATTGATCGCATGATTTTTAAATCATGTTTTTTCTTTCATTTTTTTTAATTTTTTACCATTAGGCTTAGCTGAATTTCAGTTAAGCCTTCTTTGTTTTGGTACCAAATTGCTGTTTAGTTTTCTACAGTTTCTATTTTCTTCTATTTTCCATATTTACTATTTTGTATAGTTTCTATTTTCTCAATTTGCTCAATTCGCTATTTTCTACATATTCTACTTTTTGTCCTTTTATGACTTCTACTTTTTCTACATGATTCCATTTCTGGAACGCATTATGATTTATTCTAATTAATTACATTGTTTACATTATTTTCTACTTTATCTAATTTTATATATTGATATATTTGCATATTCTTCTTTTTCTACTTTATATTTTTTGCCAACGATACAAGTATATTATGTAGAAAATGTAGAATAAGTGGCATACAAAGCGCAACAATAAGTAGAATATGTAGAAACGCTTTTTAATTAATGTATGGCATAAAAAACTCTTGACAAACAGATGTTTATCGTTTATAATGTCAGTGTAGATAGTGAGCTATCTCAAATGTTTGTTGCTACTCGGTACGCAACTAAAACAAGACCTAATTCAAATGTTTGTCGCTACTCGATATGCGACTAACAAAAGATCGAGTTCAAATATTTTAAGCTCCATTCTGACAACGAGTGGAGCTTTTTTGTTGAGGCAGTTTAAATAATTATGATTACAGGACATTTTAAGGTAAAATAACTTTTTTAGTTTAATATTGCTTTTATACCGTAAATGTGATATACTATAATATTGTAATGCGTATGCATGAACAATGATATTATGGAATAGTGCGCAGAAGTTTGCATTCCTGCTGTTTTTACATATTTGTTTCATAGCAAGCAAAATCAGCACAAATTCCGAAAAGAAAGGAAGCCTTTGCAGAACAAAGGCAGGGTATTTTATTATGGAATTTAAAGTATTTCAGAAAGAGCTTGAGCTTCAGTCAAGAGGATGGATTCCGACATTTCACGATGTTTCCAAGGAAATAATTGAAATTGTTCAGGCTTCGGGCGTAAAGAACGGCACAGTCTGCATCGCTTCTCACCACACAACATGTTCTGTTATGATTCAGGAGTGTTCTCACGACATTGATTCATTTGACATTGAATATCTCCAGCATGATTTGCTTGACATTATGCGCAAAATGATTCCCGATTTCGCAGAGGAACATCAGTACCGCCATCCTGGCCCGATTCATGCCCAATTTGGCAGATATGTAAACGAGCCTGGTGATTATACCTCCATGAACACAGACGGCCATCTACGCAGCGTATTCTTCGGCAGAAGCGAAACGATGACTATTAAGGACGGAGTTCTCGACGGCGGAGAATTCGCGCACATTTATTTTGTTGACTGGGATCACGTTCGCGCGCGTCACAGACAGCTTAACGTAACCGTTATGGGTACTGCCGAAGACGTCGGCGACCGCAAGTGGAATAACGGCGAGACAATAAACACGCTCAGAAAATACACAGATGAAGAAAAGGCTTATCTGCCGCAGTACACACTTCAGCAGCAAAGATAAATCCGAGAGGCTTATACAAAACAAAAATCTCCTACGCCTATAAAAGGCGCAGGAGATTTTTTTACTGTTCAAATCTTATTGCAATTTTGCTTTTAGTTTTATTCCCTTTTTTTAACTATAAATCTGAATTACAATTTTGTCTTTCATATAATCGTAATATGTAAGCGGATCAGTCAAAACGCCGTTCAAGCGGACTTCAAAGTGCAGATGATTTCCCGACGAGTAACCCGTACTGCCTACGCTTGCAATTGTCTCTCCTTTAGTTACCTTCTGACCGACGGACACATAAAGAGCCGTACAATGCGCGTAAAGCGTCGCGTATCCGTTTCCATGACTGACTATAACATAATTGCCATAGCTTGAATGTTTAGCCGCCGTTATAACGGTACCGCTTTCAGCCGCGCGGATTGCCGTCCCGGCAGGCGCCGGAATATCAATGCCCCGGTGCGGCGATTCGCCCGGTCTTTCGTAGCCAAATGTCGTACTTATAAGAAATTTGTCGGCAATAGGCCACAGAAAATCGCCGGTTTCCGACGGCGTATCGGGAACATCAGGCGCTTCGGTTTCCGGCTCAGTAACCGGATCTTTAACCGCCGAGGTTACGGCCTGCGACGATTCGGATTCGGCAGCTTTGCGCGATTCCTCCGCCGCGCGTTCGCTTTCCGCAATCCGTTCACTTTCGGCAGCGCGTTCGCTTTCGGCTATGCGCTCCTGCTCGGCAATTTCTCTGAGCTGACGTTCAATTTCCGCATTAAGAGCGTCTTCCTGTTCCTTGACTTCGCTTTTCAGCGCTTCATATGAATTAATATCCGACTCAAGATTCGAGATATAATTTTCGGATTCCTCACGCAGTAAAGCAAGGCTTTCGCCGTCGCTTTTCAGCGCGGACATAACTTCAAGCTGTTCATTTTTCAACGAATCAAGTCTTGCTTTTTCATCCGAAAGCGCCGTTACATCTTCTCGGAGCGTATCCATTACATCGTTCTGATATTCCATTATCGTCCCGACACGGTCGATATTTTCGAGAAATTCGACAAAAGAATCAGCCGAAAATATCATCTCCAATGGATTCAGGTCTCCGAAAAGCTGCGTCATCTGAAGCCAGCTCTTAAACTGTTCATAGTTTGCGTCTATGTTTTTATTTATTTCTTCAATCTTTAAATTCGCATCTGCAATTTCATCGTCATAGAGAGCAATCAGCTCATTGGTCTTAACCATTTTCTGGCTGATTATCTCTATCTCTTCGTCTATTTGGTTCTTCCTCTCAAGAAGTCCGGACAGCTCGGAATTCATCGAGCTGAGCTGTTTATCATATTCGTCAATCTGTCGCTGAAGCTCATCAAGCTGACTTTGTCCGTTATCGGTCAGCGCGGCAGAAACAGCAAGTTCAAAGCCGGAAGATGAACCAAACATAAAAACCGCGGCAAGTACAATCGCAAACGCCGTTATACTTTTTACTTTTGAGTTCATTAGCATGTCCTTTCCGAAATACAATTAAACGCACTCGGTTTATCCGTAAATCTGTATAGAATACTGACTCGACATATATTCAAAGAACTGAAGCGGATCGGTTAAAACACCGTTTATGTATGTCTCCAAATGAAGATGATTTCCATAGGAATTACCTGTAGTTCCGACTGCCGCAATACATTCTCCCTTTGAAACGGTCTGTCCCTCGGAAGCATACAGTTTAGAGCAATGCGCATAGAGAGACGCATAGCCGTTTCCGTGATTGACAATCAAGTAATTGCCGAAGCTTCCGTGATACCCTGCCGTAATGACCGTTCCGCTTTCCACGGCATAAATATTTGTGCCGTTCGGAGCCGGAATATCAATACCACGGTGCGGAGTTTCTCCGCTTCTAACATAGCCGTACGTCGTACTTATCACGTATTTTCCTTCAACAGGCCATACAAACGAAGGAAGATCTCCCGACGAGGTCGGCACTACAATCGGCGGCTCGGAGCTATCCCCGTTTCCGCTATCCCCGTTTCCGCTGTCTCCGTTCGACGACGTGACCGAGCTGCTTTCCGCCGCGCGCCTGCTTTCTTCGGCAAGTCTTCTGCTCTCCTCCGCCTGCCTCTGTCTTTCCTCTTCCTCGGCTATAGCGGCAAGTTCTGACGCAATCTGATTGCCGAGAGCTTCCTCAGCGGCAATGGCTTCTTCCAAATATTTCTCGTATTGTTCTTCATTTTTCTTAAGCTCTGAAATATAGTTTTCGGCTTCCGCACGCAGCTCCTGCAAACGCGCGTTGTCGTCCTCCATCTGATTTTTTACCTCAAGCTGTTCCGCTCTCAAAGTATCAATCGCCTGTTTCTGCATATTGACCATTGAAATATCGTCTCTAAGCTCGTCCATCGTGGCGTTCTGATATTCCATAAGAGTGCCGAGCCTATCAACATTTTCAAGAAATTCAACAAAAGTTTCAGACGACATAATCATGTCAAGATAGCTGTAATTTCCGAATACCTGCATGGTACGCAGCCAGCTCTTGAAGCTTTCATATTTATCGTCAACGGCTGTATCCATGTCAATCATAACGGAATTTTTACTCTGAATTTCCGAGTCATATACGCTTATCAGCTCGTTAGTAGCCTCTATTTTCTTCTCTACAAGCTGGATTTCTTCGTCAAGCTTTTCCTTTCTCTCGTACGCGCCGTCAATTTCCGCTTTGGCTTGATTTATTGCCTCATTATACGAATCTATTTTTTCCTGAATTTCACTGAGCGCATTCTCTTTATCCGCCACCGATGAGGACGAAGCCGCCTTAAGAGGCTCCGCTGACGCTGACACTGTAAAGCCAAAAATCAACAGCGAAACGGCAAGCACTTTTATACGGCGTTTTTTCATAAAGGTTCCTTTCAATAATAAGCAATATCATGCAAAAAGCTTCTCAATCCACTACAGCTTTTCCATAAGCCGTTGCAGCAAAAGTTCTTCTCTACAGCCGATTCCCCAACTGATTCAGAAGTCGATTCAGAAGTCAATTTTGCAGTCGATTCCGCAGTCGACTCCGCAGCTGATTCCCGCCTTAAGCTTTAAGATATTTACGGAGTGAGATTACACTGCCCAAAATACCGCAGATAACACCTATACCGATGAATCCAATAAGCACAAGTCCATTTACTGTGCTGAAATCAATAACCGATATAAATCCAAAGTTTTTAATGACGGCATTATGAATATACAGGTAAGCATAATATTCCACAATGTATGCCACAATACTCGAAAACAGGCCGATCAGTATTCCTTCAAACACGAACGGCATCGTAATAAATGAATTCGTCGCTCCGACATACCGCATGACCGCAATTTCCTGTCGCCTTGAAAATACTGCAAGCTTGATTGTATTGATTATTACAAACATACTCACTACAAGCAATATAACAAGGAACCACACAAAGATAAACACTACCCCCGAACGAACATTTTCAATCGTTCCGGCAATGTCTTCACGACAGTCTACACGATATATAAGCCCTGTCATATGCTCAAGATTATACCGAAGTTCCGAAATATCGTCGTTTTCTTTATATGTAATCGTAAATTGATCGGTCAGAGGATTGTCTCCATCCTCAAGTCTTTCAAAAAGATCGGTATATTCCGAATACTTCTCATTCATCTCGGCAAGGGCTTTAGCCTTGGAAGTGAATGAAACAGACTCTACATTCTCAAGCTGCTGAATCTGCATCTCAATATCAGCAAGCGCCGTAATACGCCTGTACTCGACGCTGAGACTGTCTTCCGCAGTAGAATATCTGCCGATAGTATCTCCGTCAAGACTGCCTGTCCTAAGCTTGACCGCAGCAAGAACACTGCGGATTCTATCAACCTCTACGCGCGCCTTGGACAGATCAAAGAAATTACGCAGGTCGGGAATATCCGCCTCAACTTCACTCAGCAGAGCATCCGTGTCTCCTGACGTATATTCAGCAGCAAGCTCGGCTATCTCCGAGTCGCTCATCCCGTCCCAAAGACCTCTGACCGTTATAAGCCCCGGAGATGTGCCGGAGCTGTCCGTACCGTCCGCATTATCCGAAGCGCTTCCAGCTACAATTTCAGCCGACGATGAGCTGCCTGATGAAGCGCCCTGTGCCTGTCCCTGTGACGACTCCCCCTGTGCCTGAGTCCCATCCTGTGACTGAGTCTCCGCCTGCGTTTGAGCCTGATCCCCTGTTACGGCGACTGTGCTCAATTCGGCATTTGATACCGAAGGATCTAAACTTGTATCTACGAAAACAAGTATATAGTTAAGCATTCCTATATTGTTTATATTATAATTTACATTATAAAGAAGCAATACAAACGTGCCCAGTACAACAAGGCAGGACATCAGCACGGCAACAGACGCAAACGTCATAACACCGTTACGCCACAGCCCTTTTACGCTTTGCTCCAAAAAATAAAAAATGCTGACCTTTTTCCTCTTATTCACTGAACATGCCCCCGATCTTATCATCGACAACACGGCCTTCCTTAATAGTTACAACACGCTGACGGAAAAAGTCAACAAGGCTTTTTTCATGTGTTACAACTATGACCGTCTTGTTTTTACGATGAATTTTTACGAGCAAATTCATTATTTCAAGGCTCATCTGAGGATCTATATTTCCTGTCGGCTCGTCGGCAATAATCATTCTCGGATTATTCGCCATAGCTCTCGCAAGTGCAACCCGCTGCTTCTCTCCGCCCGACAGCTCGCTCGGAAATCTATTGTATTTATCCTGAAGTCCTACAATACCGAGAATCGTCGGCACACGCCTGCGAATTACACGCATCGGCTCCCCGATTACTCTCATCGCAAAAGCTACATTCTCATATACAGTTTTGTTTTCAAAGAGCCGGAAGTCCTGAAATACAACCCCCAGCTCTCGACGATAATACGGCACTTGCCGTTCCGGCAGATCGGTCAGGTCGAATTCATCAACTGTAAGACGGCCGCTTGTGACTTTCTCCTCTCGGAGCAAAAGCTTCATCAGCGTACTCTTACCGGCACCCGAAGCACCCACTACAAACACAAATTCGCCGTCGCCAATCTGGAGATTGACATTATCAAGTGCCACAGTACCGTTGGGATATGTCATACTTACATTTTCAAATTCTATCATTCTGTTGAACCACACTTTTCAAATCTGTATTTCAGTATTGATACGATTGCCGTGACGACAGCCGGAAATACAAAATAATTTATAACCATTGAAATTAATACTTAATCGGCTTTTGCGTCAAATACTTATGTACCATAAGCGCAACTTTAAATGTGATTGCATGCTCAAATTCTCTGAGATCAAGCCCTGTCATCTTCTTGATTTTATCAAGACGGTATACAAGAGTGTTTCTATGTACAAAAAGCTTTCTTGACGTTTCCGATACATTGAGATTGTTCTCGAAAAACGCATGAATTGTCATCAGCGTCTCTCTGTCAAGGTTTTCAATAGTACCCCTCTTGAAAACTTCTTTCAAGAACATTTCACAAAGAGTAGTCGGAAGCTGATAAATCAATCGGCCGATTCCGAGATTCTCATAGCTGAGTATGGTCTTCTCTATGTCAAATACTTTTCCGACTTCAAGCGCTACCTGAGATTCTTTATAGGAGCTCGCAAGATTCTTGACATGATCAACCACCGTGCCTATTCCTATATTTACTTTTACATAAAATTCGGACAGGCATGTGTCTGCAATGTTCTGGGCAATCGCCTCGATTTCCTCAATTTCAGCGTTACTGTCTACCTCTTTTACAAGCACAACGTCACGCTCTGATACAGAAATTACAAAATCACGCTGCTTGTCCGGAAAAAGACTCTGAATAATGTCATACGGAAGAGTATCTGTCTTTCCAAAAAATCTAATCAGCATTGCAACCCGCGATACATCGGTTGAAAAATGCATCTCCTTGGATTTGATATATATGTCGCTCGGCATTATATTATCAAGTATGACATTCTTGATGAACGCACATTTGTCATACTTTTCATCATACAAATGCTTGATGTGCGCAAACGAAACGGATAATATCGCAAGAATTCGATCTGCCCCTCTGTCCTCACCTTCAATAAAGAGAATATATTCCGGGTTGATTCCGCCTTCTATGTATCGGTACGTAAATCCACCGCTCGAAAACGGACCGTTCTCAACGCCGGCGGTCTCACGGATTCCTACCCGCGTTTCTCCGATTCTGCCAAGCTCACTGCAGGCAATAATTACATCGTTGTCATCTAAAACGCCTATGGTTCTATCTCCGACGACATCTTTAAACTGATGTATTATCGTCTGAAATAATCTGTTAGACATTAAGACTCCTCCCTCCAAAAACCCTTTTTTTATTTTTGTATGATTTTTACAACAGCCACAGTAAAATCACATTGAATTCAAGGTAAGGCAAGCATATTGCAAATATCTGTGAATATTATAATACACTATTTTTGCATGAATTTCAATAGCATTGTATGAATTTTAACATTTTTCATCAGAAATTTATATCTATAACTTACATCTCAATTTTTATTTATTACCGCATTTTATCTTTTCTTTGTGAAAATTATAAATTTACTAAAAAAGTAATTGGAAATTACTACAACGACCTGGGCAAAAAGCTTCGGGATAAACTCGTTTAAATGCAGCAGCCGGACGCCGAAAGATATTATTATCATTTCCAGTCCCAGCGACAGCAACCGCATTCCAACAAATGAGACAAACTGCCTAAAACCACGGCGGGTTTCGTCGCTTTCCGATGTACGCTTTTCCTTTTCCGCATCGTTAAATACAAAAAATTTGTTGACAAAAAACGCGAACAATACAGCGGCTGCCCATGATATTGCGGTTCTCAGCTCCGTAAAATCGTCTCCGGGCAAAAAATACCGCGCAAGAGCTTGAACCGCAAAGCTTACCGCTGTCGTCAGTCCTCCGCATACAACATATACAATAAGCTCCCTGTATTTCTTAATTAATTCAATTATCTTTTTCATGATTACGACAGCAACCTTTCTACAGTAAAAAAGCAAGATACATCAAATGCAATATATTATTCTGAATAATCTGAAACAAACTTATCATATATGTCCGCAGCGTCCAAAAGGTTTATAGCCTCAACAAGCGCGCCCGCGGATATGTTTTCTGGTATTCCGAGAATCCTGCACAACGCGGCACGCTTATCGCGGCTTCCTTCTCCTCCCGAAAGACCGTCAGAATAAAGTCTTGACTTCTCAATTTTCCGCGAACCGTTATCGTTCTTCCTTTTCAGAGCCGTATCTGCCATTTCCGCACTTTCACTGCCGACTTTCCTAACAAAAGTCTCAAATATATTCCCCAGACTGACGCAGTCTATTCCCTCTACGCCAAGGACACCTTCCTTCGACGGTGTCCTCTTTCTTTTTTCTTTGCCTTCAATGCGCGGAGTATAAAGGTTATAAACCCTGCGCCCCTCTCCGAGAACAGTCTTAAGATAATTCCTGATTACAAGTCCTGCCCCGTCGCTGTCGGTAAATACAATCACCGCACCACGTTTATCACACAGTTTCCTTAGATATTCGATTTTCTCCTTATCCCTGAACAGCGAAAATCCTCCCGTTATAATGATATTCGCGTCTATTACGGAGGAAAGACGTATCTTGTCATACTTTCCCTCTACAATAACAGGATACGGGACTTTAATCAACTCTCTTTTCATTATTAAATTCCTCATAAAAATGCAATCAGACGTTCAAGTATCAGATAAGCGTCCGCCTGTGAGCTTTTAATAAGTCTGTCAGCCTCTCCGCATTTCTCTACCGCGCGGCTAGCCCTTTCACGGCCGATTTTCCGTCCCGCTTCAAGATATTTTCCCACTCTGAATTCGTGCATTCCAAGTTCCGATGCAATCGTTTTTCGGTTTTCTACCGACTCCGAAAGTACATTAACTGTCTCTAAATCACACCAAACCGAAGAAATTTGAGCAAGAATTTGTTCCGGCCTGATTTTTTTTGACTTCATGTCAAAATATGCCGCAAAAAGCGCATCTTTATCTCCTGACAAAATAGCATTTGACAACGCAAACGGCTGCGTCTCAGGATTGTAAATACAACATACGGCGTCTATATCCTCCTGCTGAACATCTTGCCTTCCAGATGATAAAATATATGCGCAAAGTTTGTCTATTTCCGAGGCGATCAGCCGCATAGAACCTCCGCAAAGCTCCATAATCCTATAACAATGCTCGCGCGACGCAGTTACGCCAAATGCCCCGAAATGCTTTAGCATCCATACAGAAAGCTTTGAAGGCGTCTGCCTCTCAAAATATACGACGTTTACATGTGACGCAACACGGCTGATAAACGGAGACGGCTTTTTCGGTATCAATCCTGTTTCAATTTCTTCATCTCTCGCATAGAAAATAACCACATTATCCTTATTTTCGGAAAGCTCGCCAAGTAGCATACAGAAATTATCGGTTTCAGACGCATTCATAAGCTTGAAATTTACGGATCGCACCTCAATAAGACGTCTGTCACAAAATAATGAGACAGTAGACGATGCATTTAAAAGTTCCTTGAAATTTAATTTTCCTCCACTGCCGTCACTGTCACCGTCTATCCTCGTATATGCAAAAACTCCGCTTTCATCGTCTTTGCCCAAAAGCTTTTCTTTAACCATTTTAAGGCAGCTTTCAAGCATATACTCCTCCGGACCGCAAAAAATATAAATACCGCTTATCCCTTGCTTAATAACTGAACGAATTTCGGAAGATGACAAAATGTTAAGCTTGCTGCTATCTTTCATTAATACGTCACCCCCTTACTCCGATACAATAATAAAATGCGCGGTCAGGTAAAGCAATCAGACCCGCGCAAATTTAATTAGTATAAAACAAGACAGCGCAGCAACAGGTCGCAGCTCAGTCAAGAACTTCTTTAATTACTCCACCAATCTGAAGTCTGCCGTCGGAATTATAAACTGCGACGCTCTCTCCAATTTTCACCGGAATTCCCATTGTAAAGAAAATTATATCTGCTACAAGCTCGTCGTCAACAACATTATGGATATATACATGGCCCTTCACTGTCCTGCCGTCATCTCCAATTCTCAGAGTCGATGAACAAAGATAGCTTGAATATCCGCGGTCAAAGTCTACCCCCTCATATCCCTGGATGGTAATTCCTCCCATTCTGACGGAATTAGCATACACCGTGCTTGTCCATGATCCCTCACGGTATACGGGAGTTGCATTATAAAATCCATGTGCCGCAGCATATTCTTTAACCTGATCCTTATACAGTGTTCCTACCGGACAGATAAACATCCTGACATCTTCCGCAGAAAGCCCTGATAATAAATAGCTTTGGTCAAGCTCTTTGCATACTGCAGTTTCAACACAGGTTATTACACTATCCTCCGTCTGCCCCTCTTCATCTAAAACAATCCGGCAATAGTGTCCTGTCGCAACGGCGTCATAGCCGTTATCACGGGCATAATTACAGAGTACCGATGCTATCTTAGCTTTTGTTACGCCCTCTCCCGGAATAGTAACAAAAGTTATTCCCGCCTTTTCGGCCGATGCAGCCGCAGAAGAAACATTCGCTCCGGCGCAATTAATTACGCCTCCCATTACATCATTTCCCTGCTCCTTGAGCATGACAGCTGTCAAAAAGCTCTCAGCATCTCCGTTTATTCCAACAAGTATTTTCATAATGAAATATAACCATCCTTTAGCTATAAACTGTAATAATTAATATCCATACCAAATATAAGACAAAAATACACCGTACACGATTTTACGCTGTAAAATCACGTGCATAATTAGCTTTTTTGCTGTACACAGCATTAAGCTGTCAATAATTATTATTGTACTGTTTAACAAATTTCACTTCTGTACAATCGGATGAACGATCAGTTAACTTTACATGAACGGCATTTCACCGAATGCTTTCTGCAATAAATGTCAATCATAAAAAGAATCTTTACTGCATAGTTTTTTTACAAGCCCACGAAAAAATCATTCAGGACAACCTTTTAAAATGAAAGGAAAATGATCTTATGCGAGCCAGTTTAATTATGATTATTATAACAGCTGTTTCAATATGTCTTTTTATTCCTGAGACAACCCCACTGCCACCAGAAACAGATTACGCAAACGCGCCGGAAGAATCGGAAATATATGACTCCGAGACAGAAAAACTGCCGACTTTGTCCGAAAACACCGATACTCAAAGCACTGAAGCCTCGTACGCAGACATTGTACTTGAAGAAGCGTTCAGAACAATAAGAGCAGATTATCACACATTTATATCAGAAACAAGAAAAGATGAAACTGAAAATGACATCAGCGGCGACTCAGACAACGGCAGTATTCAAAAATACGGCGATACACAGGAAAGTAAAGCAAGCTCCGACACTTCGGCCGAAACATCTCCGGAAGATACTATATTGGGAAAAACGGAATCGGAAACAGAAACTTTACAGAAGGAAGCTGAAAATACCGAAAATAATACATCTCAAGAAGCAGAAAGTACTTACAGCACAGAAATAAACTGTGGAATCAACGATTCCAGCATAATATCCGTTTATATTCACGGAAGCGGTCAAACACTTCAAATGACTCTGCACGACTACATTACCGGAGTTGTCGCTTCTGAAATGCCTGTATATTTCGGAACAGAGGCAATACGTGCTCAGGCAATTGCAGCACGCACATACGCGATTTATAAAATTATAGGCGGCCAGGATTCGGGCGAGCATCCGGGGATATACCTTTGCGACGCCACTTCACACTGCTGCGCATATACACCAAAATCATCAAGCTATGACAAATGGGGCGAATCCGGCAACAGCGTTATTCAAACCGCGGAAGCGGCAGTTTACGATACAGAAAATAAAGTTGTAACCTACAATGAAAGCTGTATATGCGCAGTATGGCATTCGAGCTCGGTGAATCAAACAAAAAATGCAAAGGATGTTTGGGGGAACCCTGTAGCTTATCTCTGTTCAGTACCAACCTCCGAAAAAGACAGACGCGCTTCCGGACACGGCGTGGGAATGAGTCAATACGGCGCCGACGATATGGCCGGACAAGGATTCAGCTCAGAAGAAATACTTCAGCACTATTATACCGATTGTATAATATCCAGGTTAAAATAAACAATTCCGTCATTTTCGGCGGCTGATTTTTCCCATCTGCCGCTGAGCCATTACAAGACCGTAATAGATGCCTTTTTTTCTCATTAACTCATCATGAGAACCGATTTCAGCAACTGTTCCCTTATCGAGAACAACAAGTTTAGTTGCATTTCTAAGAGTTGAAAGCCTGTGTGCGATTGCAATTGTAGTCCTTCCTGCGGTAAGCGCGGCAAGAGATTTCTGTATCTGACGCTCCGTTTCAGTATCAAGCGCGCTTGTCGCTTCATCTAAAATAAGAATTCTCGGATTATGAAGGAGTGCTCTCGCAACCGATATACGCTGACGCTCACCCCCGGACACCGTCATTCCGCGCTCTCCGATCAGCGTATTATATCCATCAGGCATACACATAATAAAATCATGCGCACCAGCAAGTTTCGAAGCGGTGATCACCTCTCCGAGTCCCGCGCCCGGCTTAGAATATGCAATATTTTCATAGACGGTACCTGTAAAAAGAAATGTCTCCTGCAAAACCGTGCCTATCTGAGAACGCAAAGAACTCTGAGATATATCTCTCAGATCAACTCCGTCTACAGTAATTTTGCCGTCCTCTACGTCATAAAGGCGGAGAATTAGATTTATAAGTGTAGTCTTTCCGGCTCCTGAACGCCCGACAATTCCCACCATCTCTCCTTTATTAATCTCAAGACTGATATTTTTAAGTACACTGGCTGAATTTCCATATCCAAAAGCAACATTATCAATTTTAATATTGCCTTCGATAGGAAAGGAAATCAGATTGTCTCTCTCTTGTATATCGCTCTCTTCATCAAGTATTTCAAATATTTTAATAACCGAAGTAAGAGTATTTGTAAGCCTCCGCATAAGACCCGAAAGCCAAAACAGCGGAGCATATATCATACTTACATAAGAAACTATCTGCTGCATATATCCGAGTGTCATCGTTCCATCAAGAATATGACTGCCAACATAGTAAATTACAAAGAATTCACCGACGCCCATTATAAATCTCAAAAGCGGCATAAATACGGAAAATGTGTATTCACTGCGTTTTGTGGCTTCACGTTCCTGATTTATGGCACGGTCATACCGTCCGCATTCGTAATGTTCCCTTCCGTATGCTTTAACAACACGTATTCCCGAAAAAATATCGTGCATTATAGTCCTTGCTCTTGAAGAAACCTTCCAGCTGCGATGATACAGCTTCCGCACATATTTCCTAAAAATGCTGTTAAGATAATACACAACCGGCATCGGAAGCAATACGATAACCGCTATCAAAGGATCATAAATAAAAAGAAAAATACAGACCCCTATAAAAGTCACAGCCATCTCGACGGCTTTTCCGAGATCGTTGACAATAAAGCTGCGAAGAGTTCCTGTATCCCCGGTAATCCTGGACATAATATCACCGACCGTACGTCTGTTAATATTAGAAATGCTGACCGATTCAACTTTTTCAAAAAGCATTCCCCGCAAATCAACAATTACCCGACTTCCGGCCTTTGAAATTACAATATTCCGAATCGCACCGATTATATTTGAAATAAGCGAAACAGCAAATATCATGAAAACTGTAATAATATATCCTGATAAACGCGGCATTTCATCGGCTTTGATGTAATCGTCTGTCAGTATCCTTGTAAGCATCGGCGAAAGAAGTCCGAGTCCCGATATGAAAAAATACAATAGTACTGAAAAATAGATATATCCTCTGTACGGTTTGGCTATCTTCCAAAGTCTCCCGAGATACTGCTTACCGTTTGTACAAGAAAGGCAGATATTCGAGCCCTGTTTGTACGGCCGTCCGCATTTCGGGCAGTTTTTTTCTACAGATGATTCATATTTATAATCGTATTTCCCAACGGAAAGCCAACGGTTAAGCTGTTTTGAGACAGATGAGTACAGCAAAGCGTATTCCATGCTTGCACGGCAAAGAAAATGAGAACAATCATCCAAATCTGTGT
Source organism: uncultured Eubacteriales bacterium (assembly GCA_905205065.1). GTDB lineage: Bacteria > Bacillota > Clostridia > Oscillospirales > CAG-272 > UMGS911. The sequence continues at coordinate 18,399 of CAJLCI010000027.1, read as the reverse complement.
ATTCAAGCATTACGCATCCGACTCCATCTTTATAATCAAAGCTTTTTACAGAATCAAGCGTAATAGATACAGTCTGCTCCGCAGGAACACATTTTACATCATTGTATATTGAATCTTTTTTAATTTCTTTTCGGCTTTTTGAATTTGACAAAGAAGACGCAGATTTTCCTACTCCATGCAAATCCGGGCAAATAATAATATATCCTGTATCTAAAGAGCTGCCGCTGACCACAGACACAGCTCCGTCCACAAAATAACTTCCGTTTTTCGGAAGATTAAATCCAAAGGTCACAATCGAGCGAAGTGAATCCTCTGCAAATTTCTTGTCAGCTTCCGAAAGACGACGTGTGAGAATCTCCCTTGTTTCCATTAAAATACCTCGTACTACTTTTGATGGATTTATAAAATATAATTAAAGCGAGATGCTTACGTCTGTAAGACGTTAGTCTATTAATGCATCGAATGTTAAGGCGTTAATCCGTTAAGGCATTCGTCTGTTAAAGCATTCTGCTGTCAAAACGTTCGACTGTAAAACGTTCGACTGTAAAAACATTCAACTGTCAAAACGTTCAACTGTCAAAATGTTCAACTGTCAAAATGTTCGATACGTAGAGACGTCCGACCGTTAAGACTTCCGACTGTAAATACATTTGACCGCTAAGAATCCCAACTGTCAAGACATTTGAGCGTTAAGACATTCTTCCGTTAAAAAACCCGGCTCTGTAGGAGGCAGATTCCTCTTAATTTTTTAGATGAAATAATTTGCCACCAAACGCTTAATAACAGAGCTTTAAACTAAATAGAATTGCCGATTATAATTACAAATATATTTCAATTTTTTTTACGCTTGCACGGTCAAGGGCAGATAAGCTTTCAATTTCATATCGGTTTCCAATATTGTCCGCAATAAAAATTCTGTCTCCTCCTGCGTGTATTATACTTTTGAAATTATCACGAAGCGTAAGCTCCAATACTCCGGCTTCGGTATCAATTTTCCAAATTGAAAATCCCTGACGTTCACTTATAGAATAAATCTTATTTATACGAGGAGCATAATATTTTCTTTCAATTTCCCGCTTCACAAGTTTTTTCTGCTCAGCATCAAGTTCATCAAGCTCCTTTATTATTCCGATTTCCTTCATTTCCGTATCAAAAACCGAAACATAACTGTTCGGGGCGGCAAAAGGAAACGCTCTGTGAAATAACACTCTTGAAAAATAAAGAAAATCATCCGCTGCGGGTGGATTTTCCTCCGCTGCGATAAAATCCTCCGCCGCCTTTGCGGCAAGGTGCGCGGCGGCGCTTTCAGAAAGTCTGAGACCGACAAAATCCCCCGACTCTACAAAAACCGAATTATCAGCATTGAGATATAAAATATCAGCGGCAGAGTCAAGGGAATTATTTTCATTAACCGCTTTTAATTCATTTTCATTACTCATTATTTTAAAACTGCCTCTAATAGGGGCATAGCCGTATCTTTCAACTTTCCGACGGCAGTGTATCCACCACCACCTGAAAATTGAGCGGATCTGCCGCCTGCGGAGGCGGTAGGCATCTCACTTTTAGCTATATTCCCAAGGGCTTCCTTTCTCAAAAATAATGACAGCACGACTCATTGACAAGAGAAAAATGTCACTGAGTCAATTATAAACGGCTGTCAGTAATCAGGCAAGCACAAAGCTTTACTCTTCGATTCCAATATTTTTAAGAGCATCAAGCTGGTATTTATAAAGCTTGTAATATATTCCGTTCATACGTATAAGTTCTTCATGGGTTCCGCTTTCCGGAATTTTTCCTCCGTCAATTACAATTATTTTATCAGCATTCCGAAGGGTTGACAACCGGTGAGCAATTATTATTGTCGTACGCCCATAAGAAAGCTTTTCAAGAGCGGCCTGTATCATTCTTTCGGTCTGAGTATCCATTGCGGCAGTCGCTTCGTCCAAAATCAGAATTTTGGGATTCCTCAATATCGCCCTTGCAATCGACACCCTTTGCCGTTCTCCTCCTGAAAGCTCCATATAACCATGACCGACACGTGTCTGATATGCATCAGGCAATTTCATAATGAAATCATGCGCGCCGGCTATTTTTGCTGCGCTGACAACCTCGCCGCGGCTTGCATCAGGTCTTGCGTATGCTATATTATCATATATAGATCCGACAAAAAGATATGTCTCCTGAGAAACAATTGACACACCTCTTCTGAGATCGCTCAGAGCGATTTCCCTTGTCGGGGTACCGTCTATTGTAATTCGCCCGGAAACCGGATCGTATAGTCTTATAAGAAGATTTGCAATTGTACTTTTTCCCGCTCCCGTATGTCCTACAATTCCAAGTGTCTCTCCCGGATTTACATGAAACGATATATTTTCCAGAACCTTCCTGCTTCCGACATAAGCGAAGCTCACATCCTCAAAGCTGACTTCACCTTTTATCTCAGGCATACTAACAGGATTCTCGTCCTCAACAACATCCGGTTCGGCATCCATAATTTCCATCATTCTGCGCATCGCATTTACGGAATCGGAGAAAGCGCTTAAAACGTTGAAGAAATAGAACATCGGATTATATAGAAAATTTATGTACGTTATAAATGTGAAAAAACTTCCATATGTCATTTCTCCGCGTATTACCGACCAGCCGCCTAAACCAAGAGCTGAAATATTACTTGCGTATAAAAGAATATAAGAAAGCGGAAAAGTCTTTTGCCAGAAAGAAGACGCATTGTATTCCGCGTCCGCCTGATCTTTGCTGCGGACTTCAAATCGCTTTCCCTCTTCTTCCTCCTTTGCAAACGTTTTTACAACTCTCATTCCGGTAAGAAGATCACTTATAAGAGCCCTGAGCGTCCGCGCCGCGGTAAAACTTTTCGCATTATAGGACTTTATGCGTGAATATATCAGCTTCCAGCATATAATAACTACAGGAATTGTAATAACCGACAACAATGTAAGACGAACATTTATGGTAAGCATTATAAAAAAAATAGCCACAACCTCTATAACATTGATGCAAAAATACGGAAATCCCTCACAGAAAAGCCAGTAAATCGTGTTTGAGTCTCCGTCGACCTGCTGCATCAATCCTCCGGTTTGTCTCCCCGTAAAAAAGGAAACCGAAAGTCTTTCAAACGCGGAAAAAATTGTTTTCTTAAGGTCATATATAATATCAGCGGCTACCCTTGTACTGACAATACCGTTGACAATTTCAACAAGCTGAGTAAGTAAACGGGTTGAAACCAGTAGAACAACTACAAGAAAAAGATTACCGTAAAATTCGCCTCCCAAAGTCAATACCTTATCGTAGTAAAATCCGGTACTTACATACGGCGTAATTACGGAAAGGCCGGCACTTGCAAACAAACACAAGGCTATCGCTATTACCTTATAACGGTATTTTCCCAAAAAAGACAAAAAGCGCATTACAACATTAGATGCCCTGCTGCATTTGGGACATACGGCTATATCCTGTTCAGGTCTTCGGCTGAGCGTTCTGCCGCACCGCGGGCACTTACCGTCTCCCAAGTCATCAAATGCAAATTCCAAGGGCGGAAGTTCTCCCATCGTTTTATAAGCGTTAAATGCACGCGCCGCCGATTCCGCAGCTTCCCTTGCGCCGCATGTAAGATAGCTTAAAATAAAATAATTATCATCTGTTCCGTTCTCTGAGTTTTTACGACGGGCAGTAAGACAAAATCCTGAAATCATTTCTTCGGCACGGAGCTCGTCTATCTCGTCAAAATCATATTCATAAAACGAAATTTCATTAATCCGGCAAACCGCTTCGCCGGAACGAGATCCGAAAATATTGCCGTATATACGTCCAAACCAATCAGAAGCGCGCTTGATAAGTCTTTTTTCTATCTCAGTTATATATCCTATCAAATAAACCTTTTCTTCAGTAAAAAGTATATAATTTTCAAGATATACTCCGTCTCGGTTCCTGTCAAGCCTTGCAGAAAAGATTACCTTATTAGGTGAAATTTCATGATGCGTCAAAAGCTTCAAAAGATCATCGCTTATTACCGGTTCTTTCTTCGACATACTATTTTCCATGTCAGACAACCTCCCTTCACAAAAGCTTTTATCGTATCAAATATATTAATATACTTAAATATCGGTTATCTCTGTCAATAATACTGTAAATAAAATTCACTTGTCTTTTTTTCGAAGATATCCGAGTAAGTCTGACCGTGTTCTTGCGCACAAATACGCCTCGTCATAGTCGAGCATGTAAGCATAAAGCTGTTCAAGATGACCCCAGATGATATATCGTTCGGCAGCACATATAGAATCATCCTCGGCAAGCTCACGCAGATGTACTGCCGCGCTTTTCGTATCTCCGCTTTCTGCCTCCAGAAGAGCACACATCTTTTTTTTATATATGCTGCCCTCAGGAAGAATATCATTTATCATCTTTTCAGCGGCAGCAAAATTTCTTTCCGAAATAGTCCGCTCGATTACGCGCTCGGCAAAAATTTGTTCAAATGAATTCTGCAGCGGTATAATTCCGTTTAAGCTTCCCTCTGCCGTACCAAGACCGTTCGGAAACGGCTTGATTCTTTCAATTTCATCGATCATAATTTTTGCATGTCTTACGGCATCGGCAGATACATAAGCTGTTCTTGCGGAATAAAAAAGCGAGCTTTTAAAATCCTTATACGCGCAGTCAATTTTATCATTTTGATAATTGTATTCTCCTCTGCGCAGATAAACGACAGAGCGAATAAGATTCATTTCATCAGACACGGCTTCCGAATATTTCTCACAAAACTCGATACACAAATCACTGTCGCCTTCAAGAAAAAGACGGCGTATTTCACTCTCTCGGAATCTAAGCTCAGCCGAATTAGAATCATCATCAGTAAAAAACTCTCCGACAGGTATCCTCAAGCGTTCTGATATATACAACAGCGTCTGAAGAGACGGGTACACAGAGTCATTTTCAATTTTAGAAAGCATATTTCTTGTAATAAAGTTTCCGGCAAGTTCTGTCTGCGTTATTCCGGCGCTTTTTCTTGCCAATCTTATTCTCTCACCGAGCGTCACTTCAGACCGTCCTCCCATCTTAAGCTGCAGCTATTTTATTTTCTAATACCGCGACAGTAATATTTTACCAAATGCGTAAGAAAAGCTCCGGAGACACCGCAGATAATTATGCAGTGTCTCCCGATAAATATTCAAATAACCTCAATCAGCCGCGCCAAAGTCCAAAGAAATATCGTTTATTGCTTCGGACTGAACATCATGACAATCGCGGATATCTCCGGATTTCGGTTTCCCGCATTTATTATAGTCAATATTATCTGTAATTTCAACAATCGCTTTTTTTACCGCAGTTTCAAGTTCCGATGAACAATCCCTCATAAGAACCTCAGAAAGCTCGTCAGACTGACGCGCGGCCTTTTCCGCCGCATCGTGAAGCTGAACGCATATTAATGAAACAAGCTCGCCGTACTTAGTACCAACCTGCTTTGCAACACTCGCAGAAACCGAAGCAAACGTTCCGCTCAGACTGCGAAGATACTCCTCCGCATTTTTGCGGCATCTGCGAAGCTCATTTTCGGCTTCAGCTTTAATAAGTTTAGCTTCCGCATCCGCGCGGCGCAGAACTTCTTCGGAATCTTCATGTATCTTCTCCGCCTGCTTTTGGGCATCAGAAATAATTATATCCGAATTCTCTCTGGCATCAATCATTATCCTGCCAATCTGAGCTGATATTTTATCGTACATTTCAGCCTTATGTACAAGATCATCGTCCTCTGACGGCTTTTGAATCTCCGAATCGGACATCAGTTTTGCTTCAAGTTCTCTTACTCTCGTCTCTGCCTCGGATGCTCTGACCTCGGCCTTAATTTTTTCATCACCCAAGGTTTTAAGCCTGCCAAGCATATCCTCACATCTCTCCCTGAGCGCTGAAATAAGAGCTTCGGACTCTGAGAATCTATCATTTTTTCCTGACTTTTCCGTGTTGCTTTCCGACGGTATTTTCTGTTTAGCGGATACCGCCTCCGCAAGCTCATTTCTGCAATCTGACAATTCCTTCTGCAGCTTTGCTATTATCTGTTCCTTCTCTGAAACGTCCGACTTAAGAGCACGAATCTTATCCTCATAATCACGCGTCGCAAAAACAAAATTTCCGTTGAGCTCTTTTATATATTTATTTATATCATCTTTGTTATATCCCCGAACAGACGTTCGAAATGAGGGATTATTTATTTTCTGACTCATCAATATCGTCCTTTAAAACAATTATTCAATTTTCATTTTCAGACTTTTAAAGCAGAATTATTATCGTCATTTCGTCCTGCGGAGAATCTCTTCAACTGCGCGCAGATCGTCAACCGTGTTGACACCCCATAGTTCACTTTCATCGTCAGTCTGATATGCCCCGACTTTCTCATCCGAATCAAGCATAATTTTAGGTACGTCGGTAAGATAGTACTCGCCGGCAGCATTGTTTGAATTGATTTTGCCTAAAGCTTCCGTAAGCTTTTTAGAGTCAAAAACATAAAGTCCCACATTCAATTCTTTTATCTCACGCTCCTCAGGCGTACAGTCCTTATGTTCTCTAATCGCTGAAACTTTTCCTTTGGAATCCCTTATAATCCTTCCGAAAGGAAGTCTTTGTTCGCTCACACACGAAAGAAGCGTACACGAGTTTCCTTCTCTCTGATGCTGACTGCACAGAGCCTCCACAGTTGACCTTTTGATACACGGAACATCTCCGCTGAGAATTACAATATCTCCTTTATAATTCTCCAGTCCGAACTGTTCAATGGCACATTTTACAGCATAGCCGGTTCCGTAACCGTCCGAACCCTGCAAAGCATAATTTTTATTTGGAAAAGCCTCTTTTACAGCGTCCGCCATAAAGCCGACCACAACCGTAATATCTCTTTCGTCAATAAAATTTATGGAATCAAACACATACGAAATCAACGGACGTCCGCATGCTTTTCTTAAGACTTTCGGACTCGGATTTTCACTGTCATAAAGACGTGTTCCTTTTCCGCCCGCCATGATAATCGCTTTCACTATTAATGATCCTTCCTTTCAAATCAGCGGTGCATTGACAGAAAAAAACATCCCTGACAACTCAATACCGCGTATATACAAAAATATCAGCGCCTCATATAAATTACCTTTAAGTATACGTTTCATCATCTTTAAGTAAAACCATCTCGAAAATAAGGCTAAACATTTTCACACATTATAACACATATTCCGAATAATGTAAACATTTTTTTTTACATTGCTTAATTATCCAGCATATTTTTATGTAAATCCGGACAAAAAAGCGGCGGTACAGCATTTCTGCGATACCGCCGGATTATATATAGACCGAAATTCACCGTAAAATGTATCAGACTGTATGGACCCCGTTCTTTCTGTCCGCATTATCATCCACACGATATTTTTTCGACTGCCGGCGTTTGAAAAAATCGACAGCCACAGATCCAAACAGCGCGTAAGAAAGAACATCCTCGTCCTGTTCTATATAAGAAGAAATTTCACCGCGGAGCCTGTCAAGCTCCGGTTGAAGCATATCGGCAGGTCTGCATGTAATCGGTTTCCGGTTTCCAAGAATTTTTTTACTGAATTCCGGATCAATCTCAGCCGGAGTTTTTCCGTACTCTCCCGCAATAATACCTACGAACTCTTTGGATACCATCTTATAACGTTCTCCGCTAAGAACATTAAATACGGCCTGTGTTCCGATAATCTGAGATGTAGGCGTTACAAGAGGAGGATAACCGGCATCCCGGCGAACACGCGGTACCTCTTCAAGAACAGCGTCAAGCATCTCAAGCTGTCCTGCATTCTTCAGCTGAGAAACAAGATTTGAAAGCATACCGCCCGGCACCTGATACCGAAGAGCATTTACATCAACACGAAGCACTGTCGGATCAAGCTTTCCGTTCTTTATATACTTTTCACGAAGTTTTTCAAAATGCGAGCGTATCGGCTCTAATTTGTCCAGAGAAAGCCCTGTATCGTAATCGGAACCCGCCAGAGCGGCAACTGTCGCCTCAGTTGAAGGCTGACTTGTTCCAAGCGCCAGCGGCGATATAGCTGTATCAACTATATCCACTCCCGCCTCTACTGCTTTGATAAGAGTCATTGAAGCAAGCCCAGCGGTATAGTGAGTGTGCAGCTCAAGCGGAAGTCCGGTCTTGGCCTTAATTGCCTTCACAAGCTGTTCAGCCTGATACGGTCCGAGAAGCCCTGCCATATCTTTTATACAAATTGAATCGGCTCCCATTTCTGAAATCTGCCGTGCATATTCAGCAAAAGCATCGCTTGTATGAACCGGACTTGTAGTATAGGAAATAGCCACCTGGACATGACCGCCTTCGCGCTTCGTCGCATCAATTGCGGTTTTAAGGTTGCGAGGATCGTTCAATGCATCGAATATTCTGATTATATCAATTCCGTTGGCAATTGATTTTTGAACAAAATACTCCACAACATCATCTGCATAATTACGATATCCGAGAATATTCTGTCCTCGGAAAAGCATCTGAAGCTTTGTCTTTTTTACATGTTCACGCAGAACACGCAGACGCTTCCACGGATCCTCTCCGAGAAATCGGAGACAAGCGTCAAACGTTGCCCCTCCCCACGCTTCCAGCGAATAATAACCGGCATTGTCCATCGTTTCAAGTATTGGAAGCATCTCTTCGGTTCTCATTCTTGTAGCGATCAAAGACTGATGCGCATCACGCAGCGCAGTCTCACAAATTTTTATCTTTCGTTTTTCTGACATTTAAATACCATGCCTTTCCGGCGTGAAAAATAATTGCAAATAATCCAACCTAAATTTTCACCCTAATCTCTATGCCGGCAGAGACGGCATAACAATATAACTAAATCAAAATCACCCGTCTGTTATGAAAACTCATCTAAACAGACATATTTTTATATACAGCACTTCAATAAGAGACAAAACCCCTTCATCAAGCGCTGCGGCGGAATAATCCACCGCCGGAAGAAGTGAGTAAAACCCGCCGTCGGAAGAAGCAAACACCTTTACAATCGAACGTCTTACAGACGGCGGCATCTCACTTTTAGCTATAATTAAATTATCCGGCAAACTGAGCAAGCAAAACCCCGGCAGCCACAGCCGAACCTATAACCCCGGCAACATTCGGTCCCATTGCATTCATTAGAAGAAAATTTGTGGGATCCTCCTTTTGTCCTACAGTCTGAGCAACACGCGCAGCCATCGGAACTGCAGATACCCCGGCCGAGCCTATAAGCGGATTAACCTTGCCGTGTGTGATAAAGCACATAAGCTTTCCGAGAAGAACACCGCCGATTGTAGAAAGGCAAAACGCCGCAAGTCCGAGAAACAAAATAGACAAAGTTTCAAATGAAAGAAAATTTTCAGCACTTGCCGTTCCGCCGACAGTAACACCGAGCATTATAGTTACAATATTGATAAGCTCATTCTGAACAGTTTTTGAAAGCCTTTCAGTAACACCGGACACATTAAACAAATTTCCAAGCATCAGAAAACCGACAAGAGGGGTTGCCGAAGGAACTATCAGGCTTACCACAAGCGTTACAACAATAGGAAAAAGTATAATCTCAATACGCTTTACAGGCCTGGGACGCTCCATATGAATAAGGCGTTCCTTTTTTGTAGTAAAAGCGCGCATAAGTGGCGGCTGTATAACCGGAATCAGCGCCATATACGAGTATGCGGCGACCGCAATCGCTCCGAGAAGCTGAGGTGCAAGAATTTTTGTAACCAAAATCGCAGTGGGACCGTCGGCACCTCCTATAATACCGATTGCCGCGGCCGCAGCAGAAGTAAATCCGATTGCAAGAGCTCCGGTAAATGCGGCAAAAACTCCAAACTGCGCCGCGGCTCCGAGCAAGAGCGATTTTGGATCCGCAATAAGAGGTGTAAAATCGGTCATCGCACCTACACCCATAAATATTAAGGACGGATATATACCGAGCTTAACGCCTATATACAAAAGATCAAGAAGTCCGCCTTGCCTAAGTATCATTCCATAGTCAGGATGCTCTTCAAGAAAAAAATCCATATGAAAAAGCTCCGCGCCGGGAAGATTTGCAAGCAACATTCCAAAGGCTATCGGAAGCAGAAGCAAAGGTTCAAATTTTTTAACTACCGCAAGATAAAACAGTACTCCGATTATAACATACATAATCAGATATTTATAAACCGGCGTATCTCCATTCGCCATGTTTGCTATGCCAGTTGTTTCAAGAAAGTTTTTTATAGTTTCCAACATATGTTTCAGTCCATTCTGTCTGGTTTTTGTTAAATAAATGTTATATATAACAAGCTAATCACTTCAAAGTAAAGAGAAGAGCATCACCAGCAACTGTGTCTCCCTGTGAAGCCTCAACCGTAGCTATAGTTCCGTCGCAGGGAGCAAAAATTTCATTTTCCATTTTCATTGCTTCAAGCAGGCATAAAATTTCACCGCGCTTAACGCTCTGACCTGCTTTACAGTTAATTTTTATAAGCTTACCGGGCATTGGAGCTTTAACCTTGATATTGCCTGCCACGGCTTCTCCCGACTTAGGAGAAGGCACAGAAGAAGACACATTAGGCACGGTCTTCGCCGAAGAATCCGCCGTGTTTCCCGTTCCCGTCTCTTCAACCTCAACCTCATAAAGCACTCCGTTTACTTTAACATTAAAAGTTCTCATTTTATATTATCCCTTTCATAAAAATTGCAGCGACGCAAGCATATGATAAAAAGAAATTCAGCAAATTAAAAGAAATACAACAGGTAAAGAAATTTTGTATTCATATTTTTAATTTATAAAATATTATTAATATATAAAAAATGCATTTCTTATCTGCGTCTGAAATTTACAACACGAAAAGAAGTTTTCTCATCCATGCAGTTCTCTGCCGACTCCGCCTCAAGATAAAGCGATACCGCAGCGGCAATCGCAGCAGCAACTTCACCGTTATTGTCTGATGCGGAAACTAACGGAACTGTCGCTTCCGACTCATCATTAACAGAGGAATCGACTACATTTTTGTTTTTATTACGTCTGTTCGGAATAGAATAGAAGAAAAGCCTGAACAGAAACAGCACACACATAAGTATTATAAGCACACTGAAAACCGTTCCCAATCCCAGAAGCGTTGTCTGCAGTCCAAGCAGAAGCCGTTCTGCCATCGGTACTCCGCGGTCAATCGAAGATGAAACGCCCCCTCCGGATGCCGCTGCCATTAACTCTATCATACCAATCTCCACCGCCTTTCCAATATATTAAAATTTCATATTAACAGCTTTGTCTGCACTCCTTAACAGCTGCCGCAATCCTTGCGCGAAGCTCAGCGGGATTAATCACATCATCAATATCTCCGTACATAGCAGCTTCAACAGTTCCCGCATGAACCTTTTTCCATTCGTTCACCCGTCTCTGTCTCTCCCCTAAAGGATCTGAAGATGAATCGATTTCATCCCCGTAAATAAACTGAACAACCGTATCAGGATCGAGTATGCTCATATCGGCATCCTCAACTGCCAGACATATATCTGCGCCGAGAGCCCGAGAGCCAAGTATAACAGACGCCGTACCGTATGCCCTTCCCGTCACTACTGTTATATGTGTATTGGCAACGGAAGCATAAGCGTATGCAAGCGACGCCATATGAGACGCGGTACGTTCAAGCTCGGTGTGCGCCGTAGTATCAAATCCCTCGGTATCTACAAGAGTAACTACAGGTATCTTCAATGAGTTTGCAAAATTTATAAAGTCAGCGGCTTTCCTTGCGGCACGCTCAGAAAGCAGCCCCTGATGATGCGACGGATTTGATGACACAATTGCAACAGTATCTCCGCAAATACGCCCAAAAACAGTCAATAGCTCATTTGCGTATCCCGGATGGCTTTCAAAATAATTACCGTCATCACATATCTCTTCTATAATCTCATGAGAATCGTATTCCGAGGAAGCAAACAGCTGTACAGCCCTTTCTGTCAGCCTGTCAAAACTGTCGGAAGTCTCCCCTTCAGGATATGCAATAAAACTCAGCAGCTTTGAAATGGAAGAAATTGCGTCGTCGGTGTCCTTGCAAAGCAGAGAAATCTCTCCCCGAATCGCCGCAGCTGAAGCAGTTCCAAGCTCCGGCGCAGAAATTCCCTGTTCCTTAAGCGCATCCCGCGCTATATAAGTTGGATTTACATAAAATTTAGCGTCATGAATTGCTATTACGACATCAAACATTTCGGCAATAACGGCAAGTCCGCCGGTGCAGCTTCCCGTTATAACCGCTATCATCGGTCCACGTCCGCGCTTTCTGGCTATGGCATTCATGATTTTGCCATAGCCAGAAAGCGCCGCCATGCCGTCGTAAAGCTGAGCGCCGCAGCTGTCAAAAAATCCGACAAGCGGGGCGCACTCATTGTTAGATCTGTTTATAATTGAAACTATTTTTTCGGCAGAAACAGCCGACACCGCTCCGTCACGATCAGATCCGTCCTGAGCAAATGCATATACAAGAGCCTCGTCTACAGCCCCATAACCTGTTATAGTGTTACATAATACAGGTTTTCCGTCTGCATCTCGTGAACCGTGATAAGCTCCAAGTTCAACAAATGTAGCTCCGAACAGCCCTCTGATTAGAGATGCCGCACAATTGTCTGCGGACTTTTTTTCTGGAAGTCCAAAGGACACCTGTCTTTTCAGTCTTTCCATTCTGTGTCAATCATCCTCCTTATATGAAAATGAGTCCTTTACAAATAAAGAATTCGGTATTGTAAAAATAAATCAGCTATAAAAATATTATATTTACTTAACTGTCCATTGCCATGAAAATATCGTGTTTGCCACACTCCCCCATTTTAAATTCTATCTATAAATATTATATACCTAATCTGTATAAAATTCAATAGATTACTCAATATTTTTATAAAGTGGAAAATTATTGTTAAAGCCGTCAAATATAATCACAACCGAAATAATGAATATAATAATTTGCAAAAAAAATCCGCATTAATTTATGCGGATTTACAGTTTTGTATTATCAAATTCAGTGATTTTACATATCTTAGATAAAGCCGTGAAAGCCTTATATAATATATAATCAGAAGAGTTTGCACTTTCAAAATCTTTTCAGTCAGCTCCGCGGGTAAGATTTTTCATCCAGTTATATTTTCTAATCTTAAAAAACGCGACTATACACTTTAGAATCTGATCTGACTTTAAACAGAGAAATACAATCCAAGGCTGAAGCCCTAACGAGGCAGCTATATAAGCAGACGGAAGAACGACAAGAAAAACAAAAATCATATCGTTTATAAAAACAAAGCTTACATCTCCTCCTGATTTCACAAGTCCGAACAGACATCCGCACTCATAACAGGTTCCAATACAGGTAAAACACAAAACATGAATTAACTGCCTTGAAAATTCTGCCGCTTCGGCAGTAATTGAATACAAGCCGATAAAAGGATTGCAAATTACAGAAAAAAGCAGACTTGTAAGCAAACCAAGAATAACAAAAATTATCTGAACCGTACGTGAGTACTCACGTATTTTCGAAAGTTCCCCCGTTCCTACCGTCTTGCCTATTACTATACCAACCGCGCCCGATAGACCGTTCATGCAGACATACATCAAATTATTGACGGTACCCGATAGACTTACAGCAGTAATCACACTTTCTCCGTAAAAATGCCCTACAATCATCGAGCTTCCCGCAAGATTTGCCCCCCAAACAAGCTGCCCTGCAATAATCGGCAAACCATACCTGAAAAAATCATGTAAAAAAACGGTATCTATTTTAAAAAGCATTTTAGGTCTGAACCTAAGCTTCCTGTCAATATGCCTGACATATATAAACATTATTACCGTTTCGCAAATCCTTGCGGCAAGCGTGGCAATAGCCGCGCCCTTTATTCCCATAGACGGAAATCCGAATTTTCCGAAAATTAAAATATAATTGAGAAGAACATCTATGCAAAGCGAGCAAAACGAAACAAATAAACCGATTCCTGCGGCCTCAACACTCCTCATTGAAGCAATCAAAGCCTGCGTAATACAGAAAAACACATATGAATAGCACATTGCAGAAAGGTATTCCATACCGCTTTCTATAACAGCTGTTTCATTCGTAAAAACAGAAAGCACTGTCCGAGGAAAAAGGGCTGAAATAAATGAAAAAATAATACCTGTAATTGCAGAACACCAAATCCCTATAGACACTATGCGGCATATGCTTTCACGGTCTTTTTTCCCCCAGTACTGTGAGGAAAGCAGCAGAATTGCACCTTCTATACCACCGCTGATCACCTGCAAAACTGTCTGTATCTGTCCTGCCATATATACGCCGGAAACAGCGCTGTCGCCAAGAGCACCTATCATAATATTATCGGCAAGTCCTACCGAATATGTAATTAAATTCTGCAAAACCATCGGAATAGCTAATGTCACTATGGTTCTGTAAAAATTCTTATCTTTTGTAACCAACATATCTAAAGTTCTATTAACATTATTTGGGGGAACAGCAGCAAATCCATTATAAATAATCTGAAATATTGTAAGGCTCATTCTGATATTGTGCTGTAACGCCGCGGAAGAATGAAGTACTCAAACTATAAAATGAAACACTTAAACTATTAAAAACACATTAATGGACCTCATAATGCGACACCTATATTTACATTTAATTTAAATTTTACGGTTTTCAGCGGCGGTTCATTCTGCGGCCGTTTTCAGATCTGTGTGGGAAATCATCACTGTTTCTGATTTTTTCAGTTTTTGTTCCCGAATGTGAAGTCCTTCTGTCCAGTCCGCGTATCGCACCTGATTCGCGAACCGAATTTTGTTTACGTTCCAATTTTAAAGCATGGTTTGGAGGACAAGCGGTATTTGCACCGTATCTCCGAACAGTTCTCCGGCGGCCTCTCCTGCGTCTTGATCTCCTTAGATGCCCTTTTAATATCATGCGCAAAAATGAAATTACAATTATAAATATTGCACAAGCTAAAAAAATGTTTATAAATATATTCGATACAGATTTCTGCGAACTATCATAACCTCCGGACGATGAATCGATTTGCGGAACTACTGAGTAGTAGCTGCACAGTTTCGAATAAAGAGCGTCGAACATGTTTTTTGCTCCGCCGTCATAATCCCCGTTCGCAAAATTAGGCTCAAGAAATTCATTCAGCATCGACTTCAAAACCGCACTGCTAAGGTATTCCTCAAGTCCGGAACCCTGTATGATCCAATATTGCTCCTCGGAAACAGCCATCAGAAGCAGAACGCCATTATTCTCCTTTGAAGATCCTATCCCCCAGCTATTAAAAATATCGGAGGCATATCGGTCAATTGCAATTCCATCAAGCCCGCTTACCGTCACAATTACAATCTGTGAACCGGTAAGCTGTTCAAGAGCATATGAGTGAGAACAAATATGCTGTTCGGTCTCAGGCGATATAACACCGGCAAAATCCCCGGAATAAAATCCGTCTGTAGGCTTAGGAACCGATGCCGGTTTAACCGTGTGACAGCCCGTAAGCAATATCATCGAAAGGAATATAATTAAACAATATTTTATTGTCCTGTATTCTGAATTATAAATCCTCATTATAACGAAAATCCTCAAAATATTATTGATTTTCAGGTAAAAATACGTTAAAAGCCCGTATGTAACATTCTGTCCGACCAAATATATCCGTCCATTTTCAAAAAACTTTACATACAAACTATACCGCCAGAAAAAATGACATTGCTTTTCATTCAATGAACATTTCAGGCTAATAAAAACTACTCAATTGCCAAAAGCTTTGTTCTCAGCTCCTCATCCATTTTACCAAGTTCAATTTCTGCATTCTTTCTTCGCTCAGCACCTTCCCTGCGTATTGTAAGCACCTCGGAAAGAGTCGATATCAGCATTTCATTTGTATATTTCAGTGTATCAATATCTACAACTCCGCGCTCAGCTTCTTTTGCCGTCTCAACGGTTGCAATTTTCAACGCTTCTGCATTTTTACGCAAAAGCTCGTTTGTCACATCATTAACCGCTCTCTGGGCATCAAGCGCGCTTTTAGAGTGTGCAAGGCCAAGCGAAATAACCATCTGACTTTTCCAAAGCGGGATAGTATTTACAAGTGTTGACTGAAGCTTTTCAGTCATCACTGTATCATTGGACTGAATCATTCGTATCTGAGGAGCCATCTGAAGCGCGACGGTACGGGTAAGTTCAAGATCATGAAGCCGTTTGTCAAAACGATCACACAGAGAAGAAAAATCATTAGCAGCCTGAGCATCCTCCGGAAGACCGGTTTCCTCCGCATGTCTGAGCATCTGTGCAAGGTCATTTTCCCGCGCACGATTCAATTTATTTCTTCCAGCAATAATATAAAGTGTAAGCTCCTTGTAATTGGCAAGATTGACGTCATAAAGTTTATCAAGCACGGCAATATCCTTAGTCAAACGCAGTTGATGCTCCTCAAGTGCTTCGCATATTCCGTCAATACTTGTTTCAAGCTTGCCGTATTTGGCCTTCATATTTTCTATTTTGCTCTGAGCCCTGCGAAATAACTTGAATCCGCCTTTGTCCTCTTCAAAATTCTGCAGCTTGCCCATAAGGTCTGTAACAATATCTCCAATCTCACCGAGATTTTTAGTTCTGACGCTTTCAAGGGCTGAATCAGAAAAATCTGCAACCTTTTGCTGAGAACCTGATCCAAACCCAGCAACAGCTGCGGAATCAGTAAGGTTAATCTGCTCCTCAATATTCGCAACAGCCATTCTTTCCTCGGCCGTCAGCTGACGCTCCTTTATCTGAGGTATGTCATTGACACCGCCAGTCTGAGACAGACTCTTTTTATTTTCAGCGTTTGAAGACAAGACAACTTCAGGATACAACTCCGATCCGTCGGTATAATTCTCTTTTTCCATTTTTAATTACCATACCTTTCATAAATATCTGTGTGATCTCAATTTTCTTGAATTTATTACTGTAATATAATAGTTCAAATATTAAAAGTCATGAGACAAAACTCAAAATTTTCATATGCCAAACGTCACAGTGCAAACAGTGCAATAAATATATTTTCAGAATTGACCGTTCGAAACCATATCAAAGATCCTTGCCAAACTTTAATCCGAATTAAAACTCAAATTTATTTTTCACCGCCGGAGCCGCTATGACCGAGTATACTTTCGAGAACGGCAATATCCGATGAGATATCGAGCTCACGGTCTGCAAAAAGTTTACCAATCTGAAGCTTAAAGCTCTGCTTCATCGAAGTTACAGAATCTTCTATTTCCGCTCTTGTATCACTGCCTGTATCAGACTCCGCAAACTCAATATATGCCCTGCATATTTTATCAAGCATCGGTATAACGCGGTCTATAAATCTTCTCACAAGCGATATTCTGTCAGGATGCTTTTCAAGATATGATAATATCACTCTTATATCAGTCGTAAGCTCTGCGATATCAGACGCAAGCGAAGCTGAAAACGATACTATTCTCCCTCCGGAAGCCTCAATACTGTACAAATACGAATAAGCATCACTAATGCGGCGATCAATATCCGAATTTCCGCTTTTCTCAACAATATGAGGAAGTGCTACTCTTATCTGAGACGGCGGAAATACAGCTCTTAAAATAAAAAATATAAAAGCGGCTGTAACGACACAAACAATACATTTGTAATAATTTGAAATTCCAGAAAAAGAAAACAATAGAAACGCGCACAGTAGAACCGAAATAACCGCTCCGTAATACGGAGCGCGGGAACGGACTATGCGAAGCTCATAATCTCCGGATACCGTATTTTTCTTCATTTTGTCGTCCATATCCAAACACCACTCCTAACGTGCTCTGTTTTAGTCAAATACAACCCTACGTCCGCCGAGACAATTTCAATTACAGAATAAACTATAATTACAGCACGCCCTGACGAGCCGCGAAACTGAGAATATAAACTGCACATACACAGTTATATTGTTTTCCTATATAACCTTATGTGAGTACATAATTTATTTGAGGAAAAACATTTTTTACAAAATAACTCTCGACAACAATCAATTCTTACTAAAAAGCTCCGGTCATTAATAATATAACAATTAGCTATAAAACAATACATAAATTTATACATCTAATATAAATATAAAACCGATATTTTCATTATACTTTATTTTTTTTCATACAGCAATAGTTTTACCTCAAATTTTAAAAAATGTTACAATGTACATGTACTTGAAAATTAAGTAATACAATAAAAGATTCTTTTAGTAAAAGACAGTCCTCGGCATAAGACGTACTGAACAAATATTCTATATTAATGACTGAAAAAATTAATGGAATCCGCTGCGTATAGAGGCGAGAATCTTAACAGAACTTGACAGAAGATGAAATTTCTTTTATTTTTTATATT
>CAJLCI010000026.1 GCA_905205065.1 uncultured Eubacteriales bacterium | reverse complement strand
CTCTGGCCTGAACACCGTTTATATATTACCGTTAATATATTACATTAATATATTTCCTTAATATATTATCTATATACTATAATAACGTTTATATAATATATAACATACTATAAGCTGTTGTTTCAGTCCATTACAAAATATTCGTCACGTCCGGCGCCGACCGAAACGTACGTAATATTGCATTCCGTTTTTTCCTCAATATATTTTATATATTTCTGAGCGTTTACGGGAAGCTCTGAAAAGCTTCTGCATCCGGTTATATCGCATTTCCAGCCGTCAAGATATTCGTAAACCGGTCTGGCGCAGTTCAAATCGTCGCCCATCGGAAAACGATCGGTCAGAATACCGTTTATATTATATTTCACGCACACAGGAATCCTGTCTGCATAAGAAAGCACGTCAAGCTTTGTAAGCGCGATCTCATCCGCTCCCTGCATCATAATTCCGTATCTGGAGGCAGGCACATCAAACCCGCCGACACGTCTCGGTCTTCCTGTCGCAGCACCGTACTCGCCTCCCGCGTCGCGCAGAGCCTTAGCTTCGTCTCCAAAAAGCTCACAGGTAAACGGTCCTTCTCCTACGCAACTCGAATAAGCCTTCATAATACCGATTGCCTTATCGATTTTCTGAGATGGTATTCCCGCTCCGATGGGAGCATAGGCGGAAATAGTATAGGATGATGACGTGTATGGAATTATACCGAAATCTATATCACGCAAAGCTCCGAGCTGAGCCTCAAACATCAGCGACTTTCCGGCTTTGATTTCAGACGTAAGGTATTCTGTAGTATCACAAATATAATCCTTAAAAGCAAGACCGTACTTTTCAAGCCATGCAATCATATCCTCGCTCTTAAGCGCCTCTGCGCCGTATCCCTTTTCAACGGTCAGATTTTTCCATTCCAGAATTCCCGGCATTTTCAACTTGACAGAGTCCATATGAAGAAGCTCGCCCATACGAAATGCTTTTTTCATAAAACGGTCAGCATAAACCGGAGCAATTCCGCGTCTTGTTGAACCGAATTTTGCATCTCCGAGCCTGTCCTCCTCCAGACAGTCAAGCATCTTATGATAAGGCATGCAAATTACCGCACGGTCACTGATTTTGAGATTGTCCGGAGTAATGTTTATGCCTGCCTCCCGTAGCTTCTCAACCTCGCCGTACAGATGTTCTACATCGATAACCATCCCTGGTCCCATAACATTGACGGTATTATCTCTGAGAATTCCGGACGGAAGGAGGTTGAGTATAAACTTTCCTTTATCATTTACAACCGTATGTCCGGCGTTGTTCCCTCCCTGATAACGGACGACAATATCATAATTTTCACTGAGAAGGTCAACCATGCGTCCCTTGCCTTCGTCTCCCCAGTTTATACCTGTAATAGATGTAATCATTGTTACGACAATTCCTTTCGCATTAACTTAATTTTATTTAAATCACAGAAATGATGAATTCACGGTAATTTCAGTCGGCGCCGCGTTTATTACGGCGGCAAACTGCACATCCGCAAAAAATAAAGAGACGCCGCCTCATTTGCGCCATTCAAAGACCTGTGCCGGAAGGCCAAATATCAATTGCCCGGCACTATTTAAATTTATACGTTTATACTGACCTCTATGCCGAGTTCCTGCCTGTTTTCATCAAGAATGGGCTTAACGCAGTCCCTCAAAAAATCCGACGTCTGTTTCGGCGCGCAGCCTGTAAACAGCTTAGGATCGGATAGAGAAGCAAGCTCATCGGCTGTAAGGCCGAAAATCGGATCAGAAAGAATACGGTCAAAAAGATCATTCTTTTCGCCCGAAAGCTTTATCATTTTTGTCGTCGCCACGGAATGACGGCGGATCGCCTCATGAAGCTCCTGTCTGTCCCCGCCCTTTTTAACACAGTACATAAGTATATTCTCGGTCGCCATAAAAGGAATTTCTTCGTCAAGATGACGCTTCATCATATTCGGATACACCGTACCGCCGGAAATTATATTTATATATAGGGAGAGAATCGCATCGGCAGCAAGAAACGCCTCCGGAATTGATATTCTCTTATTTGCCGAATCGTCAAGCGTTCTTTCAAACCACTGTGTTGCGGCCGTTACAGCGGGATTCAACGAATCTACCATTATATAACGGGCAAGAGAAGCAATCCGCTCACTCCTCATCGGATTTCTCTTGTACGCCATCGCAGATGATCCGATCTGTCCCGCTTCAAAAGGCTCGTCGAACTCCTTAAGATGCGACAAAAGACGTATGTCATTTGAAAACTTTGCGGCGCTCTGGGCAATTGAGCAAAGCACGGTCATAACATTATAATCGACTTTGCGCGAGTATGTTTGTCCTGAGACATAGTAGCAGCTTTCAAATCCCATTTTTTCGGCAATGAGTTTTTCAAGCTTCTGAACCTTATCGGTATCGCCGTCAAAAAGCTCATAAAAGCTTGCGGCAGTACCTGTAGTTCCCTTGCAGCCAAGAAGTTTTAAACGCGACATCTGGAAGTCAAGCTCTTCCAGATCAAAAATCAGGTCCTGAAGCCAAAGCGTGGCACGCTTTCCAAGCGTAGTTGGCTGAGCGGCCTGAAAATGCGTATAGGCAAGCGTCGGCAGATCCTTGTATTTATCAGCAAATTCCGCTACTGCCGCAATACAATTGACAAGTAGCTTCCGAATCAAACGAAGAGCGTCTCGCATTACTATTATATCTGTATTGTCTCCCACGTAGCAGGAAGTGGCGCCAAGGTGAATTATACCCTTGGCCTTTGGGCAGCAGTCTCCGAAGGTCTTCACATGCGCCATAACGTCATGTCTTACCTCATGCTCATACATCGCGGCACGCTCATAATCTATATCACTGACATGCGCCTTCATTTCTTCAATCTGTTCTTCAGTGATGTCAAGCCCCAGCTCTCTCTCGCTTTCGGCAAGAGCTATCCATAGCTTTCTCCATGTCTGAAATTTTGTGTCAGGAGAAAATATTTTTTTCATCTCCGGACCCGAATATCTCGTACAAAGGGGATTTTCATAAACCATGCTCATTAAATATGACCATTCCTTTCACGTTCTGAATATCATCATTAATTATACAGCAATTATACAGCGACAAACGAACAGCTATAAGATACGCATGTCAGAATATCAAAACTATAACATGCATTAACAAATTATATTATACCATACAATTGAAAAAAAAGAAATAGCCTTACGAGATTTATTTTCCCCAAAAGGTAAAATAATCATAATTCTTGATAATGTTATTTCATAGCATATGAAAATTAGGCGTTTACAATAATGTCCGAATAGTGAAGCCTGATAATTTTTTCAAGGTCAAGCGGATTCATTTCCACCTGATATCCTATTTTTCCGGCGCTGAAAAATATCGTGCCGTATTTTTTTGCGGATTCATGTACGGTAGTCCGAAAAAACTTTTTCATTCCTATAGGAGAACATCCGCCGTGGATATATCCTGTGAGAGGCAGAAGCTCTTTTGATTTCAGCATTTCAACCGATTTTTCTCCAACCGCTCTGGCGGCCTTTTTCAAGTCGAGCTCTTCATCTGCCGGAAGCATAAAAACATAGTGCTCTCCGGATTTTCCCGCCGTAACAAGCGTTTTGAATACGCGCTCCGGTTTCTGCCCCAAAACGGCGGCAACCTCAGATGCGCTCAGCGCATCTGTTGACGAATAATCATATGGTGTATAAGATATTTTTTTACTCTCTATTATCCGCATTACATTTGTCTTAAAATCCATCTGCAAAGCCATGCCTTTCACATCAATATTAAATCAGTCTGTACGAGCCGTCGCCGTCCGGACAAACCGTCTTTTCATAAAAAACTTTTAAAGCGCGCTCAAGATACTCTGTATCATCAGCCCCCGCGGTCTCCATTGCGGAATGCATTGCAAGCTGAGCAAGCCCGACATCCACCGTATTCACTGACACCTTAGTATTTGCAATGCAGCCGAGAGTAGAACCTCCCACCATATCAGCACGATTGGCATACAGCTGGACAGGGACTCCGGCCTCTCCGCAGATAAGACGGAAAAATGCTTCCGACAACGAATCTGTAGTATATCTTTTATTCGAATTGTATTTTATTACAACTCCGCCGTTCATATACACACAATGATTCGGATCCCTGTATTCAGTGTGATTCGGATGAACCGCGTGGGCGTTGTCACAGGACACAATACAGCTTCCGGCAAGAAGGCGGCAGTACGCCGCATGGTCGCCGCCTGATGAGTTCACAATCCGTCCGAGAACATCATATAAAAATGTAGATCCTGCACCCTGCATGGTCTGACTTCCGATCTCCTCATTGTCAAATACAGTAAATACAGGTATGCTTCCGCTTTCTCCGGCACGCAGAAAAGCGGAAAGCGACGCATAAACGCACTGAAGATCATCAAGTCGCGGAGCGGAGATAAAACCATTCCATTCCACTCCGGATTCCGGATTAAACAACATAAGCTCCGATGAAAGAATATCGTCCTTTTCAGTTCCCGCCTCAGACGCCACCGCGGAAAGCAAATCCTTTTTTCCGTCATCGCACCGGTAAAGAGGAATCATATCAACAGATGCGCTGTACTTTGTGCCATCATTTGCGTTTCTATTCATATGTATTGCGACATTGGGAATTATTGCCTGAACACCGGGAAGCCGAACCGTCCTCGGAGACAGCCGATTCCCTGTTTTCACAATAATTCGGCCGGCAACAGATAACGGCCTGTCAAGCCAGGATGAACAGAGCATTCCGCCATAGACTTCCGATGAAAGCCTCACTGTAAATCCGTCCGGTATTTCGGCATTTTCTTTTATTTTTATACATGGGCTGTCGCAATGTGACGCTGTTATCATAAACCCGGTGTATTCCCTCTCCGGCATGCGAAAAGCTGTCAGCGACGATCCTCCGCGTACGGTATAATATCCGCATCCTCCCACGAGCTTCCATTCTTCATTTTCCCGAAGCTCAGTGAAGCCGGCGTTGCGCAAAAGTCCGCCGATGTATTCAGCTGAATGGAACGGAGTCGGACAAGCGTCAATAAATTTAAAAAGTTTTCTGTTAATAAGCCCCTTGTTAATAAAAATCACCATGCCTTTCATTGAATTTGCGGCGTCATGTTTTAAAGGACTATGCATAAAAAAGTACGCTGCAGATTGCAGACTTTCCCATTTATTACGTACATGCGTATTGTTTCGCATCAATAATCCGCCGCCGATGCTAAATATTTTAGACTGTACACCGGAATTATAATATATTAAGCCGGAAAAATCAAGCAAAACATAATATCAACATATTATTATGTATTTTATTACTTATTTTATTATTTATTTTCGGGGATAAAATCTGCTTATTAAGCATTGACACCGAACATAAGAGCATGATACAATGCATTAAAATGGAAAGACAGTAATTTCGATGCTGATCTTTTCAAAAACCCTCGGGTAAATATCTTTTGTGAGAGGATTTATATATAGAATTATGTCGATTGAAAAAGTACGGGAATTTTTTAAATCCGCCGGAATTGACGGCAGAATAAAGGAGTTTGGCACCTCCAGCGCAACGGTTGCGCTCGCGGCGGATGCGCTTCAATGCGAGCCGTGCAGAATTGCCAAGACTATTTCATTTGCGGCAGGAGAAAGCGCCGTTTTAATAGTCTGCGCAGGCGACACGCGGATAGACAATTCAAAATTCAAAGCCGAATTCGGAGTCAAAGCCAAAATGTTGAAGCCTGAAGAAACGGAAAAACTAACCGGTCACGCAGTCGGAGGAGTCTGTCCATTTGCTGTAAATGACGGGGTTATAATATGCCTTGACGAATCACTGAAAAGATTCGATACCGTTTTTCCCGCATGCGGGAGCAGTAACAGCGCAATTGAGCTTACTGTTCCGGAACTCGAAAAATATTCTTCGTTTCAAAAATGGGTAGACGTATGCAAAGGGTGGAGAAAAGAAGAAAGCTAATAGAAGCTTTCCGAGCAAAATTGTAGGTATCTTTCTGATTTCACTTAAATACTTAAGATAAGTCAAAAGACATCGGCGTGAAAAACGCATAAGCATAAAAACTTCAGATCGCTATTTTACGCCAGAAAGGCATGGTAATTAAAATGCTGATAAACAAGGAGGCTCCTGTTCTGTCGGTAGAATATACCGGTAGAGACATCCCTGTACGAACTGAAATAAAGGACGGAACCGTAATCTGCGGTGAATTTGTTTTCGGACTGCAAAGTAAAAACGGCATTTTTACGCCGCACATATACTCCGATACTTCCTCCGCGCTTAAATCTATAGAAATTATATATCCGCTGGAACCGGATTTTCTGAACAAAAATCCTATATTCTACAGCGATATGAACTGTACAAACGATATAACAAAATGCGGAAGTTTGAATAATAACTCTGAAATATGCAGCAGAACTCTTGTACTTGTCAAAACCGACGACGATAAAAATTCCGCAGGAATAGGATTTTTGACAGCTCACAGGTTTTATGCCTGGATCCTTCTGACATCCGATTCATTTACAGTACACTATGACATGGAGGACAAGCGCCTGGTTCCCGGTGAAAAATACAATCTCGAAAAATATACTGTCTGCGAAGAGCCTATTGAAAGCTTTTTAGCGCGTTACTCAATGCTGATAGGAAAAGAAAATAATTCAAGACCTCTCGCATCTGTGCCAAGTGGATTTTGTTCATGGTCATGCTATTACGGAGATGTCAGTGAGGATAAGATACTGAACTGCGCGGAAAAGCTCATATTTTACACATCCGGAAAAGCGAATCTTATCCAGATTGACGACGGATGGCAGAAAAGCCGTTCCTTTCCCGGAAAATGGGAAGAAAACACGGATCGCTTTCCGAGAGGAATTGCTTATACGGCAGACAAAGTACACAAATATGGACTAAAATTCGGGCTTTGGCTCGCCCCCGGTCTCATCGACGAAAAATCAGAATATTACAGCGAGCTTAAGTCTCTTGTACGTACCGACGCCTCGCCAATGCCGAACGTTCACCCGTTTGACCTCGACAACCCGGAATATTATGAGCTTCTCCGAAAAATATTCATCAAAATGACCGACGAATACCACGCTGATTACTTCAAACTGGATTTTCTCGACGGACTACTCGGAAAAATGGGAGCCGGTCAAAAGAATGTTATAAAATATAAAACCGATTACTGCGTTGCGTTGTTTCGGAGAGCTATGCAGACGATACGCGATGCCGTAGGGGATAATATAATACTGCTGTCCTGCGGTTCGCCTGTACTTGAATGCGCTGGTATCTTTGATATCCAAAGAGTATCATGCGACATCATCTGGGGAAAAAACCCTGGAACTCCCTCTTACTGGGATATAATGCAGCAAGTAGCATCAACTGTATTTCACCGTTATTTTTACAATCACAGTGTATTTTTAAATGATCCCGACGGACTTGTCGTCCGCGATTACGAAAACGGAGACGGGTTTGACTGTACATATTCGGAAGCTCTTTTCTGGACAGTAACCGTCGCACTATCAGGAGGTTCTGTACTTTATAACGAAGAGCTTGAAAATCTAAGTCCTGCAAGAAGGGACCTGATTCTCGGCCAGCTTCCTCCGCTCGGCATAACCGGCAGACCGGTCAATTATTTTGAAGAAAAGCCCGAAGCGGTAATAGCCGAACTCGACAGTGAAACGTGTTTCATAGGACTGTTTAACTATACTGACCGCCTGAGAGATATCACATTCAGCCTTGATAAAGTAGGAATGGGACGTTCAATGATCTTCGACTGTATAAAAAGAAAATACGCGGAAACATCTTCCGAAATCAAATCCACTCTTATGAATCCGCACAGCGCCGCGCTTTTTATGATAAAGCAAATTCCCAAAGAACCGACATTTTTGTGTTCAACAGAAAATATATTTTTAGGCCAGAATACACGTCCGAAAGATATCCGAGAGAATACGGAGCTTGGTGCAGAAGACGGTGAAAAGCTCTATGCGTTTTATCCACTGAAATATTCATTTTCCGGATTTAAGCCGGAAATCGAAACCGATGACGGAACAATAGTATGTATAAACTAAAAGAGGGGAAAGAAATGGCTGTTTTCTCCCGCACAATATCGCCGTAAAACTAACCAAATACAAAGATGTCTAAACGTAAATCCAGCCGAATGCAAAGCTATCTAAACATAAATCTAACCGAATGCGAAACTGTCTAAATATAAAGCTAACCTAATGCAAAATTGTCTAAATATAAAGCTAACCTAATGCAAAACTGTCCAAACATAAAACTAACTAAACGCAAAACCATATAAACATAAAACTGTGCAACTTTAAACTGTATAGACGTAAAACTATTTAAACATAAACCCGCATATATCTCATCCTTGTATAATAATTATATAAAACAGCCATGTCAAAAATGACATGGCTGTTTTACATAAAAACGTTTTTTAAAGTCCGTACTAAACAGCTTATCAGACCAAAAGCCTGCACATGATAAAAACTTTTTTGCAATTGCATAAAACGATCCGTAAAGTTTTCATTCATTTTACTTCTAACACAATTCCGCAAATATCTGAAATTCTTTCGATACTGTAATCCGCCTTTTCACAGCCATACGCAGATCCGATCGCCGCCGTATCAAAACCTCCCGAAACACCTGCTTCAATTCCGGCGGCGGCGTCCTCAACGACAAGACAATCATACGGCATAAGCCCGATATATTCAGCCGCTTTTAAAAATACTTCCGGAGACGGCTTTGAATGAATAATATTATTTCCGTCGCTTACCGCGTCAAAATACTTTCGCAGTCCGGTTTTTTTCAGAATCACAGGCGCATTCCGCGAGGACGAGCCTACTGCAAGCAAAATCCCTTCGTCATGAAGCAAATTCAGGGTATTTCTAACCTCGTCGGTACAATCCGCCTCTGACATTTTCTCAAGAAGCCCGCGGTAAATATCATTCTTTTCCGAAGAGATAGATATTTTCTCTTCGTCAGAATAGCTTTTTCGGTTTATATCGAGAATAATATCAAGACTTTCAAGCCTGGATACTCCGCGAAGGCGTTCGTTGACCGATCTGTCAAAATATATGCCGAGTCTGTCGGCTACCTTTTTCCACGACTGATAATGAAGCTCGTCGGTTGAGCAAAGAACGCCGTCAAGATCAAAGATTACACCTTTGTATCTAATGCCTGTCGCCTCCTGTACATCAAAATTTTAACCGAAATTTTAACCAAAGTTATAACTGAAACATAATGTTTAGCAAAGCTGCACCTTAAATCGCTGCCTATGACGATGAAACAAAAACTGCAGTTATAAAAGTATTAACTTTTAAATTATACATCATAGACCGATACCCGTTTATTCACGGCATCTCCGCTTTCAAGCAAAAAAACCATCGCGGCTGCAAGATTTCCGTAAGACACAGAATGAATCGGTACTTCTCCGATATCGTTTTTGACAATCTCCTCGCCGGCAATTGCATATCTGCCCGTTGACGGACGGTCATAATCGTATATTCCGTTCGGACAAACATAAGTCCACCGAACATCATTATGCTTTATAAGCTCATCAAATGAACGCGCCTGGGCCGCCGATATAACTTTCATATCCGCCGGGAAGGAAGGTTCTTCATGAAATTTCCTTTTATGTCCGGAATCAGTATAAAGGCTCCCGGCTCCTCCTACAATCATCAGTCTTGCTTTTTCACCCGAAAGACAGGCGCAAAGATGCTTAACCGACTTAATGTGTAGCTCAGCGAGACTGTCATCCCAAACTCCAAAACAGTAAATCACAGCGTCAAAACGCCTCAGTGTTTCCCTATCTAAATCAAAAAGATCGCGTATTTCAATTACAACCTCAGGCGGAAAATCCGGAGCATTGTCACTCGGTCTTATAAATGCCGTAACGTTATGTCCGCGGGACGCTGCCTCCGATACAATTGTTTTTCCTGAGCGTCCGGCAGCGCAAATAACTGCAATATCCATTAGTTTGTCCTCCCTGCCATACCGTCAAAGCGGCTAAAATAAGTTAATTAATACTGTAACAAGCTAACTGTGTTGTTCTTCATAGATAAGCCCGTAAATTTTTGCTATAGCCTCATCAAGAGCTTTGAGATCATGAGGAATAAAATGCATTTTGGAAAGCTGGCCGAGTGTAATCGAGCACTTTTCTCTGTCTTCTCCTGCGGCAATATTTCCAAACGCCGGAACTTTTTCAAAGAGAATTTTCATCGCACGGCTGTCTCGCGAAATTACATCAAGCGGAGTATTTTCGTCATACAGTCTTCGGTAATCAATTTCAGGCATATAAACATAACGATATCTGCCGCTTTTAAGAACTTCTGATTTTCCGCTCCTGCCCGGAAGATGAAGCTCCGCAGTACATCCGAACGGGATTTCAGCATCCACGGTCAGCATACCGTCGTCATGAATTCTCCATCCGCAAAAATATCTTCCATTCGGAGATTTGTACTCAAAAGAAACAAAGCCAAGCCTTATATCCGGTTTGGGAGCTATAACCGCCTTGGAATAGCCTGGCTCAGCCGGACGAAGCCCGGCCGAATAAGCAAATAGAAACTCTGCGACAGAACCGTACGCGTAATGATTAAGCGAATTCATTCCGGTTCCGCTTATTTTTCCGTCGGGAAGAAGCGAGTTCCAGCGTTCCCAAATTGTAGTTGCCCCAAGATTTACACAGTACAGCCAAGACGGATATTCCTCGGAAAAAAGGAAATCATAAGCGCGTTTAGCAAAGCCTTTTGAAGCAAGTACAGAACAAATAACCGGGGCCCCGACAAAGCCTCCCTTAATTCTGTAGCTGTCGCGTCTCAGGCGTTCTTTAAGCTGACCTGTAAGTTTATCCCTGTCAATATAAATATCAAATCTCAAGGCTGTAATAATCGCCGTCTGAGTATCCACGGCAAGTCTTCCGGACGGCGTAAAATATTCCCTGAAAACAGCGGCTTTTATCTTTTCTTTAAGTTCTCTGTAAAAAATACAATCCTCACGCTTGTTCAGCAGCTTCGCCGCATCCGCCACTACGCAGACCGAATGATAATAATACACGGAAGCGATAAAATAATCGTCTGTACCGCCCTTCATAGAAGTAGGCGTGATTCCGTCCTGTGCAAGCCA
Organism: uncultured Eubacteriales bacterium; assembly: GCA_905205065.1. Lineage (GTDB taxonomy): Bacteria > Bacillota > Clostridia > Oscillospirales > CAG-272 > UMGS911. The sequence goes on along the minus strand of CAJLCI010000026.1, from coordinate 23,933 downwards.
GTCTCCGAAATGAAAGCCAGTATCGTACAGATACGAGTTATTGCCTTTTTTGTCTTCGCTTCCGATATAGTCAACCCAGTCCTTCATGAGAGCATAATTTTTTTCTAAAATAAGAAGATCTCCGTACTGTCTGTAAAGAGTCTGAGGAATCAATACCGCAGCGTCTCCCCAAACGCTGGATATTCCCGACGCATGACCAATATCGGGCAGATAATTCGGAACACCGCCGCTCAAAAATTTCTGAGACATCCGCAGCTCATACAAAAATTTGGTATAAAACGCACGGGTGTCCATAAAATAACAGGCAGTCGGGGCAAATATCTGCGCGTCTCCAGTCCAGCCGAGACGTTCGTCACGCTGCGGACAGTCTGTCGGCATATCTATAAAATTTGATTTCATTCCCCATAGGCAGTTGCTTAAAAGACGGTTTATCTTTTGATTCCCTGTTTCAAGCTTCGCAGTCTTCTCCATCTCTGAATAAACAACACAACCGGTAAAATCCTCAGGATTCGGAGATTTCCAGCCGGTCAGCCGGACATAACGAAACCCGAAATAGGTAAAATGAGCCCTTACTGTCTCACTTCTCCCGTCTGAGACATAAACATATCTTGACTTTGCGCTGCGATAGTTATCATTGTAAAAACACCCATCCTGCAAAACTTCTCCGAACTCCAGCTCAACGTGTGTACCCGGTTTGAAATTGGCTTTGAATTCAATATATCCCGCGAAATTCTGTCCCATGTCAAGTACAGTTTCATTTTTCGGAGTAACAATGACGGCAGACGGTTTTAAAGTTTCCATTACGCAAATTGCCGGGCTGAGCCTGTCCGAAAGATTATTTCCTCCGAAAATACCCCCGTCAGCGACAGATAAAATACGAGCGGGCTTTTCGGTATTCTCCCTGCCGTTCCAAAGCTGACGGTTAAGAATTTCTCCGTCATAAATTCCCGAATCTTCTATATCAGATCCGCGGTAAAACCAGTCCTCTCCGCTGCACACGATATCGGTTTTTCCGTTTTCATACTCAATTCTGAGCTCAGCGGCCGCCGCCATACAGGGAGAAAAGTTATTTTCTGAGAGTCCGGGGCCGAAACGTCCAACGCACCATCCCTTGCCGGTATATATCTCCACAATATTTTCGCCCTGAAGTAAATCAAGCCGATATGTGTATATTTGAAGAAAAGTGCTGTAATCGCTATAACCAGGAGCAAGAATCTCAGATCCGACCTTTTTTCCGTTTAAATACAGCTCGTAAACTCCGGCAGCGGTTACATATGCCCTTGCCCTTTTAACGGAGCCATTCGCCGTAAAGCGTTTGATAAAAACCGGATGAAACGTATCTTTTTCATTGGCCGCGATCCATCTGCCGAGAAAAGGTTCGGTCATCTTTCCGGTCTCAAAAAAAGCCGTTCCGCTTGCCGCAGTATTTCTGTCCGATTCAACCGTTACGCACAGATAATATCTTGTACGAGGTTCAGGCTTAAATTCAAGTTTTGTACCTGAGCATGGCAAGTCCGAACCGGATTTTGTAAAAATTATTTCCGAAAAATCCTCATTAGGCGAAACATCAATCCTGACTGACGTCTGATATCCGCCTAAGCATTCGGTTACACACCATGATACCACCGGCGTTTCCATAGCATATCCGACCGGATTCTTTATACCGCTTATTTTTACATTCTCAATTTTCATAGACAGTCTGTTCCTGTAACAATACTTTAATTAAAATCGTTCTCCAGGACGATAAAAAACCTTTTTAAGCCATATCGCAAATAAATCGGTCCAGCATTCAGTTCCACTGTAATCTCCCGGCGGCGCCCATCTGCTGTATTCCCTGTCCCTTGCGCTGCCGTATCCATGTCCGCCTTCGAGAAAAGAATGCATTTCAAAAGGAATTTTAAGTTCATGACATTTTGAAGCGTATGCAAGCGGATTTTTTTCGCTCACTACAGAATCATCAACCGAGTTTACAAGAAATGCGGGAGGAGAACTGCTCGTCATACGGTTTGTGACCGTATACTCCTCTATATATTTTTTTCTGTCTCCTGTAAGAAAATCACTCCCGAACATCGGAATTAAAAGCTCGGCGGTATCTGTAAAAATCAGCTTTGCATACACAAGAAGCAAAGCATTAACGCACGCACTCTCTGCGTCAATCTCATCAGGCGTATAATCCGGAATCTGATCGGCCTCGCCGAAAGTATTCGCTGCATATGCAGCAAGATGTCCTCCTGCAGAAAATCCGCCGAGACAGATTTTATCCCTGTCGAACCCGTATTCCTCTGAATGAGCCCGCAAATAACGTATTGCCCTGCGGCAATCGGAAAGCATAGCCGGAAACCGATACGGACTGATTCGATAGTTCAGCGTAAAGACTGTAATACCATAGCTGTTAAGAAGTCTCGCTGCGGGAGCCGATTCCTCCTCTGTCGAAACATCGATATACGCGCCGCCGGCACAGAGCAATACGCATATTTTACTTTCCTTCGCAATATAGGGTACAAGATAAGGCACATCGTCAAACCTGTCGCTGACTCTTCCGCTTTTAATAGTATTATGCCATACAGCCGTATCAAAATTTACGGTAGAATCAATTCTGCGGCCGCACGGATTGAAAACTGCCGCCATTGCAGAATCAGGGCTGATGTCCGGATTAATGGTAAGATAATCTTTTTTGGAAAGTCCAGTATTGAAAGGAATATTTTCTCCCCAAATTCTGATTTTATTCATTACTGTCTTTCCTCCGTTACAACACTTCTCCGCGAGGAAATACCTCCCAGCTTTGTTCTCACCGCGCCTTCGTTTGTCTGATAAATCATGAAGATTACAAGTATCGACGCGTTTATCAAAGGAATCACATAATTATTCCAGTTTTGCGCAATCTGAATCTGGCCAAGTCCCGTCTGAATAAACGAATAGGATATTACACCGATAAGTATTCCGATTTGTTTATTGGTATACTTCATCAGAAATGTTCCGAAAAAGAGCGGGCAAAAGCATTCAAACATTATAGAAACAGTACCAAAATTAATAGACGGCTGAACCGCATTAGCATATGAATAATTGACTATGCCGGCAACGCCGAGAAGCAGCCCCGCCACAGTATAGCATCCCACTGCGTTCTTGACTTCGTTTATACCCGTACTGACTGAAATTTTCTGACCTGTCTGAAGAGCTCGGTAGTCGTATCCGAACTTTGTAAAGTGAAATACTACTACCATAAGAATCACTGCAATGGCCGTAATAATAATCATAGTCGTTATATCATCGCTTATTTTGCAAAGCTCCGGAGTAACCGTTCTTTTAAGCTGCAGCGTTTCAACGTTGCCTCCATATGCATAGCTGCGCACAATCCAGTATGCGACCGCTTCATATATAAGCGTCATGCCGAGAGAAACAATCATCATCGGAAGACGTAAAAGAATATATACAAGTCCTGAAAGAATACTTAAAACCATTCCCGTAAGCATTGCCGCAAGTATTGTCAGGACAACATTGTCGCCGCTTTCTATTCCTACAATAAAGCCAATCACCGTAGACAAGACAATAATAGCTCCGACATCAAATCCCATTCTGCCCGTGTGAAGATTGATAGACACAGCGAAACAGAGCAAAGAAAAATAACATATATTTTTAAAAAAGCTGCTTATGTTTCCGGATATGCCACCGACAAACAATTTTGCGCCCATAGAGCTGCAAAGAATGAACATAAGAAAAAGGCATATCAGCGGAAGCGCCGCGCAGCCAAGAATCTTTCTGACAGTTTTGGTTCCCTTTGAACTATTCATTTATTAATATCACGCCTTTCCCGATCACACAAACAGCATTGCTCCCCGGAAAAACAAACCGGAGTATATAGCTAAAACGAGATGTTTGCTTCCATAAAGAACATCCTTAAAGATATTTACCATCGTAGGCGGCTGTTTTGCTCACACCTTTTCCTGCGGCCTTCAGCTCAACTGTCGAAACGCCTTGTAACGGGGTGTTGTCCCTCATTGAAAATACAGCCGCAGAGCTGTTACATGCCGCGGCGCGGCATGTAAACATCCTCTGGCCTGTTAAGACATTCTGAACTGAATTATATCTCTTCGTTTTTCGGCTATTCGTTTTTAGCTATTCGTTTCGGAAGCTGACTCGAAGTGAAAAACTTTGTTTCCGCCATCTTTGTAGGCGTTTGTTATGGCCTTAGTCGTCTGATAAAGCCCTCCTTCACCTAGCGTACAGTCGAGGGAACATATCTTTACAAACTCGCTGTCAGTCAGTTTTTCAACACCGCTTTCATTCTTTCCGAGCTCCGTTTCAAGAATATACGCTGACAAAAATTCTGAACTGAAGAAATATCCCCCGTTTTCGTTTTCAACAGTATCAAGAGTATCATAGTCAGATGCACTTGAAATCTGGAGACTTTGCTGTTCTACAGAGATAGGCTTGCCGTCAATTCTTACAGCTTCACCCTTATATATTGACTTGAGAAGCGCCGCGAAAGCCGGTCCTATATAAGAATTATATTTTGCAATATCAAATATAAGTTTACCATCTTCAAACATTGTCTTAAAGGTTGAGCCTAAAGAATCATTTCCTACATATACGCATTTGGAACCGTCGGGTGCAAAAGAGGAAACCTTGTCCGCGGATCCTGCGCAGAATACAGCTTCAACCCCGGCGGCAGATGAAAGCTGTACAACGGTTGCAACCGCAGCGGTATCGCCTTGTAAAAAACTATAGCCTCCGGCCTGCGCAAGAATAGAATATTTTTCACTCTTAAATGATGAAAGGTTTACGCCAAGGTCCTTTTCAATCTGAAGGGCAATTTCCTTCCAGTTTTCACGTTTGCACTCTATTCCCCCGTATGTTACGGTGGGATCGTCATCGTACATTGCTATAAAGAATCCGGCAATACGGAGCGCATGCATAGGCTGTCCGTAGGCCGCCGACCCGGTAAATACCGAATATTGGGTATATCCACGGCTTACTGCAGCCTTTCCCATCTGATAGCCTGAAAGCACCTCGCCGTAATTTGACGGTCCGGTAGCTCCGACATAATAGGAATAATCGCTGTAATCTTTTATAATTACATTTTCATCCTTAACAAGTGCATTTTCAGAATCTTCAAAATCAGGATGCGCAGCTCCTATAACGCTGAACATTTTATAGTTTTCACAGTTTTTGATAATATTCGTAGGATTATAGCTTGTCATAACTATAAGTCCGTTATAGCCGAGAGAGGCATAATTCTGAACTGCAGCCAGTTCTTCATCCGCACTGTTCAGCTCGGACGAAAAATCAATTTCAACACCCATTTCGGAGCTGAGAGATTTCAGATAAGCCGCCCATGCAAGAGCTTCTTCGCTTGATGCATCCCCGCGCAGTACACCGATTTTAGCAGATACATGCTTTCCTCTGTTTCCGCATGATGTCATTGAAATAACCGAGGTTATAAAGAGAACAGATGCAAGCACAGCGGATATTATTTTCTTTTTCATAAATATAAACATTCCTTTCCGATATTATTTGATTTATTCTTTGATTGTTTTGTGTTTCTGTTTTAAAGAAAGCCGCAAAACCGCGTCTGAAAAATAAAATATCCAGACTTATTATTTTTAAAATTTTAAAAATTTAATTATAAATGGATACGCTTTATAAACTGCAATGTTTTGTGATTTCGCTTCCTAAAACCGGCGTATACGACGGCAAAATAAAATTTGTCAATCTAAAAGCATAGGCTTTGAGATTATTATTCATCAATTTATAGCGGCCGTACTCTGATTGCAAACCGGAAATTTTTATCTCGGCAGAAGCTTCGGTCTTGTGGCCATTCCAAGAAGAAACGCCACAATCAGAAAAAGTACAGCCTTAACTATCATTGAAATATAATCAGAACTTGAACCTATTCCCGCATACATAAGCACATTGTACATAAATTCATCAAGAAAAGCCATTGTACATCCGCCGATAAATGCTGCAAACGCCTTTGCTTTAGGTCCTCCGGAAAGAGCCATTCCTCCGAAAACAATAGCAATAAGCATATTCATACCCACAGACGAACCCGTCGATGAAGTTACTGACTCGGTCGGCAGTGTTGCGCAAAACGCTGCAAGTCCGATACCGATTCCCGCCATCGTAAAAGAAATAAACGCAAGCTTGACAGAAGATATTCCCGATAGCTTGGCACAAACCGGATTTCCTCCGAGAAATTTCTGTTCTCTTCCTATCTTTGTAAAATAGAAAATAAAGCAGCACACAAGAACATAGACTCCAAGAAGAACAAAACGGAACCAGACAGTGTCAAGGACGTTTGTATAAATTTCCTTGTCCGGATTTGATGAATTTGAAAATTTCAGATAAATAGTATTTCTCCCCACAATAAAGTTTGATATTGTCGAAAGAACCGTCATCATAGCAACAGTCATTATAAATACCGGCAAATTAAATACCGAAGCAAGCAGATAATTGACAAGAGAAATGGCTGTCGCCAAAGCAACACAGACCGCTATCATCAATATCAAGCTTCCTGTACGCGTGTATACTAATGATCCGACAATTGCACAGAGCAGCATATTGGCTCCGAGAGAAAGGTCAAAGGAACCAATTGCAAATATAAAAGACGCTCCGGTTGCTACAAATGCGACAAGAATTATATTGTTGACAATTACCTCCAGCTGAATTGAAAATCTGTATCCTGTGACCGCAAGAGAAATAAAGTAAAGCCCGATAATCGCCGCAAGACCTATAAGAGGTATATAACCGACAAATTTTGAAAAGAACAGCGCCCTTCTCCTCTCCTTGTCGGATTCAAGCTCGTCGTATGCAGCAGAACTTTTCTGATATGCCATTTTAACTACCATGCCTTTCTGACGTGAAAAAAGTATACCGATGTTTGCAGGTTTGCAGATTCTGTCAGTTTCACGCCAATCACCGTTTTTCCTTTAAAGCAAAGGTTAAATCTGAGGTATATTATCCTATGAATTCAAAATCATACCTCTATATCATATATTTGATAATTTCATTCTCGTCATATCCGTCTTCGCGTTTAAATTCCTTCTTGATGCGGCCGTCTTTCATAATAATCAGCCTGTCACACATGCCCATCAGTTCCGTCATTTCTTCCGAGATCATTACTATAGTTTTCCCGTCAAGCTTCATTTTATAAAGAAGCTGATACATAGCCTGTTTAACGCCAATATCAACGCCGCGCGTGGGACAGTCAAGAATCAGAATATCCGATCCGCACCCAATCCATTTGGCAAAAACAACCTTTTGCTTATTTCCTCCGGATAAATTCGACACAGGCTGATCAATAGAAAAATATTTTGTAGACAGTGCGTCTATATTCCTTTCAACGTAGTCTTTCTCTCTTTGTGAAAAAATCAAACCTGATTTGGTTTTAATAATATCCAGTCCAGCTATAGCGACATTATCACGGATCGTAGTAACCATATTTAAGGACTCGGTATCGCGGTCCTTTGCAACATAACCTATACCGCATTTCATCGCAAAATGCTCATCACGGACAACCTCAAATTTATCCGCACCGCGGGATGACGATTCGTCCGCTTTCCGCCTTCTAACCAAGACGCTTCCCCGGTCAAGCTTCACAGCGCCGTATAAGGCCTTTCCGAGCGTATGCATTCCGCAGTGTGAAAGTCCACCGATACCGAGAATCTCGCCCTTATGCGCCGAAAGGCTGCAGTCTATTATCCGATCACGGTATGTTCCGTCTTTTATCTCAAGGACAACTTCGCTGCCAAATCCGCTGTTGCTGTCGTCACGATAATAGCTTCCCTGAAGCTCGCGGCCTATCATGGAGGAACGGATAGCGTCTTCATCAAATTCTTCTTTGGTAAAGGTACGGATAATTTTCCCATCACGAAGAACTGTCAGGGCATTGCACTTTTCCATTATTTCATCTATATCATGAGAGATAAACACAACCGCTTTGTCTTCATCACGCATACGGTTCATAAGATCGTATATAATTTCACGACCCCTCTGAGAGAGGGCGGTCGATGTTTCATCAACGACAATCAATTCAGGATTTTTCATCCACACCTTTGCAATTTCAACAAGCTTTCTCTCCTGCATATCAAGTGAACCTGTAATCATCTCAGCTTTAATATGCGATGCCCCGATATCGTCAAGAGCCTTCTGAGCGGCCCGGTAAAGCTTCCTTCCGCTTACAGGCCCAAATCCTTCCCCGTCACGATCGGAAAACATTCTGAATCTTCCGGCCTCTCCGAGAAACATATTCTCGGCTACCGTAATGTCGGGAACCGTACCGGTCTCCTGCACAATCATTCCCACGCCGCTGTTCATAGCGCCAACCATCGAGTGCGGATGCCACGGTTTGCCGAGAAAAAACATTTCTCCGAAGTCCGCGGGCTGTATTCCTGCATAAATAGAGGTAACGGTAGATTTTCCGGAACCGTTTTCTCCTATAAGACCACGGATTTCACCCCTTCGAACTGTTATGTCAACATTTTTCAACGCAATTGTAGGACCGAAGGATTTGCATATTCCGCGAACCTCCATTACAGCCTCTTTTTCGTTTTCTCCGTTCATGCCATTCTACCCTCTCTCATGTTTATGACCGTATCTTCAGTAACTACCGTATGCATGTCCGGCCGCTTAACCGACGTGGTACGCCTTGAGCATAGATTAATATCAAATACGAAGCTTTTGAAACCGAACAAACTCAAAGGTGGGTATCCCACTTTCCACAAAAAGCATCAACCGGACTTTTACCTTTAAACCTGCTTCGCCCCATCAGCTTGTCAATAACCGCTCTTACAGTTTCATCTTTGAATTTATACGCGTTGATATACGTCCGTATCCGCGGTACGTCAATCAAGTGATACGGATTTGCAAACGATATAAATATTGTCGGTACAACCGCCTGATATAAAGGACAGTTTACTCCCATCGGATTCTCCCATTCAATTCTTACCGTGGTTTGATTGGATTTAGTAATAAGGTTTGCCGCGTATATTATCAGATCGTATTTTTCCGTGACTTCGGCAAACGGTTCAGCCATCCCTTCAAATCCTTTACCTCCCTTGAATATATCGACAATAAAACCTTCCCTGTGCAGCGCCTCGGAAAATATACTGCCGATATCCTCTCCGCCTCCGGAGCCAAACGCACTCTCTCCGGATTTCAGCGGATAGAGAAGAATTCTTTTAAACTTTTCGGGAGACAAGGGAATTAGATTTTGTTTATCCTTTACAAGCGTGATTCCCTTATCCGCGCAGTCTTTCTCAATTTTTTTGTACTTGTCGCACCCGATTATCTCACCGGCTTTCTTCATATCCGCGAAAATTGTTGAATCTGCCTTCTTTTCCGGAAGGTGAAGCGCCGCTTTAAGTCCCAAAATTCTCATTACCGCTTCATTCAGTCTTTCGGGTGTAAGGATCCCTTTGTCAATTCCGTCCTCCATAAATGAATAATCTTCATCGAGGTTTTTAGTAAAAAGGAACATATCGCAGCCGGAAGCAATCGAATACGGCACGGCTTTTCTTCTGTCCATAGCAATACACATGCCTGCCATTGTTGATGAATCCGTTATAATCATTCCGTTAAATCCCAGCCTGCCTCGAAGCAATCCGTTTATAAGCTCAGGCGAAAGGGTAGCCGGCATTATTTCCTCATCCTTAATTCCGGGAACAAGAGCTTTTGAATATGCCGGAAGCATGATATGTCCCACCATAACTGTCAGGGCGCCTGCTTCAATTCCCTCTCTGTATGCCGCACCGTATGTCGCATCCCATTCGCTGCAGGAAAGAGAATTTACGCTTGTGACAAGATGTTGATCCCTCTCGTCAACGCCGTCTCCGGGAAAATGCTTAAGCGATACACACATTCCCTTCGACTGTACTGCCTTTGTAAATTCAGCTCCTGCCTTTGCGACAAATTCAGCGTTATCTCCGTAAAGCCTCGTATTTGTAATGGGATTTCTGAAATTGTAATCTATATCTATTACCGGCGCAAACGCATAGTTGGCTCCAACAGCAATTCCTTCAGCCGCCGCCACTTCTCCCTGAAGCGCCGCAAACGAGACATCTGACGTTGCTCCGATAAGCATATTCGGGCCTACATTAGTACCTTCTTTTACTATTCCGTCTCCTCCGGATTCAAGATTAGCCGAAATCAGCATCGGTATCTTAGAATATTTTTGAAGCGTATTTGAAACGCGGCAGGCTTCTTTATACGGAAGCGCCCTCGCCATCATTCCTCCCGGAGCATATCTTTCGCAAATATCCTTTAAGAAACTTTCATCGCTTGTATATGTTACAAGATGGAAAAGCTGCCCGATCTTTTCATGCAGGCTCATTGAAGAGAGAGTATCCCGTACCCATTCAAGCTGTTTTTCCTCAAGATTAAATGGCTTTTTTCTCAGTATTTCAAAATCAGGCATTTTTTCTCACTCCCAAGTGATTTATTTTTCAAGTGGTTTATTTTTCTATAAATTCATTTTGTCCGATCAGTCTAAAACTATACTGTTTTTTTTATTTCAAAATATTTGCCAATCGATTTCACGTATTATTATATCCATTATTTCCGGCTCTACACAAAATTACGCTATAAAATCTACAGTATAAAAGCAAACATCTTTATTCCCGTTTGACATACTATACGATATATGTTATAATTTTTCCCGGATTGTACATGTTATATTATATAAACTTTTTAAAATGAGCGGCTGCGGTTTAAACAAAATCCTGCACAGCACCGAATATATATGAGGAAAAGAATTTGGAAGAAAAAATTGTAAGCCAAAACGGCGTACCGGTATTCTGTGAATTCAATCAGCATCTGCACAGCGTAAAGCTCGGCTTATATATAAAATGCGGAGCCATGTATGAAACCGCTGAAAACAACGGAATCACACACTTTTTCGAACACGTCATTTTCAGAAATATCAACAAATTAATGGGAATGAAGTTATACAAGCTTCTCGACCGAAACGCGGTTGAATTCAATGCCGTAACATACAAGGAATTTATGAATCTGTATTTTGTGTTCTCGACGGAATCGCTTGATTTTGTGCTTGAAATATTCCGGCATATTTTCGAAGAAATCTGTCTTACTCCCAAAGAAATCGAAACAGAAAGAAACATAATAAAATCCGAGATATACGAAGAAGACGACAAATCGAGTTTGGGTTATTCGGCAGAGCAGGAAATATGGAAAAAAACGACTCTGACACAAACCGTTCTCGGTACACCAACCATTCTGAACAAAATCACCAAAAGAAAGCTTAATATTTTCCGGAAATGGCTTTTTTCCTCAGGCGACATGTTCGTCTACCTCACAGGAAACACAAATTTAAAAGCGGCTCAGTCGGTTGCAGATATACTGTCGAACTCTGATATAACAGAATCCGCCGCCATTCGGCTGAATACCGCGCCCATCCCGGAAGGATTTGCAGACAGACGTCCTTCAATAACAGTAAAAAGCGGAGACTGTCCGCGATTGCAGCTATGCTTTGATTTTTTCAGAGAAGAGGCGTCAAGCTCAGAGCTGAACATACTTTACGATTTGCTTTTCAGAGGTGATTCCTGTCTGTTTTACAGCGAACTTACCGAGAAAAGAGGGCTGATATATTCGTATACACCTATTCTTGAAGAATACTGCAATATCGGAAATCTGCGTGTTGGATTTGATGTAAAATACCAAAACATCGATGAGATCCTCTCTGAAACTGTCAAGATTTTTAACAAGGTTAAAACCGCGAACATCGACATTGAATCTTGCAAAGCTATATATAAAAGAAACTGTGAACAGCTCCTCGACGATGCGGACAATCTCAACTGGGACAGAGCATACTACGGTCATATTGCAGATCCGGAATGCTCGACTGAAGAACGTATACGGCTTTATCTCAGCACAGATAAGGCCCGGGTTTCTCAAATTGCCCAAAAAATATTTACAACGGAAAGGCTCACAGTCGCCGTAAAAGGAAAAAAATCAAAAATCAGTACAGAAAAAATACGACAAATTATGAGCGGATTAAAATGAAAAATAATAAAATTAAAAAACAGGAAGAAATTCCGGACGAGCTTCTCCGAGAGTCGCCAAAAACTGAAAATACAGCCGAACTTTCCGAACAAATCGTTGACTGGCTTTCATCCGGCGATTACATTCCCTGCAAACCTGAGGAGCTTATTGAGAATATGAATCTTGCCGACCGTCGGGAAGATTTTATTACCGCAATGTACGAGCTTGAAGACAAGGGCAGAATCGTATCGATGAAACGAGGAAAAATCTCTTTAACAGAGAATTCCCCTTATCTGCGCGGGATCTTTCGCGCAAATGCTAAAGGCTTCGGATTTGTCGTACCGGAAGAGACCTTTTCATCACGCTTAGACGGAGACTTATATATATCTTCCGAAAACACCTGCGGAGCGGTAAACGGAGATACTGTTCTCGCAGCGCAGATAAAATCATCGCGGTCCGGAAGCGGCAAAAGCTGCGAAGGAATTATTGTTCATATTATAGACCACGAACTGACCGAACTTTCAGGTACTGTTGAGCCTGTCCCACCGCTTCAGCGGGAAAGCCGCTGTTCCTCCGGACTTTGCGTAAGACCGGACAAAAGCATATACAATTTTCTTGTACTTCTTGATGACGGAGGTTCAACTCTGCCTCATATAGGCTCAAGCGTACAAGTAAAGCTTTTAAGCTACCCCGACAAAAGCGGCTGCGCATCCGGCGTTATCACGGAGGTTTTCGGAGAAAGCGGCACCACAGATGCTGTTTATGCATCTATACTGTATGAATACGGAATCAAGCCTGAAAACGGAGGCGGATTTTCGGACGCGCTTCTCTTGCAGGCAAGAGAAATTTCCGACCGTGGAATAATTTATGATAATTCGGATGAGTATACCGGCGGAGACTTGGAAGGAAGAAAAGACTTGCGCGGTGAAATGATTTTTACTCTCGACGGGGCCGACGCAAAGGATCTTGACGACGCTATAAATGTACACCGTGACGGAGACGGGTGGATTCTCGGAGTTCATATAGCGGACGTTTCTCATTATATCAAATTTAAATCTCCGCTTGACTGCGAAGCATTGTCGCGCGGAACAAGCATTTATCTAACTGACCGCGTAATTCCTATGCTCCCGCGTCCGATTTCAAACGGTATCTGTTCGCTCACTGCCGGAACCGACCGACTGACTGTTTCTGCGATAATAAAAATTGATGCGAACGGCAATATAATCGGCACAGATCTGTGTGAAAGTGTAATAAATTCAAAAATTCGCGGAGTTTACAGCGAATTTAATGATTTCATCGAAAAGAGTACGAGCTCAGATTATTATGATAAATATGCAGTTCTCGGAAATATGGCAGATGACTGCGTTCAGCTATATCGGCTGCTTGAGAGAAAAAGCAAAGAAAGAGGAGCTCTTGAGCTTGAGACATCGGAAGCGGCAATTTTGCTCGACGCGGACGGAAATCCAACAGGTATTACTGTATTTGAGCGCGGTATAGGCGAGAGAATGATTGAACAGTTCATGCTATGCGCCAACACCGCCGTGGCAAGCTGCCTTAATCGAAAAAAAATACCCTGTGTTTACCGCATACATGAAGAACCTTCTCCTGAAAAAATTCACAATTTTGCGGTCTTTGCCCATAATTTGGGTCTTAACGTATCAGCACTCGGTGCAAAAAATGTAAGTCCCGAATCTATTTCGTTAATATTAAAGGAAGCCGCTCAAAAAGAAATAGGAACGGTTGTGTCATACGTACTCCTTCGTTCACTTATGAAAGCCCGTTATGACAGCAAATGTTCTCCGCATTTTGGTCTGTCTACGGATATGTACTGTCACTTTACATCCCCGATCAGACGTTATCCAGATCTTACCGTCCACCGCTTTATTAAGCTAATGATTAACGGCAAACTTTCCGGAAAAGAACTGAAAGAGGCCGAAATTTTCGCCGGTAAATCGGCGGAAAAATCAAATGAAAATGAACTCCGGGCAATTTCAGCGGAACGAGCTGTTGAAGAACTGTATAAAGTAAGATATATGAGCGGTTTTATAAATGAAGAGTTTGACGGCATTGTAAGCTCTGTAACCTCATTCGGCATTTTCGTGGAGCTGCCCAACACATGCGAGGGTCTTGTTCCTGTTTCAGGAATGAACGGATATTTTGTATACAATGAAGAACTGCTTACACTATCTGACGGAAGAACTGTCTTTCGTCTCGGAAACAGAGTCAGAGTTAAACTGATTTCAGCTGATATAGTTCACCGTAAACTCGAATTTTCTCTGGTAGGAACTAATAACGGAGATACCGTATCAAAAGAGAAAAATCATTTAAAATACAATTATAGAAAAAAATCCATGAAAAATAAAAAGTTTTATAAAAGAAAAAATCACAATCAAACGTCAGAAATTAAACGGGGGCGCAAAAGACACAGAAAAAAACGTTCGTAAACAATAAAATAAAAAAGTATAGCCAAAGCTCCAAATTCATAAATTCCGTTTTACTGTTTGCACACTTGTTTTGCATGGTAAAATCCCGAATCTGATATTGCCGCTTGCTCATTAATTATGAAAGCAGTATAAATCCGAGCTTTTTCGCTTTTAATAAGGTTTTCTGTCCCACTCATTCTGCAAGTTAAGATCTCACAGCCGGACGCTCAGGGAAGCTGAAGCTGAGGTGCAATTTCGGTCTCCTCCGCATTATAAACGGTTTCCTTTTCTCTGACTACCTGTCTGTCATGAACAGCCTGTTCTTTTTGCGCATTTCCTTCAGGACGGCATACCAGAGCATAAACCCCCGTTATTGCGGCTACAAGAACACAAGAAAAAATAAGTAAAAAAAACGATTTGGCTTTACCTTTGAAAAATTTTACCATAATTATCCGTGCCTTTCATATTCAACATTTAAATTTATTAGTTAGATTTAAATTTATTGAGTTAGATTATTACCGATAACCATACTTTATATTCTCCCTGACTCTGCGGATTTATGCAGCCGCTTTTTTTGAAAATAAACCTTATAAAGGATATAATTAAAAATGGAAGAAATAAAACAAATCAGAGTCAAAACGACATCCAAAATCTACAATTTAGCGTTTGAAAATATTTTTAAAGACCAGTTAGAAGAACGAAACAAGGCAGACAATACCCGCCGATCCTATAAGAACTGGATAGATACGGTTTTATGCCGTTCTGAGCATGAATTGTTAAATAACCGCCCTGAGGACGAAAGCAAAGAGCTTGAAGAATTTCTCAGCGATCTCGCCTCAAAGCTTCCGGACTGCGTAGAAACTATAGAAAGTAACTCAGCCGGGGAAATCCTATTTCACGATGATAGTCAAGGCAGAACCGATGTTACATATGATGAGAGCGGACTGCTTGGTATGAACTGTAAAACAGTATTGACCTTTGACAGAAAAGAGCCCGGCAGAATTATTATGTACAGAACCGGAATCTTCGGTACTTCATTCGTTTTCGACAGCAAAACGCCGAGAATCATGTGCACGTATGAAACAGAAGCAGGTTCTATGGGTATCGGAGTCATAACACACAAAGTAATAAACACAGTGCCTCAGTTAGTTTCCGGTAAAAAACACGCCGTTATAGTTCTTGACTATACCCTCGAACTGGGCGGAGCTGAATCGGAATATAATCATTTGAAAATGGAAATTACCGAAGTTACAGGCTGATAGACAGATTTGTCTGCCATGAGCCAAAGCTTTGCAAGATATCGAAAATTATTTTTATATACAATAAAACGGCATATTGAAGCCTAATACTATATCGTCGTTTGAAAATTTAAAAAATGAGCCTGCAGCGTTAATCTGAGTCCGAAAACTTTTTATATTTCGGAAACTAACGCATTAATGCAAGCTCATTTAAATTAAAGCAAATTTTACATAAAATAAATTACATAATTTTAATTATTTATTTTTTATAATCTCTCTAATCTTTTGTTCAGAAAATGAAAGCAATTCCTCCGCAGCCTCTGTACTCTCTGCGTCTGTAATTACCCGGACGGAATCGCCGCAGTCAGGAATTATTCTGACGCATCTTCCCTTTTCGCCTTTTATTATGACGCCCTCGGCTTCCGGCTTTCCAAGAGTTCTCATAATTCGTATTTTTCCCGTACAGTCGGCAGGAATATGAGTATCGGAATAATAAAAATCCGGTATTTCTTCGGACAAAGATTTAAGATGGACGCCGCTCCCAAGAACAGCGCAAATTCTTACAGCGGCAAAAGCAGCGTCACATATCCATGGTGTTTTTCCGGAATTTTTTCGTGCCGCCTCATCCTCGCGGTCAGACGGACAATCACGATATTTGGCAATAGTAACATTGCCGTCGGCAAGAATCTTTTCTATGCACAAAGGAGCAATATACGGCAAAGCGGCATCCGGAAGACTACCGTGCTTTATTCCGTTAAGTGCAAGAATCGCGGTTACATGCCACATGTCTGTTTTTTCTGTCTTTCCGTTGCGGTTATCTGTAATATACAGCTCCTGCTGTCCCTCATATTCCACAATAAGATCACAATCATTCTCGTCTGTAACGTCAAAACCAAGCTCAGCAAGAACAATTCCAAGCATATCGGTGTCTTCGCTTCCGGCAACGTGAACCGAAGTCTTTTGAATGTGCTTTTCTCCGGTCAGCCTAAGCTCATCACGTGCACTGGAAATCAGTGCTGACCGATAAAGAAGAGAAAGATCGTCGCATCTTTCAATATCTGACACTAACGAAGACTCCTGTACTTTATCTTCAAGAGAAGCAAATAAAGCACGCTCAAACGCTCTTGAGGGATACAGCCCGTCCTCGTCAAAAAAAGATACCTTTATTTTTTCGTTGTCCTGACATCCAGAGACAGTACTTTCCTTAATATCTTTAATATGCACCATTAGTGTCATTCCGAGCCTCGCACCGGCAAAGGCTGCCATGGACGAACTGCCGTCACCAAAATCGAATGCAGTGCAGCCAACAGCTGCAATTCCGCACATAAGCGTTTCTTTTAAAAGATGCTCGCGGGATGATCTTCCGCTTATGACTCCGATTCGCGCCCCTGTTCCCGACGCACTTCCGATTGATTTGCCAAGTTCTGCAAACGAACAAATTTCACCAGTTCCTATAAGCCCACCCTCATCAAAGACAAACGAAATGTTCTGTTTTACACCTCGGCCGACAATTTTGTTTTTCTCGATTACCGTTCCCGACGGCAACCGGGTTCCCGGCAAAATAAAGGAACCGTCGCCGAGGCTGCACTGGGCTCCAATGATACTCCCCGCCCCGACCGTTACATTCATTCCGGCAACTGTATTTTCACAGATCACAGAATTATTTATACTGCTGCCTTCTCCTATTTTTACACCGCTGTATAATATACTGCCCGATATCGAAGCGCCATCGGATATGGCACTGATTCCCGTTTTGGAAAAAACATTCTCTCCGTCAGAATAATACATGTTTTCACGGTAATAATCCGGAATCGAACCAATATCACACCAGTGTGAATCGGTTTCAAACCCCATTAGTCTTTTTCCTCCGCGAAGAAGTACAGGAAACAGGTCATTTGAGAAGTCAAAAGAAACTCCTTTAGGAATATAAGACATAACTTCCTGATTAATAATATAAATTCCGGTATTAACCGTATCTGTCAGTACCTGCTGCCACGCAGGTTTTTCAATAAATCTTGTGATCCTTCCGTCACTTCCGCAAAGTACAGTTCCATACTCTCTCGGATCTGACGCAGATGAAAGTATTATCGTCACATCAGCGGAATTCTGTGTATGAAATGCTTCTGCCGCTGATAAATCAATATCCGTCATAGCATCGCCGCTGATAACAAGAAAGGACGAATCAAAACCGGCAGAATCAAACGCCTTTTTTACACCCCCTGCCGTTCCGAGCGGAGTGTCTTCAGCCGAATAACGTAGGCACAGCTTTGCCGAATTATCACCGTCCAGAAAATAACTGTCTCCAAAACGCTCCTCTATCAAATTGCCAAGATACCTTGTGGTAATCCACGCTTCGGAAATATTATGCTTTATAAGAAGCTTAAAAATATGCTCTATAATCGGAATTCCGCCTACTTCGACAAGCGGTTTTGGAATTCTTTCTGTTATTGGCCGAAGACGTTTTCCTTCGCCGCCTGCCATTATAATAGCTTTCAATTCTTGCTCATTCCTTTCTTAAAAAAATCTGTATCTGTTTGAATATACTATGCCTGTTTGTGTTTATAATAGCCGAAACAGATGTCTTCAAATCATGAACAGAGAGGTAACGGCAAAATGCTTAAAGGATGTCAGAGAAAAATAATTGTAATGAAAAATACAGGCAGCAATATATTTGAAGAAGCGTATTTTGTATTGCGCGAAAATGCTGTTAAAGCGCATATATCCGAGACCGATATGATAGAAGAGGCGAACCGTATCATTAAGGAAAACGGGATTCACGGAGGCATATCGTCAAAAAAGACCAGGCAGGGAATACCCTCTTATGTCTGGATCGCTCTTTCGGCAGCGGCAATTATATTTGCAGCAGCATTTCTTGTTAAAATTATATAATAATATATGCAGACTCTTTACAGATCATCCGCATCCTGTACCGGTTCTTCGCCTTTTCCGTTTTTACGAAGCGGGCGGGTTCCGTCTTTATATGACAGCTCGTCAGGACGGCCTGTCCAGCTTCCGTAAGGATCTGTTTTAGTGCCGGTACCGGCATATGCACGCGTTACATCACCTGCGGCCCTGTCGGGAGATGTACCCGAATTTCCCACATCAGCAAGCTCGGCACTATATTCTTCAGCGGTTTCAGGCTGTGTATCCGGCTCAAACGGTCCGACAAATTCAGCTGTAGGATCCTCGCTCGGACGCTGAGGTATATCAGACATGCCGAATCCTCCGACAGCCGTTTCAGGAGGCGTTTGATATCTGCGGTTATACCCGAAAAGCTCCTCCGCATTTTCAGAGTCATGAAATTTTATACGATCGATTGATAATTGCTTGCGTCCGGCATTATCTTTTTTATAGTCCCTTTTACTCATACTTAAAATTAAACAATCCTTTCCGCCGTATCGCGGATGTTACCGCATCTCGGCCTGATAAAATTACAGCTGCAGAAATTGCTGCACAATTCTGCGGATTTGCCGAATTCAATTTTACCCGGCAAACACAATAATATTTTACGCAGATATAGCTCAATTAGTCATAAAGTAATATATTAAGTGAAGCAATTAACACTCAATTAACATTTGATTTTGTATAAGTTCATATAAAAATGATAGTATTATTTTATTGTTATTTGTTCGTTGTGTATTTAAAAAATAAATGCAGGACGAAATCCGTTTTAATACGTTTGCCATTAATTCCATAAAATTATGTGAATCAAGAAAAAGATTTTTTAACACCCGGCAAAAGACTCACGGACGTCTTTGATGTCTTTCCGGTCGGCTGCTGTTTCATCGGAATATTATGTTTATCGCTGAAAAACAGACAAACCGTTATTCGTCTGCTTAGTAGCTTCTTCAGATGTTTTCAGACAGTCATTTTACTTTTTCAATTTTTATTGGTTAAACGAATGGATAAAACCGGCATTGGCATAAAAAATATTTTTGGTACCGCAGTTTACGGTTACCGTCTTTTTTCTATGCCTTTTTCCGTTGTCGCAAACAAACCGGAAAAATTTTAACAATTAAAAATATTTACTTATACTTTAAAGAAAGGGGTACGGCATGCATATGCCTTTTACAAGAAAGAAACGCATTGCCGTAAAAATCATATGCCAAATACAAAAGGAAATAAAGCTGCAAAGTCAGCAAAGCCAAGAATCAAAGGCAAACTCAAGGTAGCAATGCTCGGCGGATTAAATGAAATCGGAAAGAATATCGCCGTAATCGAATTCGGATCAGATATTATTGTCGTCGACTGTGGCCTGGGCTTTCCGGACGATGACATGCTCGGCGTGGATTTAGTAATACCGGATGTCGGTTATCTTGAAAAAAACATTGAAAAAGTAAGAGGAATTTTCCTAACACACGGCCATGAAGATCACATCGGCGCGCTTCCTTACATCCTGCGTACACTTCATGTTCCGGTTTACGGAACAAGGCTTACTCTCGGAATACTTCAGAAAAAGCTGTCGGAATATCATTATGAGCAAATTCCGGAGCTTATATGCGTAAACTCCGGAGACACGGTAGATGCCGGCGTATTTTCAGTCGAATTCATCCGAGTAAATCATTCTATTGCCGATGCTTGCGCGCTGGCAATTAAAACACCGCTCGGAACGATTGTTCATTCCGGCGACTTTAAGCTTGATGTTACGCCGATTGAAAGTAAAATGATGGATATTACAAGATTCGGTGAGCTCGGAAATGAAGGAGTACTTCTCCTGATGTGCGAATCTACAAATGCCGAAAGACCCGGATTTGCACCCTCAGAGAGAAAAGTCGGAGCAACTCTTGATGACATTTTTATGAAAAACAAAGACTATAGAATTGTAATTGCCACTTTTTCCTCCAATGTACACCGCGTTCAGCAAATTATAAGCAAGAGCGCCGAATACGGCCGCAAAGTTGCTATAACAGGCCGAAGCATGCTGAACATCGTCGGCGTAGCTACAGAACTTGAATACATGACTGTCCCCGACGGCGTACTTGTAGACATTAACGATATAAAAAAGTACCCGCCGGAACAAATGACTATTATTACAACCGGCAGCCAGGGCGAACCGATGAGCGCGCTTTACAGAATGGCGTTTTGCAATCATGACAAGGTCGCACTGGGAGAAAAAGATCTCGTTGTAATTTCGGCAAGCGCAATTCCGGGCAATGAAAAAATGGTCGACAGAATAATAAATGAGCTTCTCCGCCACGGTGTTACCGTATGGAGAAACGCTATGCTTGAAATTCATGTATCAGGGCACGCATGTCAGGAAGAAATTAAACTCATGCACGCACTTGTAAGACCAAAGTACTTTATGCCCATTCACGGAGAATATAAACACATGATTGCTCATAAAGAGCTTGCCGAGTATATGGGAATGGAGTCAAAAAACATTTTTGTTTCTGATATCGGAAAGGTTCTTGAAATCGATTCAAAAGGAGCGCGTTTTAACGGAAGTATTCCGTCCGGCAGAATTATGGTAGACGGCTCCGTTATAGGAGATGTCGGAAGCATTGTCCTGCGTGACCGCAGACATCTCTCCCAGGACGGCCTGATTGTTGTCGTTGCTTCTGTTGACACTACTGAGCATACAATAGTTTCGGGTCCGGACATTGTGTCAAGAGGTTTTGTATACGTCCGCGAATCAGAGGAAATGATGGAAGAAGTTAAAGAAATATCCCGAAATGCACTTGAAAATTGTCTTGAAAACGGAATTATTGAATGGACTCAGATAAAGTCCAATGTCAAAGATGATGTATCAAAATACTTGTACAGCAAAACAAAGAGAAAACCGATGATTCTTCCCGTTATAATGAATGTATAAAAAATGGCTCAAGTTCATCGTGTTAATTCGTTATCGCAGTAATCGAAAAAGGAACGAATAAAGAACAAATAATGGCAGAAGGCAACCCTCTGCCATTATTTTTACGTTAAAAGTGTTTCTGTTTTTTAGTAAACGCCTCTTTCTCTTTTGATTGACAAACAAAATGAAAAATGATATAATTACGTAGATAAAGTATAATAAGATAAATTAGAAGGTATTAGTGATACTACTTTTGATACTAATTCTGATATACTTCTGATGCAATTGATACAATATTTATAGTTAATAACGGCTGTTCTGTAAATACTGAGGAAACTGCGGTTATTTTGATTTTTTTCGGTATGTACAAATCCGCATCAAACCTACGAACAGAGATACGGCCCTTATTTAACAAAATATAGTACATAATATTTGATACTTAATTTTGTGCGAAAGGGAAGCCTTATCCGGCAATGGAATTTATATTAATATGGAAAATCAGAAAGTTGTAATACTTGATTTCGGCGGTCAATATAAAGAACTGATCGCGCGTCGGGTCAGAGAATGCGAAGTATATTCATTAATTAAGCCGTATAATACATCAATTAATGAACTTCGTGAAATTTCTCCGATTGGAATAATATTTACAGGCGGTCCTAACAGCGTTTATCTAAAAGAATCACCTAAATGCGATCCTGCAATATTTGAAATGGGGATTCCGATTCTTGGAATTTGTTACGGCATGCAGCTTATAGCACACATGCTCGGCGGGAAAATTTCAGCTTGTGAAAAAAGTGAATACGGCCGTATAACAGCATCCGTCAATACAGAGTCCGCCTTATTTTCCAACATTGTTGAAACTCAAAATGTGCTTATGAGCCATACCGACAAGGTTATAGAACTCCCTTCAGGTAATTTTCGAGGCATTGCAAATACTAAACTATGTGAAATAGCTGCATTTGAATGCCCTGAACAGAAAATTTACGGAGTTCAGTTTCATCCCGAAGTTGAAATAAGTGAAAACGGTACACAAATAATCAGAAATTTTCTATATAACATATGTAAAGCGGACGGAGACTATTCAATTGACGATTACCTTAACCAGCAAATCGAAAAAGTCAAAGATAGAGTAGGAAACAAGAGGGTGCTTCTCGGACTTTCAGGCGGAGTAGACTCTTCAGTATGCGCGGCATTGCTGTCTAAAGCTATTCCGGGACAGCTTATATGTATCTATATAGATCATGGATTTATGCGTAAGGGCGTAACAGAGCAGATAAAACAAGTATTCGAAAAACGTGATCTCCGTTTCGTACATGTCGACGCAAAAAAACGATTTCTGAAACGCTTAAAGGGAGTTACTGATCCAGAGAAAAAGCGTAAAATTATCGGAGAAGAATTCGCACGCACTTTTGAAGATGAAGCAAAAAAATACGACAATCCTGAATTTCTCGCGCAAGGTACAATATATCCGGATATTGTCGAATCAGGCAAAAATAAGTCCGCTGTTATAAAAAGTCATCATAATGTCGGAGGTCTTCCTGAAGATCTCGGATTTGAAGGTGTCGTAGAACCCCTTTCCGGTTTGTTTAAAGACGAAGTAAGAAAATTCGGAAAACTACTTGAACTCCCGGACAGTCTTGTATACCGTCAGCCGTTTCCCGGTCCCGGACTTGCAATAAGAATTATCGGTGAAATTACTGAGGAAAAACTAGATATCCTTCGTGATGCGGATGCTATTTACCGCGAAGAACTTGAAAAATCTAATGTTAAAGCTGATCAGTATTTTGCCGTTTTGACCGATACAAAAAGCGTTGGTGTTCAGGGAGATTTCCGTACATATGATTACACGCTTGCGCTTCGAGCAGTTCGGACAAGTGACTTTATGACATGCGAATATGCACATATCCCATATGATATCCTTACAAAAATTTCTTCCCGTATTACAAATGAAGTACATGGCATAAACCGTATTGTATATGATATTACAAGTAAACCTCCGGCAACTATAGAGTGGGAGTGATGACTCTCGGCTGAGATGTGCTTAAAAAGCCAGTATTTATGCGGGTTTGCGGGGATAGCTTGAATCGTCGATTCGTTTTTGCAACACTTTTGCAACACATCACGCATAAAAAAGTTTTGCAACAGATGAAATAGTTATAAGTGGCTTTGTGGTAAAGCTGAACAATGAGTAATGAAGGACTCTGACGAAAAAAGGTCAGAGTCCTTTTTTCGTCTGTCGTATAACACTTTTGGAAGCTTTTGCATACTTGTTAAGCAAATTGCGATCGTATATAGTATGCTTAGGCAGGAGGTGCGACAGATGAAACAGAAAGACTATTATATTTATTTAGATGAGCAGGAATACTCTCAGGTTATACAATCCCTTATTGCTCTCAAAAACGATCTCATAGCGCAAGGCAGATACGGTAGCAGGAGTAATCACGCCACGCTCTTTGATACTTTCCACAAGCTGAAACATATCCTCAT